>JBFMFR010000044.1:0-59131 GCA_040752025.1 Chloroflexota bacterium | reverse complement strand
GCTCTGGCTGCTCTGCGCACTTTGTTGCTCAATGGCGGCTGGGATTTGTACTGGCATGATCATCAAGTGTTACCTTTAGCCATCCCGGTGAAAACATGACTATCCCATCGGTTTGGCGCGCTAACAAGAGTTTTCATTTGCTCTCCAGGATCGAAGTGGGACATGGCGCGGCGCAGCAGATCGGCTTCAGCCAGGCTAAAGCCGGCCAGTTCGTGGGCGATGCGCAGCACCTGTTCCTGGTAAAGGATCACGCCATAGGTGTCCTCGAGTAATGGGGCCAGGGCAGGATGCAGGTGCGCAGCGGGTTCCTGGCCGCGATGGCGGCGCACGAAGGCGTCTTTCAAGCCGCCGGTGAGCGGCCCAGGGCGGTAGAGAGCCAGGGCGACCATGATGTCGTCTACACTGCTAGCCTGGATTTCTTTGAGCGTGGCGCGCATGCCGGGGCTTTCGATCTGGAAACAGCCGATGGTGCTGCCAGAGCGCACCAATTCAGCAGTAGGTGGATCGTCTTCGGGGATGGCCTCCAGGGCTTTCAGTGGAGCGGGGTAGGTGCCCGGCTGCTGGTTGTGGATGAAGCCAGCGACATCTCCCAGGACGCTCAGGCCGCGGATGCCGAGCAGGTCGATCTTGACCAGGCCCAGGCGTTCAACCGACTCCAGGTCGAACTGGGTGATCACCACGCCTTTGGCAGCCATCTGTGTGGGGGCCAGGTCGGTGAGCGGGCCAGGCGCAATGACGATGCCGCCTGGGTGGATGGAAAGATGGCGCGGTAATCCGAGCAAGGCGGCCGCGTCTCGAAATACAGCCTGGTAAGCAGGATCCGGGTAGCGCTCAGATAACTCAGCAAAGGGCTCAGCAGGGGCGGCGTGGCGCTCGGGCGGGCCATACCAGCGGTGGGGCAGGCTTTCGGCCAGGCGGCTTACTTCGGAGGGCGGCAGGCCGTGGGCTTTTGCAACTTCGCGCAAAGCCGAGCGGGAGCGCAAGCGGCTGATGGTGCAGACCATAGCAACGCGTTCGTGCCCGTAGCGGCGGTAGACGAAGTCGATCACCTGGTCGCGGCGGCGAGAACACAGGTCGGTGTCGATATCCGGCGGCGTGGCGCGGGCGGGGTTCAAGAAGCGTTCAAAGTACAGGTTCAGGCGCAACGGATCAGGGGAAGTGATGCCCAGGCAGTGGGCTACGAGGGACGAGGCAGCCGAGCCGCGCGAGGAGATCGGTACGCCGCGCTGGTAAGCGAACTCCAGGATTTCTTCGACGATCAGAAAGAGCGAGGCGTATCCCAGATCATCGATGACCGCCAGTTCGTGGTCCAGCCGGGATTGGATCGCGGGGGTCATTTCGCCATACAACCGCAGAGCGCCTGATTGGGCCCGGTGACGCAGTACCTGGATAGGGGTTTGCTGGGGCGAGAGATCGATGGCAGGAAAGCGAGGCTTCCCAAGGGGCAGCTCGAGCTGGCAGCGCTCGGAGATTTCCAGGGTGGCGGCCAGCGCGGCGGGGAAAGCAGCGAAGCGGGCTGTCATCTCTGCTGGCGCAGTGAAGTAAGCGGCAGGCGGGGCTGAAGCGGATTCGGGCAGGGTTTGCAGTGGGATGTTCAGGCGCATGGCCGCCAGGGTGCGCTGCAGGGCAGCCTGTTCGGGAGTGAGGTAATACAGGCTGTGGGCGGCTACTAAAGCCAGATGCAGCGCCTCCGCCAGGGTAGCCAGTGTATCTACCGAGGTTCGATCCTGGGGAGTATGCAGGTTCAATTCGAGGTACAAGCGACCGGGGAAAGCGCTGTGCAGGTGTTCCAGGCAAGCGCGGGCGGCGGCCTGGTGTCGATCGTGCAGCAGGTGGGCGATCCAACCATTTCTGCCGCCGGACAGGCAGATCAGGCCCTGGCTTTCTTGAACCAGGCGCTCGAAAGGCAGGGGAGCTTCGGGACCGGGCGATTCGGCCAACATTGCGCTGCTCAACCGGCACAGGCTGCGCCAACCGGAAAGATCGGCGGCGAGAAGCGCCAACCGGCCGCCCCTGGGTTCTAGGGATGACAGGCCAGTTGGAAGCGTTACATCCAACTCCAGACCCAGGATGGGTTTGACTCCGGCTTCCTGGCAGGCATCGTAAAACTCGATGGCGCCAGTCAGGCCAAGGTGATCTGTGAGGGCCAGGGCGGGCATCTCGAAGCGGGCAGCGGCCTGGGCCAGCTCAGCAGGGGATGCCAGGCTTTCGAGGAAGCTGTAAGTGGAATGGGCGTGCAAATGGACAAACATAATTGTGCGAGTGGGTTGGCTAACGCTCTTTAGATCTGATTACCTGCGCCAGGGCTCCAGTTAACGCCCGTAATGATGCTAAGGTAAGCCCATTGCGAATCACTTGCTGATAAGAGCGGTGAGCGGATACTGCATCGAAGAGCGCCTGGCGCAGCCCGGGGTCGCGAGCGGCTGCTAAAAGGGCGATATCCATCAGGCCAAGTTTTGATGCCAGAATTGTCAGGATGCGCATGGCACGGCCGTAGGGTAGATCTTCGGTGATGTCACGATTGGCAGTGCGATAGGCTTGAAAAGCGCTGGCTGAAATGCCCTGGCACAAGATGGTTTGGGCAGCTCGAGTTCCGGTCTGAATGGCAGAAGTCACTCCCTTGCCTTTGAACGCCCGCACCAACCCGGCTGCATCGCCTACCATTACGAAGCGCTCACCTGTAAAGTTGTGCGCCAACCCGCGCGGAAAATGACCCTTGAAGTAGTGTAGATCCTTGAGATGCAGGCTGCCCGCTTCTGCAATCCTGGGCAGGATGCTTTGCACATAGGGGGCAGATAAGAAGGCTCTTACCAGTTCTATGTCGATGGTTGCACCGGCTGCATTGATGGTGAGGTGATTGCCTTTGGGTGTGACAGCGGCGAATTCAATGTGTGGGGTAGGGGGTAGAAAAGCGTGGATGCGGTCGCCGAAAGCTGCCATGCCTTCTTCTCCAGGATGGTACTTTGTGACGATCGAACTCAACGTGGCAGGTGGGCGGTAGTTAACGGTGCGGGAAAAAAGAGCGGCTGCGCCTTCATCCATCCCGAAGGCGCCGACGACTACATCGGCTTGCAGGGGGAGACTGCTGGTATAAACGATAACCTCATCGGCGTGAAATTCCAGATCAGTGACTCGGGCGCTCTGCACCTCGACTCCATGCTGTTGGGCAATGTCTAGCATATAGGCGTCAAACTGCACCCGGCGCAAGGCAAGTGATGGCTCTGTATCACCATCCAGAACAATTTGCCGCCGGGCAGTGTGGAGTACGTAGCCAGTAATGGAGCGCTGGGCGAGGTGGTATGGGAAGGGTATGCCCAGATCGCGTTCTACCAACTCGGCAATGGGAGGGGAAAGCACGCCGGCGCATTGGTTGTAATGTTGTTCACCGGCAAAGTGCTTCTCCTCCACAACCACCACACGGACTTGGCGCCCTAAGGCGCGTCCGCTTTGCTTCAGCGCGATGGCGGTAGCAGCTCCGCCTGGGCCTCCTCCGATAACGACAACCTTACCGCCTGATTGCAGGGGCCCTAAGCCGCGCTCTTTCATTTCTGCCTCCATGCTTTTATGGTGTCCCAAAACAAGTGTGTGGCCGCCCGGCCGATCATAAGCCAGAAAATCTGCCGGTAAGATTCATCCCCGGTAAACATCCCCCATAGCACGCGGTGATAGATTTGATCGCTTGCAGGCAGGTCCTTTTCTCGCAGGACAGCCTTCTGCCAGGCGCTTACCAGCGCGGGCGAGCGGCGAGCCAGGCCCCACAGCCAGAAAAGCAGGTGTCCGTAGTGGTTGTCCCTGGCGATTCTGTGGCAAACGGAACGATAACCTACAGAAAAATGGCGCGCGCTGATGCCCATTTCAACGGCGGTGCGGGCTGCCGCTTCGGCGGTAACGTAAGCCGAACCAATTCCATCCTTGTACAGCCGCGTTACAGCGCAATCCCCTACAGCGACCATGCGGTCTGCATAATAGCCGGTTGCCGGAGCCGTAACGATGCGAGGTGTACACCCGCACAATGTAGGTGTATCCTGCGAGAATAAAGTAGTTTCATGCTCCTTCAGGAATTCGGCGATTGCCCTGGGAGGTAGTTTGTGCCCTAAGAGAGAAATGTTGGCATAGCGCCCTTTGGGAATCAGGCCGCCGAATATCATCCCACTTGGAGGAGCAAAAAAGACGTGTACATGCCCCTTTTCCAGCGTTGTAGGTAGGAGGATTTCATCCTGGGCCATCACCATGGAACGAGGCGGGCGATATTGCCAGCCCGGGTCCAGTGGGGCAGAGCTGTTGATGCCTGTGGCCAGGATGACCAGATCGGCTTCGAACGCTCGCTGCGCAGTAACGATTGTATGGCGGCGGGGCCCAGCTCGTATTGCGATGACCCGCTCAGGGTACAGGGTGGCGCCGCGGGCCTGGGCCTGTGCTATCAACCATCCATCGAAAGATATGGGTGGGGGGTGTGTTCCCAGGCGGGGGCCGCTTCCCCGGTAAACGCTGACAATACGTCGATCTGGGTCAGGCTGTTCGATGAGCAGTTCATTTTGATCCAGGTGTAGAACGTAGGAGTTGAGTTCTGCCAGGATGATTCCATCAGGGAAACTCAGCCCTAGCGCGATCAAGTTGTGTACGGTTTTCGACGAAATGATCCCAGCGCACTTGTTGCAACCTCTTGGCCCTGGGCGGCTGAAATCCCGTAACTCGAAGATGGCGATCTCGAGCCTCAGGCCGGCATGCGCAGCGAATCGCTGCAGGTGCAATGCGGTAAAACTCCCTGCTGGCCCACCCCCAATAATCGCCACCCGGCTGTTATTTTCTAGCTGCATGGCCTAATTTTATCAAATTACGCAACTTTCCAGGATGAGTCTTTGTTCGAGGCGAGCGAACCCCGCCTGAATAGCGGCCTGTGCGAGCGCGGCTGGCGGAGCAGATATCCTATGCCTGGCAGTTCGAGCAGAAGTAACACGCCCCGCCAAGGTATTGGATCTTTTGGATGGGGGTGCTACAGGATGGCCTGGAAATCTTCGTCTGGGCGGTTGAGCCACAGGAATTTGTGTCTCAGGCTGCCGCGCGCAAAGCGGGCAAAAGTTTTACCAACCAGGACGGCGTTCATCTGGTTTGCAAGTGTAGTGGCTTCGGGCATTTCAATCATGGGTTTTCCCTCCGAGGATTTCTTTCAAGAATTGGCCTGTGTAGCTGGTTTCTACCTTCGCCACCTGTTCGGGGCTGCCTTCGGCTACGATGTAGCCGCCCTTCTCGCCGCCTTCAGGTCCCAAATCGATCACCCAGTCGGCCGTTTTGATCACATCCAGGTTGTGTTCGATGATGATGACGGTGTTGCCGGCATCAGTCAGGCGGTGAAGCACATCCAGCAGGCGCTGGATATCGGCAAAATGTAGGCCGGTAGTAGGCTCATCCAGGAAGTAGATGGTGCGGCCGGTGGCAACTCGGCTCAGCTCCTTGGCCAGCTTGACGCGCTGGGCTTCGCCGCCGCTGAGAGTGAGGGCGGATTGACCAAGCTTGATGTAATCCAGACCAACATCGTGCAGGGTCTGTAAGATGCGGCGGATGTCAGGAAAGTTCTGGAAAAAATCCAGGGCTTCCTGCACATCCATATCCAGCACATCGGCAATATTCTTGCCTTTGAAGGAAATGCCCAGGGTCTGGTGGTTGAAGCGGCGGCCTTCGCAGGCCTTGCATTTGACCCATACATCGGGCAGGAAATGCATCTCGACCTTTTTGAAGCCGTAACCCTGGCATTCTTCGCAGCGCCCACCCTTGACGTTGAAGCTGAAGCGGCCGGCAGCGTAACCCAGGGCGCGCGCTTCGGGCGTGGCGGCGAAAACCTGGCGGATAGCGCTCAACACGCCCACATAGGTGCCCGGGTTAGAGCGCGGGTTGCGTCCGATGGGATCCTGCGTGATATTGATGACTTTATCGATTTGTTCCAGGCCCTCGATGCTGTCGTGCGGGCCGGGAACGCTCTGGGCGTTGTGCAGCAAGCGGGATAGAGCCGGGTGCAGAGTCTGGGCGATCAGGCTGCTCTTGCCGGAACCGCTGACGCCTGTAATGCACACTAAGGCGCCCAGGGGAAAGCGAGCATCGATATTTTTCAGATTGTGCAGGCGGGCGTTGCGGATGGTGAGCCAGCCCGAAGGCTTGCGGCGCGATCTCCCGTTGGGAGCGGTGACCGCCAACTCGCCAGACAGGTAGCGCCCGGTGAGTGAGTCGGGGTTGAGCACGAGCTCTTCGGGCGTGCCTGCTGCGACCAATTCGCCGCCCAGGATGCCTGGGCCAGGGCCGAGATCGATGATCCAATCGGCGGTGCGCATGGTGGTCTCATCGTGCTCGACCACCAGAACGGTGTTGCCGGTGTCGCGCAGCTGCGTGAGCGTATCGAGCAGGGCGCGGTGGTCGCGGGTGTGCAACCCAATGGAAGGCTCATCCAGGATGTAAAGGACGCCCACCAGCCCACTGCCGATCTGGCTGGCCAGGCGGATGCGCTGGCCTTCACCACCAGAGAGGGTGGGCGCGGGACGATCCAGGTTCAGGTAATGCAGGCCTACGTTGCGGATAAAGCCCAGGCGCTGGCGGATCTCGTTGATCAACTCCAGGCCAATCTGGCGTTGTTCCTCGGAAATATGGTTGGGCAGCTCGCCAACCCATTCATGCAGAGCGGCGATGCTCCAGGCGGTGATCTCGGGCAGGCGTTTGCCCGCCACAGTTACCAGGCGAGCTTCGGCGTTCAGGCGTTCACCGCTGCACTTGGGACAGGGAAGCTGGCTCATGAAGCTCATGTACCAACGCCGGGTATATTCCGACTTGGTCTGGCGGAAGAGGCGGTTGATGTGATAGATGATTCCCTTGACTTCGCGTACGCTCTCGCCGCGCCAGCTACCATTATCGTTTTCGACTTCGTATTCGAAGTGTACCTTCTCGCCGCCCGAGCCGTACAGGATGACGTGCCGGAACTGCTCGGGCAGGGCATTCCAGGGCTGTTCGATGTTTACGCCGTAATGGTCGGCAATGGCGCTCAGGTTGCGCACCTGCCAGGCGCCATCCCCTTTCTTGCGCAGGTCGCGGTACCAGCGCGAAGCGCCATCTAGCAGCGAGCATTCCGGATGTTCGATGATCAAATCCGGGTCGACCTGAAGCTTGATGCCCAGCCCGTTGCATTCATCGCACATGCCCAGGGGGGAATTGAAGGAGAACAGGTGAGGCTCCAGCTTTGGAAAGCTGATCTCGCAATCCGGGCAGGCGTTGTGCTCGCTGAGGGTGATCGTTTCGTGGCCCAGGTCGACCATGAGCAGGCCATGACCGGTTTTGAGAGTGGTCTCGACCGAGTCCATCAGGCGAGTGGTGAAGTCGGAGCGGTCCCCGGGGAGGCGATGCGCAGGGAGAGGCCCATCTGGAACAACCAGGCGATCGATGACCAGTTCGATGTTGTGCTTTTTGTTTTTGTCCAGCTCAGGGATGCCCTCAGCCAGATCGTAAACCTGGCTGTTGAGGCGGGCGCGCGTGTAGCCATCTTTGATAGCTTGTTTGAGCGTGCTGGCGTAGGTTCCTTTACGGTTGCGAGCGATGGGAGCCAGGAGTTGGAAGCGGGTCCCGGGAGGCAGTTGGGCAAGCTGGTTGGAGATCTGCTGGGCGCTTTGGGGTTGGACGGCGCGCCCGCACTGCGGGCAGTGTGGCGTGCCCAGGCGAGCGAAGAGCACGCGCAGATAATCGAGGATTTCGGTGACTGTGCCAACTGTAGAACGCGGGTTGCGGCTGATGGTCTTTTGCTCGATGGCGATGGATGGGCTCAGCCCGGTGATCTGGTCAACCAGGGGCTTCTCCATCTGGCCCATGAACTGGCGGGCGAAAGAGGACAGGCTCTCGACGTAGCGACGCTGGCCTTCGGCATAGATGGTATCGAATGCCAGGGAGGATTTGCCGCTACCACTGACTCCAGTAATAACGACCAGCTTGTGACGGGGGATGTGGACGGTGATGTTTTTCAGGTTGTGTTGGCGAGCGCCGCGCACGATGATGTCGCCCATACCTGGCGCGACGGCACTTTGAGTGCGGGCGGGATGATCGGAGGGGAGTTCATAAGGCAGGTATTCGCCGGGCGGCGCAGGTGTGGCCAAAGGTTGAGCGTCTGCAGCCCTGGATAATGCTGCCAGTCGATCCATCCCAGAGGGCTGCAGATCGGCCGGGGTGGCCAGTTGGACATCTTCGATCACCCCCAGCAGGCGCAGTTTGGCGAAGATGCGCTGGGTGCGTGGCAGGTTGTCAAAGAGGACGCGGAGTTCGTCAAAGCTTTCTTCGGCATCCAGAGTCAACCCGGCGATGTGGTCGAGCAAGGCCTTATCCTCGATGGTCAGAGAAGTCTCGGCTTTGATACCCAGATCGTCCCAATAATCGGTAACGTGTAGTTCGGTTTTGTTGAGCGCCTGGAAATCGTGCAGCAGGTTGCCGCGGATGCAGGGCATTCCTTTCCATTCGCCGCTGAAGCGGAAGAGCAGAGATTTATCGAGACCAGCGCGGCACAGCTTCCAGGCGCTGCCAGCCAGGAAAAAGTCGCGGTCGCGCTCCAGATCATTCACATCCACGTTAGCTGCATCGAGTTCGAACAACTGGCGTTGAAGATCGTCGATTTGTGGATCGGTGAGCACCCAACAGCCCAGGCCTGCATCCCAATACTCGCTGATCCAATGGTCGTAGCGGTAAGGGCCGCGCGGGTCCAGGTACTTAGCAAAACCGACGCGCATGCGGGCGGGAATACCTTTGTGGCGGAGCAGGGAGACATGCAAAACGGCGAAGTCGCGGCATACCCCAACCTGGCGTAGGGCTGGAGGGCGCGGCTCGCTGAGCGGCGCCGAGTCAAGGGATTGTATGCCTGCCAGGCGCTGCTGCACGGTACGCAAGTGCCACTCGGCGCGCTGTACGCTGCTGAGCGAGATCTTGTAATGCTCGACGTTGAGCTTGTGGATCAGCAACCCCTGAACCACGTTGGCCAACTCGGCAGGCGAGTCGGGCAGGTTTTCATACAGGTAGGCGTAGGGCCCAGGATCGGTGATTGGGCTGTGGGAGCTGTAGTAAGCTTGTATCGGAGGCATGCCATTCTCTCCGGCGCGGGAGTCTGCCGGGTGGGTGGGAGTAAGAATATCACCAGGTACCGAATGTGCGGAAACCGCACTAATGTTCTATGTATATTGTACCACGAAAATGATGGGATGGTTCAGGCATCGAAGCCGAAACACCCAGTTGGGAGGTTTTTCAGGGAAGATGCTCCCCGCGTTGGATCATAATATTGCGATATATGCCAAAATATTTGGTAATTAATCAAAATATTTGACTTAATTTCAAAAGTATATTATACTGATATGGAGAGGTAGCGAAAATGAGCAAAATTCCACGAAAATGCCCCAGTTGTTCTGCCCCCCTGGTCGTCACCCAGCTTGGCTGTTCTCGCTGCGCCACGGCGGTTGCCGGTCGCTTCGAGCTCAACCCATTCCTGATGCTTTCGAATGAGAGCCTGGCGTTTTTGGAAAGCTTCATTCGCAATCGCGGTAATGTAAAAGAGATGGAGCGCACTACCGGCGAGTCTTATTGGGCGATCCGGCGGCGGCTGGATGAGCTGATCGAGGAATTGGGGCTCGACGCGGGCCTGACCATCGAAGAACGTTCTGCCCGGCGCCAGGAAATCCTCAACCGGCTGAGCCAGGGCGAGATCACTGTCCAGGAAGCAACCGAGTTGCTGGTGCAGTTAGGCGAGCAGCCCTGACCTTAGGGTCGACAGAAAAAGGAGAGAAATATGGATAGCGAACGTCAATTGATTTTGCAAATGATTGCGGATGGGAAGATTACTGCAGAGGAAGCCGAGCGCTTGTTCAAGGCCCTGGAAGCCAGTGAGCCGCATTCTCCGGTTGTGGCGGACAGTGTTCCACCTGTGCCACCTGTGCCACCTGTACCCCCTGTCCCACCTGTTGCCAGTGTGCCTGTCCTGGCGCCTTTGTCTCCTCTGCAGCCCTTGCCTGGCTGGCCTGTTGTTCACACCAGAGGGGGATATACCGAATTGATTGAGGCTCTGCAAGAGCTTGGGTTCGATGAGGTGACGCGCTCTGATTTAGATGAATTGAATCTACATGGCATTACGGCGAGTTACATCCGCGAGATGTCTTCCCTGGGGGTTGTATTGGATGACCTGTCTACCTTGATCGAGGCGCGTATCCACGATGTCACACCGCGCTACGTGCGCGAACTGCATGAGGCCGGTTTGCGGGACTTGGAAATCGATGATCTGGTCGCTCTCAGAATTCACGATGTGCCGGCGCGTTTTGTGCGTGAATTACAGGAGGTTGGGCTGCTGGATTTGGAGATCGATGATGTTGTCGAATTGAGAATTCATGGCATTTCGGCGCGCTTTGTGCGCGATCTGCATGATGCGGGCTTCAAAGACTTGAACATCGATGATCTGGTGGAGCTTGGCGTTCATGGGGTTTCGGCGGGGTTTGTCCAGGGGATGAAGGCTTTAGGGTTGGATGCATTCGAAGATGTCGGGCAGTTGGTGGAACTGGCTATCCATGGTGTCAGGCCAGATTACGTGGCAGAGATGCGTGCAGCAGGCCTCAAGGAACTTGGAGTGGATGAGTTGGTCGAACTGCGCATACATGGCGTCACCCCTGCCTATGCGCGCGAAATGCGCGAACTGGGCTTTGATGATATCGACCCCGAGCAGCTTGTGGAATGCCGGATTCACAACCTCACACCGCGCTTTATACGGGAGGCCAGGGAAGCTGGATATGAAGACCTTTCTCTGGAGGAGCTTTTGGAAATGTGTATTCAGGGGATCAACCCGGCGATCCAACAGCAAAGGGTATCGTGACGGTCGGGTAGAATTCCAGATCCCAGGCAGAAGCGCCATCGATCCCGCCGAACAGGTATGGCTGGTAGACCTGCGCAATGGTGTGCAGTGCAATACTTTGATGGGTGTGTTCGAAAAAATTGCTGATTATCACGATGCGCAAGATGAGATATTCCACAGGTTCCTGGCATGTTATGGGGATTATCAGGGTGAAGTCATTCAGGAGGGTGGGGCCAAGCGTAAACCCCTACACTGGATCAAGGATCGCCAGGCAACCCGGTGAGAATGCCACTGAATATACCTCATTAGGGCGGATTTGTCGGGTAATCGTAGGGTATTCGTAGATCAGGCGTCAAGCATCGAAACCCTGAATCTGTTATCCTTCAATCAACAGGGTGCGCATCTTTCTCCTCCTCCTTAAAGAGAGCCGGCTCAAACGCCGGCTCTCGTGATTCTAGGGATACTTGCTGAGATGCGGTGGAAAGAAGGTTTTTATGGATATCTTAGCCAGGGTGAAAGCGTGAAAGGTATAATATAATGTATGCGAGGATGGTAAATCATCGATCTGGTGGGGGTGTGTTCGAAATCATTGTACACTTACCATCCTGGCGGTAAAGACTGGCAGTGCGAAGCGAGCTTATCCAAGATCGTAGGCCAGTAAATGCCTTGCAATAGCGACGGAATCGATTAGAATAAGACAGAGTCTGTCGGAATACGGAGTGATTTATGCGACGCTTGCTTTTCTGGTTTCTGGTTGCCGCATTCCTGTGGGCGCTTTCTACTCAATCCGAAGAACTGACCAGCCTGATTGAAACGCTGCTTGAGGGTCATTGGGATTGGGTCTTGGGCGCTGCGCTTTTGCAGGTGTTTTATTTTTACGTGTTTACCGCTGCTTTTCAATCCGCGTTTGATGCAGTCGAAATCAAAACGAAGATAAGCAACCTGCTGCCCGTAACGCTGGGGTCGCTATTTGTAAATGCCGTAGCCCCGGCGGGCGGCGCTGCGGGTGTGGCTTTGTACGTTGATGACGTTTCGCGGCGGGGCAATTCAGGAGCGCGCGCGACTGCTGCGGTGGTGCTCCAATTGATTGCGGATTTTAGCGCCCTGACTTTGATCCTGATCGTCAGTATGATTTACTTGTTCGTTTGGGAAACGCTGAGCTTGCAAGTGGTGATCGGATCGGCGATATTGACTTTGATTACGGCGGGGTTGTGCGGTGTACTGGGCCTGGGATTGTGGCGCCCCGGATACCTCAAGCGGATTTTTGCATGGATCGAAATGGTGGTCAACCGGTTTATGGGCTATATCAACCGCGAAGAATATCTGCCACTAGGTTGGGCGGAAAAATCCTCGAGCGAATTCATCGGCGCTTCATTGGCCATGACGCAGCATCCAAAACGCGCTATTCGTACAGCCCTGGTTATGCTGGTCGCACACCTGCTGGCGATTGCAAGTATGCGCATGTTGTTTGTGGCTTTTGATGAGGCAATCTCGTTGGGCCCACTGGTAGCCGGGTATGCAATCGGGATCCTGACCTGGATTATATCGCCTGCCCCGCAAGGCACCGGAGTGATAGAGGGGGTGACATCAGCCGCTTTTGTTACCCTGGGAGTCCCCTGGAATGTTGCTGTAACCGTGACATTAGCTTTCCGTGGAATCGCTTTCTGGCTTCCAGTGGTGCTGGGTTTCTTCTTGCTGCGACGGGTAAAGACATTCGATGTAGGCGAGGCGGAGTTCATCTGGGCGGATGGGATTCGCCTGATTGCGCTGATGATCGGCGCGGCAGGAGTCCTGAATATTTTGCCAGTGTTGGCACCTGACATGATCACGAATTTGTTACCAGCGCTGCAATTTTCACCGCTGACAGTTGGAGCGGGCCAACCTGTGACCGCGTTGGCATTTGGATTTGTGTTGGTTATGTTGGGGGTAGGGGTTTGGCGTCGTAAGCGCATACCCTGGATCGTGGCTCTGGCAGTGCTGGGCGCAACCACGGCGTATCATGCAATCACAGGCACGGGTTACGTAATCACGTTGTTGTCATGTGTACTGTTTGCCTGGTTGCTGCTGCTTGGAACCCACTTTACGGTGCGTTCTGATGAGGAAACAACTTATCGAGGCCTGTCAGTGATGGTGGGAGTCCTGGCATTTGATTTGGTTCTGGCAGTGGTGGGATTGTATGGGCTGACGCGTTTTTACTACCAGGTACCCTTCAACCTACGCGTGTCTGTGCGCCAGGCAGTGGTGATGGCGACACAGTTTCACGATCCAGGGTTGTTACCGCTCAAGGGGGTGGGCGAATATTTCGCTTATTTGGTATCTGGGATTGGCGGAATTGCAGTAAGCTATGCGGCGCTTGCGATAGTAAGCCCGGTAAGGAAGCGAGGCTTTGCCGCTCCCGAAGAGCGCGAGCAGGCACGTGGGATCGTCGAGGCGCATGGAAGATCTTCAATGGCATTCCTTACTTTGTTCGATGATAAGCATTATTTTTTTAGCCCAGGAGGTTCGTTGATCGCCTATACGCTGCAGGGCCGGACTGCACTAACGCTGGGTGATCCCATTGGCCCTAAGCGAGATGCCACCCAAGCCATTGCGAATTTTCGGGCGATGTGCCAGCGGAATGATTGGCGCCCGGCGTTTTGCCTGACGATGCCCGATTATCTGGAGCATTATGAGCAAGAGGGCTTTCGCACCATGTGTATGGGTCAGGAGGCGATTGTGGATTTGAACACATTCAGCCTGAAGGGGCGGTCAGCCAAGAGTTATCGCAAGCGTTACAACCGGATGATCGATCAGGGCTACCAGGTGGTGATCCATGAACCGCCAATTACAGATGATTTACTGGAGAAACTGCGAGTAGTCAGTGATGAATGGCTGACGATGACTTTGGGGACGGAGAAGCGTTTCTTCTTGGGGCGTTTTGACGAAGAATATTTGCGCAGCGGGCCGATTGCGGTGGTTTACACTCCGGATGGCTCGATCAGTGCATTCTCAAATATCGTCAGCGAATTCCAGTTGAATGAGATCACAATCGATTTGATGCGCCGCCGGAAGGATGCAATCTCGGGCACAATGGATTTCCTGTTCGTAGCGCTTTTCCTGTGGGGTCAGGAGAGAGGTTATGATACTTTCAACCTGGGGTTGTGTGCGCTTTCTGGGGCCTGTGCACAATCTGGCGGTTCGATCTTACGCCAGTCGATCGAGTTTATTTACAAGTATGGAAACTGGTTCTATCATTTCAAAGGGCTGCGAGATTTCAAGGACAAATTCCGCCCCTATTGGACGCCGCAGTTTCTAAATTTCCATGGGTATTCCAATCTGCCGGCAGTTTGGATGGCTATGGTACAGGCAAATTCCGGGGAGGGAGATCTCCCGTGGAAGTTCTTCAGACCAAAACCGGAAAATTATCCTGGGGGCGAGGAGGATGAAATGGAAGCAGAGGCTTAGTTGAATGATTTTACCGGAGAGCATTGGTAAACCAGGCGATCATGAACGCCAGAGGTAGTTCGAATGGAACAATATTGGATTGAAGGGATATTTCTAACCAAACAGGGAGTAGCAAAACAAAAGAAGAGCGGGAAACGCTCTCCAGCGTATATTGAGCCATTCTCCAAATCTTTTTGGGCGAATAACGCTGAAGAAGCAGTGCGCCTGGCAACGGAAGCGCTACAGGGTGGAGAGTGGTTGGAAACTCCCAGGGTAAGCAAAACCTCGGAAGAACAACGGATGCGATTTATGGGGGCGCCTGAACTCCCTGGCTTTGGTGCGCCGAAGAAAAAACGAAAGGAGCAGCGTTAGTGTCCAGACCACGTGTGTTTGTCACCCGAGTTATCCCCGAAAAGGGCCTGCAAATGGTTCTTTCATATTGCCAGGCAGATGTCTGGCAGGAAGAACTTCCCCCTTCTCGCGGGGTTTTGCTAGAACGTGTGCGCGGGGTAGATGGATTGCTGTGTTTGCTCACCGATCCCATTGATGATGAACTGATGGCGGTGGCTGGACCACAGCTCAAAGTAATCAGCAACCATGCTGTGGGTGTGGACAATGTGGATGTTGCCGCGGCGATGCGCCGGGGAATTCCAGTAGGGAATACGCCAGGCATTTTAACCGACTCCACTGCCGATTTTGCCTTTGCTTTGTTGATGGCGGCTGCCCGCCGAGTTGTGGAAGGCCATCAGTGTGTACTGGCGGGCGGTTGGAAAACCTGGGGACCCTCTTTTATGCTGGGGCCAGATATCTACGGCGCTACCTTGGGAATTGTTGGTTTTGGCCGGATTGGCAAGGCAGTTGCCAGACGAGCTTCAGGGTTCAATATGCGCGTTCTCTACTATGATCCTACGTTGAAGGAGGATGCTGAATCTCGGACTTTAATGGCACAGCCGGTGGATTTGGATACCTTGTTAGCTGAGGCCGATTTCGTTTCGATCCATACGCCACTGACCCAGGATACCTATCATTTGTTCGATCACCAGGTTATTGGCAAGATGAAACCCGGAGCGATCCTAATCAACACTGCTCGCGGGGCTATTATCGATCCGGAGGCGCTTTACCAGGCGCTCAAGGAAAAAGTTTTGGCTTGTGCGGCCCTGGATGTGACTGAACCAGAACCGCTCCCACCAGACAACTGCTTACTAACCCTGGATAATGTGATTATCACACCGCATATTGCCAGTGCGAGCAAGCTGACGCGCGATAAGATGGCGAGCATGGCGGCAGAGAATTTGATCGCTGGTTTGAAAGGTGAAAGATTACCTTATTGCGTGAACGAGGAAGTTTATTCTACATAGCAGATGTTGAAAGGTACTCTTGAAGCCCGGGCTCGCGCAGCGATTTGCGGATTTTAGTTGTTTTTGCTTTGTTTTCTTGCAACGTAATCTGATTAACTCGCGTATAATAGTAATGTGGACTCTTGGAGCCCTGGCAGGAGGCCCCGATCGCTTCTTTCACTCAGGGGTCATTTGGTTGAAAGAATTCCCCTGAGCATACACCGGCAGGGCATTGGTTTTGCAAGGAGTTAGCATGTCCCGAGAATCCCTTGGCTATGTGAAACTGGAGTGGACTTGCCCTAAGTGTGGCAGTCGCAACCCCGGCCCGGAGAAAACTTGCCTGTCCTGTGGAGCGCCGCAGCCCGAGAATGTTCAGTTTGAGCAGGCTCAGACACAAGAACTGATCCAGGATCAGGCAGAGTTAGCAAAGGCGAAAGCGGGAGCAGATATCCATTGCGCGTTTTGCGGCGCGCGCAACCCGGCTGGTGCAACAACTTGCTCGCAGTGCGGGGCGGACCTGAAGGAAGGAGCGAAGCGCCAGGCAGGGCGTGTTGTGGGGGCGTTCAGCACAGGACCCGTGAAGCAGGTGGCCTGTCCGCGATGTGGAACAATGAACCCGGAAACGGCGTTGAAGTGTGCTCAGTGCGGCGCTCCTACGGGAGTGGCTCCTGCTCCAAGCAAGGTGAGTCAGCCGGCGCGATCAGCAAAGCCTTCAATGTTGGGGATCGGTTTGGTAGCCGCTTTTGGAGCGTTATGCTTGATCGCAATCGTAGTTTTTGTGGTGCTATCTCTCCGAACAGAAGGACAAAACGGTGTTGTGCAAGGTGTACATTGGACTACCAGTGTGATCGTTGAAGCGCGGCTGCCTGCTGAACACCAGGATTGGGTGGATGAGATCCCCGCAGATGCCCAGGTGGGTAACTGCACTCAGAAAGTGTACAAAGTGCAAGATGAACCCGCTCCCAATGCCAATAAGGTGTGCGGCACATCCTATACAGTGGATAAAGGATCGGGCTATGCAGAAGTGGTGCAAGATTGCCGGTACGAAATCATGAAGGATTATTGCACGTACACCGTTCTGGAATGGCAAACATTCGATACGGTTCAGATGGAGGGGACAGATTACACTCCGGTCTGGGCCGAGCCACAATTGACCGGGGAACAGCGTTTAGGGACACGTTCCCAAGAGTTTGAGGTGTCTTTCGGGACGGATGAGGGGCAGTATACTTACACAACCACTGATCTAAATCAGTTCACGGAGTTCCAGGTCGGTAGTGAGTGGATTCTGAACATCAATACGTTTGGGAGTGTGGTATCTGTCGAACCCGTCCAATAGCATCTACCAGGGCAGCTATGATCTAAGTGTAATTTTTTGTATTGGTAAGATTATCGGTGAACAGGTTGTTGGCCTGAGATGGATGTATGGTGCTTTGGCACTGCATCAGGAGGATGGGAAGCATGAAGAAGCTTGCAAAGTTATTTGGGCAGAAAGATGAGCCAGCCCCCAAGAGCGCGCCTGTTGAGGAAAAGGTTTCAAGAGTAGAAGACCAGGGAGCAACAAAGATGGAGTATGGGCTTGAATTTATCACAGAGAGTGGAGAAACCAGGGTTTTCACCAAATTGCCGATTGCTATTGGGCGCGGTGAAGCGAATGATCTGATCCTGACAGATGAGAGTGTATCTGCCAGGCATGCACTGGTGGATTACGATGCGCGCATCGGTGGAGTGTGTATTGAGGATGTTGGCGCTTTGAACGGCCTGTTCCTGGATGAACACCCGACTCGCAAGAATGTACTGCAAGATGGTTCTAAAATCCGCCTGGGCTCGGTTACGTTGAGCTTCCGTGATACAGGATATATCCATCCTGGCGCCTGACGGGTGAGGAATTAAGGAGAACACTGATGGTTATTTGCCCAAATTGCCAGACTGAAAATCGCAGCGGCGCCAAGTTTTGCAAAAACTGTGCTGTGATGCTGCCAGAATCGCCGGCCCAGACACGCCCGCTCGACGAAGCCAACCCGCGCAGAGATCGAGTGACCGTGCGGCTAAATTCGGAGCCTTTGCCGCGTAATCCAGGTGTGCCTGAGCGCACAAATACCAGGCCGCTGCCGGCAACCCCACCTCTCACCAACCGGCCCGCGGGCGCGATTTTCGGTGATGCTTTCCTGTACCTGGGCCTGGTCTTTAGCGATGACCAGCGCAATCATTATCTGGTGACGCAATTGACCGTGCCAGAGCATTTACGTATTCTGGTATGTTCCAACCCGGCGTGTGGGGCAATCTTCCCGCCACGCGAGGGAGATCCAGAGCGGTTTTGTACAGATTGTGGCAAAGCTTTGGGCGTAGGTGGACAAAGTTTGTTGTTGGTTGAAACGTTAACGCCCGTGGCGGAGAGCGTGAAACGAGTGGTTGCACAGGGGCTTTCGCATGGCAATGTGCGCGCTCCGCTGGCGGTTTTTGACGAGACTGTTGCGGGGGTTCAGCGGCATTGCCTGGTTATGCCCGAGGTTAGTACCGTAGGTGGGCATCCAGAGACCAGACAAGCGTTGCGTTGGGGGGTTGAATTAGCACGTGGCCTGGATTACTTACATGCCAATGGGATTGCATTCAATGGCGGCCTGGATGAAACCTGTTTCGCTTTGGTTGAAGATCGGGCAGTGTGGGCTAACTTTGCGGGTTGCGTTTTGTATCCAGACAGTTACGTTGCAGATGATGTGCGGCGGATGCATGCAGCAGATACACGTGCACTGGCTGCCATTATCTTTTATTGGTTGACTGGTAAACGCCAGTATGAACACGATCCTAATTTGTTGCCGGCGATTGATAAGGTGTTTGAGCAGGCATTGGGCGCCAGTGGCTTTGCAAGCGGCGAAGAGCTGATGCAGGCGCTCGAACAGGCAGTTGAGAATGCTGTCGCTTCACAGGTGGTAGATTTTCGTTTGGGGAGGCGTACAGATGTGGGTATGGTGCGCAGTCTGAACGAGGATAGCATTCTAACGTTGGAAATAGGGCGGGTCCTACAATCCATCAGCCAGCCGTTAGGGGTGTATGTGGTAGCAGATGGTATGGGTGGGCATGCAGCCGGAGAGATTGCCAGTGGAGCGATTGTGAATACTATTGCCCAGAAAGCTGTGATGGAATTGATGCCAACGCAAATTGCACAGGGGGTGGGACAAGATCGCAGTGAGTGGCTACGCCAGGCCGTTGAGGCGGCTAATAAGCAGGTTTTTGAGCTGCGCAAATCGGCGGGCACGGATATGGGCTCAACGCTGGTGTCGGCGGTTTTGGAAGGGAGCAAGGCCTTTGTTGCCCATGTAGGAGACAGCCGGGTTTATATGGTCAACGCACAGGGAATTCGCCAGCTCACCACAGACCATTCGCTGGTGGAACGCTTGATTGCTACGAATCAAATCACGCGTGAAGAAGCGCGCCACCATCCTCAAAGGAACGTGATCTATCGTACGATTGGCGATAAATCGAAAGTGGATGTGGATATTTCCGTGCAAACACTGTCACCGGGTGATCATTTGTTGTTGTGTTCGGATGGATTGTGCGGAATGGTAGAGGATGAGACGATCCGAAGAATTGTTATGCATGCAGATTCGCCGCAATCCGCTTGTGATGGGCTGATCGATGCCGCCAACGCGGCCGGCGGTGATGATAATATCTCGGTGATCATTATCAAGTTGGTTCAAGTCTAGCGCCGGGTTGGTAAGATCGACGAAATCTGTAAGATTTGCGATAACAGAGAAGTGTGAAAGAGTTTGAGAAAGTGAGGTAAAAATGGCTGGTGAGATAAACCTGAAAGCTACACTGCATCGCCCTCTTTATCAAGCCATGCCAACACCGCAGCAAGCTTATATATTGCTTGAGGCTTTGCCCACTGCCGCTGCGCCTGGAGTGGGTTCTCAGGCAATCAATTTCAGTCTGGTGTTGGATCGTAGTGGCTCGATGGCTGGGGAAAAGCTGCGTCATATGAAAGATGCGGCCAAGCAGGTTGTAAGCCGATTGGGACCGGAAGATTTGCTTTCCGTGGTTGTTTTCGATGACGTTGAGCCAGCAGATCTGGTTTTGCCGGCAGCGCCCGTGCAAGACCCAGAAATGATCCAGCGGAAGATCGATTCTATCCAAGAGCGCGGGGGAACGCATATGTCGACCGGGATGGATCTCGGTTTGCAGGAACTGCGCCGCGGGCAAAGTATTGATCGAGTATCCTGCATGTTGCTATTGACGGATGGGCAAACCTGGGAAGATGAGCAAAAATGCCGCGATCTGGCGGAACAATCCCAGGCCGCAGGCATCCCGATCCACGTGTTAGGATTAGGAGTAGGCGCCGAGAGCAATTGGGATCCGCGTTTACTTGAAGATATTGCTCAACGTTCCGGTGGAGAGTGGGTGGTTGTGGACTCCCCGGATAAAGTCGAAGCGGTGTTCGAGAAAACTTTGAAGGGGATGCAGGGAACGGCAGTGACCAACGCGCATCTAACCATGCGCATGGTGCAGGGGATCACGCCGCGCACGGTCTGGCGAGTGACACCCTTGATCAGCAGACTGGATCACAGAGCGGTTTCAACCTATGATGTTCAAGTTTTTTTGGGAGATATCCAGCATGGCCTGGGACAATCTGTCCTGGCGGATTTATTGCTGCCGCCGCGCCAGGCAGGTACATTCCGGATGATCCAGGCGGATATCAGCTATGATGTTCCGGGCAGTGGATTGACAGAGCAAAAGGCTAGCGTGGATGTTGTCATGACGTTTACGGATGATGCTGCACAGGCCAATCAGACCAATGGGTATGTGATGAATATTGTCGAGCGCGTAGTGGCTCATAAGCTCCAAACGCAGGCGCTGGATGAAGCCGCGGCGGGGGATGTTGCCAGAGCAACGCAACGTTTGAAGGCTGCTGCGACGCGCTTGTTGGAGATTGGTGAAGTAGAGATGGCAGAGCAAGCCAACCAGCAAGCGCAAAAGATGGAGCAGGGTGGCCAAATGGATTTAGAGGCAGCCCAGAAGATGCGCTACGCGACCAAGCGGTTGACCGAAGCCGAGATTCAAGAGTGAAATCCCATTCGCTAAGATGAGTGTGTTGAAAACAGTTCTAAGGAGGCTCGTAATATGTCTGTGACAAATTGTCCAAGCTGTAATTCGCCTGTTCCTGCAGGCTCTGTATTTTGTGATAATTGTGGCTATGATCTACGAGGCGTTCCGGTCGCACAACCACCCCTGGCTCCTACGTATCAGACGCCTCTGGGAGGAGCAACGGTCTCTTGCCCTCAATGCGGGCATGCCAATTCGGCCGACTCGATCTTCTGTGAGAACTGTGGAACGCCATTGCCGAAGGCGCAACCGCCTGCCGCGCCCGCACCTGTGCCTGAGCCGCCTCGGGCGGCACAACCTGCATATACACCGCCTGCACAGCCTGCATATGCGCCACCGGCACCAGCAGCGGGTTATGTTACGGGTCGCCTGGTCATTCAGGCCAAAAATGCATCGATTGCTATCCCGCAGGGAAAGCAAGTGGTGGTGATGGGCCGCGAAGATCCGGTCAGCAGCATTTTCCCGGAAATTGACCTGGACCCGTACGGCGCTCAAGAAGAGGGTGTCGGGCGTAAACATGCCCAACTCGTTTTTCAAGGCGGGCGATTGTACATTGAAGATCTGGGCAGTGTGAATGGCACGGCAGTCAACAAGCAACGAGTACCAACTGGGCAAACGCATCCAGTCAACGATGGCGATGAAATTCGCCTGGGTAAGATGGTGATTATCTACCACGCGAACTGAAATATTATGCGAACCTGTCCAGATTGCCAAACACAGCTTGATGATCATGCCACATTCTGTGATAATTGCGGATTGCGGCTTTCCGATATTGTCGAGACGCCTGGGCCTGTGCTTGCTCCTGCGATGGAAAGCCCGGTAAAGGCGGCAGCCGAGCCGATAGCTGCTCTGGATGCTTCACCTGGTACCTGCTCATCGTGCGGATATGTGAATGTCCCGGGCGAGATGTTTTGCCAAAATTGCGGTGTGCAGCTTGCGCCAGTTGCCAGTGTGCCGCCGCCTCCTCCTACGCCTGTGGGCGCGTCTGTACAGGAGCCCGAAGAGCCGGTTGCAGTTCCAGGTGTCAATGCGTCTGGGGCGTGTAGCAGTTGCGGTTATGTCAATGCGCCTGGAGAAACATTTTGTCAGAACTGCGGTTTTCAACTTGAGGCGGGTAGTGCTGGGGCAGTTCAGCCTGAGCAACAAAGTGCAGCGCCTGATATGCCCGCCGTGCAGAGTAAACCTGCTGATCTGGAAACCTGGCCCAAAATGGAATCGCCAATTCCCAGCGCAGCGCCCTCGCCGGCGTTGGGAAAGTTCGTGGTTCAATCCACGGGGACTGAAATCCAAATCCCTGCAGGCCAGGGTGAAGTGACGATGGGGCGCTCTGACCCTGTACGCAACGTGTTCCCTGACATTGATTTGACAGGTTTTGGGGGAGATAGTGCAGGAGTATCACGGATGCATGCACGTTTATTTGTCCAGGGCACTCAGATCCTCATCGAGGATCTGAACAGCACCAATTATTCTTTTTTGAATAAGCAGCGGCTACAGCCCGGCCAGCGTTATCCAATTTCGCCAGGGGATGAGATCCGCCTGGGGCTTTTGGTTCTGGATTATGTAGGTGGTTGATGGAGAGAGGAATGATCAAAATCGAGGCGGCAACACTGACGGATCCTGGAAAAGAACGGCGCATGAACGAAGACCGCGCCTGGGCGCAGGTCTTCGAGGCCTCAGAAGGGGCACCGATGGGCCTGTTCATTGTCTGTGATGGGATGGGCGGGCATATGGGGGGAGAAGTCGCCAGTCATTGGGCGGTTGAAGCGATCAAGCACGACCTGGCTGAGTTGTTTTGTTTGAAAGACCCCAGGGCGACTGTGCGACTGTCGGAAGCGGAAATCAACTCGGTGGTTGAGGGCAGCGAAATGACGCGCATGTCGTTTGGTAGCAAAATGGAAAACCAGGTACGCCAGGCGATTATGAAGGCGAATAAAGTGGTGCGGGATTATGCGGAACGGCGGCCCGAACGCGCTGCCGAGGCTGGTACAACGGTGACAATGGCGGTGGTTTTTGGCAGGCGGGCGGTGATCGCTAATGTAGGCGATAGCCGGACCTATCTCTTGCGTGATCATGTGCTGCGACAGATTACTCAGGACCATTCGTTAGTCGCCAGCCTGGTAGCTGGTGGGCAGATCAAACCTGAAGATGTTTTCAGCCATCCGCAGCGTAATATGATCTTTCGCTCTCTGGGGCAGAAATCAAAGGTGCAGATCGATACTTTTTGGGAGGTCTTGCAGCCAGGCGATTATCTGTTGTTGTGCTCCGATGGACTGTGGGAAATGGTGCGCGATGAGGCTGTGATGGCGCGATTGATCGATGAAGCGCCCACAATCGAAAAGGCTTGCCGCAGGTTGGTGGATGCCGCCAATACGGCTGGTGGGGAAGACAATATCAGTGTCGTGATTGCCAAGATTACCTGATTTTGGGAGGGAGTATGCCCTTTCTGGTTGGGAGCATCCTCCAGAACCGGTATCGGATCGACAGGCTTATTGAGCAAGGCGGCTTCGGAGCGGTTTACCAGGCCTGGGATACCGTTTTGGATCGTCCTTGTGCTTTGAAAGAAAATCCGGATGCTTCGCCAGAAGCACAGCGGCAGTTCGAACGCGAGGCCAAAATTCTGGCCAAGCTATCCCATCCAAATTTGCCAGGCGTTTACGACCACTTCTTTGTGCCAGGTCAGGCTCAGTATCTGGTTATGGAACTGGTAGAAGGGCGAGATTTGCAGGCGATGTTAGAGTCTCGCAATGGCCCTTTACCTGAAGAGCAGGTGAAATTATGGCTGGGTCAGGTATGTGATGCGCTGGATTATTTACACGCACAGAGCCCGCCTATCATTCACCGGGATATCAAACCGGCAAACATCCGCGTGACCCCAGCAGGGAAGGCCATGCTGGTAGATTTTGGGATTGCCAAGGTTTACGATCCTGGTTTGAAAACTACGGTTGGGGCGCGGGCAGTGACGCCGGGTTTTTCGCCTCAAGAGCAGTATGGGCATGGTGTCACAGATATACGCAGCGATGTGTATGCCTTGGGGGCGACTGCTTATGCTGTATTGACTGGTAAAGAACCGCCGGAAAGCATCCAACGCAACCTGGGAACGGCATTGCGCCCGATGCGAAATTACAACCCGAAGCTTTCTCCGGGAGTCGACCGGGCGGTTTTCAAGGCGATGGAAATGCTTCCAGAGCAGCGCTTCCAGAGTGCGGGAGCGTTCAAGGCGGCTTTGTCGTTAGGCCAGCCAACGTCCAGCAAACCTGCGCCGTTGGGATTTCCTCGGGCTGCCAGGGTAGAAATGTGGGTAGTAGTGCTGGCTTTGTTTGTGCTGGTTGCAGCGATCTCTGCGAGCGTGTTTTATGCGGGTGGATTGCGCGGCAGGGCGGCGGTGGATACCTCTACACCGGCTCCAGCTTTAGTGATGACCTCTCTACCCACACAAACAGAGATCAGCGAACTGGCAACCCCGTTTTTCCCCTCCCCGACATCAACGCCTGCGACTGAACCTTTACCCTGGGTTTACGAAGTGGCGAAGGGGGATACGTGCAGCCAGATTGCAGAAAACCTTAGGGTTTCTGTGCAAGATATTGTGGAGCTAAATTACCTGGACGCAGCCTGTGAGCCACTTTTCGCCGGGCAGAAGTTGCTGATCCCGGCGACTGCTTTACCAGATGGCGCAATGCCCGCTACAAGCACTCCACCTGTACCGGCTGGCACGATCCGGGTGTCGCCGGCAGATGGCATGGAAATGGTGCATGTGCCCGCAGGGGTATTTTGGATGGGTTCTGCTGAGGCAGATCTCATGGCGAACGATGATGAAAAACCGAGGCGGGCGATATATTTAGATGCTTTTTGGATCGATCGCACAGAAGTGACGAATGGCATGTATCAACGGTGTGCGCTGGCTGGAAGCTGCCAGGCGCCGGCAAATACCAGCTCTGCAACGCATTTGTTCTACTATGGCAAAGCGGCATTTGATGATTACCCGGTTATCTTTGTTTCCTGGCAGAATGCTCAGGAATATTGTTCCTGGGCGAGAAGGCGGTTGCCTACAGAAGCAGAGTGGGAAAAAGCCGCGCGCGGTTTGGATGCCCGAGAATTCCCCTGGGGGGAGCAGTTACCAAGCAATCGCCTGGCAAATTACGCCTCACAGGTTGGTGATACTACCCCGGTGGGCAGCTACCCGATGGGAGCCAGCCCGTATGGCACATTGGATATGTCCGGCAACGTAGCGGAATGGGTTGCAGATGGGTATTCGGAGCGTTTTTACACCATTGCGACAGTGATCAATCCCTTTAGCCAGGAACTGGCTGAACTGCGCGTGTTGCGCGGCGGCTCGTGGTTTAGTAACCAACAATATATCCGGGCTGCGTTTCGCCTGGGGAATTACCCCGAAGTTCTAGCACAAGGTAATGGGTTCCGTTGTGCAATTTCGCAGTAATTGAATTATCAAGTGGACAAAAATAGAACGAAGAGTCACGCAATCTGGATATAGTGTGTCTATTTTTATCGCTTTTTATTATGATTTGGTGTAGAATATAAGCACAGCAGAGATGTAAATCATCAACATGTTTTTATATTGATTTATCGCCAGTAAGGAGGATCGGGATGAGTACAAAATTATGCCCTAACTGTGGTCATATGAATTCAGCGCAAGCAAATGTTTGCACTCAATGTGGTGAGCATCTGACTTCGCAGCCAGCGCCATCTTCTGGAGGTGGAAGTTGTCCGAAGTGCCAAACAACACTGCGGCCAGGAGCGAAGTTCTGTCCTAAATGCGGCTTCAATCTGGTTGTGAGCGGCGCCTCTGCTCAGCAGAGCCCGCCTCCTGCAGGCCCATCGGTGGCTCCGCCTGGAGCTGCCCCGGTTGGCGCGCCGCCTCAACCTTATTCGCCTCCCCCCGTTGGAGCACAACCGGGACCGGCTGTGCCGCCACCCCCTCCTGCACCGGCGGGGCCGCCGGCAACCCAGATGCTTAGCCAGGATTCTGAGGATGATATCCAACTGGTGGTGCGTTGGATGGGAGGCAGCACGCAGGAGCACGTCATCAATAAGCCAGTGTTGATGGTTGGCCGGGCGCCTGGTAATGATATTGTGATCAACCACCCGGCAGTTTCTGGGCGGCATTTGAGCCTGGAAATTTCTTCCAGCGGGTATCGCGTCACAGATCTAAACAGCACCAACGGCACGATGCTAAATGGGCAGCGCCTGCCAGCGAACTCTCCTATCTCGATGAATGTTGGCGATGTGCTGCGCATCGGCGACTTGACCGGCAACTCGGTCAGTTTGGGTTTTCAGAGCAAATCGGGAGCGGCTTTACGCCAGTTATCGCTTGGTAAGCTGGACCTTTCTAATCTGACCAGCGTGATCATCGGCCGAGATCCAAACAGCTACCTGCCTCTGAACCACCCCACGGTTTCTTTCCGCCATGCTGAGATCTTCAAGCGCGATGGCGGCTTGTTTATCCGTGACCTGGGCAGCACAAACGGCATTTTTGTCAACGGCCAACGGACAGCCCAGTCGCCGATCAAGAGTGGAGATACGATCCAGATCGGCCCCTTCAAGATGACTTACGATGCTCAGCAGCAAAGCCTGGCCCAATCTATGCGGCTGGGACATCGCATCGACGCCATCCGGCTTGGACGTGAAGTCAGCAATAAGAAGATGATCTTGCAAGAAGTCAACGTTACCGTCAATCCGGGCGAGTTTATCGCCCTGGTGGGCGGCAGCGGCGCGGGCAAGAGCACCTTGATGAAAGCGATGAACGGCTACGAACCAGCCAACCACGGGCGCATCTTACTGGATGGTGAGCCTCTGTATGACAAGCTGGATCTCTATCGTATGCAGATGGGTTATGTACCTCAGGATGATATCATCCACCGCACCTTGCCTGTCCGGCTGGCCTTGTGGTATGCAGCTAAACTGCGCCTGCCAGATGCCAAGCCAGCAGAGATTGAAGCGCGCATTCAGGATGTTTTGCGAGCGGTGGATTTGGTGGAACATGCCAATAAACCGGTGAGGGTTTTGAGCGGCGGCCAGCGCAAGCGCGTCAGCATCGCGGTGGAACTGCTGGCGCGGCCGACTTTGTTCTTCCTGGATGAGCCGACTTCAGGCCTTGACCCCGGGTTGGAAAAGAAAATGATGTACGACATGAACCGCCTGGCGGACGAAGGGCGTACAGTTGTATTGGTGACACATGCTACGGCGAACATCGAACAATGCGATCACGTTGCTTTTATGGCCTATGGTCGTTTGGCCTATTATGGGCCGCCCAATGATGCCTTGAAGTTCTACAATGTGCGCGATTTCTCCGATATCTATCTGAAGCTCTCGCAGGAGATCGATCCATCTAAGGGGAAGGAGGTGCCGCCCGAATTGCAGCCGTATTACCCGCGCTACCAGAAGACTGGCAGGGTGATGTCGGGCATTTTGTGGGCCGATCATTATCGCCAATCGCCGTATTTTCAAAAGTACGTGGCTGATCGCCAGCGCCAGCTTTCAGCGGGCGGCCAGGGCGGGGCGGGGGCAGGTATGGGGCCCGGGAAACGGGCGAGGGACTCGTTCCTGCGCCAGACTTTCATCCTGGCGCGACGCCAGTTCGATTTGATCCGCCTGGATGTGCGCACCTTGTTCATTTTGCTGCTCATGATGCCTTTGATTGGGGCGTTATTTGGAATGGTCAGCCAGCCGGGCGACTTTAGAGGTATTATCGAGAGCAAGTTAAAGAAGGGCGAGATGATCTCCGGGAAGAAAGAGGATGTCGATAAGAAGCTGAAGGAGATCCTGAAAGACAAGAAGAAGGACACCACTGAAGATTATCTGCCCCTGGAGGGCGCCCAGATGATGGTGGTGATGCTTTCCCTGGCTCTGACTCAGGGTGGTACTTTTGCCGCTGCATACGAGATCGTGAAGGAACGGCCCATCTTCCGGCGGGAAAGGGCGGTGAACCTGAAAGTGACGGCGTATATCATGTCTAAGGTGTTGATCTTAGGCAGCTTCGCAGTCATCCAGGTAGCCGGAGTCTTGCTGGTGTTATCCTTGTTCGGGCTTGACATGGATTTCCCAGGCGCTTACTTTACGGATAACGGGGCGCTGGAACTCTTTGTGACTTTCTACCTGGGGATCCTGGCCAGTATTGCGCTTGGCCTGTTCATTTCTGCCATCGTGCCCACCACAGATGTGGTGCTGTATGCGATCCTGGTGCAACTTTTCATCCAGATCATCCTGGGCGGCGCTTTGTTCCCGGCGGATGCCCCCTTGATCTCCAAAGGAACGGTCAGCTATTGGACAACGGTTGCTGTGGGCTCTACAGTGAATTTGCCCTCACTCAACGATAACAGCCGGACTTGCACGGTGATCGAGGTCCCGGATCAAAACGACCCAAGCAAGATGGTTAATGAGGTAACTTGTAGCGCGGCGACTACGAAACTGGATCCGGGCGGCACAGATACAAAAAAGAATGGTGATTATGCCCATACTCCCGAGAAAATGATGGAACTGTGGGGAGGGCTGATTTTTCACATCATCTTCTGGCTGTTGTTAACCGTTATCGCGGTGTATCGCCAGAAAGGCGATTAGGGGCGGCCCGTGAGGTCGCCGGAGATTCGGGTAATCTAATCTGTGGAACTGCCTGCGGGAGGCCAGATGCACGCCGATACCGGGCGTCGTGGTTCTTTTTGCCAATTGTGTGGCCAGAGGATTGTGGGAAAGGGGAAGTCATACCACCACAAAAAATGGCCGCGCGAATTGTCATTGCGAGTCTGCGATGCTTGCGACCGAAATAAGCCCCGCTGCCGGGAATGCGGCTTACCGATGGCAGCCAGTGAGTCGGACAAATTCCGGAATGGTTTATGTAAGACTTGCAGCGAAGAACTGCGCGCTTGCCTGGCCTGCGGGAAGTTAATCGAGAAAGGGCGTAAATACTTAGAGTTCGACGGCGTTGGACCTTACTGCCAGGCCTGTTACAAAGAGCGCCAGGCTTGCGATGTGTGCACTGCGCCCCTGACCAATGACTATTGGCGACTGTCTGATGGCCGGTTGATGTGCGTACATTGTTATACGACCGCTATCTACGCCCCTGGCGACGCGGCTTCCCTCTATGAGGAGATGAAGGGAGTGGTGGTGAAGACGCTTGGCATAACGCTCAACGTCCCGACAGGCCTGGCTCTAGTGGACCGGAACCAACTGGCGGCGGTAATTCACCAACAGCAAGAATTGATCCGCGCCAGCGGGAACGGCGTCGTTGATGAACTTGACCCGCAGCGCACTTTGGGGGTTTATACGCGACGCGGCATGCGGCGAGGAATTTATATCCAGACGGGCCTGCCGCGGCTGTTATTCCTGCAAGTTGCCGCCCATGAGTATGCTCATGCCTGGCAAGGTGAAAACTGTCCATTGCTGCGAGATACTTTGGTTCACGAAGGTTTTGCCGAGTGGGCGGCTTATCGCGTATTGGGTCACTATGGCTATAAACGCGGACAGGAGCGAATGTTAGCGCGCACAGACATTTATGGTAGAGGCCTGAAGTGGGCGCTGGATTTAGAATCCAATCGAGGCCCGGCCGGCGTAATGGATGCCTGCCGCCGGTCTATGCCCCTGGTGAAACCTGGGGTGGGCGGAGAGGTTTGATGCAAGAACCTGGTATGAGGAATAGATGACAGCCACCCCCCTGACGTTGAAGAGCTCGCTGGCCTCGAACATTGTTCCTATTACGGGCCAACCTCGCCTGGTTTATTTGCTGGTCGAAGTCACCGGAGGCGAAGGAGCGCAGGCTTTACCCAGCAACCTGGGTTTCATCCTGGATACAAGCGACTCGATGCGCATCCGCCTGGTGACGGACCAGCAGTTCATGGAATTGGCCAGGAACGGGCAGGCGCAAGAAGTGATGACCGATGGTGTGCCGGCTTACCAGATTACTTCGATCTCGAATGATTTGATTGGTAAATTCCCGCGCCGCATCGATTATGTATCTGAGGCCCTGGTAATCGCCAGTGAATTCCTGCGCGCCATAGACCGATTCTCGGTAGTGGCTTTTGCCGGGCGGGCGCACGTCATGATCCCCTCTGCATTGGGCAAGGAGCGCGTTCGTTTGCACCAGGCGGCGCGCGAGCTGGAGTACATGCGCCTGGGAGACGATACCCAAATGGCTGAGGGGATCGCGCTGGCATTTGAAGAAGTGCAGCGCCAATCGGGGAAAGAGTTTGCCAGCCGCCTGGTTCTATTGACGGACGGGCATACTCTCAAAGTGAAAGAGTGCTATGAGTGGGCGCGACGAGCGCGGGATGCTGGGATAAAATTGACTACGATGGGGATCGGCGTCGAGTTCAATGAAGATTTGTTGATCCCCCTGGCGGATATCACCGGGGGCAACGCTTACTATATTGAAACGCCTTACCAGATTCCAGATGTGTTCCGGAAGGAATTGGGGGCAGCGCTCAGGATCAGTTATCGCAACGTGGAAATCAAGCTGCAGTTGACGAAAGGCGTCGAATTGCGCCGGGTGTATCGCGTCCTGCCTGAGCTAAGCACTTTCGATGCCGGACCAGATATGGACGGCAGTTATGCGCTGCTTCTTGGCGATTATGATCCTACGGCGCCACAATCTTTCCTGGTGGAATTGCTCGTTCCTGGCTGGCCGGAGGGGACCTATCCGCTCACGCAGGTGCTCCTGGCCTGGGATGATCCGGAAGGCGGCCTGGCGCGCCCAAACCAGAGACAGGACGTGATGGTGCAGATGTCCAGCATGGTAACAGCGCCGCTCAGCGACCGGGTAATGAATATAGTTGAGAAAGTGGGCGCGTTCAAAATGGGTACGCGCGCCCTGGAATCGGCCCATCAAGCAGCTAAGAGCGACAGCCGTGAGGAAAAGAATGCCGCGACTTTGCGTTTGCGTGAAGCTGCCACCCGGCTGTTGAATATGGGTGAACACGCCCTGGCAGATGCGATGAAACAGCAGGCCGAAACGCTGGAACGCAGCGGCGAGATTGACCCTGACGCGGCGAAGAAGCTGCGCTATGAGACGAGGCGGTTGACGCAAAACCTTTGAGTTTTGGATGTGGGCTGTGCTAGCAGCCCACGGTAATTTGTCTGCGTTGTTCAGGATTGGTAGCAAGTTGAAATGACCAATTGCAGCAGGTGCGGGAGCAGCATAAGGACTGAGGCGAAATTCTGCCCGAAGTGCGGACAGGCTCAGTCCGTGCAGCCGCAATCTTTACCTCATCAGGAAAGGCGTACGGGGACCTGCCCTTACTGTAAACACCTGGTTGAGTCTGGCCTGGCAGTATGTTCGGCTTGTGGTATGTCTCTGGAGGGTGTATTCTGCCCACAGTGCCAGCGGAGCAACCGGCCAAATGTAAAATATTGCGCCCACTGCGGCACAAAAATGGCTGAGCCACCGCCAGCGAATCCATATGGGACCGGAAAATTGCCAGTAGGGCAGGTATTGGTTGGTCGCTATATGATCTTATCCAAGGTGGCCCAGGGCGGCATGGGGGCTGTGTATGAGGCAAAAGATATCCAGGCGCAGCTTGCGGATGCCTGGGCGAATAGCGCCCAACCATCCCAGAACAGGCTGGCGCTCAAAGAGATGAGTTTTTCGATGTTGAAAAGACTCAAGCCGGAGCACCAACAGGCTGTGATCGATGGTTTCCGCCGGGAGTTCGAAATTCTCAACCAGTTGAAACACCCTAATCTGGTGCGGGCATTTCAATATTTCGAAGAACAAGGCCGCCAGTTCTTCGTTATGGAATATATTGAGGGGCAAACTCTGGAATCGATATTGGAAAACTTGCCTCCTGAGCAATTTCTGCCGGTTGAATGCGTATTGGAGTGGGCCAGGCAACTGTGCGAGGCTCTGGTTTACTTACACGCACAAACGCCGGCAATCATTTATCGTGACCTGAAACCCAGCAACGTCATGGAAGTGAGTGGAACGCATACAGTTAAGCTGTTCGATTTCGGGATTGCGCGTTTTTACAAGCCTGGCAAGAGCGGCGATACTGTACGGTTCGGCACTGATGGCTACCTGGCCCCAGAGATTGTTGCCCGGCGTTCGCAGACTGATGAAAAAACGGATGTGTACGCGCTGGGTGTAATGTTGCTCCAATTGTTGACGCGTTACGATCCGCAAATCGATCCCTGGCGGCATCCACCTGTGCGGGCGCTCAACCCAAAGGTGCCCGAGCATATCGCCAGCGCAATTGAACGGGCAATGGCGCTGAATCCGGACCAACGCACACCGAGCGCCTCCATTTTCTTGAAAGAGTTGTTAGGGCCGCAGGCCAGACCGCCTGTCAGCGCGGAACGCGCTGCGCAGGTAGCTCAGTCCGCGGCACCTTTATCTGCGCCAGCCAGCGTTTCTCCGGGGCCAGCTTCCGAGTGGCGGCGGCCGGTGAATGGCGCTGCTCCGGTGGTTGTTCCAGCGACACCGGGCGTGGCCCAAGGCGAGCGTCAGGCCACGGCAGGTCAATTTCCGGCCTCAATACCTACACTAAACCTGGGGAGCGTGGAACAGGGATCGGAGGTACGGAGTGGCTTGCGAGTCGCTCTGCCGCCAGGAAGTAGTGGACAGGTGCAAAGCTCTGTGCCCTGGCTGATTCCTGAACCTGCCAATATCGTTGCTCTGAATGCCGCCGATCGTAATGTGCACCTCAATATTATTGCCAGGACTGCCGGTCTCGCGCTTGCCAATTGGGATGGCGCTGAAAGGCCAGCATGGTTCGGTCAAACCATCGGGCGTAGCCCACAGTTTCTGCAGAACTGGTTGGATTTTCACGCTCGTTTGCTGATGAAACTACCGCAAACACACCAGGGTTTTATACAAATTAGCATACCTAGCGCCCCAGTTCTGAAAGTTCCTGTTATGATTGAAGTGCGACCAGCAGCCTGGATGAATGTTTTGAGCTGGCTTTTAGTCATTGGAATGATGACTCTCGAGATTGGCATGATGATGAGTTTGATCGGATTTGTTTTGCTGAGCATATAATTGGATTGGAGATTGAGGAACCTGGGATGAAGGAGCAAAAGTGTCCCCATTGCGGCACACTGAACCGTGGTGAAGCCCGGTTCTGCCAGCGATGTGGTCAGCCGATGGATGATGTTCGTGCTGGCCGGGCGGATGATTTTGTTTCCGACCTTTTCGATGACTTTGCGGACGCGAGCCGCGATATCGCCAATTTCTTTCAATCGATCGGTGATACGTTGATGGGTACGGGTAAGCGCAAAGCCCAACCTGCTCGGCCAGAGTCGGTTCGGAATGACCGGCCCCAGACTCGCCAGCCACGGCCCGCGCCTGCAACGCAACCAGCCGCGGCAACACAACTGCTCTCAACCTCCCTGCTGCCCAAAACGCCAGGAGAAGCCATCGGCGGCTACGTGATCCTGAACGTCCGGTCGATGCAGCGCTCCAATTACTATAAAGTGCGTTGGGATCGCTGTCCCCAGGGTCACGATAATCCGGGTACGCCTGGCATGCAGGCAGCCCGCGCTGGCAATGCACCACAACTATGCCGGGTATGCCAGGCAGAGTTGAAGACGTTCCTGGTGCGAGAAACGGAGATGCCCGCGCCTGTAGGCGATGAAAAGAAACGCCGTACATTGATCCAACTGAGCCAAAGCGGGGCAGCCAGTTTCTTACGGCATATTGCGATATTCGACCAGATGGGCCGCCGTTACGCGGTCTGCGAATATCCAGGAGATGGCTGGCAGAGCCTTTCACAATTGGACCTGCCGGTAACTGATAACAACCGTGTGGTAAGTTGGTGTTGGAATTTAGGGAGTGTCCTGGCTATACTGGGCGAGCAAGGTTTTGCTCCGAGTTATTCATCCATTGCTGAGTGCCTGGAGCCAATTGTGTTGGCCGAATATCATCCGATCGTTTTCGCGGACCTGACGATTTTTAACTTGACGGATTTGACGCCGCAAGCCATTCAGCAACGTATGGTTAGTTACCTGGCTCAGCTTCTTTATACCCTGACCAGCGGCAAGTTACAGAATCTCCACCGCGCGCCGCCCGATTTCTCGGATGTACCAGCGCCATTCCGAGGCCTCCTCAGCCGTGCTGCGCACGAGGGTTCTTACCAGCTAAAGGGATTCCTCGAAGTATTGCGAACGGTTTTACAAGTGCCGGAATCTGTACGAAGCTTACGCCAGATTGCTGGCTATCGCTCGGATCCAGGTAGAAGACGAGAGCATAACGAAGATTTCGTCGGCAAGTACTCGTTAGGCATGCAGCAGTCGCCCGATGCGGCCGAGATTGGTTTGTACCTCGTGGCAGACGGTATGGGTGGGCACCAGGGGGGTGAGGTAGCCAGCCGTGAGGTGGTGCGCGTGATCCTCGAAGAGATCCAGGAGAAGATCCAGGATTTGCAGGCGGCGCCGAAAATCAAACGATCCACGATCTTGCTGGACCGAACGATATCACCCGGATCTGTATTGAAGAGCGCGATTTTGCGCGCCAATGAAGTATTGTACAATGCCCGGCAACAGCGTGGAAGCGATCGCGGCACAACGATCACTGCAGCGCTGGTTGTCGGGGGAGAGTGTGCGATCGCCAACGTGGGTGACAGCCGCACCTATTTGTGGCGCGATCGCCAGCTTTCACAAATTACGCAAGATCATTCCCTGGTAGCCAGCCTGGTGGCGGCAAAGGTGATCAGGCCGGATGAAGTGCGTGTGCACCCCCAGCGTAATCAGATTTATCGAAACCTGGGCGATCGCGCTACGGTTGAAGTGGATATTTTTGAGTGCGCCCTTCAAGCGGGTGACCGCTTGCTGCTTTGTTCGGATGGTTTGTGGGAGATGGTGCTGGATGCTGAGATGGCGAAGTTGTTGTTACAGTCGGCAAACCCGCAGGAGGCATGTGACCGCCTGGTAGAAGCTGCGAATCTGGCTGGTGGTGAAGATAACATCTCTGTGATTTCCGTATGGATGACTTAGGCGCTGGAAATGGTTATGAAGCGAATTGAGACAAAGGCACAAATATGTGGAACCGGCGCGGGAATGCAGAAATCGCGCCATCGTCGTGTTTCCATTTCTCGGCACATCTGGAAGGCGATTGTAATTCTGACGATGCTCTATTGGGGACTTGCAAGCGCAGCAGGTGTAAACCTGGGGCTGGCACAAGGCACCATCCCAGATGACCTGGAAGTTACAATCGGGCAATTCGACGTTTCTAAATATCCAGAGATCACCCTGTATGTGAACGTTAAAAATCGTGGAGGGGGGTTTGTAACCGCGCTGGAGCAAGAACAATTCAGCGTAACCGAGGATGGAACTCCGGTGGATATTGTCGCTTTTGCGGGTCTGGGCGAGGCCAGGCCGGTGGATATCGTGTATGTGTTTGATACCACGGGAAGTATGTCCAATGAAATCGATGGAGTGATCCATACCAGCCAGGCTTTTGCAGATGAATTGGTGAGCAAGGGCAGGGATTATCGCCTGGGATTGGTATCGTTTGGGGATATCGTACGTCAGGTATACCGCTCGGATGGGAGCTTGACCGATAATGCTGGAGAATTCAAGGGATGGGTAGGAGGCCTTTCGGCGCAAGGCGGAGATGGGGAGCGCGAGAATGATTTTGGGGCAATCAAGCGCGCCACGCAGATGAGTTTTCATCCGGAGGCGCAGAAGATATTCATTTTGATTACAGACGCACCGCCGCACCGTTATAACGACGCGCCTGATGGAGGCGCTACATTTGATGACCCTGATCTGGATTACCAGCCGATTCTGAAGCTGGTGCGTGATCAGGGCGCTTCGGTTTACGCCGTCACGCCGAACTACACCGAGTTCACCTCACTGGCAACGGATACTGGCGGGCGGTTTTACGATATCGACCGCAATCCGGATTTCACCGGCCTGATCGGAGAGATCGGCTCTACGATCGCCAATCAGTATCGCATCACATATCGCAGTCCGCGCCCCAATTATGATGGTACGAGGCGCAATGTGGAAGTGAAGGTGGGCAGCACAGCCGCGTCAACGGCTTACCATGAGCGGCATTTGGTGACGATCCAATCAAATCTTTTGGTTGGAGCCGTGTGCCTGTTGCCGTTGCTGGCTGCATTGGCGATCCCGGTGGGGTTGCAGGCTTTGGGCTCTGCCATGCGCAGCCAGGGCCAAGGGGAAATACCTGTAGCGGCGCCCATAGTCTACGCGACGGATCACGAGAGTGCGCCCCCAGTTGAAGCGGACCGGCAACCCGGCATGGTTCAAACGCCACCTGCTCCCTCGCCCGGAATGCCTCCGGCCGGCATCCCAGAGCGGGACGCGCGCGAACAGTTTTCAACTTCGGGGATGAAACCTTGCCAACGATGTGGTAAGATGTTAAGATCGGAGGCTCGTTTTTGCCCGGCATGTGGCCAGCCGGTTGCGATGGCCCAGCCTGGAATACCCTTATCTGCGCCAAAGCCAATCGCAAGCTGTCCGAGCTGTGGTCGGACTTTACGGCCAGGCGCCAGATTCTGCAATGGCTGTGGAACTAAGCTATCATAGCAGGCAGGCGTAATGCTTGCCCATGAAGAGGTTCGCATGAAATCTGAAGCAACGCCAGACCTGATGATCTACATGGTGTTGCAACATTAGAAGAAGGAGAGGCGAAAAATGTCAACAGCAACCTGTCCAAATTGTGGCAAACCGGTACGTCCAGGGGCTCGTTTTTGTGGTCATTGCGGGCAGACGATACCCGCAGGCCCGCCTGCTCAGCCTCCAGCCGCGCCGCAGCAACCACCTCCTCAGGCCCAGCCGCCTGCGGCGGCGGTGTGTCCACATTGTGGAAAACCAGTACGCCCGGGCGCAAAGTTTTGTAATAACTGCGGTAAAGCGATCGGTGCGGAACCCGCTCCACCGCCGGCTGCGACGCCTGTGGCTCAACCGCCAGCGGCGCCAGCGCCTGGGGCTCAGCCGGCGCCGCAAGCTGGAGCACCTAAACCAACCCCGGCGGCTGCGCCACCGGTCAGCCGGCCGACGCCTGGAAAGCCTGTGCCTCCAGTTGCCGGCAAAGCTGCCCCTCCACCTGCCAAACCAAAGAAGCGCAGCCGGGCTATGGTGCCAGCGATCGTGATCGTGCTTGTGTTGGGCTGTACGGCAGTGCTGGTAGGTGGGTTCGTTTACCTGCGCTATTTGGGCGATCCTTTGAATTTGCTACCGAAAGGCTCAGTCACGCCCGCGGCCTCCCCGGTGACCTCGCCCGCAGCAACGACGGTTGTAGCAACAACTGCTGCGGCACCCCTCGCTACGACTGCAGCCCCTACACTGGCGGTATCTCCGACGGTAACACCAACGGATACTTTGATGCCCAGCGCAACAGCTACGATTTCGGATACTTTGGCGGGAGCGACAGCTACTTTAGAGCCTACGTTGGCTCCTTTACAGGCGAAAGTTATCCTGGAGGATGATTTCGGCGGCGGACAGCTTGTCAACTGGGTGAAATGGGGATCTCTTAAGCCAACTGTTACGAATACGGCAACGGATAGCTGGCTCTATTTGAAGGCGGTGGAAGAACCGCGTTTGAGTGGGTTGACTTCAATTGATGACAAACTGGTGCTCAACGCACCCGGCCTGGAAATTACTTTCGACGCGCGTTTGGATCCGGTATTCCCGAATGCGGTTATGATCTTCGACTGGGACCCGCTGGAGTATCTGCGCAGCAAAGAGACCTTAGGGAATGGGCCAATCCACCTGGAGCTTCGTAAAGATAGGGTGTTCATCGATGCCCCTATCCAGGACAAGCACTGCGATGCGCCTGCTACTGGAGGTGAGTACAGCCGCTATACCTTGAGGATCACGGAAAGTTATGGCGTTCAGCTTTTCCTGGCAGAACAACCGGAGCCGGCCTGCACGCTCGATTTCATTGGGATAGGAAACCTGCAGGGAAGGATTTCCTTCTCTGGATCAGGTTTCCTTACCTACGTTCGAGTGAGCGCTCCATAAAGTAGCGCGGAAGGCGTTGATCGGTGTAAGCAGATGTCTACAGTTTTGTGCCCACATTGTGGTCAGCAACACCGGCGAGAAGCCCGGTTTTGCCCGGCTACGGGGAAGGCCATCCCGCCTGCGCCGCTCTCGGGACAGGTTCCTGTAGAACAACAGCCGGTGCAGGCGCTGGCGGGTCTGACGGGCAGACTGCCGGCCAATGCCTTTTTGAGAAACCGTTATATCATCTTGCGCAAGATCGGCCAGGGTGGTATGGCGGCAGTGTACCAGGTGGCCGATACCCAGCAGCCCGGGCCACAGTGGGCGGTCAAGGAGATGAGCGATGCAGCCCTGGCGAACCAGGACCGCGCCTATGCGGTGCAGGCCTTCCTGCAAGAGGCGAACTTGCTGCGCACGCTCAGTCACCCCAACCTGCCCAAAGTGATCGATGTCTTTGCAGAGGGTGGGAAATACTACCTGGTGATGGAATTCGTGCCGGGTGAGACATTGCAAGCCATGTTGGAGAAACGCGGTTTCAACCAGCCCTTTATGGAAGCAGAAGTTCTGCCGTGGGCCGTGCAGTTGTGTGATGTTCTGAGCTACCTGCACAGCCAGAATCCGCCGATTGTATTTCGGGATCTAAAACCGGCTAATATCATGATCACGCCGCAGGGGCAGGTCAAATTGATCGATTTCGGGATCGTACGTTTCTTCAAGCCGGAGAAGGCGAAAGACACGGTTGCCCTGGGCACACCTGGCTATGCTGCGCCGGAGGCTCTGGCGGGCCAGACAGACGCGCGCAGTGATCTCTACTCTTTGTGTGTGACGCTCCACCAACTGCTCACTCAGAATGAGCCGCTCAAGAATATGTTCAATATCCCGCCAGCGCGCCGGCTCAATCCGGCGGTCTCGGAGTGGATGGAGGGCTTGTTGGTGCGTGGTGTGCAAAACCAGCGTGAGATGCGCTGGCAAAGCGCGCGAGAGATGCGCGTTGAACTGATCGGACTGATGGACAGTGCCGCAGGGCAACCGGTTTCGGCTGCGCGCAGGGCGGTGACTGCCAGCGATATGGTGGCCCCCGGATGGGGGCGATCTGTGGCGGCATCGGCGCGACCCGCAAGCGATGTTTTCCCTCAGGAAATGTGGGAGGAAAGCGGAACAGCCGCTTCTGGAGATTTAGCGGCCCCTGGAAGGTATCACCCAACGGCGATGGTGCCGCCTCGCTCTACCAGCCGCCCGACAACTCGTTTGATTGTCGCGGCCAGGCAGCTCAGTGGACGGCAACTGGCTTTTCTGGTCGTCGGCGTAGCCGCTGCGTTGGTTTTGGGTACGGTATTCCTGGCGCCTGCCCTGGCGCAGATCTCGATTGATTGGAATAATGTGCCGATTTTCGCCTTGTTTGGCGCGTTGGGCTATTCCGCGTATCCCAAGCGCGGTGCAGCCTTCGTAAGCCACGCCTTGTTGTCCACTGTGCTGGTCGCTACGCTTTGGTTGCGGATAGGGTCGCAGGGCTATTCCTGGGCAGCCCTGGCATTGGGGGTGCTGATCAGCGGCGCATTTATGGAAGTGTGGGTGAGCTTTTTGCCTAAAATCAAAGGGTCAGGCAGTGGAGAAAAAAGCGGTGATACCTGGATGCGCGAGGTGGCATGGATAGCTGGTATGGCGCTCATTGGTACCACGCTTTTTATGGGGTTGACCACCAATTGGGCAACTGGGTTGGGTATCGGGCAGTGGTTGGTGAGTGCAGTATTGGGCGGGATGGGTTGGTTCCTGGGAGATTTGTTACAACAATATTTGCTACAGCGGAGCTAAGCGTATGCCATTACAAGCGGGTCAAACCCTGAACAATCGGTATCGAATCGTAAGACTTTTGGGGCAGGGAGGTTTTGGGGCTGTTTACCGGGCCTGGGACACAAACCTGAGCCGGCCTTGTGCAGTGAAGGAGAATTTGGATACTTCGCCAGAGGCCTCGCGCCAGTTCGCGCGTGAGGCTTCCGTGCTGGCAAATCTGTCACATCCGAATCTGCCGCGAGTAACGGATCACTTCACGATCCCCGATCAGGGCCAGTATCTGGTGATGGATTTTGTGGAAGGGGAAGACCTGGCGAGCCTGATGCAGCAGCGCGGGATATTACCGGTTGATCAGGCATTGGGTTGGATTTCGCAAGTTGCCGATGCGTTATCTTATCTGCACAGCCGCCAGCCACCGGTGGTACACCGGGATATCAAGCCCGCCAATATTCGCATCACGCCGGAGGGTAAAGCCACGCTGGTCGATTTTGGATTGGTAAAGTTCTTTGACCCGGGTTTGAAGACCACGATCGGGGCCCGGGCCGTGACTCCTGGGTATGCTCCGCCAGAGCAGTATGGCCAGGGGAGCACCGATACGCGCTCCGATATCTATGCCCTGGGCGCGACCTTTTATAACTTGATAACCAACCAGCAACCGCTGGAAAGCGTGCGGCGAATGGTGGGGGGCCGCATGCGCTCGGCGCAAGAAATCAACCCGCAAGTTCCACAGCACGTTGGGATGGCGATCGAGCGCGCCATGGCGATTGAACCCGGACAGCGTTATCAGAATGCCGAGGAATTTAAGAATGCTTTGAAGTTGACTGCACCTCGGCCGGTTATGCCGCCGCCAAGTACGGGTGGGCGTATCGATGAGACCATGGTAGTAACGCCTCAATCTGAGGCTCGAGTGCGCCCAGCGTCTCAAATGGCAGCCCCTCGCGTTTCGGCCCCTCCGGCGTCTTCTGCAGGTGTGGGGTATGGCCGCATCCCCGCACAGAGGCCAGCGAAAACGCGCGGTAGCCGGGTGACTGTTGGATTGGGCGTAGCTGCGTTGATCGTGATTTGCCTGGGGTTTGCCCTGGGGATTGGCTACTGGGCGATCGGCTCGGATCAACGTAATGCACAGGCTACCGAAGATGCGGCGATGCGCGCCACCCTGGATGAACGCGTGCGCACTACTTCAACGGCTCAAGCTGCCAGTACAGCGACATTGCGTGCAGTTGCAACGGTAACTGCACAGGTACAGCAGACGGCTGTCGCCAAATTAGCTGGAACGGCAACCGCACAGGCCGCGGTTGCGGTGACCGAACACGCTCGCGAAGATTTCATGGCCAAGCTGCTTGCCAGCCGGACTCTGGTCTACGGACCTTCAAGCGGTAGCCTTGCTCACAACTCTGGTGATGGATTGATTTCTGCTGACCAGGCCAGCGTGGATTTCTCCAATATGGTTATTGAGGTGCGACTGTATAATCCGTACGCGACCACGGATGGCACCTGGGATTACGGTTTGTTATTCCGGCATGCAGGTAAGAATGATCAGTATCGCCTGGTGCTGCGCTCGGATAAAACCTGGGTATTGTTGAATAATTCGGGCGATGCAGATGGTGTGATCGTTGTGGAAGATGAATTGCCATCCTTGAATACCAGCCAGGGTGGTTGGAACACGATTCGCCTGATTTGCCAGAATGAACAGGGCTATTTTTACCTCAACGATGCTTTTGTAACAGAGCTTGATCTTTCGGCGCGCCTGGTTTCTGGTGATGTTTTTGTGGCTACAGGTATCTACTTGAACGATGAAATCGATGGCAACGTCACTGAATACCAGCAGTTTACGATCTGGTCTATTCCGTAATGGAGTGAGCCTGCCTGGGAGTTTTTTGTTCAGAAATCACAGGGAGGCGGACTCCTGTCGCATTGTTATGCGGCGAGTAGCAATGGAATGAGGTAGGCATGGCGACCAATTTGTGCCCGCGGTGTAATACCCCCAATCGCGGCAATGCCAAGTTCTGTGCACGCTGCGGCGGGCCGCTGCCGGGTAGTGAAGCGCAAGTTGCACCTGAAAAGCCGAGCGCGACGCGCCTACATGTCGGTTCGGTGCTACAGGGACGCTACCGGATCGAGAGCGAGTTGGGGCGTGGCGGTTTTGGGGCTGTATACCAGGCCTGGGACACAAATTTGAGCAGGCGATGTGCGGTGAAGGAAAACCTGAGCACATCGCCCGATGCGCAGCGCCAGTTCGCGCGGGAAGCCACTGTTTTGGCCAACCTTTCACACCCTAATCTGCCACGCGTTACGGATCATTTCACGCTTCCTGGCCAGGGGCAATACCTGGTGATGGATTTTGTGGAAGGAGATGATCTGGCAAGTTTGCAAAGCAGCAGGGGAACCATCCCATTGAACCAGGCCTTGGAATGGGTGATACAGGTGGCAGAGGCACTGGATTATTTGCACAAGCGCCAGCCTCCAGTGGTACACCGGGATATCAAACCCGCCAATATTCGCATTACACCGGGCGGGCGAGCCATGCTGGTGGATTTCGGGCTGGTGAAGATTTTTGACCCGCATTTGAAAACGACCATTGGCGCGCGTGCTGTGACTCCAGGATTTGCCCCTCCGGAGCAGTATGGCCAGGGAATTACAGACGCGCGCACGGACATCTATGCCCTGGGTGCGACGTTATATATTTTACTGACGGGTAAGAATCCCATGGAAAGTGTGCAGCGCTACTCGGGGAGCCGGATGCCTCTGGCGCACGAGGTAAACCCTCAGATTCCGGCGAAGATTGGAACGGTAATCGAGCGAGCGATGGCCTTGGAACCGGCGCACCGTTTCCAGGATGTTGCTTCCTTTCGAGAAGCATTGCTGGGAGAGGGAGCGCAGTTCTCTGCACAACCTGCATACGCTTCCTCATCAGGAATGGATGTTGTCACCCCTCAGGCTGGTGCCACCCAGGATGATTATTTGAGCATGCGAGGGGGAACGGTGGTGGTCAGCCCACAGGCTGGACAGCAACCGTATCCATCCGTTTCTATCCCGGCTGATATTCCTTTGGTGACGACTCCGAAAACGGGCAATCGGCGGCTCATGCTGGGAATGGGGGCGCTGGCAGCTTTGGGGTTGTGCATCATTTCGATCCTGGCGCTCGCAATCTGGGGGTACAGCGAAGTGCAGCACCAGGCGGAGGTGGCACGCAACCAGACGCAAACCGCTGTGCAAGGGAAAACGGCAACGGTTGAAGTGCAACGCACGAATACGGCTCAAGCGCCATTGACAGCCACTGCCCGGGTGCAGACCACCAGCCGGGCAGCAACCAGCGTGGTCGAAACCGCCAGCGCTGAGAAAACTTTGTCGGTCGTGTCGGCTGTGACAGCTACCAGCCAGGCCTGGGAGTTGTTCGTGGCCCCGCTGGGCATCGATAGCTCGCGTACTTTGCAGTTTGGGCCTGCCATGGGTAATCTTACCCACGATGCGGCTGATGGCCTGATTGAAGACCGGGAAGCGAATGTGGATTTGTTGGATTTCGTTGCCCAGGTGCGCGTGTATAATCCGAATTCGGCTGACACAAACACCTGGGATTACGGGTTTATGCTGCGTAATGCTGGTAAAAATGATCAGTTTCGCATGGTGATCCGGTCGAATGGTAAGTGGGAACTGCGTAATAAAGTGGGCACTGAACAAAGCACGCTTATTCAAGATGGAAGTCTTACGAACTTAAACGGTGGAGCAGGCGCTGCGAACTTTATTCTGCTCATTTTCCAGGGCAGCCGGGGTTTCTTCTATCTCAACGATGATCTAGTCAGTGAATTGGATCTATCCGCGCGCATGGTATCTGGAGATATTTCTGTCGGGACAGGTTTTTTTGAAGGGAATGAAACTGACGGAGACGTGACAAAATATGAAGATTTTATCGTTTGGTCAATTCCATAGGCCGTCCAAATGTTGTGTGATTGATTCGAAATCTCCCTCTGGAGGGTGAATGCCGCTCTCAACCGGTCAGATTCTAAATAACCGTTATCGTATCGTTTCGCTATTGGCACAAGGTGGTTTTGGAGCAGTTTACCGCGCCTGGGATTTGAACTTGAAGGCGCCGGTAGCCTTGAAAGAAAATATGACCCATTCGCCTGAAACGACCCGGCAATTCATGGTAGAGGCGCGCCTGCTGGCGAACCTGCGCCATGAGAATTTACCCTACGTGATCGATCACTTCATCATGCCGGACCAGGGGCAATATCTGGTAATGGAGTTCGTGGAAGGCCAGGACCTGTGGTCGATGTTACAACAAACTGGTGGGCCATTGACCGAAGAACAGGTTCTACCCTGGATCAAACAAGTGGCTCAGGCGCTGGCTTATTTACATGCGCAAGTACCTCCCGTTATCCATCGTGATATCAAGCCGGGGAATATCAAGATTACGCCTAAAGGCCAGGCAATGTTGGTGGATTTCGGGATCGCCAAGTTATACGACCCTTCGCGGCAGACAACGCTGGGGGCGCGGGCTGTTACCTACGGATATTCGCCTCCAGAACAGTACGGAAGTGGGTCGACGGACGCTCGCAGCGATATTTATGCTTTAGGAGCTACGCTGTACGCCGTGCTGACCGGGCAGACTCCAACAGAGAGCATGAAACGCCAGTTGGGGACAAACATGCCAGCGCCGCGGCAGCTCAATCCAGCGATCTCTCCAAACGTGGAACAGGCAATTCTGCGCGCCATGTCCTTGGAACCGCAGCGCCGTTTCCGGACCATGAAAGAGTTCCAGGATGCACTATCGGCATCCATTCCGGCTACCCAGGTGTTACAGCGCCCGGTGGAAACTGTGGCTCCGCTGCAAACACAGGCCAGCGCACAAGGTCAGGCGGCTCAGAAGCGCTCAGGCCCGCGCTATGAGCGGACGCAACTCGCGCCCGCACCTTTGCAAAACCCGCCGATGGAAGGCGTTCGCCCGGATTCCTGGTCGCAGACGAGCAACAAACGGGCGCGAAGCTCCTGGATGATCGGCATATTCTTGGTCGTGTGTATGGCGTTAGGTTTGTTGGTGGGGGCAGGCATTTATACGGTCTTTTTCCCCACGGATGGGTTATCTACAAAAGATGCAACTGCAACCCAATTCAGCCGAGATGTAGCTGCGACCGTCACGGCTATAGCTCTGGCGAATGCTCAAGGCGCCAGCCCGCAGCCCAGCATGACTCATACTGAGCCAGTACCACCAACCTGGACGCCTGTCCCCTTGCCAACGTGGACGCCGGCGCTTTTCCCGACCTCATCGCCAACCAGTCCGCCCACGGCTACACCCATACCCAGTCCTACGAAGACCGAGAATCCGGTAGCTACCTGGCTGCCCTGCGCAGGCTCTTATCCGTCCAGGCTGCATATCAATGACCGGGCTTATGTGAGCTACGATCCGCCTCTGCCGAATCGTGTGCGCAACCAGCCAGGCACCAGCAGTGAGGTACTCGGAATTCTCGAAGTTGGAGAGAAAATGCGCATTGTAGATGGACCTGCGTGTTCGAATGGATGGGTTTGGTGGAAAGTAAGCTCATTAGATAAAAGCCTGGTCGGTTGGACCGCAGAAGGGGATGCAGAAGCTTATTGGTTAGTCCCCTTGCCTTGAAATCCTATCTGTGAAGGATTGCATAACAGCACGATGCCCACTGCGGAGGTAACATGAGAGAGCCCCATTCACAAAGAGACACTGTTCCATTAGGGGCGGAGCTAAATTGGGTCCAGCGCCTGTCCACTCGTAAGGGGATGGCTGGCCTGGCGATTGTTTCGCTTTTGCTGTTAGCTTTGGCGGGAATGGGAGGGGTGTATGCGTTGCAAACGCAGGCTTTTGCCAACATTACGGAGCCTAAACTTACACCGCCAACCTCATTGGGTGAACTGGCTACGCAGTACCCGGAACTGGCAGGGATTCTGCAAGACCCCGCATTGGACTCGGCGTATAAGGATTTTTTACTGGCTTATGAGCAAGGAGGCGAGCAGGCTGCGCTGGATCTCGCTCGCAATTATGGTTTGGTGAACAAGGATGATGAGCTTCGCATCACGCTGGAGTTAGACACGAATGATTTGCAGGCGCTCATCGGACAATTGGAGGCGAATGGGATTCGTGTAACTGCCTCCAGTGACAATTTGATCGACATCGCGGTCCCTTTGGATTTGATCGTTCAGGCGATGGAGGCTGGTGATCCAGGCGGCTTGTTCGCGGACCTGACTGAATTGGAGCATATCGTGCGCATTCGACTGCCCAGGCGCAGCATAGAGCACGCCGGGAAAATCGAAACCGAGTCGTTGGGTGTGATCAATGCGACAGCCTGGCAAGCAGCGGGGTTTACAGGGAAAGGCATCAAAGTAGGTATTCTGGATTTGGGTTTCAACAAGTACCGGCCTTTGATGGGCAAGGACTTGCCTTCTGATCTAAAAGTGCGCTCCTTCATCTCGGGTGTAGAGATCGATGAGACGGATACGGAACACGGCACGGCTGTGGCAGAGATTATTCACGATATTGCCCCGGATTCCCAGCTTTTCCTGGCGGCTTATGATACGGATACCGAACAGCGCCAGGCAGTCGATTGGTTAGTAGCCCAGGGCGTCAACATCATTTCGCACTCGGCTGGTTCGATCTATGGCCCCATGGATGGCACGGGCGCAGAAGCGCGCATGGTGGAGCGTATTTTTACGGGCGGCGTCTTGTGGGTCAATTCGGCTGGAAACATGGGCGAGTCGCACTATCGAGGCACATTTGTCGATGAGGATGGGGACGGTTTCCACGAATTCAGCCCGGGAGATGAATTGATGGGATTCAGCCCTCAGGGTGAATCCAGCATGGCACTTAATTGGGATGCCTGGGATAGTGGGGATCAGGATTTGGATTTGTACGTAATGGATGAGAAAATGAACCGGATCGTTGGTTCGGAAGATATTCAAAACGGTCCAGGAGACGAGACAGCCGAGTTCATCTCTTACACTTTCCCCAACCGTGGGCCTTATTACATTGCGATCCGGGCGCGCCGGGTAACCAGGCCCGTGGTGATGGATTTTTACATCTACAATATCAAACGCCTGGAATACATTACCCCGGAGTTTAGCATTACCACACCGGGCGATTCGAAAGGAGCCCTTGCCGTAGCGGCCACTTTCTGGTCGGACGATATCCTTGAAGCATACAGTTCGCAAGGTCCTACTCATGACGGGCGCACCAAGCCGGATATCAGCGCGCCCACAGGGGTGCAAAGCGCAGCTTATGGGGAGGAGTTCTATGGTACTTCGGCGGCTGCGCCTCATGTTGCCGGGGCTGCCGCGCTGGTATGGGAGGCATTCCCCTCGTATAAGGCCCAGCAGATATCCGATTTTCTCAAGAGCAGGGCCATAGATTTGGGGGCAAGCGGCCTGGATAACCAGTTCGGTATCGGGCGGCTGTGGCTGGGGGATGCCCCTGCCCCAGGAGTTTTACCAACAGAAGTTCCTATGGCAACGGTTACGCAAACGCGGTTGGCGCCTACGGTGACTCAAACGATCATCCAGTTGACGAGCACCCTGCCGCCGACCCAAATAGCGACGCCAACGCTCAGGCCAACCAGCACTCCTTTACTTGGGTTAGGTAGCAGCGATGCTTCCTGGATGCTGCCTTTGGGATTGCTGGCTTGTATTGTCTTGCCAGGGTTGCTTGGGGCGGGCGGCCTTGGCTTGTTAGGGGTAGTCTGGTATTTTGGGCGAAGAGGGCGCCGCCCGCGCCGTTCAACCAAGCCAAGTAGAGCACCGGGCGCAGCCAGGCCAGTCGCCGGGGGCCAGCAAATGCCTCCCCAGCATTTGCCAGCGCAGCCGCCCGTGTATGGAACGAGCCTATCAACACCGGGGCAAACGAAATACGCGCATTGCCCAAGGTGTGGCACACTTTCCCGGCCTGACGTGCGTTTTTGCCGGGCTTGCGGCATGCCGCTGGCGGCTGCTGCGCAAGCAGCACAACCGCCGCCGCCGCAACCGTCTCAGATGTATTGTATTCGCTGTGGCAGCCGGTTGCGCCCGCAAAGTAAGTTTTGTCCGAATTGCGGCCAGCAGCGCTAACCTGTATGAGTGAGGTATGAACAGCGGCTCGCGCAGGGATACACGCCCTCTGGGTTCCCAAAGACTGGTGAAGCGCTTCGCTACACGCCAGGGAATGCGGTTGCTGGTAACTCTTTCGCTGATTTCGTTGGTCGTGGCAGTTTTGGGTGGCTGGTATCTCCTGGGCCTATTCCCGGTGGGCGCGCCAGGCAGCCTGCAAGTTACGGTTCCAGCTTCTTTGGATGAGCTGGCGACCCAATACCCGCAACTGGCATCTATTCTGCAAAACAGCGAGCTGGATTCAGTCTACAAGGATTTTTTGTTGGCCTATCACCAGGGTGGAATAGAGTCTGCCCGCCAGTTTGCCCAAGAACGCGGCTTATTGAATGATCAGGATGAATTATTGCTTACGCTGGAGCTGGACACCAGCGATCACACCCCTTTGGTGGAACAACTGGAGAGCCTGGGTGTGCGCGTGACAACTGCCAGTGAAAACCTGGTTGATATTGCGGTCACGATGCAATTAATCGATGAGGCTTTGCAAGCAGGCGATGCGGGCGGCCTGCTGGATGACCTGACAGCGTTGGAACATGTCATCCGCGTGCGCTTTTCCCCGCCAACGATCGGCAGTGTTGGGGATGTAGAGACCGAATCCCTGGCAGTGATCCAGGCAGATGCCTGGCAGGCGGCGGGGTTTTCCGGGAAAGGGATCAAGGTTGGGGTCATCGATATCGGTTTTGATCATTACCGTGATCTGTTAGGCGCAGATTTGCCAGCGAATGTAACGGCGCGCTCTTTCACTGCGGATACCCCAATTGATCAAACCGGCAGTGTTCATGGGACAGCCTGTGCGGAGATCATTCACGATATCGCTCCAGATGCGGAGCTGTTCTTTACGATTTATGACACGCAGGCTGAGAGGAGATTAGCAGTTGACTGGCTGATGTCGCAGGGTGTGAATATTATCTCCCACTCACGCAGCGGCATGTACGGGCCGATGGACGGCACAGGTGAGTTCGCCAGGCTGGTCGAAGATAAGGTCGCATCCCGGGGGGTGCTGTGGGTGAATGCAGCCGGCAATTATGCCGAACGCCATTATCGTGGGACTTTTACGGATGAGGATGGGGATGGCTTCCATGAATTTGCCCCGGGTGAGAAATTCTTGCCTTTCAGCCCATCCTATGGCGATAACACGGTCATTTTCCTGAATTGGGATGCCTGGGAAACAGGCGATCAGGATTACGACCTGTATGTGTATGATCGCAACTCGAAGGAGGTGGTGCGTTCTTACAACACCCAATCCGGGCGGGGCAGCTCGGCGGCAGAATGGATTGACTATAAGTTCCCTGGCAGCGGGCCTTATTACATCGCCTTCTACGCCAGGCGCATTACCCGGCCGGGCGTTTTTGACCTGTATATCCATCCAGATAAACTCGATGCTTATGCCACGGCGGATCATAGCATCGGAACGCCATCCGACGCCTTCAACGCCCTGGCCGTAGGGGCGGTCTTCTGGAGCACAGACGTTTTGGAAAAATATAGCTCGCAAGGCCCAAGCAATGATGGCCGCATCAAGCCGGACTTGAGCGCACCGGCTGGCGTAAGCAGCGCCGCCTATGGAAGATCGTTCAGCGGCACTTCGGCAGCCGCGCCGCACGTAGCTGGAGCGGCTGCTTTGATATGGGAAGCGAACCCGACCTGGACGATGCGGCAGGTATCCGAGTTTCTCAAGGGGCGGGCCAGAGACCTGGGAACGGCTGGTCCGGATACACATTTCGGATATGGCCGTTTGTGGCTGGGGCCTGTTTCACCCGCTGGGGTTTTGCCAGAGGCCACGCCTGCTGAGACGAGCCAGGCGACCCAATTGGCGACTCCTTTCCAAACGGCTACTTATACCCAGCCACCGCCGGCGGCGCCCACCTGGACGTTCGCGCCAACAGGCACACCCGGCGCTACGCCTGTATCGGGAGCCAGCAGCGCCGATCTGTGGATGATCTCGTTGGGTTTCATGGTGTGTGTGGCTGTTCCGGGATTGGTGGGGATAGGAGGATTGGGCCTGGTGGGTTTCCTCTGGTATCAGTCCAGTGCCGCGCATACGGGTCCTGCCCGCAGGCGCCCGCGCGCCCTCCCTATACGGGCTCAACCTGCGGTGCTTGATCAGCCTGCCCGGCCCGTGCGGGCTCAACCTGCGGCGCTCGATCAACTTGCACAGCCCGAGTACAAGCCGCATTTTCCACAGGAGATGCAAACAGCGCCTGGGCAGGCGGTATGCCCGCGCTGCCAGGCGCCTTACAAAGTGGGGATACGCTTTTGCCGCATATGTGGGTTGTCTTTGCTGCCCGAGGAGCGCTTGCAGCAGGGTGCACGCTACTGCACGAATTGTGGCCAGGCGCTGCGCCCGGTCAGCAAGTTCTGCCCGCGGTGCGGCAAACCGCGATAAAGAAGCTTACTCCAGAGAGCCGACGGCTTTTTCAACGGCCTCCAGGATTTCGCAAGATTTAACCACTTCTTTCATCGTGGTATGATCGGGGTATAACGGACGGTCTTCACCCAGGTGCTCTACATGTTTGCGGATTACCTGGTGGGCAACCTGCACGCCGTGACCGGGGGTGAATTCGCGGAAGTCGAGCGCCTGAGCCGCGGCCATAAATTCGATGCCCAAAACGCCGCAGGCATTGTCCAGGATCTGGGCGTTCTTGATGGCGGTATTCATCCCCATGGAGACGAAATCTTCCTGGTCAGCCGCAGCAGGAATGGATTGGATGCTGGCAGGCATAGAGAGGATACGTTGTTCGACGATCAGGCTGTCAGCAGTGTACTGGCTGAGCATCAGGCCGGAGAACATTCCGGCTCCCTTGGTCAGGAAAGCTGGCAGGCCTACGCTCAGCGCAGGGTTGGTCAGGCGGTTGAGGCGGCGCTCGGAGAGCACGCAGACCATCGTGATGGCGGCGCCAGTCATGTCCATGGGCAGGCTAACCGGAGAGCCCTGGAAGTTGGCGCCGGTCAGGGTTAATTTGTATTCGGGCAGGAAAATGGGATTGTCGCCTACGCCGTTTAGCTCGATCTCTACCTGGCTGAGCGCGTAGGCTACGGCATCGTGGGCGGCTCCGATAACCTGTGGCGTGGAGCGCATCGAATAAGCATCCTGTACTTTGACTTTGAACTTGCCTGTGACCAGGTCGCTGCCATCAATGCATTTCATCAGAGCCTTGGCAGTGCGGATCGCTCCGCTAAAACCACGCAACTGATGCAGGCGCGCATCGTAGGGCTTCATGTTGGCGTACAGCGCCTCCAGACTCATGGCGCAGGCGATCTCGGCCTGCTTGAGCCAACGGTTCATATCGTATAGATGGATGGCGCTCATGGCGGTGAGCAGATTGGAGCCATTGATGGAAGCCAGTCCGTCGCGGGCCTGCAAGCCGGGGATGGGGATGCCGGCTTGCTGCATGGCTACTCTCCCGGGTAAACGCTCGCCCTGGTAGAAAGCTTCGCCTTCGCCCATGAGCAGCAGGGCAAGTTGGGCCATAGGAGCCAGATCACCGCAGGCCCCTACGGAGCCCTTCTGGCAAACCACGGGGGTTACGCCTTTGTTGAGCATTTCCACCAGAGTCAGGGTGATCTCGAGACGGCAGCCGGAGTTGCCGTGGGCGTGAACGTTGATGCGCCCAGCCATGGCGCCGCGCACGTATTCGATAGGGGCCGGATCGCCGATACCGGCGGCGTGGTTGTAGATCAGGTAGCGCTGAAACTGTTGCACCTGTTCGTCAGTCAGCACCACTTCCGAGAATTCACCAATGCCGGTGTTCACCCCGTACATAATTTCGTGGGCTTGTATCTTCTCCTCCAGCATACTGCGACAGACCTTGATACGCTCTACGGCTTCAGAGGACAAAGCCACTTGTTCTCCGTGCCGGGCGATGCGTACCAGCTTTTCGACAGTCAATCCTGACCCGTCCAGAACGATCGTCATAAGCTAATCTCCTTAAGTTTTTCGAGTGGGTGTGAGGTTGGCGCGGCGCAAGCCGCACTGTTGGATTCGATCTTAGCTTAGCTCAGAATCGACGGGAGCACAAGTGATAAAATACACGTTACTTTCACCTTTGCGCTTTGCAAGGCGATCAAGACCGATGGGGCGTTGGAAGAACTGTTCTTGCGAGCGCGGGAAAACTTTTGGAGGTCTTCGTTGAATATTACTGCTGCTAAACCTCGCATGGCTGCGCGGGCGGCCTCTGGTTATCTGATTTGTGTTGCTGCAACGGTGTTCTGGTCATCAACGGCAGTGTTCATCCGTTATTTGACAGAAACTTACCGGCTGCCCCCTCTGGTGTTGGCGTTCTGGCGGGACTTGATGTTGGCTGTTAGCCTGGGGCTGGTGCTGGCGGTATTTCAACCCGCGATCCTGCGCGTCGAGCGCCGCTTCTGGCGGTTCTTATTCCTGTATGGGCTTGAGTTATCGCTGTTCAATTCTTTATGGACGGTCTCTGTGGCGTTGAACGGGGCGGCGGTTTCTACCGTGTTGGCGTATAGCTCAGCAGCTTTCACGGCGGTTTTAGGCTGGTGGTTGCTCCGAGAGCGGCTGAGCTGGGTGAAAATCACCGCGGTAACCTTGAGCCTGTTGGGATGCGTGTTCGTCGCCGGGGCTTATGATATAGATCTGTGGCGGGCCAACCCGGTGGGGATCATCACTGGCCTGGCGTCGGGGATCGCTTTTGCAGTGTACAGCCTGCTGGGCAAGTCGGCCTCCAAGCAGGGGATCAATCCCTGGACGTCCCTGGTATATACGTTTGCCAGCGCGGTGCCTTTCCTGCTGGTTTACAACCTGGCCTACCGCTGGCTGCCGCACGGAGTAGCCTCAATGGAATTATTCTGGCTGGGTGACGCCCTGGCGGGTTGGCTGGTGCTGGCAGTTCTGGCGGTAGGCCCTACGGTAGGAGGGTATGGCTTATATACGGTCAGCTTGGCTTACCTGCCTGCCAGCGTAGCGAACCTGGTGGCTACGCTGGAACCGGTGATGACGGCGGTATTGGCTTTCCTGCTTCTGGGCGAACGTTTCACCGGGCCGCAATGGGTAGGAAGCGCGTTGATCATCACCGGAGTGATTATTTTGCGTGTAAGGGGTGAAACTTCGGGTTAGCTGGATGCTGAACCCCCCGATCGATTCTGGTAGAGCGCCCCAGGCGGGAGTCGAACCCACAACCTCGGCCTTAGGAGAGCCTCGCTCTATCCTTTGAGCTACTGGGGCGTACGCGCGAAATTATAACACACGCCCCAGGCCAACGAAGGTGAAGCGCTCTCCCGCAGTCAAGCCACAGCCGTTGGTCAATCTTTTCATTTGATTTTTGGTCGCCACAATCCCAGTTCACCTGAGTAACCAGCAACCTCTCCGAGGCTGAAATACGCGCCGCTTTGCGCGTCAGCGATGGCAATTTGCGGCCACCAAGCGTAATCACAGTATGGGCAAGACTGGTCGTAACGCGCCGAGACGTATTTCCCATCTGGCGAAAACTGGTATCGGATGATTTGCTGACCAGGATGCTCGAAGTGCTCCAAAAAGCAGGTTTCACTGTTGTTTGCCAGCGTTCGGATGCACAGCCCGCCACTTTCCAGGTTCCCTTGCGTATACACATAGCTGATGGCCTGTTGCTCTGGCTGCCAGCGCAGCGAGCTGAAGGATAGTTGGTTCGTTTCGGGTGTGGTATGGCGAAGGATCGCGTCATAGAAACACTGGGTGCTTTCTTCAACGATATCGTAAATGCAAGGCGGGTTCTCCCAAAAAAATTGATCTTTTGGACTCAAAGGCTGGTATAGAAATCGCGTACCGTCCGGCGACCAGTTGGGGAAGGTGACATCTGGGTAACTGGCGACAACGTTCATGCTGGGGATTTCATAAACCTTGAGCACCAGTTGAGGGCTGTCTTCGAAGTATAGATACATTCCTGGTTCTTTGTCGCTTAGTGCAACACCCAGGTAGGGTTGGATGGGCGACCAGGCAGCATCGTAGGCATAATATCCCGGAGGTAAGGGAACTTCGAGGACTTCCTCTGTTGCCAGATTGCCCACACGAACGCCCTCGAGCATACTTCCCGGGATCAGGTAGTATCGCTTGTCAAATGAGTTCTGGTCATGGGTGGAACTCAGCGAGAAATCAGGATCATCGGGGGACTGGCCAGCGGCAACATAGGCATCTGGCAGTTGGCGGGGGGCTCTTTGGTATGAAAAATGCTTGGCGATCCTTTGGGCGGCAAAATGTTCGATGCTGCCGTCCAGGGTGTTGACCAGGGATATGCCGCGTGCGGCGCTCCAGATTAGACCAATCGAGCGGCCATCCGGCATCCAGAAATATCCATAGATATCCATCTCGGGCAGGTCGAAGCGCTCTCCGCTGGTTGCATTCCACAGTGCCAGATTCTCGAAGCCGTATTCTTCGTATTTGCCCATGGCGAGCAGGAGCACATTCACATCCGGATCGGCCACCCAGCCGGGGAAATCCAGGTGATTGGGAGGTGTGCTGGTTGGAGTGGGGGTGCGGGTCTTTATCGGGGTGATGTTTGGCTTCAGGGTTGGAGTCGGTGTTTTGTAAGGCCAGTGCAGGTCAGTAGGGTGCGCGGTATGGGTGGATGTGGGCGTTGCACTGGCGGGCAGCCCAATGCCCGGTGTTGTGGCGTGTGGCGTGACCGCGGTGCATCCATTGCCCCACAGGCACAAGTAAATCAACAGCAGGATGAACAGCCTGTTTTCCATGAAGCCGGCCCAGGGTTGGCGCGCGTTAATCTGCCTCAATCAACTCCCACAACGCCTCTTCTAAGCGTTTTACTTCATCCAAGGTGTTGTAATGCACGGGTCCTACCCGCACCATGCCGCCAGACTCTTCCAGGCCCAGCCGCTCGGTCACGTTGATGGCGTAATAATTGCCATCCCAAACATAGATGTTTTGCCGGGCCAGCGCTTCGGCTACCTGGCGGGGATGCCAGCTTTCCAGGGTGAAGGCGAAGGTGGGCACGCGCTCTTCCAGGCGCTGCACATCTGCCAGGCCGTAGAGCCGGACGCCGGGGATTTTTTCCAAAACGCCCAAAACGGCGCGGCTGATCTCGAATTCGTAAGCGCGGATCGCTGACATGGCTTGCTTGAGGTGCAGCCGGCGGACGCTGAAACGATCGCCATACTTTTCCAGATACTCCTGCCCGAAAGTTTGCCCGATCCATTGCAGGTATTCGATGGCGCCTAGAACGCCGGCAATGCCTTCGTGATTCTGTGTGCCCGTTTCGAAACGCCCAGGCAGGTCATTGGTGGCCGGGCGCACCTTATACGCGAACAGTTCGTCTAGCAGCTCATAGCGGCCGTACAGGATGCCAGCATGCGTCCCGAAAAATTTATAGGCGGACGAAACCAGGAAATCACAGCCTAACTCCTGCACGTCAATCGGTCCATGTGCAGCATACTGCACGGCGTCGATATAGACCTGCGCGCCGGCGTCGTGCGCCATCTGCACCAGCTTCTTCACCGGGTTGATCGTCCCGAGCGCATTGGAGGCATAGCCTACTGCAACCAGGCGCGGGCGCGTCTGCATAGCCGCCGCAAAGTCATCCAGTTTCAGGGTCCCGTCTTCAACGTCGAAATCCACCCAGCGCACATGCACGCCGCGGTCCTGCGCCGCCAGCACCCAGGGGGTGGCGTTGGCATCGTGATCCAGGCGCGTGACCACGATCGTGTCGCCAGCCTTCCAAGTGCGGGATATGGAGCGGCTGATGTGCAGCGTCAATGTGGTCATGTTATTGCCGAAGATGATCTCCTCCGGGCGGGCGGCGTTGTAGAAATCGGCCATGGCTGCATGGGCTTCTTCCAGTACGGCGTCAGACTTTTGGCTGGTGGGGAAGGCCCCCTCGTGGTTGGCGTTGTGTTGGGTCAGGTAAGCAGTAACGCGGTCGAGCGACTGCTGGGCAATTTGGGTGCCGCCGGGGTTATCGAGGAAAGCGACACCGGTTTGCTGGCGTAGAGCAGGGAACTGGCTGCGAATGGTGGGCAGGTCGAGGGTCATAAGTATCTCCAGGGAGCAATTAGGTTGGTAAGGGAAAGCGCTGATTACGCAAACTCAATTATAATTCTTTAACGATCATGTCGCTTCCAAAGATACTTCTCCATTGTTGTGAGTCTGTGAACTGCCCCTGCGGAATCTATCGACCAACCTCAAGGCCAGGCAGGCAGCCAGCTTTAGATTGTTCTCTGCGTTATGTGTTGCACTAGATGAGTATAGGACAGGTTGCATCGTTTCTTTTGCTTGTGTCCGGGCTGGCGATCCTGCTCGGCATGGGCGGTTTTGGCATCGCCTCGCTGGTAGAGGGTGAGCGGCGCGCAGCCCGGCGGGCATTCGCCCTGGCGCTGGCCGGGGCGGCATTGTTCTCCCTGGCTGCTATTGCGCCTGTGGTTTTGCGGCTGGTGTTCTTGGTGGTATGCACTCTCAGCCTAGCAGCTTTTGGGGTTTTATTTGTGCTGCCTATTGGGCGGGTGGCAATGGGGGATGATACCCCGAAGCGCAGGGTGGATGAGCGCGAGATTATGTTTGCCCGGGCGCGCCTGCGGCCTGACAGTGCAGAATACCAATCTTATTACGCCATGCACCCAGAACACCAGGAGTCTGATGATCGTACGCGCTCTAAACCTGGCCTGCTTTCGCTGCAAGCGCGCTTTGCCAATCCTTTCCTGTTCGCTTCGCCGGAGGGTAGTTTTGGCTTGACCGGGGCATTGCGTGAAGCGGTCGACGGACCGGTGGCAGGAGAGCGCCAGGTGTTGCCTGCGGAAGAATTGACGGCTTATTTGAAGAGCCTGGCGCGTTATTATGGGGCGCTGGAGGTAGGCGTAACCGAACTACAGCCTTACCATGTGTACACGCACGTTGGACGAGGTACGGGAACTTACGGTGACGAGGTGCGGCTGCCGCATCGCTATGCCCTGGCGTTTACGGTGGCGATGGACCTGGATATGGTGGCGGCTGCGCCCATGCCGCCGATCGTCATGGAATCGGCGCGCCAGTACGTTGAGTCGGCGCGAGTGGCGGTGCAACTGGCTGGAGCGATCCGGGCCTTGGGCTACCCGGCGCGTGCACATATCGATGGCAATTATCGCGTCATCGCGCCTCTGGTCGGGCGCGACGCCGGGTTAGGCGAGATTGGACGCATGGGGCTGCTGATGTCGCCGCGCCAGGGACCGCGCCTGCGCCTGGGAGTAGTAACGGTGGATGCTGATTTGATCTCGGATGGGCGCAAGACGGATGGATCCGTGGTCGATTTTTGTAGTATATGCAAAAAGTGCGCCACAAACTGCCCGAGCCAATCGATTCCCTTTGGCGAGCGCAGCGAGATCGATGGGGCTTTGCGCTGGCAAATCAACTCGGAGGCTTGCTTTCACTATTGGAACGTGATCGGCACGGATTGCGGCCGCTGCATGGCGGTTTGCCCTTATGCGCATGCGGATAATGCGTTCCATAACCTGGTGCGCTGGGGGATTGTTCGCTCTGGTTTCTTCCGGCGGCTGGCATATTGGATGGATGACTTCTTCTATGGTGAAAAACCTGAGCGCCATCCTGGCCCAGCCTGGACGCGAGTACCCGGTTGATGAGCCAAATGATCGTTGGAGAGTAAGCGATGTCTGAATTCTGGTTAAACTTTCTGATCGGATTATTGCTGGCGTATGGTTTGGCGGCTTTGTTCATCTTTTGGAGCGAGGGGCGCGGGGCGCCCTGGGTGCCCACACCGATGGATAAGGTGCGCAAGATGCTGGCGATGGCGGAAGTCAAACCAGGGGATGTCGTATACGATTTGGGCAGTGGAGACGGGCGGGTGATCATCACGGCGGCGCGTGAATTCGGCGCCCAGGCCGTAGGCGTCGAGGTTGACCTGCTGCGTTACCTGTGGACGCGGCTGTGGATCGCTTTGCATGGCCTGCAAGGCCAGGTGCGTGTGATCTGGGGGGATATGTATGAGTTGGACATCAGTCAGGCTGATGTTGTGGCGTTGTACTTGCGGCGGCGCACCAATGAACTGTTGATGGTCAAATTGTTGCTGGAGCTATGCCCTCACACCCGGGTCGTATCGCACATGTTCACTTTTCCGCATTGGGAGCCGGTAAGCCAGGATGAGCAAGCGCGCATTTTCGTATATCGGGTGGGGATGCGCGACTCTGACCAGCCAGGTAGTTGAAATCGGGCTTGATTTCCGGTATACTGAAAGTAAGATGATTGCTGTGCAATAACAGCGGGGCGTCATCTGACAAGAGATGCGCGGCGGCTGGGTGGCGTCTACGGTGAGGTTTGCACAGGTAGGCCGTTTTGCGACTGGAACGGGGAGGTGGCGTATGTTCAAGAACATTCTCGTTGCCGTAGATGGATCAGAGCATGGTTATAAGGCAGCCAGAACCGCGGGCGACCTGGCGCGCTGCATGCAGGCGGATTTGAGGGTGGTTTCTGTTTACGATCCGGTGCCAGGCTACCTGGGGGAACCGAACTTGCAGGATGCATTATCCAACCGATTCGGTTTTGCTGAGCAGGTGCTGGCGCGGGCGGTAGAGGAATTGGGTCCTATCCCAGGCGAACTGAATACCGAGACGCTGGAAGGACCGGTGGCGGAGGCGATCCTGGCAGTGGTGGATGCGCGTGGCATCGATCTGGTGGTAATGGGATCGCGCGGATTAGGCCGCCTGGCAGGTTTGCTGTTGGGCAGCCAGAGCCAAAAAGTAGTGCATCATGCACCTTGCCCGGTGTTGCTGGTGCGATAGAGGCAGGATTCTTCCCCGCCTGACTAATCTTCGGCTTCCAGGAGAGCAGCAATTTCCTGCGCGTTTTGCAGTTCCTGGTATGTGTTCACATTGCGGAAGCTGAGCAGTTGCGGATCGTAAGGGATAATTTCTGGTTGACGCAGCCAATAGATGTTCACCTGGTCAAACCAGGCGTCTGCACGCCAGCGATCCGCTTCGAGCGCGACTCGAATGTGTGGCAGACAAGTCTGGCGGCGGTAGATCGCGTGGAAAGGTTCTGAGCCTTCCCCCAGATGAGGAACGACGGCGTCAGCCTGTGTTTCCAGCAGCAGGTGGTGCTGGGCTGACAGCAGGTTGGGGTTGATGAAGGGCATATCGCAGGCTACTACAGCCACAAAAGGGTAACTGGCAGCGCTGAGGGCAGTGTACAGGCCCCCCAGTGCGCCGCGCCCGGGGATTAGATCGGTGAAAACAGGTGCATCCAGGAAAGCATAGGCATGCGGCCGGTTGGAGGTGATAATGATTTCGTCAGCAATGGGGCGCAGGCGCTCGATGACACGCGCGATCAAGGGTTGGCCCAGGAAGGGCATCAGGGCTTTGTCTTGCCCCATACGGCGCGATTCGCCGCCAGCCTGGACGGCGATGCTGAGAGATTTGTTTGAGGATGGCGTTGGATTGAACATGCTGGTTCCCCCATTATAATGGATGGCAGAAGTGCGTGCGAGTTTGTGGTGACTGAGGGGTGGGCGTCAAAATCTTGCAAAGGGGAAAAACCGAGGTACTATGGGGGAAATGGAGGCAGCGATGATAGACACCGGAGAGATTGCCAAGAAATGGCATGAGCAGAGTTTTGAATTAATGACCGGGATGGCCGAATGGCGGATGCAACATCCCAAAGCAACGTTGCGGGAAATCGAAGCGGAGTTGGATCGACGGCTGGAACGCGTGCGAG
>JBFMFR010000043.1:0-59915 GCA_040752025.1 Chloroflexota bacterium | reverse complement strand
TGCCTAACGCCAGTCATGCGCCCCGAAGGGCAGAAAGGTTTCTGCTTATTGGCACGCCGTTGGGTTGTGGAACGCACATTTTCTTGGTTAGGCATCTATCGCCGCTTGAGCAAAGATTATGAAGGTTCGGTAACTTCGAGCGAAACCTTTATCTACATCTCGATGACCAGAATCATGCTCCGTAGATTGGCCCGCTCATGACTTTTCAGACAGGTTCTAAGGCCAGGTGCGTTAGAAAAGCCTGAACTTCGCCGGCGCCCATCTCTTTGGGATGACATTTACTCAAGAGTTTTTTGGGGCGGCTTTCCATGTTTTATGCTCCAAGGATTTGCATGAGAGATCAAAGGATCGTATAATAAGTATCAGTAGATTTCGATTATGCAGGATAATTCTGCATATAACCACGAGACGGCTATCTATACGGATATTTTCCGTATATCTATTGTCGGGTTGCCAAGAGTTGAAATTATGGTTATGAAATCATGGTGAGTGTGAAAAAACGCATCCCTCAATCTTTTGGCTTGATCCTTCTGATTGCCATTTTCCTACTTCCAACAAATGATGCTTGGGCGAATGCAATGCCTAAGCCAACTGAAATATGGCTGAGATTTGTTTTTAGAGATGATTCTATCCCGAACGTTGAAGGTATTCAACTGCTTGGCTGTTCTGATCGGGAGTGCTCATCTCCTGTTTTACTCAAAGGCTTCGGAAATTGTAATGCACCGGGTTGCCTGACGATTCCGGCTCTCCTTTCTGATGAATGGTCGCTGGAATGTGCAGGTAATCGATGTCTATTTGTCTATGATGATCCAGAGTCTGATAATTTGCCCCTATTTATGCAAGTGATTGCTCAGGTGGCGGGACAAACTTCAAAGAGTATATCCGTTTCTTTTCCGTTATGTTATTCCTGTACTGAGAAATGGAAATTGATCATTGAGAATGGAAATCTTGCTATTGAACAAGACACCGATTCTCGATTTCCCTATAACGCCTACAAAAACTTTTTCCTCTCGTTTCTTATTAGCACGGTTATCGAGTTATTCGTAACCGTAATGATGCTCTGGCTTTGGAGAATAAAAACGAAAACAGTAATAATCAAAGTATTGGGGGTTGTATTTCTAGCAAATATTCTTTCTTATCCGGTAGCCTGGTTGGTAATTCCATCCTGGGGGCAATTTCAGTATGATTACATGCAGGGCCTTGGAAGGATCGTAAGTGTCATCGTCAGCTTGTTTACAGTAATTGCCATTGGAATATCGGTCAAAAAGCCTCAAACAAGAAAAAACATAATCTATCTGACCTTATCCATCCTGGTTATTGGGGTATGTGGTTTTTGTGGTGCAATTTTATCCGGATATGCAAATTACAGAGTAAACGTGACCGGTCTTCCTACCAGTGTCATAATCCTGTTAGCGGAAATATTTGCAGTAACATTTGAAAGTATATTTGTAGCTATTCTTATGAGAAAAGAAATTACGTTCAAACAAGCAATCCTATTAGGTGCACTTATCAATGCAACGAGCTTCATAGTTGGGTTGGTGGTGATAAGGTAGCGGCCCAACAACGGCTACTTTAGTTGCTTGTGCTGCTCCGCCCCTGTGTGAAAAAGTGACCCGCCTCCGCTGTGATGGGTAAACTGGAAGAAGATGGGGCCAACCCGAAGTGGCACAGCGATTCATCGATCTATTGGTAGATAACCAGAGTGTCACTTTCTGCCCAATTGGAGAACTTGTCGCTGGAAAGGCAGCCGAACTGCGAGCGCGCTACAACTTGACGCTGTCGGATGCTTTTCAGGTTGCAGTCGCAATCCAATCGGGCTGTGATGCCTTCCTGACCAACGATATTGAACTCAAACGTGTGACCGAAGTGCCTGTGTTCGTTGTTTCGGAAATGTAGGCTGCTGTTCTTTCAACCGGCCACCTCGGCGAAATGCGCCTCCAATTCGGCCAGGTTGACGCTCTGCACGCGCAGGGACAGCAGGCTGTTGAGCGGCAGGTCGCGGCGCAGGTGCACCTGGGTCTCGAAGGCCAGTTCGGGCAGGATGGCGCGCCCGCTCAGGCCGCTCTTCTCGACCAGCACACCCTGGCCGCGCCAGCCCGGGTTCTGCAAGAAGTAGACCAGCGTCCAGTGGCGGCGGGAGAGGCTTTCGGCCTGGGCCACGACCCCGGTGATGGCTTCGGAGCTGCCCAGGCGTTCCAGCATCTCGCTTTCGTTCAATGGTGTCTCTCCGCTCAGGCTGGCGCGCAGTTGCTGGTGGGCCACCAGGTCCAGGTAGCGGCGCAGCGGGCTGGTGGCGCGGCTGTAAGCGGGCAGGCCCAACCCGGCGTGGGGGGCCGGGTGGCTGCTGACCTGGCCGCGCTTGAGCGTGCGCCGCAGGGCGAAGCTGCCCGCCAGGTCTTCGGGGCAGCGCTCGGCGGACTGGTCTTCCAGAGGCCAGGCCGGGAGGGGCGGCGGCGGAGCAGCGGAGGCCTCCTGGGTGGCGAAGGGGAAGGGCAGGCGGCGCTGGCTGGCGTAGCGCGCCGCCGCCTCGCCGGCCATCAGCATGGCCTCGCGCACCAGTTCGCGGCTGCGCAGGCGCAGCAGCGGGCGGATGCTCACCTGCCCGTCGACCACGCGCAGGATAGCCTCGGGCAGGTCGAGGGCCAGCGCCCCGGCCGCCAGGCGGCGGGCCTGGTAAGCCTGGGCCAGGGCGTACAACGGACGCAGGGGCGGTTCATCCAGGCGTTCTTCGGCTTCCTCGTAGCTCAGGCGCTGGACGCGCACCCAACTGGGCTGGACATCCAACTCGGTAATTTCGCCGGCGGCGTCCAGCGCCAGGCCGAAGGACAGCGCCGGGGAGATCTCTTGCAGGCCCAGCCCCAGGAGCGAGATTGCCGCAGGTGGCAGCATGGGCACGGCCCCGTCCGGCAGGTAGAGCGTGGCGCCGCGGGCGCGCCCCTCCAGGTCCGCCGGGCTGCCGGGCGGCGCCAGGGCGGCGGCGTCGGCGATGTGCACCCACAGGCGCCCGCCGCTGAGCCGCCCGTCCGGGTCGAAATGGCAGTCCACCAGGCTCAAGGCGTCGTCGGGGTCCTGGTTATCGCGGTCATCGATGGCGAAGGCCGCCAGGTGAGTCAGGTCCAGGCGCGGCTCGTTGGGCAGTTCAGGCAAAAGCGCCTCGGGCGGGTGGGTGGGCAGCCCCAGGCGCTGGGGGTAGGGGACGACTGCCGGCCCCCAGTGGCCCAGCTCGAGCAGCAGGGCGTGGGCGTTCTCGGCCCGCTCGGCGCGCCCCAGCTCGCGCAGGATGCGGCTGTCGGCGCGCCGCCCGCAGGCCAGGTCTTCCAGCTCGCGCAGGTAGCGCCGGTCTTCTTCAGGCAGGGTCCGCCCGGCTTGCAGGCGCTGGATGAAGGCCGCCCAGGTCTGCGCCTCTGCCAGGCGCGCCTGGCGGGCGGCCTGCTGGCGGGCGACTTCTTCTGGGCTGTGGGCGTGCAAATCCCCGGGCTCGCCGTGGAAGTACAGGCCGTCCTGTACCACGCCCCAGGCGGCCCAGGCCGAGGCCGGGGTGAACTCGCCGTAGGCCAGCTCGGCCAGCTCCTGCAGGCTGTGGCTCTCGCCGGGCGCTTCGCTGAGCATCTCCCAGGCCAGGTGCACCTCGCCTTGCAGCGGGTGCAGCTCGCCCAGGCTGTGCAGCGGGCCGGGGTGCAGCAGGGCCAGGTCTTTGGGGCGCACGCGGGCGCGGTTGCCGTCCTCCAGCTCGATCTCCAGGCGCTCGCCCTGCTGGCGCGCTTCAGCCTGCGCCAGGCGCGCCGGGCGTTTTTTGTACAGCACCAGACTGTGCAGGGGCAGGGGGGCATCGCTCATGGGTTCACCTCGGGTATCCTCGTCCGTTAACTTGATTATACTCAATCGAGCGCATTTTCATTTGACTTGTCGCGCTTCTTGGGGTATATTCACCCGGTGAGCGTGTAACGCCATCCCCCAAGAACAGGAACCAGACCATGAAACTTTTCGTACCCGGACGCATCTGCCTCTTCGGCGAACACTCGGACTGGGCCGGCGGCTACCGGCGCATCAACGCCGAGATCGAAAAAGGCTACACTTTGATCTGCGGCACCGACCAGGGCATCTACGCCGAGGTCGAGGCCCATCCCACCTGCCTGGTGCTGTCTTCCATCACCCCGGACGGGCAGACGCTCGGGCCGTATGAAATTCCGATGGAGGCCGGCGCGCTGCTGCAAGAAGCCCAGAGCGGCAGTTTCTGGAGCTACATCGCCGGGGTGGCTTACCAGGCGCTGACCAACTACCACGTGCGCGGGCTGGTGATCCACAACTTCCGGACCGACTTGCCGGTGAAGAAGGGGCTTTCGTCGAGCGCGGCGATCTGCGTGCTGGCGGCGCGGGCCTTCAACCGGGTTTACGACCTCAAACTGACCGTGCGTGGGGAGATGGAACTGGCCTACCAGGGCGAGATTACCACGCCGTCGCGCTGCGGGCGCATGGACCAGGGCTGCGCCTTCGGCAACCGCCCGGTGCTGATGACTTTCGACGGCGACCGGCTGGAGACCAGCGAGCTGCGCGTCAACCAGGAGCTATACTTCGTCATCGTGGACTTGCAGGCGCAGAAGGATACTCTGGAGATCCTCAACCGGTTGAACCGCTGTTACCCGATGGCTGAAAATGAGGTGGAGCGCGGCGTGCAGGATCTGCTCGGGCCGGTCAACAAGCGCATCGTCGAGCAGGCCATCGAAGCGCTCAAAAACGCTGACGGCGAGCGGCTGGGGGCTTTGATGGTGGAGGCGCAGACTTTCTTCGACCGCTACGCCACGCCGGCCTGCCCCGAGCAGTTGACCTCACCGGCTTTGCACCGCGTCCTGGAATACGAACCGCTCAAGGCGCACATCTGGGGCGGTAAGGGGGTTGGCTCGCAGGGCGATGGCACGGCGCAGTTCATCGCTCGCAGCCCGGCCGACCAGCAGGCGGTGATGCAGATCCTGGCGCGCGACCTGGGCCTGAGCGCCCTGGAAATGACGCTGCGCCCCGGCCTGAAGGTGCGCAAGGCGCTCATCCCGGCAGCCGGTTTTGGCACGCGCCTGTTCCCGGCCACCAAGGCCACCAAGAAGGAGTTGTTCCCGGTGATCGACCGGGATGGGATCGCCAAGCCGGCCATCCTGTTGATCGTCGAAGAAGCCCTGGAGGCCGGCCTGGAGCAGGTGATCATCATCGTCCAGGAGGACGACCTGGATGATTTCCGGTCGTTCTTCAAGTCGCCGATCTCGATCGAAAACTACAACAAGCTGCCGGAGCACTTCCAGAGCTACATGCGCCGCATCCTGGACATGGGCCGGCGGGTGAGCTTCGTGGTACAGCCCAACCAGGAGGGCTTCGGGCACGCCGTTTACTGCGCCCGGGAAGCCATCGGCGATGAGCCTTTCCTGCTCATGCTGGGCGATCATTTATATCGCTCCGGGGAGGAGCGCTCGTGCACCCGCCAGCTTCTGGACGCTTACCAACTGCACGGCGCCAATATTTTGGGCCTGCGCCGCACGCCTGAAAGCGACATTTCGAACTTCGGCACGGTCACCGGGGTATGGGTGGAGGGCGATCAGGTGCTCAGCCTGACCGAGTTCGCCGAGAAACCCACGCTGGACTACGCCCGCACCAACCTGCGCGTCGCCGGTCTGCCGCAGGATGAATACCTGACAGTTTTCGGGCAGTACATCCTGGACGCGCGCCTGTTCGATTACCTGGAGGAGCATATCGCCCACAATGTGCGCGAGCGCGGCGAGTTCCAGCTTACCTCTGCCCTGGACCGCCTGCGCCAGGAGCAGGGCTTCCTGGGGCTGGTGATCAACGGCCGGCGCTACGACATCGGCCTGCCGGAGTATTATCTGGAGACTTTACGTACGTTTCGGGAAGGATAAGGCTTGCAGCCAGGGTAGGGGTTAGCGCCGGTCAAACGTCCAGGCGATAGCCCACGCCGCGGATGGTCTTCAGGAAGCGCGGGCGGCGCGGGTTTTCTTCCAGCGCCCGGCGCAGCCAACTGATGTGCACATCCAGGGTGCGGGTATCGTCGGTGTATTCGGTCTTCCACACCTGGCGGAAAAGCTGCTCGCGTTCCAGGGCCTCACCGGGGTGCTCCAAAAAAAGCTTGAGCAAGTTGGCCTGGCGGGGAGTGAGCGTGGTTTCACGACCCAGGCAGCGCACCTTTTTACGCTCCAAGTCCAGGCGGATGGGGCCCACGTGCAGCAGGTTTTCACCATCCCCGGGCAAGAGCGGCAGGATGCGGTTGATCAGTTTGCGCGGGGTGAAGGGGGTTTCCAGCACGATATTGGCGCAAGCTTCGCTCCCCAGGGGCTTGTTGTGGTCGGAGATCACCAGGATGGGCACACCGTTGGAGAGTTCGCGCAGCGAACGGCAGATGCGTTTCCCGGAGGAGCGCATCGAGGCCGCGTTGATTACCACCAGGTCCGGATCGAAATCCGGAAGACGGGCCAGCGCCTCGCTGCCCGTTGCAACGGTTTCGATCACGTAACCTTTCTTGCGTACGCCTGGTATAAAAGACGGGCTGTCTGCCCGCTTGCCCTCAACCCATAAAATTCTGGCTTTCATCTCCAGTTACCTGAACCAATCAACCTGGAACCCCAAGTCGGTTCCCCCAACGCTTGCGCTCTGTTGAGGTCTTTGTGGGATTATAACCGCAATCTTAAAAAATGGCAAATAAAACGCGGGTAAATTTCTTTAACATTAATGTGCCCGGCGTATGAGAAACTGGCGAGAATTGCACACATCCGGTTGCATCTCAGCCCTGCCCATGTTAGAATACATCCACCGGTTCCTGGTGCGGGAGCCTGGCTGGGTGATGCGCCAGGAAGCCTGGGTTACAGTCAAAAGCGGAGGCCTGGTATGTCCGAAATGATTGAAGTGGTGATCGATAGTATCCGCGTCAGCCTGATGTCGCAGCAGAGGATCGTGATCTTGCGCGAGAAAGACGCTGAACGCTACCTGCCGATCTGGATCGGTGTTTACGAAGCTGAATCGATCACAATTGCACTGCAAGAAGTCGAAGTGGCCCGTCCTCTGACGCACGACTTGCTCAAGAATGTCTTCGGGCAGTTGAACGCCCGCATTCTGCGGGTGGAAGTGGTGGCGCTGCGCGACGACACATTCTTTGGCAACATCGTGGCAGAGGTCAACGGGCAACTGCTCAACATCGACGCCCGGCCTTCGGACGCCCTGGCGATCGCCGTGCGCACCCACGTGCCTATCCTGGTAGCGCGGGCGGTGATGGACGCGGCTGGCATCATCCCGGAGGAGGACATCCAGGACCGGGCCGAAGAACAGCCGCCGCAAGCGCCGCCGTCCGAAGCGGGCGAGGCGGATGAGCGCCTGTCGATCTTTCAGGACTTCCTGGACAACCTGGACCTGGGCAAGCTGGACGAGGAAGATGAAGATGACCAGGAGAAAGACAAATAACCTGGTAGTTGTTTAGTTTACCGGGGAATGCCGTCCGCTGGTCCGGTATCCCCGGTTTTTCATCTGCACTGCATGGACGCTTATTCACCCCCTGACACAAGCACTTCACCCGGCCCGCAGGTCGTGCCGCACAGCCGCGAAGCTGAAGAAGCTTTGCTGGGTTCGGTATTGATCAACCCAGAGGCTTATTATGACGTCGCCCAATTCTTGAAGGCGGAGGATTTTTACATCCACCGCCACCGCTGGGTTTGGGAGACGTTCAATCGCTTGCACGAACGGCGCGTCCCCGTGGACGTGATCACTGTCTCCGAGGAGCTGGACCAGCTTGGGCAATTGGCCGAAGTGGGCGGCCCGGCGTACCTGTCGGCGCTGATCAACAATGTGCCCACTTCACTGCACGCCACTGCCTATGGGCGGATTATCGAGGCGACGGCTATCCGCCGCCGCATGCTCAACGCGGCGAACGAGATCGCCAAGCTGGCTTACCAGGAAGAGGCTGCCATCGAAACGGTGATGGACGATGCCGAGAAGGTGGTCTTTGGGGTCAGCGAGCGGCGCACGACGCGCGACTTGCAATCTATCCAGCAGGTGCTGAGTGATTACTACGAGCGCGTCGGTCAGATGGCCGGCCGGGATATGGAGACCTACGGCGTACCGACCGGCTTTATCGACCTGGACCGCCTGCTGGGCGGTTTGCAGCCCTCCGATTTGCTGATCGTCGCCGGGCGGCCCGGCTCGGGCAAGACCGCTTTTATGCTCTCGGCGGCCAAGAACGCCGCCCAGAAATATAAGAAGCACGTGGCGATTTTCTCGCTGGAGATGTCTAACGAACAACTGGTGCAGCGCATGATCTCGCAGGAAACCGGGATCGACTCGCAGCGCCTGCGCATGGGTAAGCTGGAGGAAGAAGAATGGCCCCTGTTTGCCCATGCCATCGAGGCGCTCAGCGCCACGCATATCTACCTGGACGACACCCCGGCGCTGACGCCGCTGCAGTTGCGCACCAAGTGCCGGCGGCTGCACATGGAGTTTGGCCTGGACCTGGTGGTTCTGGACTACCTACAGTTGATGAGCAGCGGGTCGCGCTCCGAGAACCGCGTCCAGGAGGTCTCGTACATCTCGCGTAACCTGAAAGTGCTGGCGCGTGAACTGAATGTGCCCGTGCTGGCTGCTGCTCAGCTCTCGCGCGCCATCGAGCAGCGCGCCGATAAAGAGCCGCAGCTTTCGGACCTGCGTGAGTCCGGCAGCCTGGAGCAAGACGCCGATATCGTCATGTTCATCCACCGTCCGGAACTGTACGATAAAGATACCCTGAAGCAGAACCTGGCCCAGATCAAAGTCTCTAAGCACCGCAACGGCCCGGTGGGGACGGTGGAAATGGTCTTCCGCAGCCAGGTGGCCAAGTTCGAAAACGCGGCGACGCGCTACGTGGACCTGACGCAAGTCGGTTGAGGGGTGTGCGATGGCTGAATTCAAAGGTTTCCCTGAAGGCAAACAACACCTGGCGGCGCTCCCGGCAGCTTTCTTCGAGCAGCTTTTGCCGGCGATCGACCACCTGGGCGAGCTCAAGCTGACCGCGTATTTCCTGTGGCGGCTGGAGCGCATGGAGGGTCTGTTTCGCTACCTGCGCAGCGTCGATTTTTTGCAGGACCAGGCTTTCATGGCTGGCCTGGCGCCGACCCTGCAGCAGGCTCAGTCTGTGCTGGAGGATGCCCTGGAGCGCGCCGTGAGCCGGGGCACGTTGTTGAAGATTGCGTTGGAGACGAGCACAGGCCCAGAGCAGCTTTATTTTCTCAATTCGCCCAAGGGGCGAGCCGCCATCCACGCCATCCAGAGTGGGCAGTGGCGGCCTGAGCTGCAGTCCGCGCCGGCTGCCGCGCTCGAAGCGCGTCCGAATATCTTCCAGCTCTACGAGCAGAACATTGGCCCGCTGACGCCGTTGATTGCCGATGCCCTGGGTGAGGCCGAAGACAGCTACCCGGCCGAATGGATCGAGGCAGCCGTGCGCATTGCCGTCGAGAAGAACAAGCGCAACTGGCGCTATGTTTCAGCAATCTTAGAGCGCTGGCAAAGAGAAGGACGACATGGCAAAAAAGAAAAGTCCCAAGATCGACGCGACTCTGCAGAAGATCGCCGCCGCTACGTCACAGGCGAGTTCTCCGACTTCGTCGAGCACTGATCTGCCCATCTGGCACGGCCACGACCTGCCCGGCGACCCCAACTGCCCTGAATGTCATGGGGTGGGCTACCTGCGCCTGGAAGTGCCGGTCAATCACCCTGATTTCGGCAAGCTGCAAGTCTGCTCCTGCCGCGCTAACCAGGTCAGCGCACAGGTGCGCCAGCGTTTGTTCGAACTCAGTCACCTGGATGAACTCGGCCATTTGACCTTTGAGAACTTCGACCCGCGCGGCCGGGTGGGGCTGTGGCCGCAGGAGGCCGATTCTCTGGAACGGGCTTACAACCAGGCCCAGCGCTTTGCCCAGTCGCTGGATGGCTGGCTGTACCTGCAGGGCGATTTCGGCTGTGGCAAAACGCACCTGGCGGCTGCCATTGCCAATTTTGCGGTCAGCATGGGCGTTCCGACCCTGTTTATCACGGTTCCCGACCTGCTCGATTCGCTGCGCTTCGCCTACCAGAGCGCCGAAACGACCTTCGAGCAGCGCTTCGAACAGATCCGCCAGGCGCCTTTGCTGGTAATGGACGATTTCGGCACCCAGAACGCCACCTCCTGGGCGCAGGAGAAGCTATTCCAGATCATCAACTATCGCTACGTTAACCACCTGCCGCTGGTGATCACCACCAACCTGGAGGAGGTCGATGTCGAAGAGCGCATCAACTCGCGCCTGCACGATCCTGAACTGGTGCAACGGGTAAAGATTCTGGCGCCAGATTATCGCGACCCGACCGGCGACATGGGGCACCATAAGCTGTCTTCCTTGCACTTGCTGCACAACCGCACTTTCGCCAACTTCGATCTGCGCAAGGGTGAAGGCCTGGGCCCGGAGGATATCCAAAGCCTGGAGCGGGCTTTGCAGGCGGCGCGCGACTACGCCGAGAACCCGCGCGGCTGGCTGGTGCTGATGGGCCCGTACGGCTGCGGCAAGACGCACCTGGCAGCCGCCATCGCCAATTTCCGCGCCGACAGCCTGTCTCCGCCGCTGTTCGTGGGTGTGCCGGACCTGTTCGATTACCTGCGGGCCACATTCAACCCCAACAGCACGGTCAGCCTGGACCGCCGCTTCGAGGATGTGCGCACGCGCCAGTTGCTGATCCTGGACGACCTGGGCACCCAGTCGGCCTCGCCCTGGGTGCGGGAGAAGCTCTACCAGCTTTTCAACTATCGATACAACGCCGAACTTCCCACGGTGATCACCACCACCGCCAGCCTGGATGAAATAGACCCGCGCCTGCGCAGCCGCATGATGGACCGTCGCCTGTGCACCATCCATGGGATTACGGCGCCTTCATATACTGGAACGCCGCCCCAAAAGCCGGCCGGCAGCCGGCGGCGCAGCAGCGCGCGCACATAAAGCAGGGCGCAACCTGGCGTTGGTTCTTATAAAAACCTTGACAACCGGGAGATTCTCAGTATAATCGATAGTGTGTTACTAACACGAAGCGGATCGCCGCTTTCATTTTTAGACATAAATAGTGTATAAAATACACTAAAGGAGCTGAAATGTTACAAACGATGCGTGAATTACCGCTTCCAGCACATTTCGATCCCGGGAAGGTTGGCGAGGTGCGCCGGGTGCCTTACCAGGAACTGGCCGAGCAGGCCGCGCACTGGGCGCGCCTGCACCACTTGCAGCCCGCTGCCGAGGATGAGTTCAAGACGGCCCTGATTATTATCGATGTGCAGAACACCTTCTGCATCCCGGGGTTCGAACTGTTCGTGGGCGGGCGCTCGGGGGATGGGGCAGTGGAGGATAACCGCCGCTTGTGCGAGTTTATCTATCGCAACCTGGCGCATCTGACCCAGATCACTGCCACGCTGGATACGCACACTGCCATGCAGATTTTTCACCCCATCTTCCTGGTGGACGCGGCCGGGGAGCATCCTGCCCCGATGACCCTGGTTTCCTACGATGATTTACAGCAGGGAAAATGGCGCTTCAACCCGGCCATCGCCGACAGCCTGAGCATCGAGCCGGCCTATGGCCAGGAGCACCTGTTGCACTACGCCCAGGAACTGCGCCAGCGCGGCAAATACGATCTGACCATCTGGCCCTACCACGTGATGCTGGGCAGCATCGGGCACGCCCTGGTCGCAGCGGTCGAAGAAGCCCTGTTCTTCCACACGATTGCGCGCGCCAGCCAGGCGGATTTCGAGGTCAAGGGCAGCCACCCGCTGACCGAGCACTATTCGGCCCTGGGCCCAGAGGTGTTGGATGGGCCTTTCGGAGAGGCGATTGCGGTCAAGAATGGCAAGTTCATCCAGAAGCTCAGGGACTTCAACCGGGTGATCATCGCCGGTCAGGCCAAAAGTCACTGCGTGGCCTGGACGATCGCTGACCTGTTGAGCGACCTGCGCGCCTTCGACGAAAGCCTGGTGAAAAAGGTGTACTTGCTGGAAGATTGCACTTCCCCGGTGGTGGTGCCGGGCGTGGTCGATTACACCGACATGGCCGAGTCAGCTTTTCAGAAGTTTGCTGAAGCTGGCATGCACATTGTGCGCTCTACCGAGCCGATGGCTGCCTGGCCAGGCTAATCTTTACCATTCGGAAAGTATCAAGGAGAAACTATGTCTGCAACCATCACGTACGATCAGGCCATCGACCAGGTCGGTTTCGGGCGCTTCCAGAACAGGCTGATGTGGATTTGCGGCCTGGGCTGGGCCGCCGACGCTATGGAAGTGCTGTTGATCGCTTTCGCCTTGCCAGCCATCAGCCAGGAATGGGAGTTGAGCAATGCCCAGAAAGGCTTGCTGGGTACGGCGATTTTCCTGGGCATGCTGGCGGGCGCGTGGGGATGGGGTTGGCTGAGCGACCGCATCGGGCGCAAGACTGGCTTCATCAGCACGGTGGCGATCGATTCGCTTTTTGGCCTGCTCTCGGCCTTTTCGCCTTCCTTCACCTGGCTCCTGATTCTGAGAGCTGCTACCGGTTTCGGTGTGGGCGGCACGCTGCCGGTGGATTACAGCATCTTCGCCGAGTACCTGCCGGCGCGCAAGCGCGGCCGCTACCTGGTGCTGCTCGAATCGTTCTGGGCGCTGGGCACGATCGTGGCTGCCGGGCTGGCCTGGCTGGTGGTGCCGCGCCTGGGCTGGCGCTGGCTGCTGGGGCTGTCGGCTTTGCCTGGCCTGATCATTTTCTTCATCCGCCGCCACGTACCCGAGTCGCCGCGCTACCTGCTGGTCAGCGGGCAAAAAGAGCAGGCCCGGGCGGTGTTGGAGCAGGTGGCGCGCCAGAACGGGACACAACTGCCACAGGGTGAGCTGTTGGTCCCGCCGGCAGTCCAGCGCGGCCGTGTGCGCGACTTGTGGAAGCCGGAGATGGCTCGCACCACCCTGTTCCTTTGGCTGATCTGGTTTGCCATCTCGCTGGGCTACTACGGCGTCTTCACCTGGCTGCCCAGCTATTTTAAAATCAAGGGCATGGCGCTCTTACCTGTCTACCAGAACACCTTCTTGTTGGCCCTGGCGCAACTGCCTGGTTATTTCTCTGCGGCCTACCTGGTGGAGCGCCTGGGGCGGCGGCGCACATTGGCTTTCTACATGGTTGCCAGCGGGTTGTTCACTTACCTGTTCGCTGTTGCCACCTCCATGCTGTTTGTGGTGGGTATGGCGGTCTGGATGTCCTTCTTTGCTCTGGGTGCCTGGGGGGCGTTGTATGCCTATACCCCGGAGGCCTACCCGACCACGCTGCGCACTACCGGCATGGGGGCTGCCAGCGGTATGACGCGCATCGCCGGAGCTATCGCTCCCAGCCTGGGGGCGGCTTTGATGGGGGTTTCCCTGGTGATCCCGCTAACGGTGTATGCTCTGGCTTACATCCTCGGCGGCCTGGCCGCGTTGGGCTTACCGCTGGAAACGCGCCAGCGCCCGCTCCAGGACACCCTGGAGAGCATCGAACCGGTAAGCGGCGATTGACCAGCTACGTAAAACCAGATATTTTCAGTCGCTATTGACAATTGAGGCCATTTGTGTGATACTAAATCTATCCAGGTAGCTGTTCTATGCAGAACAACTACCCCTTCTCCTGCTATCCCATAGGAGAGGAGGTGTTGCCAAGATGTCTGACGGTAGTAGTACCAAACAAAGCGCTGCGGCAACCCTCCTCGAGTTCGTCTAGGGAGCCGCAGCGCTGCGAGGGGCCGTCCGCAAGGGCGGCCTCTTGTTTTTGTAAGTTACAGCCGGACTTTCCCCATTTGAGGGTATACTAACCGCACACTCTCCGTCTAGAGAACAGGATTCATGAAGGATAAAGCGAAAATAATACTGGCTGAGGTGATGCCCCGGATGGGTCCGCCCGCCAGGAAATCCTGAGCCTGTGCACACAGGCTGATTCACAAGATACTGGTTAGTCATGAATACTTTACGTGCAAGAATACCTGGTTTATTGGATCGCATCCAACCCTCTGAAACCGCGGTGCTGCTGGGCACGGCCATCCTGGTAGGTTTGGGCACCGGATTGGGAGCGGTTTTGTTCATCCGCCTGATCGAGTTTGTGCAGCGGCTGTTTTTTGAAGGCGGTGAGAGTTTGTTCGGCGGACACCTGGGCCGCTGGATTTTGGTTTTGATCCCGGTCGTGGGCGGTCTGTTGGCCGGCCCGGTCATCGCCTTTTTCGCCAGTGAAGCCAAAGGACATGGTGTGCCAGAAGTCATGCAGGCTATCGCTGTGCGCGGCGGGCGCATCCGCCCGCGCGTGGTGGTAGCCAAGATCGTGGCCTCGGCCTTGTGCATCGGCAGCGGCGGCTCTGCCGGGCGCGAGGGGCCTATCGTGCAGGTCGGCGCAGCCCTGGGCTCAAGCCTGGGGCAGTGGCTGCATCTTTCGGAACTGCGCATCCGCAACCTGGTGGCGTGTGGGGCGGCAGCCGGGATCGCGGCAACGTTCAACGCCCCGATCGCCGGCGTCGTTTTCGCCATGGAGATCATCCTGGGCGAACTGCACATCGGCGACCTGGGAAACGTGATTATTTCGGCCGTTACCGCTTCTACGTTCGCCCGTGTTTTCCTGGGAGACCGCCCGGCTTTTGCCATCCCGCAGTACGGGATGAAGACGCCCTGGGAAATTTTCCTTTACGCGCTGTTGGGTATTTTGTCAGCCCTGGCGGCGATCTTCTTCATCCGCCTGCTTTATTGGTTCGAAGACCTGTTCGATGACTGGAAGTTCCCCCAGGCGCTCAAACCGGCCGTAGGCGGGCTGCTGCTGGGCCTGCTGGCCTTCTTCTACCCGCTGGCGCTGGGCCTGGGGCTTGTACCTCAACAGGAGGCATTGCTGGGACTGCCCCTCTCAGCCAACATCCCACACATTTTCGGTTCTGGTTTCTCAGTGATCGAATCATCCTTGTTGGGCAACCTTTCCTTCTGGTTACTGCTGGCGCTGGTCTTCCTCAAGCCACTGGCGACTTCGCTGACCCTCGGCTCGGGTAATTCGGGTGGCGTGTTCGCCCCAGCGCTGTTCACTGGCGCCTGCCTGGGCGGCGCTTTCGGCAACCTGGTGGAGCGATTGGCCCCAGGGGCCACCGCCGGCCCAGGGGCTTTTGCTACGGTCGGCATGGCGGCCGTGTTCGCCGGCGCAGCACGCGCACCCTTCACGGCTATCCTGATCGTTTTCGAGATGACCGATGATTACCGCCTGATCGTGCCGCTGATGGCGGGCGTGATCGTCAGCCTGCTGCTGGCCGAGCACTTGCATCGTGAGTCGATCTATACGCTAAAACTCAGCCGCCGGGGCATCCGCTTGCAGCGCGGTCGCGACCTGGATGTGATGCAGGCGGTGCGGGTCGAAGAAGTGATGATGCGCCCGCCGGGGGCCGTCCACGAGGAGATGCTGGTGCGGGCGCTGGCAACCGAATTCCTGACCACCGGCCGCCACGGTTTCCCGGTTGTGGATGAGGCTGGCCGGCTGGTTGGAGTGGTTTCGCTCGAGGATTATCGCCGGGCGCTGGCGGACAAAAATCTCCCGGGGAAGGAACTGAAAGTGCGCGATATCGCTACGCGCCACCTGGTGACTGCCTATCCGGATGAAACCGTGGGCGCTGTGCTGCGGCGCATGGCCCCGCGCGACCTGTCGCGCTTGCCGGTCGTGGCGCGTCATGACCCTCGCCGCCTGTTGGGCGTGGTGCGCCGCAATGACATCGTGCGCGCCTACGAACTGGGTGTGGTGCGGCGTGAAGAAGCTCGCCGCCGGGCAGGGACAGCCAGCGCTGCCAGTGGTGAGGATGCAGAGTTCATCGAAATCCCCTTGCCCGCTGAAGCGCCAGCCGTGGGCAAGACCATTGCCGAACTCGAACTGCCGCGCGCCTCCGTGTTGGTCTCTATCCGGCGCGGCAAACGCCTGGTGATCCCACACGGCGACACCCGCCTCCAGGCGGGCGATGTAATCACCGCCCTGTGCGAAGCGGATGCCATCGCCACCATCAAGCGCAATTTCATAGCCGAGGAGTAAGCCGGCCATGCCTGTCCCTATCCTGTCGATCGTAGGCAAATCCGGCGTGGGCAAGACCACTTTGTTGGAGAAGCTCATCCCAGAACTCAAGCGCCGCGGCTACCGCCTGGCGACTGTCAAGCACCACTCGCACGCCGGTTTCGAGATCGACCGCCCGGGCAAGGATACCTGGCGGCACGCCCAGGCGGGCAGCGACCAGGTGATCATCGCTGCACCTGATAAGATCGCCAGCATCCGCCGCCTGGAACGGGAACTCAGCCTGGATGAGATCGCCCAGGGTGTCCAGGAGGTGGACATCATCCTCACTGAGGGCTTCAAGCGGGCAGGCAAGCCAGCCCTGGAAGTGGTGCGCGCCGAAAAGGGACTGGATTTGCTCTGCCAGCCGCCGCAGTTGGCGGCGGTTGCCGCGGATACCCGCCTGGAGGGGCTGTCTGTGCCGCAGTTCGACCTGGAGAATGTAGGTGCGATTGCAGATTTTATCGAGCGAAGGTTCCTCGGAAAGGCATCATCATAAGATTGCGATGAACGATAAGCCTCCAGCTTCCTCCAAGACCGTTGTCGCGGCCGCATTAGGCGAATGCGTGCACGTGGCCGGGATCAACAGATTCCTGCGACTGGCGCAGGCCGCCGGCTGGCGTACGGTTTTCTTAGGCCCGGCCGTGCCGGTCGAGGAGGTGCTGCAAGCTGCCCGGCGAGAAGGCGCTGACCTGGTGGCTGTTTCGTACCGCCTGACGCCTGAGACAGGCGAGCGCCTGCTGGCCGAGTTCGCCGAGGCGGCCGACGACCTGCACTCGGCTGGCGTGCGCTTCGCCTTTGGCGGCACGCCGCCCATTGCCGCCCGCGCCCGCGCCCTGGGCTTCTTCGAACAGGTCTTCGAAGGCGGCGAAGCGGCTGAGATTGTGCTGGCTTACCTCAAGGGCCAGCCGCGCCAGGAGCGCAGTGAAATCGATTTCCCGCAGTCTGCCGTGGCGCGCATAGCCTGGAAAGCGCCCTTTCCGCTCCTGCGCCATCATTTCGGCCTGCCGACCCTGGCAGCCACGCGGGAAGGCATCGCCCAAATCGCCCAGGCTGGGGTGATCGACGTGATCTCGCTGGGCATCGATCAGGACGCCCAGGCCAACTTCTTTCATCCCGAGCGCCAGGAGCCGCGCCGCACCGGGGCGGGTGGCGTGCCGGTGCGCACGCCGCAGGATTACCGCGAGTTATTTACCGCCAGCCGCTGCGGCAATTACCCCCTGCTGCGCACTTATTCTGGAACGGATGACTTCTTGCGCCTGGCCGAGATGTACGTGGAGACGATCAACATCGCCTGGTGCGCCATCCCGCTTTTCTGGTTCAACCAGATGGATGGGCGCGGCCCCTGGGATCTGGAGGGTTCGATCCGTGAGCATCAGCAGGTGATGGCCTGGTATGGGGCGCGCCGTATCCCGGTTGAGTTGAACGAGCCGCATCACTGGGGGATGCGCGACGCTCCGGACGTGGTCTCTGTGGTCGCTGCTTACCTCTCGGCGTACAACGCCCGCGCCTTTGGGGTGAGCGACTACATCGCCCAGATGATGTTCAACAGCCCGGCCGAGCTATCGGATGCTATGGACCTGGCCAAAATGCTGGCGATCCTGGACCTGATCGCGCCCCTGGCAGGGAAAAATTTCAACATCTACCGCCAGACGCGCACCGGCCTGTTGAGCTATCCGCTCGACCTGGACGCGGCGCGCGCCCATTTGGCGGCCAGCGTTTACGTGCAAATGGCCCTGCGACCGCAGATCGTGCACGTGGTCGGGCATACCGAGGCCGATCACGCCGCCACCGCAGCGGATGTGATCGAAGCCTGTAAACTGGCCCGGCGCGCCATCGAGAATGCCCTGGCTGGCCAGCCCGACCTGACCGCCGATCCGGCTGTGCAGGCCCGCCGCCAGGAGTTGGTGGCTGAGGCGCAGGTGTGCTTGCAGGCCATCCGCGCCCTGGCCGGGCTGGACGTGACGGATGCGCTCACCGACCCCGCCACGCTGGCCAAAGCGGTGCAGGTGGGCATCCTGGATGCCCCGCAGTTGAAGAATAACCCCTTCGCCCGCGGGCAGGTGGTCACGCGCATCGACGAACGCGGCGCGTGCCTGGCAGTTGACCCGGACAGCGGTACTCCGCTGTCTGAGGCGGAGCGCATAAGGGTATAATTGCGTTTAGTGAGGATTCCATGAGCTTCGAACAAAACCTGGATATCTACCTGCGCGCTCGTTTCACGCTCATCGTGCTGGTTACGCCTGAAGAAGAACGCGCTTTGCAAGTGATCAAGGCGGTCTGCGAGCGCGCTCGCCGCCCCTGCCTGACCTGGGACCTGGCAGACGGTTTCCAGGCGTTGAGCGAGCCCCCTCAAGGATTACCCTCGGCCCGCGACCCGCTGACAGCCCTGGAGCAGATCGAGAAAGCCGAAGGCGAGCAGCTTTTCGTGCTCAAGGATTTCCACGATGCCTGGGATAACCCGCAGGTCAAGCGCAAGCTGCGCAGCCTGGCCCAGCGCTTGAAGTTCACGCGCAAGTCGATCCTGGTGACTTCGCTTTCCGGGCGCATCCCGGCTGAATTGAAAGACGAAGCAGTGGTGGTCGATTTCCCCGCCCCGGCCAGCCAGGAATTGGAGCAGGTGCTGGCGCGCTTGACGGAAACGCCGGGCGTCAAGGTGAAGCTGACGCCCCTGGGGCGCGAGAAGCTGGTGCAGGCTGCTTTGGGACTGACCGCTGCCCAGGCCCAGCGTGTCTTTGCCAAGGCGATCGTCTCCGATGGCGTCCTGGATGACCGCGATATCGACCTGGTGACCGAGGAGAAGAAACAGATTATCCGCGAGAACCAGGCTCTGGAGTTCTATTCGGTCACCGAGACGCCCGACGACGTGGGCGGGTTGGATGTCTTGAAGGATTGGCTGCGCCTGCGCGAGCGCGCTTTCACCCAGCAGGCGCGTGACTACGGCCTGCCGGCGCCCAAGGGCATCGCTTTGATCGGCATCCCCGGAACCGGCAAGAGCCTGACGGCCAAGATGATCGGCGGGCTTTGGCGGCTGCCGCTGCTGCGCCTGGATGTCGGCGCGTTGTACGGCAGCCTGGTGGGCGAATCCGAGGAGCGCGCTCGCCAGGCGCTGCGCCTGGCGGAGACGGTGGCGCCTTGCCTGCTGTGGATCGATGAAATGGAGAAGGCCCTGTCGCATGGCGACCTGGACAGCGGCACCAGCCTGCGCGTTTTCGGCACGATCCTGACCTGGATGCAGGAAAAAACCGCCCCATGTTTTGTGGTCGCCACGGCCAATGACATCAGCCGCCTGCCGCCTGAACTGCTGCGCAAGGGCCGCTTCGATGAAATCTTTTTCCTCGACCTGCCCACCCGCCAGGAGCGCCGGGAGATCTTCGCCGTGCACCTGCGCAAGCGCAAACGCCTGCCCCAGGATTTCGATCTGGATCTGTTGGCGCACGAGTCGCAGGGTTACGTGGGGGCCGAGATCGAGCAGGCGATTATCGATGCCATGTACGTGGGTTTCAACGCCGGGCGTGAATTCTCCACGCAGGATATCCTGGAGGCCACCCGCCGCCAGGTGCCGCTCTCGGTTTCACAGCGCGAGATCGTCCAGGCCTTGCGCGATTGGCTGCGCGAGGGCCGCGCCCAATCAGCCTCCTTCAGCGAGACGCGTGAGGCCGAACGCCAGTTCGTCCCGCTCGAAATTCAAGCCTCTGGATGAGCCAGGAAAGCCCCTCACAGCAAGCCGCCCGGCTCCTGGCGCAGGAGTTGTTGCGCAGCGATGCGTTGGAAGTACTCCAGGCGCTGGCGCAAGCTGTGGCGCGCCTGCAAGACGAAGCCGTTCGCCAGGGAGTTTTGCAGGCCCTGGAACAGGTAGAAATGCCTGGGGGTGTGGAGCAGGTTTGGAGCGCCTGGCAGACCACGCGCAGCCCTCACCTGGAGGCGATTCTGCTCGAGTGGGGCCAACCGGCTGCGTACCCGCTGGAACTGCGCTTATCGAGCGCCCTCAAGCTGGGGCAGACGGATTGGATCGAGCAGGCTGGCCCTCAGGTGGTCGAGTCGCTTTTATTGGCCGCAGGTGATCCTGACCCGCAGATCGCCGGGCGCGCTCAGGCAGCTTTACAGAGCCTGACTGACCAGGCTGCCCAGGAGGAAGTTTGCCGCTGGGTGATCGAGCGCGACGATCCGCACGCCCGTCAGGCGGCCTTGCAGGCCGGTTTCGCCCCGCGCGACCCGCAGCGCCGGGCGCTGTTTTACCTGCTCACTGAGCAATGGCCGCGCTACGAGGCCCTGGATTTTGATGCCTCTTTGCTGAAAGCGGTCTACCAGGCGGCTGACAGCGCTCTGCGCGGCAAAATCGCCGATCTGGCCCGGCGTTCCGGCTGGCGCGGCTATGTGGAAGCTTTTGCTGGCTCGCGCAGCGCACGCCAGTTGCAAGCCCTCTCGCAGATGGAGTGGGAGGTGATCCTGACCGTGTTGAGCCGCCACGCCCGCTGGGATGAAGCCTGGCGCCTGGCCCAGGCGGCCCCACCGCTGTGGAGTGCGCGCTTGCTGCAATCCTTGCAAGATGCCGGCTGGTCCCCGCCCCAGGTAGCCGAAAGTCAGGCCTTTGCCAAAATGGCGCGTCTGGGGGTGGCCTGCCTGGAACAGGGCCTGCCCCTGGAACGCCTGCCGGGACCCTTGCGCCTGCTCCAGGGCCATACACGTCCGGTGATGGCCCTGGCGTTCGATCCCCTGGGGGAACAGCTCGCCAGCGGAGGAGCCGACCGCAGCCTGCGCCTGTGGCAGCCCGACCAGGAGCAGGCTCAACACGTATTGAACGGACACACTGGCCCAATCGTCTCGCTAGTTTTCAGCCCGGACGGCGCCCTGCTCGCCAGCGGCGGTGCGGACCGCAGCCTGCGTCTGTGGCAGCCGGCGGATGGCGCGCCTGTGCAGATCCTGGGCGGGCATGCCGGCGAGGTGTCTGCCCTGGCCTTCAGCCCGGATGGCGCCTTGCTCGCCAGCGGCGACCCGGCGGCGGTGCGCCTGTGGCAGGCCTGGGATGGATATTTGCTGCACGCCCTGCCAGCTCCCAAGTGGGGAGCGGTTTCACTGGCCTTCAGCCCGGATGGCGCTTACCTGGCCAGTGCTCATGCCGACAATGATTTGAATTTGTGGAGCGTGCCGGACGGGGAACACCTGGCAGTTCTAAAGGAAAGAGTGGCTTGTTGGGCGTTCGCTGGAGATAGGCTGGTCACCGGAAGTTCGTATGGCCAGGCGCGTTTGTGGCAGGTGCCCACGGCCGCTGCTTTGCAGAAACTGGACGGGCGCGTGGACGGCGAACTGCTGGTGGTCAGCCCGGATGGCCGCTGGCTGGCTGCCAGTGACCGGCAGGTCATCCGTCTGTGGGAGTTGCCTTCGGGCGAGCCGCTGGCGACTTTGGAGGCGCATTCCCAACGGTTAACTGGCCTGAAAGCCAGCCCGGATGGACGCCTGTTAGCCAGCGCCAGTCAGGACGGCTGCCTGCGCCTGTGGCAGGTCCCAGAAGGTGTACTGTTGGGCGCGTTGGAAGGGCAGATGCAGGAAGCACGCTGCCTGGTTTTCAACCTCCAGGCTTCTTTGCTGGCCTTTGCTGACCAGAGAAACCTGCACCTGTGGCCGTTAGAGAACCTGGGGCGTCTGTTTCGCGCTCCTGCCGGGCGACTGGGTGTCGAAGCGCTGGCGCTCCAGGCGCTGCAAAGCCCAGACCTGGCGCAGCGCGAGCGCGCCTGGCTGGAATTCACCCTGGAACTGCATCGCTGGCGTGGCCGCTTTGATATCGAAGTCGGGGCTGCGCCGCTGCGCATTGAAATCGGCGATTTCGACATCGAATTGGACGGGTGAGGTCAGGGTCAGCGATGAACCGGAGGCGCGCCCGCATCTTGAAAGCCAGGCTGTATCGCCCGGTGCCTGTGATCGGCGCCTGGTTGCAGCGCCTGGCTGCCATTGAACTGGGGCGCGACGCCTCACCTAACGCCATCAAGGTGCTCCTGAAGGCGTTGGATGAGCATCCCGACCCGCGCGTCGGCGAGATCGCCCGCCGGGCGATTGCCGGTCTGCGCTCCCAGGCCAGCATCGATGTGGTTTGCCAGTATTGGTCTGCCACGCGCCATCCCTGGCTGGCGGAGCAGATCGCCGCGCACGGTTGGGTAGCTGCCAGCCCGGTGCAGGCGCGCCTGCTCAGCGCCTTGCAGGCCGGGCGCGTCGAAGGGCTGCTGGACAGCGACGCGCGCCTGATCCCGCCCCTGGTGAAAGCCTGTAAAGACCGGGATGAAACCCTGGCCCAGCACGCCCGCCAGTGCCTGACCGGTTTGCGCGATCCGGCGGCGATTGATGCTCTATGCGCCCTATGGGCCCGCAGCCGGGCTGCTTTCCTGGAAGCAGCCGTATTGCAGGCTGGCTACGTAGCGCAAAGCCCGCTGGAGGTGCGCGTGCTCAGTGCGCTGAAAGTAGGGCGGGCGGCCCTTATCCAGGATGAGCAAGATAACCTGGTGGCCGCGCTCATCCAGGCTGGCAGGGATGGCGACGAACAGATCGCTGAACAGGCCCGCCAGGTGCTCAGCGGCCTGTCCAGCGAAGCCGCGCAGCAGATGCTTTGCAGCCTGGTGGTCGAGCAGGGCGATTCTGTGGCGCAGGCGGCTGCTTTGCAGGGTGGTTTTTTGCCCAAGGACTCTTACCAGCGCTCCTTGTTCTTGTTCCTGACCGGCCAGTGGCCGGCTTACCTGGAACTGGATTTCGATCACCGCATCCTGGGCGCGGCCTACCAGACGGCTGAAGCCGGGTTGCGCCGGCGCATCCTGGAACAGGCGCGTGCTTCCGGGCAGACGCGCTTGCTGGGCATTATCGCCGGGCGTGCCGTGACTTTTCAAACCTCTGAAGAAGCGGAATTCCTGGCCCGGCTGCTGGCTGAAACCGGCGAGTGGGGGCGTTTGTGGGAGAAGGTCTGTGAGTTTCCCCTGGGAGTCAGCCTGCAAGCGGTGCGCAACCTGGCAGGCTGCGACTGGCTGCCGGAGCGTGAGGATGAGCGCCTGGCGCTGGCTGACCTGGTCCGCCTGGCCTCCGCAGATATGCTGGTCGATGCCCAGGCTATAACAAAGGCTTTGCCCTGTGCAGTCCTGCGGGCGCGCGCCAACCTGCTCGCCGGGCGGATCAACAGCCTGGCGTTTGCGCCGCAGCAGCCGCTGGCGGCAGTGGGCACTTCGACGCGCAAAGTGGTTATCTGGGACTTTCAACGCGCCCAACGCCAGGCTTTGCTGGGCAGCTTCGACCATTCGATCGGAGAAGTGACCTATACTCACAGCGGTGAACTGGCTTTCGCCGAGCGCACCACCGCCCAGGAATTGTGCGCCACTTACCTCTACACCAATGGCAAGCCCGAGCGCGTGCGCCAGCAGAAAGCCTCGATCACGGCGCTCGAACCGGTTGGGGCATCAGGTTTGCTGGTCGCCGGGCGCGACCAAAGCGTGGCCTTGCTGGAGGCCGGACGGCAGGTTGCACAAACGAATCTGGCCTTCTGGCCGCGCGCTGCCAGGGTTCCCCCGGATGGCAGCCGGGTGGCTTTACTGCATTATGGTGTCTTGGTGCTATCCCTGCCCGGCTTCGAGCCTCTTCACAATGGGCGAGGACAGTTCGAATACGTTTGGAGCCCAGGCGTGCTGCGCTGCGCAGCCTTTGGCCCCGATCAATTGGAAAAGGAACGCCCCCAGGCGATGATCTTCGGCCGGGCTTCGGGCCAGGTGCTGGCGGCCTGGACGGCTTCGCATCCTGATCCTCGGACAGGGCAGCCGCTGCGCCAACTGGCGCGCCACGCCCAGCGTGTCCAGGGGCTGGAGTTTTTGCGAGATAGATCCCTGGTGATCAGCGTGGACGCTGGCGGTGAGGTATTCTTTACGGGGTGGGCAAACGGCAAAATGCTTGGTAAGATACACTCTCCAGGGGCGCAAACGAATTCGCTGCACGTTTCGCCGGATGGCAGCTTCATGGCCCTGGGCGATTCGGACGCCTCCCTGTCTTTGTGGGACTTGCGCGTCCTGGATGTGCCACGTTTGTTCAGCCTGCCCCTGGCGCAGAGCACGCCCAACCAGCTTGCCGCCCTGGGTGTGCTGCTGGCCTCGGATGGATTACCCCAGCCGGCGCGCCACGCTCTGGCGTTCCTGGAGCGCCTTTTACGCCACCGCTTTCGCTTCGATGTAGAAGTGAGCGAAGTCCCCACCATCCAGGTGGGCGAGTATGATATCGAGATCGATTGAGTTGCGTGCATGCCAGGCCGTTTAGCGATTGATTTTGGCACTTCGAATACGGTGGTCGCTGTGTGGGACGAAGCCCGCCAGGAGGGTGTGCCGTTCCACGTAGCCGATTACGGGCGCATTTCTGTGCAGGGCGACGAGCAAATTTCGGTCGTCCCCTCCCTGGTGCATTACACCCTGGATGGGCGGCGCTGGATCGGCGACCAGGTCTTGCAGCGCCAGCTCTACCAGCACAACCACACTTTCCGCTGGATGAAGCGCTACATCTTGAACCGCAGCCCGATCCAGATGCAGATCGGAGACCAGCAGGTTTCGCATCTCCAGGCTGGCAGCGAATTCCTCTCCAGCGTGCTGTTGTTTGCGGCGCAAGAGCTGGACCTGGGTGACCAGGAGATCGCCTTGACTGTGCCGGTGGAAGCGTTCGAGCATTACGAAGACTGGCTGACGGGTGTGGCGGAGTCCGCCAACCTGCCGCGCTTCCGCCTGATCGACGAACCGTCCGCGGCGGCCCTGGGGTACGGAGCGCATATCCAGCCGGGTGACGTTTACCTGATCTTTGACTTTGGCGGCGGTACATTGCATGCCGCCCTGGTGCTGGTCGAAGAGCAGGAACAGGCTCGCTCTGGCCGGCGCTGCCGGGTGTTGGGCAAGGCCGGGGCGGACCTGGGCGGCGCGACCATTGACCAGTGGCTGTTCCAGGAAGTTTTACACCGTAATGGGCGCAGTGATGCGGATGAAGACGTGCGCCGGGTGAGCAGCGCCTTGTTGGTGGCCTGCGAACAGTTGAAAGAAAGCCTGTCTTTTCAAGATCAGGCCAGCTTGAGCGTGACGGATCCCAACAGCGGCCTGGAGTTATCTGCTGAGTTCAGCCGCTCCCAGTTAGAAGAACTGCTCGACCAGCACGACGCCTATGCTCAACTGGACCACACCTTGCGCCGCGCCCTGCACGCGGCGCAGGAGCGCGGTTATAGCGCAGGCGACGTCAAGGCGGTGCTGGTGGTGGGGGGCAGCGGGCAGATCCCCTCGGTGCAAAGCACGCTGCGGCGCATTTTCGGGCGCCAGCGGGTGATGCTCAACCGCCCGTTGGATGCCGTAGCGCGCGGCGCGGCGGCCTTCGTCGCCGGGGTGGATTTCTTCGACCACATCCAGCACGATTACGCCATCCGTTACGTGGATCGCGGGCGCGGCGATTACGATTACCGCTCCATCGTGGCGCGGGGCACCCCTTATCCCAGCCGCGAGCCCGTGGCGCGCCTGTCAGTCAAGGCCACTTACGATGGCCAGACGCAACTGGGCATTGCCATCTTCGAAATGGGCGAAAAGGGCGCTGGCGGCCGTTATCGCCCGGCAGGCGCCCAGGTAGAGCTGGTCTTCGATCCTTCTGGGGCGGCGCGCCTGATGCCGCTGGCGCCCGATGATGAAGAGCGCCGCTCGCTGTTCTGGATGAACGAGCATAACCCCACGTTTCTGAAGGCCGATCCGCCGGCCGCGCAGGGCGCGGCGCGCTTCGAGGTCGAATTCAATATCGATGGCAACAAGCGCCTGCTGGTCACGGCCCGCGACCTGCAAACGGGCAAGCTGGCGCTTTCCAATTACCCTGTAGTCAAGTTGGTATGACGGTGGAGGTAAGTATGTCCCATATTTCCCGCATCAAAACGAAGATGGTTGAAGAGGAGTTTCTCACCCAGGCCCTGACCGACCTGGGATATACCTGGCAGGTGGTGGAGCATCGCGCCGGCCAGCGCGTCAAGACGCGCTTCAAGAGCGGCCTGATCAGCCGCGAAGTCAATTTCGTCAAAGCGGGGGATACCTACAGCATGTCAGCGGACTGGTGGGGCATTCCCACCGCTGAGCGGCAAAAATTCCAGGAACAACTGCTGCAGCGCTACGCCTATCATGCTGCCTGCAGCAAGTTCCAGGCGCAGGGTTTCGACCTGGTCAGCGAAGAAGCGCGGGAGAGCGGGCAGATCCGCCTGGTGCTGCGCCGGGTAGCCTGAACGGAGGATGCCATGCAAATAGAAGAAATCGAAGTGACGATCGACCAGGATGGCCAGGTACACATTCACGTGTCAGGTGTGAAAGGTGAGGCCTGCCTGGAGCTGACCCAGGCGCTGGAAGCCGCACTGGGCGGTGAGGTGGAAGAGCGCCAGATGACCTCCGAAGCCTTGGAGCCCGCGCCCAACCGGGTGCAGACCAGGCGGCAGCAGCATGCCGGATAGCGTTCACCTGCGCGTCCACCATTTCCAGCCCGAAAGCCGCGCCAACGGGCCGGGCTGCCGCGCCGTTTTGTGGGTGCAGGGCTGCACACTGGGCTGCCTGGGATGCTTCAACCCGGGCACACACGATCCACGGGGTGGAGACTTGTGGGCGGTGGATGACCTGGTCGTTCGCCTGGCGGCTTTGCAAACGCACATCCAGGGGCTGACGGTCAGCGGCGGTGAGCCGTTGCAGCAGCCAAAAGCCTTGTTCATCCTGCTGCAGCGCCTGCGCGCCGCTATGCAGCTATCTGTGCTGGTTTTTACCGGTTTCACCTGGGAGGAAGTGCAGCGCCTGCCGAACGGCCCTGCTATCCTGGCGCACATCGACGTTCTGATTGCCGGGCGTTACGATGCCAGCCAGCGCCTGGCGCACGGCCTGTTGGGCTCAGTCAACCAGCGCGTTCATTTCCTCACCGGGCGCTATTCGCCTGCTGAACTGGCTGGCGTGCCAGAAGCTGAAGTGACGATCACCCCGCAAGGGGAGCTGTGGCTGAGCGGGATCGCCCCCCTGAATTTTGATTCAGCGCGGTGACATACTCGTCATCACCGGGCGGATGATCAACTCGGTGGTGAAACGCCCCATCTGCTCGGGTGTATAGGGCATGTTGTGCTCCACCCACCAGCGCATCATGCTGATCAAAGATGCCACCAGATGGTTGGCGGCTACTTCAACGGGGATGGAGCCATTGACCTCCAGGGTGAACGCGTCTTTTACCCCTTCCAGGCCAATTTCCTGGGCTGGTTCGAGCAGAGCCATGGTGCTGCTGCTGTTCAACAGCACGCTCACCAGCTCGAAGTTATCCTCCACGTATTGGAACAGGATCGTGCTGCCTTTTTCTGGCTCGGACCCCAGCCAGTGGGGAGCAAGCAAGGCCATGAAATCCTCTTTCATCGCCTGCACCAGATCTACCAGTAGGGCGTCTTTGTCGGGATAGTGCCGGAAAAAAGTGGCATAGCCCACATCAGCCTTATCGGTGATATCCCGAATCGTCACGGCGTCATAGCCGCGTTCCAGGGTTAGCTCGATCAGGGCTTCTTGGAGCAAACGATTGGTGCGCTGGATGCGTCGGTCGATTTTATCCATGATCTGATTTCCCTTTTTGTTTGAAGAATTCTGCTCGAGTATCTTCCAAGGTTCCGGCCTTGCGATTCTGCAAAAAACCCTTGCTAATCTGGTGATTTGTAGTATACTACATCGCTGCAAGAAACGATATAGCATGTATCATAAGATATACACTATATCATAAATTAAGTGCAAATGAGCACAACCTGAAATCTGGATAAGATAGGTATTTCATGCAAGCTTCACCGCAGACCTTAATGACTGGCGTTAGCCTTACCCTAAACCAGGGCAATCACATTGCCCCGGCTTTGATTGAGTTACGCAATCTACATAAGATCTACCGCACCCCGGCCGGGGAGGTGCCGGCTCTCAGGGGCATCGACTTGCAGGTCTCCCCAGGTGAGTTCGTGGCCGTTTTAGGCAAGTCTGGGGCAGGTAAATCCACCCTGATCAACATGATCACCGGCATCGACCGTCCCGATGCCGGTGAAATCGTGATTGGCGGCACGCCGATCCAAACCCTCAACGAAGACCAGCGTTCTCGCTGGCGCGGCCTGAACCTGGGCATCGTTTTTCAGTTCTTTCAACTCTTGCCCTCGGTCAATATAATCAAAAACGTCACCATCCCCATGGATTTCTGTGGACGCTATACGCGCCGCCAGCGCCGGGAGCGTGCTCTGCACCTGCTCGAGCAAGTGGGTATTGCCGAGCACGCCCACAAGACGCCCTCTGAAATCTCCGGAGGCCAGCAGCAGCGCGTGGCCATCGCCCGGGCGCTGGCCAACGACCCACCGGTGATCGTGGCTGATGAGCCGACCGGCAACCTCGACTCGCGCACTGCTGGCGAGATCCTGGATCTGTTCGTTGGCCTGGTCGAACACGGCAAAACTCTGTTGATCGTGACCCACGATAAAAGCATCGCGGCGCGCGCCAGCCGGCGCGTGAAAATCGTCGACGGCCTGATCGCCGCCTGAGCCTGATAACCTGGAAGCCAATCACATGGACCTGAGCGCACCCTGGGACAAGATCCTACACGACATCTGGAGCAACAAAGCCCGCTCCTTACTGGTGGTTTTCACCATCGCCATTGGCATCGCCGCCGTGGGCATGATCAACACTACCGTGACTGTGATGAAGCGCGACATGTCCGGGCAGTTCGCCGAGCGCAACCCGGCCAGCATCCTGATCTACGTTTCGCCTTTCCAGGAGAAGCTGGCTGCCGATGTGCGTTCAATGCGCGAGATTGAGTATGCGGAAGCGCAGCGCACGACAGAGGGGTTCATCATCAGCGAGAATGAAAAACCGGCCTCTTCGAAGACGCGTTTGAATCTGCGCACTTTTCCTGATTTTTCGGACCTGCGCATCAACCAGTTGCGCCTGGAAAAGGGCAGCGCTTCCCCGGGGTTGCGCGGCATTTTGCTGGAGCGCACTACTGCCGTGGGCCTGAAGGTGACGGTTGGCGACCCTGTATGGATTGAAATGAACGATGGCAAGCAGTACCGCCTGACGGTCAGCGGTATCGTTCACGATATGAGCACCCAGCCTTACAATATCACTGGCGAGGCCCTGGGTTATGTCACGATGCCGACCCTGGAGTGGTTGGGCGAGCGCCCTTATTACAACCAGATCAAGGTAGTGGTGGCGCAAAATAAGTCCGATCGTGAGCACGTGCTCACCGTGGCGGCTGCGGCGCGCGACCGCATTATCGAGCCAGGCGGCTATCAGGTTGCTGCCATGCAGATCCCTGGCGCTGGTTCGCTGCCGGGCGAGTTTTGGGGGCGCAGGCAGGTGGACGGCATCCTGCTGGTCTTCCAGGTGATGAGCGTGCTGGCGATCCTGCTGAGCGGCGGCCTGGTGGTCAACACCGTCTCGGCGGTGTTGGTGCAGCAGGTCAAGCAGATTGGCATCATGCGCTCGGTGGGGGCGGCGCGCTCGCAGATCGTGCGCATGTACCTGGCTTACGTGCTGGTGCTCAGCCTGTTGGGACTGGTGATCGCCCTGCCGCTGGGTGTATTGGGCGCCTGGGGCTTGACCAGCGTGGCAGCTAATTTCATGAATTTCAACACCAGCCAGGTGAGCCTGCCCACCAGTATCCTCTTTCTGCAAGTTGGGCTGGGCATTTTCATGCCCCTGGGCGTGGCCCTGTCGCCTATCCTGCGCGGTACGCGCATCTCGGTCTACGATGCCATCTACGAATATGGCCTGGGCGAGGATGGCGAGCGCAAAGGGGTAGACAGCCTGCTGGTGCGTCTGCGCCACCTCAGCCCGCCGGTGATGCTCTCGCTGCGCAACACCTTTCGCAATAAATCTCGCCTGGCCTTCACGTTGATCACCCTGACGGTAGCGGGCGCCATGTTCATGGCCGTCTTCAGTTCCTACGCTACCCTGGCTCAACAAGTCCGCGAGTTTGGCCGCTACATTGCCTTTGACGTATCCATCAATATTCCTGGCGGCGCAAGTAAGTACACCGCTGAGCGCGAAGCGCTGCGTGTACCCGGCGTGAAGGTTGCCGAAGGCTGGGCCAGCTCCAATGGTTTCATCGTCCATCCGGATGGCAGCGAGAGCGACCGCGTCGAGGTCGTGGGGCTGCCGCAGGCCTCCCAAACCGTGCAGCCCTTGATGGTCAAGGGGCGCTGGCTGCAGGCCGGCGATACTTCTCAGGTGGTCATTAACGAAGATATACTGGTGGGCGAGCCGGGCATCAGCCTGGGGGATAACGTTGTTTTGAAGGTTGACAACACCGAGCGCACTTACCAGGTGGTGGGCATCGTTTCCAAGCATATGATGTCCCCGCGCATTTACATGCACGATGAGCAGTTCGCCAAATTGACTGGTCGCTATAACCAGGTAGACAGCGTGCGCGTTCTGATGGCGCCGGGCGCCTTTACCACTGCCAGCCAGCAGAGCCAGGTGGGCAAGGAGTTGGAGAAGCGTTTCGAAGATGCAAAACTCAGCCAGAGCAGCAGCAAAACGCGCAGTGAAATCTTTTCGGCCCTTTCCGATGCTTTTGATATTCTGTCGATCGTCTTGATGTTGGTGGCTGGCATTCTGGCTGTGATCGGTGGCCTGGGCCTGACGGGCGCTATGGGCATCAACGTCCTGGAACGCCGGCGCGAGATCGGCGTTCTGCGGGCTGTAGGCGCTTCACATTCTTCCGTCCGGCAGGTAGTTGTGGTAGAGGGTGTGGTGGTAGCGCTGTTGAGCTGGATGTTCAGCGCCTTTCTATCTTATCCGGTGGGGTGGGCGCTGGCTGTAGCTATTGTGCGTGTATCCCTCGATACGGACGCATCTTTCCGCTATTCGCTGCCCGGTTTGCTGGCCTGGCTGGTGGTTGTAGTCTTGATTGGTGTGTTCTCCAGCCTGGTCCCGGCGCGCGATGCCGCACGCCTGACGGTGCGTGAAGTGCTGAGTTACGAGTAATTTGCACAACTGCATTCAAAGAGGAGTCACTCGATGCTCAAAGAGAATCTGCGAGAGAAAAATAGCTGGCCCACGCAGGCATTGCGAGGGGATTGCCAGGATCAGGTCATGATCCGCCTCAGTCAGGTGGTAAAAACTTACCAGTCCAGCGCGGGAAAGTTCACTGCATTGGCAGGTATAGACCTGCAAATCCAGCGGGGTGAATTCGTCGCCATTGTTGGCAAATCCGGCAGTGGTAAGACCACGTTGATCAATATGCTGACCGGCATCGATCGCCCCTCCGCTGGGGAAGTTTACGTGGCCTGCACGCCGGTGCACCGCCTCGATGAGGGCCAGTTGGCTTTATGGCGCGGCCGTAACATGGGCATTGTTTTCCAATTTTTCCAGCTTTTGCCCACCCTGACCGTGTTGGAGAACGTGCGCCTGCCGATGGATTTCAGCAATGTTTTCACACCCGCGGAGCGCAACCAGCGCGCCATGCACTTGCTCAGCCTGGTAGGTATCCAGGATTACGCCCACAAGCTGCCCCGGCGCCTGTCAGGGGGCCAACAGCAGGCGGCTGCCATTGCCCGTTCTCTGGCCAACGACCCCAAGATCGTGGTCACTGATGAGCCCACCGGCAACCTGGACTCGCGCACGGCTGAGCAGGTTTTCAGCCTGCTGCACCAACTGGCCGAGGATGGCAAGACGGTGCTGATGGTGACGCACGACAGCGACCTGGCCCGGCGGGCGGCGCGCACGGTGACGATCGTGGATGGCAAGATCGTTTAGGGGAACAAAATCGCCGCCTCTGGCGTCTTGAATCTGCACCCTGATGTACCGGGCCAGAGTTTTCCACTCTGGCCCGGGTTAATTTCAGTATGCCACGCATGATGGGCGACGCGCGCCGCCCCGGTATGGCGCATCGTAAAAACAGGTTACAATTGAGGCACGGGCCGTCCCGCAGTGGGCGGGGTAGAGCGTGAAGAACCACGCCCAGGTCGGGCTGGAAATCCCGGTGGATGGCTGTGATCAGGAACCCTGGAACGGGGTCAGCGATCACCGCCTGTACCGGGCCAATGGCGAGGTTATCGCTGTCCTGGGCCGCATGCTGGAGCGCGGCGATGCCATATAATCCCCAAATCCACCACCGCCGTTCGATCCGTTTGAAGGGCTACGATTACACCCAGTCGGGCGCCTATTTCATCACCCTGGTGACCCAGGGGCGGGCGCGTTTATTCGGCGAGATCGTTGACAATGCCATGCGGTTGAACCGGGCCGGGCGGATCGTCGAGCAGGAATGGCGGCGGTTGGCGATGCGTTTTCCCAATTTGCGCCTGGACGCGTTTGTGATCATGCCCAATCATGTTCATGGAATTATTGTGATTGTTGATCCAACCGGAGCGACCCGTTGCGCGCCGGCCGGGATTGTGGATGGCGGTGATTCCGCGCCAGATGGGGGCATGATTGACCAGGGTGGGTCGCCCCTACGTGCCGATGATGGCGGCGATTGGTTGCGGCCGCACGGCCCGCCGCCGGGATCGGTGGGGGCGTATGTCGGTCAATTCAAATCGCGTGTGACGAAACGCCTGCGGTTGGCGTTTCCCATCTGGCAGCGCGATTATTACGAACACATCATCCGCGACCAGGATGAATGGGATCGCATCCGCCAATATATCCACGACAACCCTCGCCATTGGCAGGAGGACAGCGAATATGCGTAGGGGCGACCCGGTCCGATCAATTGGCGCGCGGGCAGGCGCAATCCGGCTGTCTATTCGAAACGCGGTTGGCAATGGCGGGTCGCCCCCGGTGTTGCGTTGCGCACGTGGGCGACCCGTCATTCGCCGGCCGGCGTTTTGGCCGGCAGTGATTCCGCGCCAGATAGCGCCGCAATAGACCGGTGTGGGTCGCCCCGACATGTGCGCGGCAAAATGTGTAGGGGCGACCCAGCCTGATCAATTGGCGCGCGGGCAGGCGCAACCCCGCCGTCGATTCGAAACGCGGTTGGCAACGACGGGTCGCCCCCTGTATTCCAACCGGTCGGAGGCAGAATTGATAGTATAATTGTCTTACGTTTTTGTTACGATCAGGAGATGTAAAGCGATGACGGCTGTTACCATATCCTCCAAATACCAGGTGGTCATTCCGCGCGAAATTCGCGAGCAGTTCGATCTAAAGCCGGGGCAAAAGCTGGTGTTTCTCCCCTACAACGGTACTTTGCGCGTGGTGATTGTTCCTCCCATTCAAGAGGCACGCGGCATGTTGAAAGGGATGAATACGGAAAATATCCGTGAAGAAGTCGATGAGGAGCGCTGATGAATATCGTTGACTCTTCGGGATGGGTGGAATATTTGACCGATGGGGCAAACGCCGATTTCTTCGCGCCTTCCGTTGAAGACGAAGCAAACCTGGCAACACCAACCATCTGTATCTATGAAGTATTCAAGCGCGTCCTCCTGGAATTTAGCGAAGAACGAGCGCTTGAAGCCGCCGGCATCATGTCACGCGGGATGGTTTTAGAACTGCACCGGCAGGAGGCCATCGAAGCGGCGCGCCTTTCAGCCAAGTTGAAGCTGGCCATGGCTGACAGCATCATCCTGGCCACGGCGCGAGCATACAATGCCACGCTTTGGACGCAGGAAGCTCACTTCAAAGATATCGATGGCGTTCGCTATATCGAAAAGAAGCCCTGAGCACGATTGATATAGCCACTCTAAAATTGTTCAATTATCCGCCAGAACAGGTTACAATTGATAGGTTGCCCTACGGCGATAAATCCCCATGCCCCTCATTACCCGCCTCCGCCGCGCCTCCTCCCAACTACTCCTGTTTGCCGCCGCCTCCCTGTTCCTGGGCGTGGCTTACAGCATGGTGGATTCGGTCTTCAACAATTTCCTCAACGATAAATTCGCCCTGAGCGGCTTTCAACGCTCGTTCCTGGAATTCCCGCGCGAGCTGCCGGGCTTCCTGGTGGTGTTCATTTCGGCGCTGCTGTGGTTCCTGTGCAGCCGGCGGCTGGCAGCGCTTTCGATGCTGTTTGGGGTGATCGGCGCGCTGCTGATCGGCTTTGCTTCTTCCAGCTATGCTGTGATGGTGGCCTGGCTATTTATTTACAGCATGGGCCAGCACCTGTTCATGCCGGTTTCGGCTACCATCGGTATGGACCTGGCCCGTCAAGGGCAGGCCGGGCGGCGGCTCGGGCAGCTCAACGCCATCCGCAACCTGGCGACGATCCTGGGCAGTTTCCTGGTTTTCCTGGGCTTCAAGTATTGGGGCTTCACCTTCCAGACCACCTTCGGCCTGGCAGCCCTGGGACTGGGCGGCGCGGCGCTGCTCTTGTTTGCCATGCAGCCGCAAAAGACGCAAACGCCCAGGGCCTTCTTACAACTGTACCCGCAGTACCGCCTGTATTACCTGCTGGCGAGCATTTCCGGGGCGCGCAAGCAGTTATTCCTCACTTTCGCTCCCTGGGTGCTGGTCAAGGTCTTCGCCCAGCCCACGCAGATCATGGCAACGCTTTACACCATCGGCGGCGTGATCGGCGTGTTGTTCCAGCCTTTTCTTGGCCGGGCCATTGACCGCTACGGCGAGCGCCTGGTGCTGGCAGGTGAAGCCGTCAGCCTGGTATTCATCTGTTTTGGTTATGGTTTTGCCAAGCTCCTATTGCCCGAAGGGCCTGCTTTCCTGGTAGTATGCGCCTGTTTTCTGCTGGACCAGATGGTGTTTTCGGTTGGCATGGCGCGTTCCACCTAAATGAAAAAGATCGCTTTGCAGCCTGAGCACGTGCAGGCGGCCCTGACCGCCGGGGTGACCATCGACCACGTCTTCTCGATCTCGGCGGCGCTGTTGGGCGGTTGGATCTGGAGCGCCTTCGGTTTCCAATATGTGTTCCTGTTCGGCGCATTGCTGGCCCTGGTGAACCTGGGCGCGGCGCTGCGCGTGCGCCTGCCGCAAGCGGCGATGCCGGCCTAACCGCTCTGTGTCAGTGCGAATCCCTGGGGGAAGGGGTCGTCATCTTGCAGGATAAAGCGGTGATACCCGGTCAGGAATGCCCGGCCTTCGATACGCGGGATGATAACCGGGTAGGGCGGCGGGTTCCCGGGGAATTGAATCTCTCTGACCACCTGAGCGGTAAAATGTGTGCCAAGCAGGCCCTGGCTGGTGAAGGTTTCGCCCAGGCGTAACTGGCGGCGGGCGTAGCGCACAGCCAGCTCGGCGCAGGTACCCGTGCCGCACGGTGAGCGGTCGATCATTGCTTCGCCCAATACCACTATGTTGCGGCTGCCCGAGTCAGTGCCCTTCAGCTTATCGATGAAGCGTACGTCGGTGATGCGATCGATATTGGCGATTTCTGGATGGCGGACTTCGAACTGCTGGTTCGCGGCTGCCAGGACGCGCATCCCCAGGTCGGCCAGACGGCCGGCATTGGCGGGCAGCAGTTCGATGCCCACCTGGCGCGCTTGCACCAGAACAAAGTAGTTACCGCCAAAAGCTACATCTACAGTGAGTTGAGTCCCGCCCGGCAGGTGCAAAGCAGCGTCAAGCGATACGGCGAAAGAGGGCACGTTCTCGAACGACACAGCCAGGACGCGCCCATCCTGCATTTTTGTCCAGGTGGGCACCAGCCCCGCGGCGGTGTCGATCACCAGGCAGACTTCGGGCCCAGAAGCGGGAAACAGGCCGCTTTCCAGCAGGCTGGTGATCACGCCGATCAGGGCGTGCCCGCACATGGGTTCGTAGCCGCGGTTGTTCATGAACAGGATGCCCTGGTCAGCGAGTGGGTGGCAGGCGGGCGTCAGCAGCGCTCCGTATAGATCTTTATGGCCGCGCGGCTCGCGCAGCAGCAGCCCTGGAAGCCATCCCAGGCTCTGGCTGGTTTCGGCCATTTTTTCGGCCATTGTGGCGCCGCGCAGGGGTGGCAGGCCGTTGATCACCAGGCGCGTGCCTTCGCCGCCGGTGTGAGAATCGATGGTATGGATTGCTTTCATAGAACGCTCTCGAAATTTAGTCCAGCATAATTTTATGAAGGAGCCCGAACTCGGCTTCAGTGATATAAATAGCCTGTTCGGCGGCGTGGTAGGCCGCGCTGGTTGGCTTGCGGCCGCGCGGCAGCCGGATAGTTTGCAACAACTCACCCTGCGGGCTGATGCGCAGCACTTTGCCTCCGCCATAATGGGCGACGAACAGGCAGTCCTGGTCATCCACGCACATCCCATCCGGGCCAAGCTCGAAGGCCTGGGGCGCATCCAGCAGGCAGTCCGCGTCGTAGGAGTAAAATACGCGCCTGTCCGAAAGCGCCCCATCTGTCCCAATGGTGTAGCGCAGCGTGCGGTTCTTGCGATGCTCGTTCACGTATAACTGGCTGCCGTCCAGCGACAGGGCGATGCCATTGGGGTAGTGCAGCCTTCCGGCCAGGCGGCGCGGCTGAGGGCTGCTGATACTCACCAGGTGGTAAACCGCCCCAACCGCTCGCCCGCTGCGCCAATCATCTTCGAAATCGCCGCTGTCGGTGAAGTAGACCCCGCCCTGACGGTCACAGGTCAGGTCGCAGGGCCCTCTGAATGGGCTGGCCTGGTAATCTGCCCATGCTCCCAGTTGCTCACCCCGCGGGGTGAAAACGGCCAACTTGCGCCCTGAAAATAAACACAGCCACAGGTTGCCGGACGGATCCTGGCAAAGCCCGCTTGGGCCCTGGCCGGGGGTTTCGAAAAGTGTGCGGGTGCGCCCGGCCTGCCAGGCAAGAACCCGGTCGGCGGTCCAATCTACCAGGTACAGGCAACCGTCGCGCTCGGACCACTGCGGCGATTCGGGGAAATTGAAGCCCTCGGCGACCAGCTCGATCACTTCTTGGCGGTAGCCAGGATCTGGCGTAGCTTCTGGCTCTTTTCCGTTGGCAGCGGTTTGGGCTGGTAGCCGGCCAGGATTTCGAGCACCTTGGCGTTCAGGCGCTGGCCCATGCTGCTGCCGCCTTTTTTCAGCCAGATCTGGCGGCGCTTGCGGTCCAGCAGACCGGGGTTCCAAAATTCGCGAAAGTGCTGCAGCGTGGCGTCGGAACTCAGATAGTGCCCGCCCGGCCCAACCCGGTCGATCTCCTCGACGAGCAAGGAGGCGTCATTCACCTCGATGCCCTTGACCAGGTTGTGGGTCATTGCCACCATCTCGTCGGTCAGAACGATCATTTCATAGGAGCAGGTCAGCCCGCTTTCCATGTAGCCTACATCGTGGATCAAGTTGCCGCCGGAGAACTGGGCCATCATGACGGAGAGCATGGCCTCGGCTGCGGCCTGTTCGTCCATGACTTTGGCGTCGGAGCAGCCGGCATATCCCCAGGTGGGCAGGCCATACCAGCGGCCCAGCTCGGCGACGGCGGCCTTGGTCAACTGGAATTCGGGCGAAGCGTAGCAGATTTGCATCGAGCTCATATCCATGTGGTGGATGCCAGCGCCGAAGACGAAGGGCGCTCCTGGGCGAGTAAGCTGGTGCACCACCAGGCTGCTGAGGATCTCCGCCAGCGACATGACCAGCCCGCCGGCCATCGTGATCGGCGCGACCGCCCCCATCTGCGGCCCGGGGGAGTGCACCACGGGCAGCTCGCTTTCCGCCATCAGGATCAGCTTGTCCACAGCGGTTTCCGACTGCTGCAGCGGCGAACTGGGTTCGGAGTAGAGCAGGATATGCTGGTGCTCGCGCAGCGCCTCGTAGCCGCCGGCGACCACGGCTGCCATGTCGATAGCGCGCTGGCAACTGGCGAGATCGTTGGTGACGAAAACCAGCGGCTTGACCGTGTTTTCCAACATGTGCAGCATTTGCACATCATAGGTCAGATGGGCGTCTACATCGCTGGGCAGTCCAACCGACATCAGGAAGGAAATATTGGGAAGGGCGTCGCACAGGCGGTATGCTTCGATTATGTCGGCTTCAACGAATAAGCGGTGCTCTCCTGTGCGGGGGTCGAGCAAGTTCAGGCAGTCGGAGCCGGTGCCGAAATAGGCCCGGTGACCTTCCAGATGCATAGCGGGCTGTCCATCCCGGTCGCACATCGTCACCCGGCAAGGGGCGGTCGCCAGGGCGGCCTCTACCAGGCGAGCCGGGAACCTGACCAGGTTGCCGTCGGAAATGAATGCACCGGCTTTTTTCAACAGTTCCAGGGCGCCGCTGTGATGGAAACGAATCCCGCTGCGCCGCAGCACTTCCAGGGCTGCCAGGTGGATGTCTTGTTTTTGCTGGTCGGTCAGGACCGAAAACTGGATGGTCTGGTGGAGGGTTGCATTAGCTTTGATCATGTAAGGATTTTCCTTTCCAGCGATCGATTTTTTGAAGTACTACCTGGTAGATGCCGTTCAAGCCGGAGGGATAGAAGATCATCACCAGGATCAACAGCAAGCCGTAGATGATCAAACGGTATTCCATCAGCCGTTTGAGCGAATCGAAGAGCGGGGTGAGGATGAAAGCCCCGAACACGCCGCCCAACAGGCTGCCCGAGCCGCCGATGAAGGACAGCGCCATCACCTCCAGGGTGTAACCGGTGCCCATGATGTCGGGGGTGACAATGCCAACGTAGTGGGCGTAGAAGCCGCCGAACAGCCCGGCCGCGGCGCTGGAGATGGTGAAGTTGAGTAGTTTGTAGTGGGTTGGGTCGACGCCGCTGGCCTGGGCGGCTTCGAAATTCTGCCCGATGGCGCGGAAGGCCAGCCCGGCCGGCGAGTGAATGACCCAGCGCAGGAAGACATAAACGAGCAGGGCCAGTACCAGCAAAATGTACAGGTAGCCGCTGGTGGTGATCGACTCAAACAGCGGGGGCACGATCAGCCCGCGCGCCCCGCGCGTGACCTTGATCATGACCGATGCCAGCGCCATCAGGGTCATGCCCACGAACCAGGACATAAGGGAAACGTAAATCCCGCGCAGCGGCAAGGTGAGCAAGCCGGTAAGGAAGCCTACCAGCCCGGTGAGCAGCATAGCAGCCAGCAGACCTGCCCAGGCGCCTAACCCGGTGTGAATGGCTACCAGGGCGGACGCGTACGAGCCCAGGCCGACGAAACCGGCAAAGCCGAAATTGACGGCGTTGATGTAACCGCCGGTGAAGTCGAAACACATCGCCAGGCTGCCAAAGTACAGGCTGGCGATCAGCAAGCGCAGGATATATTCATCGCTGACGTAGAGAGGCGCCAATGCCAACAGCGCCGCGCACGCCAGGATAGGAAGCGAAAGGCCGGCTGTGTTCAAGCCCCTGGCCAGTTGCGCCAGGATTTTCATGGGAGTTGAAGAGGCTGTTTCGACGCCCTGCATGGCCCTATTTCTCCCACACGCTCTTGATATTGGTGCCGAACAGGCCGGTCGGCTTGAACAACAGCAGCAAAATCAGCAGGCACAGGCTGGCGACCTCCTGCCAGCCCTGGCCCAGGTAGAAGTATGAGAAACTTTCGAAGATGCCAACGATGAAACCGCCGATGATGGCGCCCTGGGTGTTGCCCAGCCCGGCGATGGTGACTACGAACCAGGAGGCGATCAGCGGCTTGTTGCCTCCGAAGGGATAGGCGGGGCTGAGCGAGAGCAGGCTGGCGCCGCCCAGCCCGGCCAGCATGCTGCCCAGGGCAAAGGTCAGTGTTTGGATGTTTTCCAGGTTGATGCCCACCAGCATGGCGCCGCGCTCGTCCTGCGAGACGGCGCGGATCGCTCGACCGGTGCGCGTTTTTTGCAAGAACAGCCACAAGCCAAAGATCGCCAGCAGGGCGATGATGAAGGCCATCACCCGGTCGGCGGCGATGGTCATCCCCATGATCTTGACAGATGCCGGCCAGTACTGGGTGATGCCGCGGTAGCGCATGCCGAACACCACCCGGTACAGGTTCTGCAGCACGACTGACAGCCCGGCGGTCAGCAGGAAGGCGTTCATCACCCACTCATCCTTGGAGCGTTTGCGCAGGGGGTGGAAGAGCAGTTTGTCGGTGATAACGCCTGCCAGGAAGCTGAAGAAAGCAGCCAACAGGATGGCCAGGATGGGGTTCAACCCCAGGGTGACGAAGCCGAAAAAGGCGGCGTAGGCTCCCAATACGTAATACTCGCCGTGGGCGAAATGGCAGATGTTCATTACGCCAAAGACCAGCGCCAACCCGACTGCCATTAAAGCGTACAGTCCGCCGCGCAGCAGGCCGGTCAGGAGCAAGTTTTGCAGGACGGTTGTATCCATAAGGGGATTACCTTCTACCCAGATAAGTCTCTTTCAGATAGGCGTTTTCCAGCAGATCGGCGCTCGGGCCTTGCAGCACCACCGCGCCTTGCTCCAGGACGTAAGCCTTATCGGCGATTTGCAGCGTATTGTGAACGTTCTGCTCGACCAGCAGCAAGGTGACGCCGCGGGCGTGCAGCGCTTGCAGCGCCTGAAAAACGGCCATGACCATCTTGGGCGCCAGGCCCAGTGAAGGCTCATCGACCATGAGCAGGTCGGGCGCGGACATCAACCCGCGCCCGACTGCCAGCATGCGCCGCTCGCCGCCGCTGAGCGTGCCGGCCAGTTGGTTGCTGCGCTCTTTCAGGATCGGGAACAAATCGAAGACTTGTTCCAGCGAGGCGCGAATCTTGCGCCCATCCTTGCGCGTGTAGGCGCCCAGCAGCAGGTTTTCGTAGATGGTCATGCCCTCGAATAAGTTGAGCTCTTCGGTAATGAAACTCAAGCCTTGCTGGCTGATCTGGTGGGGCGGCATGGCCGTGATTGGCTTGCCCTTGAAGCGAACTTCGCCGGCAGCGGGCTGGATGATACCTGAGATGGCGCGCAAGGTGGTGGTTTTACCGGCTCCATTGGAACCGATGAGCGCCACGAACTCGCCCTGGCTGACGCTGAGCGAAACGTCCCACAGTACGTTCAGATTCCCATACCCGGCTTGCAGGTGACTGACTTCAAGCAAGTGTGGCTCTCCTTATGTCAGCAGATACTTCTCGCCCAGGTAAGCCTGGGTGACATTATCGTTATCGATGATCTCTGAGGGGGTGCCTTCGGCGATTTTGACGCCGTAATACAGCACCACGATGCGGTCGCAGAGCTGCATGATCAGGCGCATCAGGTGTTCGACGATCAGGATGGTGGTGCCCTGGTCGCGGATTTTGAAAACCAACTGCTGTAGCTCAACCAGTTCATTCGGTGTCAACCCGGCGGCCGATTCATCTAGCAGGAGCAACTGCGGCTGGCTTGCCAGGGCGCGCGCCAGATCCAGGCGGCGGAGCTGGGCGGTATTCAGTTGGTTGGCAGGCGTATGGGGCGGCACGGGGAAGCTGACAAACTCGAGCATTTCTTGCGCCAGTTGATGCGCAGTCCTGGCATTCTGGCGGCTGCCGAAACTGGCAGCCACCAGAACGTTTTCGAAAGCTGTCATGCGGTTGAATGCATGTGGGATTTGGAAGGTGCGCGCCACGCCCTGGTGGCAAATCTTGTTGGGGCTCAGCCCAGATAGGTTTTTGCCTCGCAGGCGCACTTCGCCTGAGGTGGGTTTGTGAACGCCGGCGATCACGTTAAGCAGGGTGCTCTTGCCGGCGCCGTTCGGGCCGATGACACCTACGATTTCACCTTGCTCAACTTGCAGATCGATGCCGTTCAGGGCCACCAACCCGCCAAACCGTTTCGTAACGCTTTCAACCTGTAGCAGCATGTCGGTAGATCGTGAGCCTATTTGGTAGACGGCGAGACCTGCATATCCTGTTCTTTGAGCTCTTGCGGCCAGATGGTCTTGCCCACACCATCGAAGTACTGGATCACCGGGAAGACGAATGCACCCTGACCCACAACCATATCCGGCAGGCTTTCGGCAGAGAATTTGTAGCCCTTCATCAGGATACCATCTGTCAAAGTCAGTTGGCCGGTCCACATCTTTTCCTTACCGGTCTTGAAGATCGACTCGCTGGTGAGCTCGCCGGTATCTTGCAGGGTTTGCTGCAGCACCTTGATGAAAAACAGCGTTTCATCATAAGCCAGGCCGGCTGAGGAGGGGCTGGGTTCGATGCCCCAGCGCTTGGTGAACTCATCCCTGAAAGCTACGGCTTCTGGGGTGGTCCAGCCCGGGATCTGGTCGATGACGAAATCGGAGGCGTTGCCGGTCATGTTATACCATTCACCGACCCAGCCCAGGCCATCGGCGACGATCAGGCTGTCGATGCCGACTTCGCGCGCCTGCTTGATCATGGCGGGAAAGCCAGCGGCGTCGTCCATCGTGCCGGCCATCAAGGGCGCGTCCAGGGATTTGATCTTGGTCAGCATCGGGTAAAAATCTGTCTCGCCAACCGGCACATATTCTTCCCCGGCGATTTCCCAGCCGGCGGCGACCAGTTGTTCGCCAATGGCCTTGGTGAAGCCGCGGCTCCATTCATCGTCATTGCCGTACAGCACCACTTTCTTTTCACCGGGCAACCACAGGCCGCGTTGGATGGCATCTTCCAGGGTGGTCACGTAGTTGATGGTCAGCTTAGAGGGGGTGGGCCAGCCTTTGCCCATCCAGTAGCCGTACTTTTCGTCGGATTTCCAGCGGATGTCGATATCCTCGCTGGTGCCCATGGCGAAGAAGTGCGGGATTTTATACTTGGCGGCCAGTTCCATCACTGAAATGACTTCCGATGCATCCCAGTTCAGCAGGCCCACCTGGATCTTATCGCGGGTGATGGCAGCTTCGTAGGCGCGCGTGGCTTTCTCGGGGTCGGATTCGCCGTCGATCCACACCGCTTCGAGGGTGTAATCGCCAACTTTCCAGCCAATCTTATCGAAAGCCATGGTTACCGCGCCTTTGAATTCTTCCCCAACGCGGGCGCTTGGGCCGGTGAAAGGCGCCAGAACGCCGACTTTCAGCGTCTTGGGCTCGGCGGCGACCGTTGTCGCCTCGGGCTGGGTTGTGGCTGGCGCTGGGGCGCAGCCAGCCAGTATGGCCAGGATCAGAACCACTGCCAGCAGGGAAAATAGTTTGTTTTTCATCTTAGTTCCTCCATTTCTCCTTTTCGAATCTCGGGTTTATCCATAGCGTTTCAACAGCGTTTCGATATAGTGCATGTGGGCCAGGGCAGCCGCCTCTGCCCTTTCGACGTTATGAGCCTGGATGGCCTCAGCGATGGTGCGCTGTAGAACGATCGATTCTTTCTTGACGTTGGGCAGCGAAACCATTTCTGTGATCACTTCGGAGAGCAAATCCCGCACCAGGTAATAAAACTGCTCCAGCAGATGATTGTGGCCGGCGCGGGCGACGGCCATGTGAAACTCCAGGTCTGCCTGGACGAAAGCAATCTCATCTTGGACCCCGGCTTGCATTTCATCCAACGCTTTCCAGATAGTTTCGATTTCTTGAGGTGTGGCGCGCAGCGCAGCAAAGCGCGTCAGCCCGACCTCGATCACCGAGCGGGCTTCGTAAATCTGCTGGGCATTGAGTTCCCCCAGGCGATTTTTGATTTCAGTTGGATTAAAGATGGTGTCCAGGGCATCCTGGCGCACCCAGGTGCCTTTGCCTGGATGAGAAGCGACCAGGCCGAGCGCCTCGAGCACCTGGATCGATTCGCGCAAAGTGGATAATCCCACCCCGTAGTGCTCTGCCAGGAGCTTCTGCGGCTCTAGGAATTGCCCGGGTTGGAGCTGGCCGCTCAGGATCATCGCTCGCAAGTCTGCGGCGATGTCATCCACAATGGTAGTCCGCCGGCGAATAGCGCCCATGTCTGATCGTTAGAGGTTGGAATGACTGAATATCAGAATATCTGATATTTTATAACATATCTTTGACGAATAGTCAATGGAGTTGTGGAATACTTGACAAAACCTGCTGCAATGTTAGAATTTCGCTTGCTGGTTATGATGGCGCCGGCCTAGCCGCGAGTGCCCATTCCACCCTGATTACATGAAAGTAGAAAAGGTATCAATCTCATGACTGACTTCAACTTGCCAAACATCCCCTGGGAAGAACGTCCGGCGGGTTCTTCCGATGTGGTCTGGCGTTACAGCGCCAACCCGATCATCCCTCGTAACCTGATCCCCTCATCAAACAGTATCTTCAACAGTGCCGTGGCGCCTTTCCAGGGCAAGTTCGCTGGCGTTTTCCGCTGCGACAACAAAAAGCGCGAGATGAACCTCAACCGGGGCTTCAGCGACAACGGCATCGATTGGCAATTGGAGGACACGCCTATCGAATGGGTGTGCGATGACGAAGAAATCGGGCGCTTCCAGTATCGTTACGACCCGCGCGTGGTGTGGTTGGAGGATCGCTACTATGTTAGCTGGTGCAATGGTTATCACGGCCCGACAATTGGCATTGGCTACACCTTCGACTTCGAGGAATTCGTTTTCCTCGAAAATGCCTTGCTGCCGTTCAACCGCAATGGGGTGCTCTTCCCGCGCCAGATCAACGGCAGGTACGTGATGCTCAACCGCCCCAGCGACAACGGCCATACGCCTTTTGGCGATATTTACCTCAGCCAGAGCCCGGATATGATTCACTGGGGGGAGCATCGCTACGTCATGGGCGTGAAAGGCGGCTGGCAGAGCACCAAGATCGGCGCTGGCCCGGTGCCGATCGAGACCCCTGAAGGCTGGTTGTTGTTCTATCATGGTGTGCTGACTTCCTGCAACGGGTTCGTTTACAGCTTCGGGGCTGCTTTACTCGACCTGGACCAACCCTGGAAAGTGATTGCGCGCGGCGGGCCGTACCTGCTATCTCCGCAAACGTATTACGAGTGCGTGGGTGACGTGCCCAACGTGGCTTTCCCCTGCGCAACGCTGTATGATCAGCCCAGCGGGCGGATCGCCATTTATTATGGCGGGGCCGACACGGTCACCGCCCTGGCGTTCACCCACCTCGCCGATGTACTCGATTTTGTAAAGACCACCTCTGAGATTTAGCAAAGCGCTCGATGCAATCGGGGGCATCCAGCGCAGGTGGGCTCAGGCGATCCAACTGGTGGTATATTCACAGCCCGCCTCCGGTTTCTGGATGGCAGGCTCTTCGGCTTTCCAGCGCCCTTGCAAGCCGATTCCCCTGGCCGACAGCTCGAAATGGCACATGGCAATGCCCATGTCGACGCGCTGCAAATCGGCTACGGTGACCAACCTGACCAGGCGCTGTTCCCGGTAGCCGGGGGTGCGCTGCAGGTAGAAGTGCCACTTGCGCCCATCCTGGATGACGCGCCAGGGCTGCTTGTTGGAAGCTGAGGGCCCCAGGCGCACCATCTCCAGCGGGAGGGTGTAATCCCCGGCTGCCTGGCGCGTCAGGGGAGAGCCAAAGCTTTGGTTGAAGAACAAACACTCCCATGGCAGACGCCTGTCTCCTTTTGCCCCACTGCGGATCAATGCATCGATGCGACGCGGTTTGGGGGCAATGTACCCCACCGCTGCTACACAGGGCACCAGTTCTCCAGGACGCACTGCGATCTTCTTCCCAAAACTGGTCTTGGTAAACGTGCCCCCCAGCCAGCAGGTGCCCAGGCCCAAATCGGTGGCATACAGGATGATGTGTTCCAACAGGTAACCGAAATCTTCCAGATGCTGCCCGTCTTGTGCTGTCGCGCCAACGATAAAGCCGGTCGCGCCCTTGATAAAGCCATAGGTGCCCAGCCCTTTGAGTTCTTTCAAGTTCTCCTGGCTGCCCGCCACCAGCCCAAAGCGCGCTGATCCGCCCAAAGGCCCGCTGTGCAGCGCAGCGGCGTAGCCAGCCAGGTTTTCGAGCGCCTGTGTCGCGATCGGCTTCTCCAGGTACGTTCTGCACGAAAAACGCTGGCGGATGATCTCAGTAACCGGTTTGGATGTGTCAAAAGGATGCATGTGTGTTATTTTATAATATCGGTATATAATGTCAAGAGCATTTGAGTGTGGTTGTTATCGTAAACCGCGAAACTTTGCCTTATATTCAGCGCCTGTCCTCATACCAATGACTCCAGAGATCGTACTGACCCTCGCCATCATTCTCCTGGCACTCGTCTTGTTTGCCACAGAGAAACTGCGCGTGGATGTGGTCGCCCTGCTGGTTTTGCTATCGGTCTCGATCTCCGGATTGGTCAGTAAGGAAGATGCTTTCCTGGGTTTCGCCAACCCGGCCGTCATCACGATTTGGGCAGTTTACATTGTATCTGGTGGGCTTTACAAAACCGGGGTGGCCGATTTGTTGGGTTCTCTGATTCTGCGCCTTTCTGGAGGCAATGAAGCCAGGCTCATCCTGGTGATCATGCTCGTGTGTGGCACGATGTCGGCTTTCATGAATAACGTGGGAGCCGTGGCGGTGTTGATGCCGGCTGTGATCGGGATATCCAAGAAGACCCGGGTTCCGGCTTCCAAATTACTCATCCCGCTGTCGTTCTCCTCGCTGCTGGGCGGCAAAATGACCCTGATCGGCACACCTGCCAATATACTGGCCCAGGGCATCCTGGTTTCTCGCGGGCTTCCCAGTTTTGGCTTCTTCGACATTACGCCGATGGGCGCGATCGTCCTCGTCACTGGAATCGTATACATGGTCGCGTTTGGCCGCCATCTTCTACCCGTGCGCAAGACCGTCGTTGATCCACTGGAAACCTCGCGGCTGCGGGATTATATCAGTGAAGCCAGAGTCCTACCCGAAAGTGTGCTCATTGGAAAGAATCTGTACCAATCTAACCTGGGAACCGGATTCGATCTGACGGTCCTGGCGGTTATCCGAGATGGGACGCCAGTGGTTGGCCCTCACCGAGATTTCATCCTTGCCCAGGATGATGGTTTGATCCTGGAGGGTTCTGCTCAGAACTTGATCGCTGCCCAGGAGGCTTTGGATATTTCCATTCGAGCGGATCATGATTTCGAGCTGGCTGACCTGGATACCAAGCAAGTGCATCTTTTTGAAGTAACGCTGGCGCCCCGTTCCACGCTGGTCGGCCGCTCCTTGAACGAAGTGAATTTTCGTAACCGTTTTGGCGTCACGGCCCTGGCGATCTGGCGCCAGGGCGAAATCATTGCAGAACATCTCCGGGATGAGGAATTGCAATTCGGCGACGCGCTGCTGCTGCAAGGCTCTCCGGGGCGGATACAGGCACTACGAGATGGGAATGAATTTCTGGTGCTCGAACCGGTGAAAATCAACCGGAACTGGAGTCAGAAAGCGCCAGTCGCAGCGGCGATCATGTTGTTGGTAGTCCTCCTGTCGATATTTACCGAACTGGGCATCGCCACCGTCATGGTGTTGGGATCAGTTTTGATGGTGCTGAGCGGCTGCCTGAGCATGGATGAGGCTTACGAGAGCATTGACTGGCGCACCGTTTTCCTGGTAGGGGGCATGCTCACACTGGGGATTGCTATGGAAAACACAGGTACGACTCGCTTTCTGGCCGACAAAATGTTGGGGGTGTTTGGCGATCTCGGTCCGCTCGGCTTGCTGGTTGGTATTTACCTCCTCTCTGCGCTCGTCACGCAGTTTATGTCAAACGCCGCGGCTGTGGTGCTGATTGTGCCCATCGCAGTGGATACTGCACTGGGCCTGGGCGTAAATCATTTGACTTTCACGATGGCGGTTGTGATTGGGGCGGCTACCAGCTTCCTCTCACCTGTAGGGCACAAAGCCAACGTGTTGGTCTTTGGCCCAGGGGGATATCGTTTCTTCGATTACCCGCGCGTGGGTGCGGCCTTGACGTTAATTCTTTTCATCGCCTCGCTAATTTTTCTACCGCTTTTCTGGCCCTTTTATCCTTGATGGGTCTGGAGCCAGGTATATTCCTCGTTCCCGGCGTGTGGGAAGCCAGGAGAGGGAATAGATTTGACACGCTGGTTTGCCGCGATTTAGAACATACTGACATCTTTTATGACAATTATCTATCGCCGAAGGGATTTCTGTCAGATGGATTTTTCTCAGGCACAATGATAAACTTCTGGCTTGTGAAAATGCTTACAAAGGAGCTGGCAATGTTGAATCAAGATCCGGAATTCGTCAAGGGCATACTGCTCACTCAGATCCAAAATGTTCATTCAAGTCTAATCGCTGCTTATCCAAACAACGGTCTGAAAGAACAGCTAACCACAGGCACGCGTTATAATGGGAATGGCAAGGTAGATGCTTATCTTTCCTTCTCACCAACATCCGGCGCCTTAGGGGAAAGCATCGATCTGACCTTTTCGCTGGCATGCAAAGGCAGCAACGCGATTTTCAGCTCGGAGATCGCCTGGTCGGATGGCAAGGTAATCGATGAGGTGGTCGTTTGCAATATGTGCCCGGAGTGCCTCGAAGAACTGGGTGACAGGATCGGGGACGTTTCCGGCAAGAACCAGGATGCCCTGGTTGAGCGCCTGGTTGAGTTGCTGGGCAACTTCCATCGTTATTAATTTTTTGGCGGCGCTGCCTTGATGGCAGCGGTTTACTTTTAGTGACTGCTGGGAAGTACTTTCTAGCGGCGTTTTTGTCGCGTCGAGGCGGTGTATGGGCGCGATTTTTCAGGGTTGAATTTCATCTTCGAGCCATTTTTTACGTTGGGGCTACCGGGTGCTCACCGCCGCTGACGGGCGCCAGGCCCTGGCTGTTTACCAGGCCGAGGGTGGGGCGCAACTGGTTATCACGGATGTGGTCATGCCCGAGATGGGCGGCAAGCAACTGGTACAGGAATTGATGAGCGCTGCGCCCAACCTGAAGGTGCTGGGTATGACCGGCTACGCGCTGAAAGAGGTGGTGGATGAATTGAAAGGGGCAGGTTTCCTGGAATTGATCCAAAAGCCCTTCGAGATCGATGCCCTGGCGCGGGCAGTACGCCGCACCTTGGACGCGGAGTGAGATGATGAATCTTACCCCAGTCCCTTGCCATCCCACACCCGGTGGGGCGGCTCTGCGATGAAGCCATCATCGTTGAGCACCAGGTAGGGGTAGGCAAAAGCCTCGGCGTCATTTTGAAGCGCTTCCGGGGGCCTGTCTCCACGGTAAGGCGCGATCAAGAGGCTGAATTCCTGAATGCGGCCGTTGTAGGATGGGGCGTAGGGTTTGATATGGTCGGCGGCGGAGAGGGTGACGGACAGCATACGGCCCAGCCCGGTGTCTGCCGTGGCGTAATGATACTGCCGCCCCCAATAGCTGCCGAACGGATTGAGCCTGACGCGCAGGATATTGCCCTCTCTGCGGGTGCGCAGCGGGCAGAAGGCCATGCCGCTGGCGAAGTCGGCGTTTTGCGCCACCAGCAGGCCGCGTTGGCCATCAGAGATGACCATCCAGGCGTGGGTCACCTGGTTGTTGACGCTGTCGAGGCTGTCATTTTTCGAGAAGCGCCCGTAATCGAGTTCGTAGCTGCTGACGTGGTCGCAGTAGTTGTGCTTCCACACGCGCAGGGGGCTGGCTGGTGTGCCTGCCAGGTTGGGGCTGATCTCGCACGGCGTGACTGTCTGCCAGTTCCCATCCCAGGCCTGCTGCAGGCGTAAGGCCTTGCCCCGGTCGTAGTTCTGGTCGGGCGTGCGCGGGTAGACCACGCGCGTGGTAACGAAGATATAAGGCAGGCCGGCAGCCAGCATGATCTGGCGCTCGAACTGCGCCGTATAGCCTCCGGGGAGCGCCAGGCTGGCCTGCATACGCTTCAGGCCCACGACTCCCAGGGAGAGGGATTCGCTTTCATTCCAGGCCTCGACTTCGCAGCGCTTGCCGGCGTAGGTGATCCCGCTGTTGAGATAATGGCCAGGGGAGTGTTCTTCCCCTTCGAATTGCAGGCTGGTCAACTGCCCGCCGGGGTCGAAGCCCAGGCGCAGGAATTCGTTTTGCAATCCATCGTCGGTGACAACCACCGGGTTCTGCGGGGATGGGGCGGACTGATCCACCTTTATCGTGAAATCCTTGCGTTCGCCCGGCTCGAAACGGACCACGAAGATCAGTTGGCGCTGGCCGGCGCTTTCCAGCACGGCGCTGGGCAGCAGGCGGCCGGTGTGATCCTGCACGGCGAAGCTGGCTGGCGCGCCCTCTCTAAGCGGCAAGCGCACCAGCCCCTGAGAAGGGTGCGCCTGGTATTCAACCAGGCTGGTGGAACCGCCGCGCGTGTAGTCCAGCAGGCTGAAATGGCCTGCGGCGGGTTTCTCAGCGGCGTGATCGAAAGCCGCTGCGGCCGTGCGCACGGCCTCTTGCACCAGATCGCGCCCCACGCCCTCACGCCTCAGGTTCATCACCGGCGAAGACATGCCAAAATGGGTGGTGGAGAGGATTTTGATGCGCGCCTCGAAGGATTTATCCAGCGAGGCCTGGATGGTGTCCGCCTGCCGGCCCTCCAGAAGCCGCAGAGTTTGCAGTTCCAGGATGCGGGCGCGCTCCAGGCCGGTCCACAGGCGCTGGTTGGACCATTTCTCGGCCCAACTGGAAAGCCCGTCGAAGCTGCCATCGGCCGTATCCTGGCCGATGCAGATGCTTTTGAGTGGGGTGTGATCCTTAATGTAGCGCCCCGGCGTGATGAATTCGATGTAATCCAGATCGGCCACGTTCTCGACCAGGCCTTTCAGGCCTTTGGCGGTAGAGAAATAGCGGCCCAACACAGGGATATCGAACCCCACCCAGAACTCATCGTCGGCGTCCATGTCGATCAACAGCAGCAAGTCCTGGGGTTTGTCCAGGGCAAGCTGCTGTTTGCGCATTTGCTTCACCCAGCGCCGCAGGGTGAGGTGATCGATCAAATCGCCGGTGTTGTAGCAGGGCATCAGCAGCATGCTCTCTTCGATGCCCGGATAAGTCAGGGTGAGCGGGTTGTAGCGCTCAGCGAAGGCCAGTGCAGGCACAAAGTTGCTGAATCCATTGAAGGGCAGGGCTGAGTAGAACAAGCTGATGGCCTCCACGCCGCAGGCTGTGTAGAGCTTGAGGTGGATGGGCGTGTACATCATTTCCTGCGGCCGGACCATCGGCTGGTAGCTGTCACCAAACAGGTCGTGCAGCCCCGACCCGGCGGCGTTGGTCACGCCGCGCCGGATGGCGGCCTCGAACTCCCTGGCCGTGTGGGCGCTGATCAGGCCGTTGTTGTAGGACATCAGTTGCATTTCATCGCGCCCTTCCCGGGCGCGACGCTGCAGTCCCTCGATGATGTCCGGGCAGTGGGCCGGCATGATTTTCTCCAGGGAGAAGTAGTTCTCGAAGTCCCAGGTGCCGCACACCGGGATGCCGCCCTGGTTGAGCTCGTCCAGCGTGCGGATCAGGTGGCGGATGACGCGCATATCCTTGCCAAAGCCCAGCTCGTCTGGCGTGTCTCCCCGATAGGAATGGTAGAAGTTGCCGTGGAAGCGGAAAGCGATGTGGATGGTGGGGTTCATGGTTGCCTCCGGTGTACTGCTTATCTCAAAAGGGACTCCAGCTTCATCGCCAGGGCGATATCGCCGCGGATTTTCAGTTTCTTGGTCATGTAAGCCACGGTGGCGTTGAGTTTGCCATCCAGTAGTTTGCCGAAAGCGTCCGCCGAGGTGGACAGACAGACGCGCGCCTGGGGGTTATCTCCTGCTTCAACGCTGGCGTTGCTGCCTGTGATCGTGATGTTCAGGGTTCCTCCACCTGCTCCAGTGATTTCGATCTGGTAGATGGCTTCAGCGCCAAGCGCTGCCAGGCGCGCCGGATCGATCGTGGAAAGTTTATGCCGGACTCGCGCCAGCAATTTTTCGGCCTCTGCTCCAAAGGGTGGGGGGGCAGCAGCAACGGTGGGAATGTTTACACCCAAAGAGGCCTTATCTGGAAGGGAGACCTCAGAAGAATCTTGGGCCCGGGAGGACACTGGCTGCGAGGCGGGGGGGCGCGGGTTGAAGTAGCCCATCCCCAACGTGTTGCGAAAGCGCCACTGCTGGCGCTCCGCCGGGTAGAGAACGTAGCAAATCATGCCGATGGTGGCGCAGCGGAACCAGGTGGCGAAAGTGTTGCTCAATCCCTGTGGCTCCTGGTAGCGCTGCCAGCCGTCGAACAGGCGTATGCCTTCGCAGGTGTCGGCAAAGCCGCCATCGGGATTCTGGAAGTCGAGCAAGGCCGCCAGCTTGCGCTCCAGGTAGGCTTCGATTTCAGCCTGGCGGTAGCCGTAGAGGTGCAGGTTGGCGAGGATATCCACCACGTCGATGTCCAGGCAGGCCGAGGAGACGCCCTCCAGGATGCCCAGGCAGTGATCGACCATCTTTTCGAAGCGTGGGATTGGGCGGTTCAGGTAGTAGTACAGGTGCAGGTTGTGGGCAGCCCCGGCCATGGCCGAGGTCAGATCGCGGGTGGATGGGTCGTACCAATACCCCGAGGCCGGATCCTGGTGGGCTGCATGCCACTCCAGCAGTTGTTCCAGCCGCGGGCGGTAGCGCTGCTCGCCGTTTTCGAGCAGATAGGCATAGAACGAGGCCAGGTTGACGATGTAATTGCCTTCCGACCAGGGTTCGGCCATCTGGCGGGCGGAAAGCCAGCGGGCCAGTTTTTCGGGCGTGTCGTAGCGCTGCATGAAGGCCAGCGGGCGAGCGGGCGAGCGCCCGAGCAAAGCCAGCGCGCCGAGAGTGTAGTTGCTGGTGTGCAGGTCGATGTATTCGAAATCGGGGTAATAGATATCCGCCTCGACCATCTCGGGGATGCGGTAGGCGCCATCCTGGCGCTGGAAACGGTTCAGGAATCCAGCCAGTGAATCGGCCTGCAACGGGGTGATGGCATCGTAAGCGCCCAACAGGAAAAGGCAGTGGGCGGCGTTATAACTGCCGGGCAGCAGCATACCGGGAAAGTTCGCCTTTCGGTGGAAAGCGGAGTCGTAGTGCACGCCGAAGCCATGTTCGGGGGCCTGCATCGCAGCGAACCAGGCTCGGGCGCCAGCGCGCATTGCAAGGACGCGGGGATAGAGATCCATAGGCGGCCTTACTCAAGCTCGATCTTGGCGCCGTGGACGGTGGCAATCACCTGGCGCAGGCGCGCTTTTTCATCGCCGGTGAGAGATTCCTGGCGGCGTTTTTTATCCAGATAATCCCGGATGATGGCAAAATTCTCGCGGGTGACGGGAAACAACCAGCAGCATACCAGGCCCAGACCTACCATACCGATTGGGATGAGGGTGTTGATCAAACGGATGGCGCTGACTGCCTGCGGAGGTTGGATGGTCAGCTCTGCGTTGTAGCCGGTGAATTGCAGGATGGCGCCGATCCCGAAAACGGCCACCGAGGAGGACACCTGGCGCAGGAAGGTCATAATGCCCGCATACACGCCCTCCTGCCGCTGGCCGCTGACTACCTCATCTACATCTACTACTTCGGGCAGCATGGCCCAGGGGATGGCGTAGCTGATCCCCATCCCCAGTCCGAGCAGCACGGCGATAGCCAGGATGAGCGCCACGGGCGTGTGTGGGCCCAGCAGGAACAGCGAAGCCAGCACGACCACCCAGTAGCCTGCGCCGATGAAATAAGCGCCGCGTTTGCTCAGGCGGCGCGAAAGCTGGATGTACACCGGTAGGCTGAGGGCGGCGCTGACCAGCAGGGCCCCCATGATGGGCGTGAAAAGCCCATCTTTCAACAGATAGAAGGTCAGGAAGTAGATGAAGTTGGCGCTGAGGATGTCGTTGGTGATGAACGAAAAAAGGTAGATTCCGATCAGCGCCATGAAGGAACGATTGCTGAACACAGAGCGCAGAGCCATCAATATTTCGGCGCTTTCGCTGCGCTGGCAGAGCTGCTCGCGGCCTTTCATCACGAAAAACATCATCAGCCAGATGCCGGCAAATACCACGCCAAAGCCCAAGGCCATCACCGGGTAGCCTCGCCCCGGGTTGTCACCGAACACATCCACGATCATTTTGGGCAGCACTGCGCCGAACAAGGCCCCGATGATCGAAAACGCCATGCGGGTGTTGACCAGCACGGTGCGCTCATCGTAGTGCGGGGTCAGTTCGGGGGCCAGGGCGGCGTAGGGGGTCATCACGGCTGAGAAGGTGATCACCGATAGCACGTAGGTCAGCGTGCACCAGGCAAACAGGGCGGTCTGCGAGGCCAGGCTGAGCGGGGTCCACAGCAGTACGTAGACCACGGCCACGGGCAGCGCCATCCACAAGAAGTAAGGTGAGCGGCGGCCCCAGCGGGTGCGGGTGCGGTCGGTCAGCAGGCCGAGGAAAGGGTCGATCGTCCCGTCCACGACGCGCCCAATGAGCATGACTGTACCAGCCAGGATGGGCTGGAGGCCGATAACGTTGGTGAGGAAGAACAGGTAGAGCAGGGAGATGATGGTGATGGATGCCCCGCCGTAAAAATCGCCCGCGCCATAAGCGATGCGGACGGGCCAATTCAGGGTGTTTGTGTTTTTGTCCATTTCGGGTTCCTCCGCTATCAGGATACATCCTCGCTGTACAATGCTTTCACTTGTTCATAGGCCGCTTTGGGCTGTCCGTCACGGTCGAGCAGGCCCTTCAGGTTGTAGAATGGAACCGGGTTGTCTTCGCGGTATTCGGGGCACAGAAAATCTTTCAGCACCCACAGCGACATCCCGGAGAAGGTTGGAGCGGTGCGCATTTGCTGCCACTGCGTTGCCAGGAGCCAGGCCTGGTATTCCTCGCTGTGCCGGCGCGCTGGCTGGGGTTCGCTGGTGTGCCAGCCGCGCACCGCGTCTGCGCCCGTTTCGGTGACCAGCAGTGGCTTGTGGGCATACTTTTGCGATATAGCTTGCAGAAATGCGCCCGTTTGCCGCGCCTCGCCGTAATACCAGCCGAAGTATTCGTTGATGCTAACCAGGTCGGTTACGGCGAAGCTGCGTTCGTAGCGCTGGCTGAAGGCCGGCATGGCAAAGGCGGCGTAGCCAAACAGGCGGCTGGTATCCAGTGCTTCTGCCTGCTGGCGCAGCCAGGCCAGCGCCCTGGCCCCCGAAGGGTGCAGCGTCCAGCACTCGTTGCCCATCCCCCAGAAAAACACCGCAGGGTGGTTGCAATCTCGCTCGATCATTTTTAGCAGCTCGTGGCGCGCCTTGAGCAGCAGGGTGTGATTTTCCAATGAGTTGGTCTCCCATAGGATGCCCGGCAAGGCGCGCCAGGATTTGCCAGTGGCGCGTTTGGTTTTATCGAACAAGAAGCGGATGAAGCCTAAGCCGGCCTGGTAGAGGGGGATCTCGACCCAGGCGCACAGCCCCATCTGGTCGCACAAATCGAGCGTTTCGGTGGAATGAGGGTAATGGGCCAGCCGCACGAAATTGCTGTGGAGGGATTGAATGGCCTCCAAATCTCGCCTGACTGAGCTGGTATCCTGCGCCAGGCCGGTCTGCCGGTCTTCTTGGTGGCGGCAGATGCCTTTCAGGAGCAGCGGTTTGGCGTTGACCAGGAACTCCCCATCTTGGGCCTGCAGGCTGCGAAAACCAAAGCTGGCCTGGCAGCGTTCGTGAGCGGTCTGGATTTCGAGTTGGTAGAGATGCGGGGAGCCGGGCGCCCACAACAACGGCGCGGGGATCTCGAAGCTGTGCTGGAGTGCGCCGAACTGCCCGCCCGCCTCCCAATGGACCGGCGCGTCTACACGGGTCAGCACAGTTCCATCTTCCGCCAGCAGGCGCAGGGTGGCGCTTCCGGCGGGGCGAGGCCCGGCTTGTGGGGCGTGCAATAACGCCGCAACCCTTACCACGCCCGACTCTGGTTTGGCCTCGGCGTCCACGCGCAGCTTGAAACAGTATTGCGGCGGGCAGATTTCGACCAGGACGCTGCGGTGCAGGCCGCCATAGGGGTGCCAGCCGGGGTTGTGCCCCTGGAACAGGCGCTGCGGCAGGCTGTGCCTGTCGATCTGGTTGTCGACGCGCACTTTGAGGTAGTGCGTTTTGCCGGGTTTTACCAACCCGGTGATATCGAAATAAAATGGCAGATAACCGCTTTCACGGCTGCCGAGCGGTTGGCCGTCCAGCCAGACTTCGCTGCGGTAAAAACTGCCCAGGAAGGCTAACCGCACCAGGCAGCCTTCGGCCCAGGCCGGTAGGCTGAACTGTTTTTCATAAACAACAGCGCCCTGGTAATCTTGCAAGGCGCTGTCGGCGGTATTGAAACAGTGGGGAACGTTCACCTGGCTGGTTTCAGAATCGCCTTCCAACCTGAAATCCCAGGGGCCTTCCAGAGAAAGCGCCGGCCGGTCGCTGGCTTGGATGCCGGCCGGGTAGGGCAGACCATTTTCGATCAGGAAAGGAATGCCTTCAAGATTCTGGATTTGGAGGTCGGTGGAATCCGGGGGAGGGGTGAAAGCGTTCCTGTAAAATAAATGCCGCCAGAGCAGCAAAACTGCTGCCAGCAGGAGCAAGAATAGAATACCCGGTACGAGGAGCATGATCATGGTGTTCGGTCCTGTGTCGGTAAAGATTTTCCGAGATTATAGTCGATTTCGAAGCGCCTGGACGATGCATCCGTCGAGAGCGTGCATTTGCTGTTGGATTGTTTTCCGCCTTTAGGATGAATCGGAGCGATTTTCGGGGGTTTTCATTGATTGAAAATTAACATCTTGTTTACAGAAGATTTAACTGTTGTGAAAATGTGCTTAAACAATCTTTGATACGATATGTTGAAATAGTTTTCGTCTTTTATTGTTCTTTTGCTTTCCGTTAACTGGTCAAGTGGGTCAGGGGCAATCGTTTTCTCGATTTCATTTCAATGTTTTAGTTTACTCATGTTAGTTTTCCTAAAGAGGTGCTGTGCTAAAGGCATCTATCCTCCATTTGCCATCTTCTTTTATAATGCGTAAAAATAGATCTTGTACCTCACCGCTTAATCTTGACCCAGTCATCCTTCCCTCCCCCCATGCGATGATCTGAACGAAATATCGTCTCTCAGTTATCGAATCTGCCGATCTTAACCGACCGCCCTGTTCTTTGACATATATATGGTAAGGTAAGATGGTTATTATTTCCACCTCTACGAACCACCTTTTCCCTTTCTCAATAAAATCATCCAGGCTTTGAGAGCGTTGCTGGGCAGTAGAGCTGAGAAGCAGATATGCTTCTTCATAATGACCATGCCCAAGAAACGTGTAGTATTGGGTAATTGTAACAGCGCCCTCAAAATATCCAATATCATCAGGTTGAGGGACAGGTTCCTGTGGAGTCGTTGTTTCACGAATTTGATCAACAACTGATGTGCTTTGTACACTTGCTGTCGCCAAAGGGATGATATAGGTGCTTTGAGGAGATTGCGACACCTTACCACTACAGGATGCGATTATTAGAATTGCGGTAAAAAACAACACAAATTTACTCAGGTTCTTCTTCATCGTTTACCCTCCAATACACAATACACCAAAGAGGGGGATTCACAAGTGAATTCTATATTACTTTGGAGTGGCTTATCTCCTGGCTTTGAACAATAATTCGACAAATCTTTTGCCTTGACAATCATTTTAACGCCGGGTATGACAATGCCTCCATTGTGAGCTATTCTTAGGCAGGAGTGTATGCTAAACCACCTACAAGTGATTGATTCTTTTTTCTGTTTATCAGTGTAACGAATTGGCGGATTGTGGTCAAGTGTTTGCCTGGATCTGAATCTTGAGTCGTTTGCCGGAGGTCGGGTAAAAACACCTTGCATAAACAAAGAATAGGGGGTATTCTATCGAACTTATGTTGATCGAGGTTGATTATGCCCATCGATCAAATCGCTACTCAGATAACAGTTAGAAGCCCAGAAAGGCTTTTAGGAGATCCACATGTCAAAACAAACCCTCGCCTACCGCAACCCTTCCCTGAGCGTCGAAGAACGCGTAGCTGACCTGCTTAGCCGCATGACGCTGGAGGAGAAAGTCGGGCAGTTGATCCTGTGGGATGGGCGGCCCGATGACCTGTCCTTCATCAACACCCGCCAGCCCGGTTCGGTCCTGCACATCCTGGGCGAAAAAGCCCGCAAAGCCATGCAGTTGGCCGCCCAGAACCGGCTGGGCATCCCGCTGCTGATCGGCGAGGACGCCATCCACGGGCATTCGTTCTGGAAAGGCGCCACCATCTTCCCGACCCAGTTGGCGCTGGCCTGTAGCTGGAACCCGGCGCTGCTGGAGCGGGTGGGGCGGGTGACGGCCGAAGAGGTGGCCCTGACCGGCATCCACTGGACCTTCTCCCCTGTGCTGTGCCTGGCGCGCGACCTGCGCTGGGGCCGCACCGGCGAGACCTTTGGCGAGGACCCCTACCTGATCGGCGAGCTGGCGGCGGCGATGATCCGCGGTTACCAGGGCCGGGGACTGGACGACCCGGCCGGCATCCTGTCCACTGCCAAGCACTACGCCGGGTATTCCGAGACGCAGGGCGGGCGGGATGCTTCCGAGGCCGATCTCTCACGCCGCAAGCTGCGCAGCTACTTCTTGCCCCCCTTCGAACGCGCCGTGCAGGCCGGGGCCATGACCTTCATGACGGGCTACCAGTCGATCGAAGGTGTGCCATCCACCTGCAACCACTGGCTGCTGAGCGAGGTGCTGAAAGATGAGTGGGGCTTCCAGGGCGTGGTGGTGACCGACTGGAACAACGTTGGGCGGCTGGTGATCGAGCAGAAGGTGTGCGCCAACTACATGGAGGCTGCGGTCGCCGCCGTGCGGGCCGGCAACGACATCATCATGACCACACCAGAGTTCTACGAAGGGGCCCTGGATGCGGTGCGCATGGGCAGGCTGGCCGAGGCCGAGATCGACGCGCCCTGCGCCCGGCTGCTGGCGCTCAAGTTCCGCATGGGGCTGTTCGAGAACCCGCGCCAGCCGAATCTGGAACGGGCCGCGCTCGAGATCGGGAGCGCTGGACACCGGGCTGCTAACCTGGAGGCGGCGCGCCAGAGCCTGGTGCTGCTGCAAAACAACGGCCTGCTGCCGCTGGATCCGCAGCAATTGAAGTCCATGGCCGTGATCGGGCCGAACGCCGACGACGACACGCAGCAGTTGGGCGACTGGTCGCTGGGCTCCTCGCAGCACCCGCCACAGGCCGGCAAGCAGCCGCGCGAGAAGACGGTCACCGTGCTGGACGGCATGCGTGCCCTGGCGCCGGCTGGCCTGCAGGTGCGCTATGCACGCGGCTGCTCGATCATCGACAATGACCTCTCGGAGATTTCAACGGCTGTGGCTGCGGCCCAGGCGGCCGAGGTTGTGGTGGCTGTGGTAGGCGATCACCTGGATTTCATCGGCGAGACACGCAGCACGGCCACGTTGGAACTGCAGGGCGGGCAGATCGCCCTGCTGGATGCGCTCGAAAAGACCGGCAAGCCGCTCGTGGTGGTGTTGGTGAACAGCAAGCCGCTGGTTCTGCCGCCCGCCGTCCAACGCGCCGCGGCTATCCTCGAGCTGTTCAACCCCGGTATGCTAGGCGGCCGGGCGCTGGCCGAGGCGCTCTTCGGGCAGCTTAACCCGTCCGGCAAGCTCACTATCTCGTTCCCAGTGCACGTGGGCCAGCAGCCGGTGTTTTACAGCCAGGTGCGCGGCCAGCACGGCGAGCGCTACGCCGACCTGACTCAGGAGCCGCTCTTCCCCTTCGGGCATGGCCTCAGCTATACACACTACGCCTGTTCCAACCTGCGGCTGGCTTCCTCCAATCTGACTCCTGGGGAAACCGCCTCGGTTTTCGTGGATGTGGAGAACGTTGGGCCGCGGGAAGGCGTGGAGATCGTGCAGGTCTACGTCAGCGACGTGGTCACCTCGGCCACCTGGGTGGACAAGGCGCTGAAGGGTTTTGCCCGCGTCAAGCTGGCGCCAGGCGAGAAAAAGACCGCGCAGATCGATCTGCCCTGGCAGGCCTTCCAGATCGTGAACGCCCAGGGCATCAACCTGGTGGAGCCCGGCGAGTTCGAGATCCTGGCTGGCCCCTCCTCGCGCCAGCGGGATTTAATGAGGGCAAAATTGGTGATCGGGTAGAAAAGTTTTGTTAGCGCGCCAAACCGATGGGATAGTCATGTTTTCACCGGGATGGCTAAAGGTAACACTTGATGATCATGCCAGTACAAATCCCAGCCGCCATTGAGCAACAAAGTGCGCAGAGCAGCCAGA
>JBFMFR010000042.1:0-66758 GCA_040752025.1 Chloroflexota bacterium | reverse complement strand
CTCTCGGCCGATCCCCGTCACGATCCCAAGGTGATCTATTCGTTGTGTTTCATAAGTCGTTTCGTCGCTCATGCCCCAAGCTTAACCGATATTCCCCAAATCCGCTAGAATCAGGTGCGGAATGTGGGGTATAACCATAACGGCGCTCGGAAAGCCAAACGGGCCAGGCCACGCGGCGGCTGCAAATCTTTGATCTTTTCAGGCATGTTTACTTCCCTTCTTGGGAAAGAACGCTCCCGTGTTGCGATAATATTCGGCGTATGCCTCCCCATAACGCCACAACAAATCCTGCTCTTCAGCGAAACTCATCATGATGAAGATCGGGAAATAGATCAGCGAGAAAACCACCAGGAAGGGCGAGTGCAGCAAAAAAGCGATCACCCACCACAGGAACACTTCGCCAACTGCCTGTGGGTGGCGGATCTTCGCATAGATGCCCCCGTACATCGTATGCTCTTTCTTCGGCCGCAAAGCCTCCTCCCCGGCGTCCTGCACTCCAATCAGCATGAGAGTCAGCGCCGGAACGCCAATCGCCACGGCGATCAACGCCGAAAGCCACCAGGGCCAGGGGAATTTATCTGGCAGCGGCGTGGGTAATGGGTAGAAATAATAAATCACATAATTGATTACGATGACCAGCTCGAATACCGAAGAGATACTCCGGTCACGCCCGCAGCGCGCATACGCGCCTGGCCCCAATACTTTTTCCAATGTCGCCGGGCTGGCGCTGCGATTGTAGAAATACAAGAATAACAGCGAAGCAAAAAGCAATACAAAAACATAATCCAGGCCGTCATGCTTACCTCAATTATGCATTGAACGCTTTGCGGATCAGAAAAAGCGGAAGAACAGCCGCCACCAACAACAAACTATTGAACAGCACGTTGAAATAAACCTGGAAGTAGGCCGAAATTGATGTGTCCACCACATACCAGGCCAACAGGCCGCTTACCATGCACACCCAGGCCCATCTCTCCTTACGTGCCAGCGGATATTTCACCAGGAAAGCAAAGAAGACGCCCCAGCCCATCATGGTTGCCCCCATCACCCCATACACCCAGCCTCGGAAAGCCTCGGCTGCCTCCGGGACAGGTTGGCTGCCCCAGAACACCGGATCCACCTGGCGATTGAGCGGCTCGAACAGCGGCGTACTGTTTAGAACTGCCATCCCCAATCCGAACACGATGATTACCAGGCTAAGGCCCAACAGCCAGCGCTGCCAAAAATCGAATCGATTCATCAGAGCAATCCTCCTTCGCCATAATAGACCGACCAGTCAGTTTATATCTTATCACGCCCACCCCACACTGTCAAGAGCGCCACTCAAAAAACGAGGCAGCAAACCTTGCCGGTTTACTGCCTCGCCCTGTTGCCTGTGCTGCGCTTACAGAAATCGAGCTGCTGCTATTGTACGCGCAGGAATTTCGCTCCCGGTGCACCACATACCGGGCACTTATCTGGCGCATTGCGCGGGTGCGTATGCCCGCAAACCGGGCAGACATAGTAGTCATACGCTTCTGATTCTTCCCCCAATCCCGCTAATGCCTGGCGATAGAGTTCTTCGTGTTCTTGCTCAACCGCATAGGCCCATTTGAAGCTGTTGATGGCTCTTTTCTCTCCGTCAGCCTCTGCCTCTGCAATCATCGGGGGGTACATACTCACCACCTCATAGTTTTCTCCCGCAATGGCAGATTCCAGGTTTTCCTTGGTCGAATTCACCCCTTGCATCGCCTTCAAGTGATTCAGAGCGTGCACCGTTTCCGCCTCTGCAGCAGCACGGAACAGGCGCGCGACCTGGGGGTAACCCTCATCCTCTGCTTTTTTGGCAAAAGCCAGGTACTTACGGTTGGCTTGCGATTCACCCGCAAATGCAGCTTTCAGATTTTCAATTGTTTTCGACATATTGGCCTCCACTCAAAAGTAAAAATCGTTCTGTGATTTTTTTTATCATACACGAACACGCATCCTTACGTCAACACGTTGCCCCATGACTTTTATATCCAATCCGGCAAATAAAAATCACCAACTTTTTCCAACGCGCTCAATCAATCCAATTCCTTGATTTCAGGCATCGTCATCATGTGAAAAGCCAGCGTTTCCATACCCTTGGATTTTTTGGAGCCCTTACGCTCGCTCCGAATGCGCTCAACTTGATCCAGGATCAGATCGTGCTCCCCAAAATAATCCATCATTAACGTATCATCAGTTAACACATCCTCAAGACCAAGCGACTTGTACGTTGCGCTCACCAATTGGAAACCCCAATCCTCGCCAACGCCCAGTTCATCTGCCAACTCCCCTCGCTCCATACTGAATAGAAACGCCAGTCGCGCCACATCCGCCTGGCGCTCGCTCAAATACCCGATCACATTTCGGCCATCCAGTACGACACAGGGCTTGGGGATTTCGAAGCCAATTGAAGCTGCCAATGCTTGAATACCGTCCGTAATCACCCATTTCCTGTTGATCGCCTTCGAAATCGCCCACGCCAGCGAGTAGCGAATCTCATCCTTGAGAATGTATCCCTGGAACGCCGGATGGGTAAGCTGGCTCAATACTCGGGGATTAGGCCGGATGCCAGTGCACAGGATCATCGGCTGCTTCTTGAAGGGCGCAATCGCCTCCAATACCCTGGGAATCCAATCTTCACCATCCGGGATATCCGTATCCATGATGACGAAGTCCACCCCAAATACCTCGTCCTTGAGCATCGGAATTAGCTCGAGCGGGTGGTTGGCCTCGCCCACCACCCGAGTACGCCAATCTCGCGCCGTTACCAAAACCATCCAGTTCCTGGCGAAAGGATCATCTTCCACCACCACTACCCGAACTTCTTTTTCCATGCCAACCTCTCCCAAAGATATCCTGTGCAAATCGGGCGACCATAGAACACCCTCGCCGCAATCTTTAGAAATTATAGCATCGTTCTCCGCCAACTCGAAAGAGCGAAAATCAGCCGAAATAACAGGCAAGTGATTCCCCTCGAAACCACAGAAACTAGTACTCGAATACTAATATAATCTGCGGGGCCTGCCTGGGGAATAGCGTAAACTAAAGTCAAGAGACATTGTGCCTGGTGTCTTCGAAACATCCCATTGGGCCGAAACCCCGATACTACCGACAAGCGAATAACCAATTTCCCGGATCGTTTCAGGTTCACGAGTTGTCGAAAGGAGGTTTCAAATGGATAGCGATAGTGGTGGTCTAAGAGCCCTGGCAATCGTGACCGTGTTCGTGCTCGGCCTGGCGCTCTTCCAGATCTTCGGGCAGACCGATCAAAAAAGTCAAGAGTTGATCCTGCTTCGCGAGGAAAATAGCCAGTTGATAGCGGAGAACAATGGATATCAAGCTGCAATCAGTGAATATAAAGCTGCAATCGATGAACGCAATCGGATAATCGAGTCGTATCAACAGACCACTTCTCAGATGAATAAAAACTTCGAAGCTCTGCGTGCAGAAAACGAGGCCCTCCGCTCCCAGAATGCCAACCTGCTTGGAGAAAGGCAAGAGCTTTCCAAAAAACTGGAGGTGGCCGAAAGCGATCGGCAGAAGCTTTTCGATTACGGCATCCAATTAATCACGGAGAAACAGCACCTGCAAGAACAACTCGATGAGCAGATCGCCATACAGAAACCGATCGAGCCCGCAGAAGGGCAACAATTTGCATCCACCTTTCCAACCGCATTGGCGCTGGTGATCCTCGGTATGGTCACCGGCGGCCCGCTCGCCAGCTTCAGCGTGTTCATCTCGCTGCAAAATCGCCTGCAGCGCTTGCTGTCCCAATCGAAGCCCCAAAAGAATTACCAGCAGGCGCGCCACTCTACATCCAGGCGCTAAATTCACTCAGTCCATCAAGAAAGGCTGAGCTTGCACCATCGCTCAGCCTTTCGATTCCAATTGCAAATCAATCCTGATTACCGGCTAAACTGCTTCGACCAGGGGGAGAGTAACCGTAAAACTGCTGCCAAAACCAGGCTGACTTTTCACCTCGAGATGATCATCGCATCGACAGCGGCGCCTCGCGCCATTTGCGCCTCAGTGGCAAAATCGTCCCTTGCTCAGTCCAGCTTGCCTGTAGCAATGGCCCGCTTGACTTCACCGATGGCTTTTGTCACCTGGATCTCGCGCGGACAGGCATCCGTGCAGTTAAAAATGGTGTGACAGCGGTACACACCAAACTGGTCGTTGAGGATCTTCAAGCGCTCGGCGCCCGCCCGGTCGCGGCTGTCGAAGATAAAGCGATGCGCTGCGACGATCGCCGCCGGGCCCACATATTCCTCGCTGGCCCAGAAAGATGGGCAGGAAGTCGTGCAGCAGGCGCACAGGATGCACTTGGTGGTATCGTCGAAGAGTTCACGCTCCTCCGGGCTTTGCAGGCGCTCTTGCTTGGGAGGCTTTTCGTCGTTCACCAGATAGGGCATCACCGAGCGATAATGAGCGAAGAATGGGTCCATGTCCACGATCAAATCCTTGATCACGCGCAGGCCCAGGATGGGTTCGACCGTGATCTTGTTTGTGCCCAGATCCTTCACCAGCATCTTGCACGCCAGGCGGTTGCGCCCGTTGATGCGCATTGCATCGGAGCCGCAAACCCCATGCGCGCACGAACGGCGGAAGGATAATGTACCGTCGTGATTGCCTTTGACGAATTCCAGCAAATCCAGAACCCGGTCAGTGGGTTGCGCATCCAGGGTATACGCGTCGTAGTAAGGCTTCTTGTCCTTCTCGGGGTTGAAACGAAAGATTCGAAGTGTAACCTGCATGAGAGCCTCCCGTTCCTAATAAACTCGCTCTTTCGGCTTGTATTTGGTGACCACGACCGGCTTGTAACCCAAGCGGATTTTGCCATCTTCCATCCAGGCCAGGGTGTGCTTGAGCCAGTTGGCATCGTCACGCTTGGGGTAATCCTCACGAGCGTGGGCGCCGCGGCTTTCGGTGCGCGCCAGGGCCGAAGCAGTAGTCACGTCCGCCAGTTCCAGCAAATTGCCCAACTCCCAGATATTGAGCAGCTCGGTGTTGAAAACCTTGCCCATGTCCGGTTTGCGCACGTGGCGCAGGCGACCGCGCAGCTCGCGCACCTTATCGAGCGCCTGCTGCATACCTGCCTCGGTGCGGAAGACGCCCACATGGTCGAACATAACGCTCTTCATCTCGTTGGCAATTTCGAAGGCATTCTCGTTGCCCTGGCCGTCCAGGATCGCCTGCAACTGCTGGCGGGTGAAATCGGTAGCATCTTCGGGCAGATTCTGGAAAGCAGCCCCATTGGCATATTCCGCCGCTCGCAAGCCAGCATGCTTGCCAAACACGACCAGGTCCAACAGGGAGTTCGTACCCAGGCGGTTGGCTCCGTGCACCGAAACGCACGCCACCTCGCCAGCCGCGTACACGCCCGGCATGATTGTGTTATTCTCGTCGATGACCACTTCGCCGTACTGGTTGGTAGGGATGCCCCCCATGGCGTAGTGCGCCGTGGGCTGCACTGGCATCGGCTGCGCTACCGGGTCGACCCCCAGGTAAGTGCGAGCAAAATCCACAATGTCTGGCAGCTTACCCAACAGTTCCTCGCCAGTCACTACGTAAGCCGAGCCATCCGGGCGCTTGCGCCCATCCAGGGCAGCATACTTGTTCACCACATCCGGGCGCATATCCAAATAGAGATAGCGCTTGCCGCCGATGCCCAACCCGTCGCGCATCTCCAGATACATCGCCCGGCTAACCACATCCCGCGAGGCCAGATCCTTGACTGTAGGCGCGTACTTCTCCATGAAGCGCTCGCCCTTATCATTGATCAACACCCCTCCTTCGCCGCGCACCCCCTCGGTGATCAAAATGCCCAGGCGGTAGATCCCCGTGGGGTGGAACTGGAAGAATTCCATATCCTCGGCCGGGATGCCGCGCCGCAGGGTGATGGCAACGCCATCGCCAGTGAAAGTATAGGCATTAGAAGTGATCTCCCAGATGCGCCCATGCCCGCCGGTGGCAAAAATAACCGCCTTGGCATGGAAAATGTGCAGTTCGCCAGTCAACATCTCGATCGCCACCACGCCCGCCGCAGCGCCATTGACCACCAGCAGATCCAACACCTGGTATTCGTCATAGAATGTCACATTGTTCTTGATGCACTGCTGGTAGAGAGTCTGCAAAATCATGTGCCCGGTGCGATCAGCCGCATAGCAAGCCCGGCGCACCGGTTTCCCGGTAATGTTATTGGTGTGCCCACCAAAAGGTCGTTGGGCGATGCGCCCTTCAGGAGTGCGCGAAAACGGCAGACCCATGTGCTCCAGCTCGTAGACCGCCTGGACGGCCTCAGAGCACATGAACTCGATGGCATCCTGGTCGCCCAGATAATCACTGCCCTTGACCGAATCGAAAGCGTGCCATTCAGGGCGGTCCTCTTCTTCGCTGCCCAGGGCCGCGCCCACGCCACCTTGCGCCGTCCCCGTGTGCGAACGCGTCGGGTAGAGTTTGCTGATTACGGCGGTGCTGGCGGTTCTGGAAGCGTACAACGCCGCCATCAAGCCCGCCCCGCCTGCACCTACAACAAGTACGTCGAATTGATGATAGTTACCCATAGTGCCTCTCCCGGACTAGATCTCCATAATTACAACGCGCGCCACCAGCAACATGAACAGCCAGAACAGGAACAAAAGGCCGCGCACGAAAATGCGCAGCCAGGGGCGCTTGATGTAATCTTCCAAAACGACGCGCAAGCCGTTGACGCCATGTGTTCCGGCGAAGAAAATCACCAGCACTTGCATGATCTTCCAGAAATCGTTGAACCACAAATCTGTATTCTCAACCCCCTGGACGTGATACGAGTTGGGGAAGAACACCCAGCGCATCACATCATCCAGGCCGAGTTGCATGCGCGCCCCGTAATTGAAAGCCAGGCACAAGCCCAGCAGTCCAAAGGCGATCATAAAAAGACCTGAAATGCGGGTGAAAATCCACATCAGGTATTCGAAGCTAAAGCCGATTTTCGGAGCCGGTCGAGAGCTCATATCTTTTCTCCTTCTCTGCGCCAAAGACAGGTTTCCAGACAGGCTATTCGCCGCTGATAGCGCGCTGGATCATGATGAAAACCGTCATAGCGTAGACGGGTATGAAGATCAGCCATTCCAACCAGGTCGCTTCGCGCTGATATTCCAGCATCTGCGGCCAGACATCCAGCACAATAATGCGCAAACCATTGATGGCATGGAAAATCACGAAGAAACAAACAAACACCTGGAAATAGATAGATTCATAGATCGTATTGATCGTCCTGCCCAGATCGTTGCCCAACTGGTAATCCAGGAAGGAAGCCAGGATGTGTAAGCTGACCAGGATGACCATGCCCAGGCCGCCGATGCGGTGCAACAGCCAGGCGATCATTGGGCCTCCTCCCCGGTACTTGAGACCTTGCCACAACCCAACGTTTCGTTTTAGAGCCATGCGCGCCTCCTAAGCAAAGCGATACAGTCTGCGTCCGATCCCGAACGAATCCAAATATCTTCCCCCCATTTTGTATATTATCCATCACTGCTTGAGCAAGTGAAAGTGACAATACTCATACATTATTGGTTTCAGAAATCTTAATCATCTTTTCAGGTTTCAGCCTATAATTTATCCAGGGCTAATCCACCCAAATTGAGGCCTGTTCCCTAAAAACTTGACCGCCAACCCGAGTAAAATACCAGAGCAAGTGCAACTTTCACTCTCCTCAGGAGGAGGCATTCATGGCAAAATCCCCCCATCTCAGCCGAAGCGACTTCGTAAAATTTACGATTGGCGTGCTCGGCAGCATCATGGGAGCCATTGTCGGCTTGCCCGCCATCGGCTACATTCTTTCTCCAGCGCTCAAAACCCAAAAGACGGACGCCTGGGTAGCATTGGGCCCGCTGGAGAACTATCCCATCGGCGTTCCAACCCTGTTCACCTTCACCCGTACCAAAGTTAATGGTTGGGAGAAAACCGTCAATAGCTATGGCGCATACGTATTGCGTAAAAGCGAAAGCGAGGTGCAGGTTTTCTCGAACGTGTGCACTCACCTGGCCTGCCGGGTGATGTGGAAAGAAGATCGCCAGGAGTACGTTTGCCCCTGCCACGATGCACAGTTCGACATCAACGGGCAGGTTGTCGGCGGCCCCCCACCTCGTCCACTCGATCTGTACGAAACCAAGATCGAAGACGGCAATCTCTCGATCCGACTATTGGGAGGTTAACATGGCAGCCAAAGTTCTTTCCTGGTTAGATGAACGCCTGGGCCTGACCACCATCTACAACACAGTGCTCGATCGCAAAGTGCCCAAAGTAAACTGGTGGTTCACCCTGGGAAGCGCCAGCTTGTTCCTCTTCGTTATGCAGGGGATGACTGGCATTTTCCTGACCATGTACTATGTACCCTCTCCAGACCACGCCTACGACAGCATCCAGTACATTATGACCGGCGTGACTGGCGGCTGGTTGATCCGTGGCATCCATCACTGGGGAGCCTCATTGATGGTCATCGTGGTGTTTGCGCACATGCTGCGCACTTACTTCTACGCCGCTTACAAATATCCGCGCGAACTGACCTGGCTGACCGGTGTGGTGTTATTCCTGGCTACCCTTGGCATGGGCTTCACCGGCTATCTGCTGCCCTGGAACCAGCGAGCCTACTGGGCGACCACAGTCGGCACTCAAATCGCCGGCTCGGCGCCTTTCATCGGTCCCTTCATTCTAAGCGTGCTGCGCGGTGGACCGGACCTGAGCGCTGTCACCCTGGCGCGCTTCTTCTCGGCCCACATCTGGTTCCTGCCAGCGGTGCTCGCTTTGATCATTGGCATCCACCTGTATATGGTAATCCGCCTGGGCATTTCGATGATCCCCGGGGAAGACGATTAGAGGAGCAAAGCCGTGAACGAAGAACATAAGCAAAAATACCTGGCCAAATACCTGCAGGCCAAGCAAAAAGGCGTCAAGTTCTACCCGGATATCATCTACAAGGATCTGCTCGTCGTCTTCGCCATCTTCATCTTGCTGATCCTGCTGGCGACTTTCGTGGGCGTGGCCAACGAACCCAAAGCCGACCCGAGCGATTCCACTTATATTCCACGCCCAGAGTGGTATTTCCTGTTCCTGTTCGAGATGCTCAAGTATTTTCCCGGCGCGATCGAGTGGATTGGCACAGTCATCATACCGGGCATCGCTGTCCTGGCTTTGTTCCTGCTGCCCTTCCTGGATCGCAACCCGTACCGGCACTGGAGCAAACGCAAAATCGCCATCTCGGTCATGAGCGTCATCGTAATGGGTATGGTCGCGCTGACCCTCATGGCGGTTGCTTCGACGCCGCCGCAGGAGGAAACTGCCCTGGCGAGCACCTTGAGTGAGCAGATCATTCTGGGAGGCGATCTGTACAGCGTGCAATGCGTCGAGTGCCACGGCGCAGAAGGTGAAGGTGGCGAGATCAAGGGCGTCGAAGGGTTAGAGGGTGTGGTTCTTGATCCAATCAACGCTCATGATGTGATGTATACCTTCACAGATGAAACTTTGTATAACATCATCGATTACGGCCAGCCGGACCTGGGCATGACTCCTTTTGGGCGCGGCTATGGTGGAGAGCTAGGCCCTGGTGACATCGATGCCATTGTGACCTTCATGCGCTACACCTGGGATGACCGGGCAGAGCTGCCTCAAGAAGTTGCCATGGGTTCCCAGATCCCCGCCCTGGGGCCAGATGAAATCCCCTCTTATGAACAACACCTGGAGCCGCTCTTCAAGCGCTACTGCGTTTCCTGTCACCGCCCAGGCAAGAAGAACAACAACTACTTGATGCAGACCTACGACGAAGTGCTCAACAGCGGCGATAACGCCCCCAACCTGATCACCGGCGATCTGAGTAGCAATATGATCCGCATGATCAACCGCGAAGAGATCGACGCTGGCGGGGCTATGCCGCCCAACAAGCCGCTCAAGGATGAATACATTGATATGATCACGCGCTGGGTGTTGGCAGGCATGCCCAACACGGCCGCCGAAGCGGCTGCCACGCCGGCGCCATAACCATTCCATGTAACCTATCGTAGAACTACAAAGCCCCCCGAACTGGGGGGCTTTTGGGTATGGACTCTAAGAGTACTGTCAATCCATGTGCCGGATCATCGCATCGCCAAATTCAGAACACTTCAGTAAAGTAGCTCCTTCCATCAGGCGATGAAAATCATAAGTTACCGTCTTGGCTGCAATAGCCGCTTCCATCCCTTTGACAACCAAATCAGCAGCCTCGTTCCAGCCCATGTGCCGGAACATCATCTCCCCTGAGAGAACTACCGAACCCGGGTTGACTACATCTTTGTCGGCATATTTAGGTGCAGTGCCGTGTGTGGCCTCGAAAACCGCATGCCCGGTGACATAGTTGATGTTGCCGCCCGGTGCGATGCCAATCCCACCTACCTGGGCCGCCAGCGCGTCCGAAATATAGTCGCCATTCAGGTTCATCGTCGCCAGCACATCGAATTCGCGCGCCCGGGTGATGGTCTGTTGGAAGACGATATCGGCGATCACGTCTTTGATCAACAACCGGCCGGCTTTCAGAGCCGCATCCTGCTCAGCATTGGCTGCATCCTCGCCTTTAGCATCCCGCGTGCGCCCCCACTGTGCCCAGGTATACACTTGATCGCTGAACTCACGTTCGATCAATTCATAGCCCCAGTTGCGGAAAGAGCCCTCGGTGTATTTCATAATATTGCCTTTGTGCACCAGAGTCACGTTGCGGCGCTTGTTTTCCAGCGCCCATTTGACCGCCGCGCGCACCAGGCGCTCAGTGCCTTCTACCGAAACAGGCTTCAGGCCCAGGCCCGCCGTATCAGGGAAACGGATCTTAGCAAACTCCTCCGGAAAGTTGGCTTTCAGCAGGTCCCTGAATCGCTGGTTCTCCGGAGTGCCGTATTCGAACTCGATACCGGTATAAATATCCTCCGTGTTCTCGCGAAAGACCACCATATCGACATACTCGGGATGCTTTACCGGTGAAGGCACCCCCTGGAAGTAACGCACCGGGCGCAGGCACACATACAAATCCAATGCCTGGCGCAAAGCCACATTCAGCGAACGGATGCCGCCGCCAATTGGGGTCGTCAATGGCCCCTTGATCCCTATCAGAAACTCCTGAAAAACCTGCACAGTCTCATCCGGCAGCCAGGAACCGAACTTATTATAAGCCTTCTCACCTGCGTACACTTCCATCCAGTGAATTTTGCGCCTGCCCCGGTAAGCTTTCTCCACTGCAGCATTCATCACCCGGTAAGACGCTCGCCAGATATCCCGGCCTGTACCGTCCCCTTCGACGAATGGTATGATCGGATTGTCAGGAACTTGCAGCTCCCCATTGCGAATGGTAATCTTTTCCCCGCCCTCTGGCACTTTCACTCCCTGGTAACTCATCTTTCATCTCCCTTGGTCAAATATTAGTTTCGGACAAATTATAGCAAAAAGAGGTGAAAAGAACATGAAAAAAAGTGACAATTGTCATATCTGTGAAGCGGACAAGTGAAAATTACCACCAGGCTCACATCGTGCTATAATCCCCAGAGTCCATAAAAGTCCATAACCGCCGTAATTCTGGCTTTCAAAACCAAAAACACAGCCACAATTGCGAAGCAAAAACCAAATTCCCATCCCTGGAGATCTCCATGACGCTTGAAAAGTTCACACCCCAGGTCATCACAAACGGCAAGAATGGAAAAAGCTGGCACGCCTTGGGGGCAGACGAGGTGCTGGACGAGCTAAAAACTCTGGCAGAGCAAGGCCTCACCGCCGAAGAAGCTGCGAAGCGCCTGCAGGAATATGGCCCTAACCAGCTTACCGAAGCCCCCCCTACAACCTTCTGGCAAATGTTATGGGAGCAGTTTAATAATTTTGTGGTGATGATGCTCATTGTAGCAGCCATTATTTCAGCCGTTTTGGGTGATCATGTAGAGGCCGCTGCAATCATGGCCATCGTGATTCTCAATGCCACGCTGGGCGTGATCCAAGAACGCCGCGCCGAACAGGCCCTGGCGGCCCTGCGCAAGCTGGCCGCGCCCGACGCGCACGTGATCCGCGAGGGTTCGCGCCAGGTAATCTCCGCCAGCCAGTTGGTGCCCGGAGATGTCGTTTTGCTGGAAGCCGGCAACTACGTGCCCGCCGATGTACGCCTGGTGGAGGCGCTCAACCTGCGCATCGAGGAAGCAGCCCTGACCGGCGAATCCGTCCCGGTGCAAAAAGACGCCTCTGCTCGCCTGGAGTCAGACATCCCCCTGGGTGACCGCAAAAATACCGCCTTTATGGGCACCCTGGTCAATTACGGGCGCGGCAAGGGCGTCGTCGTCAGCACCGGCATGCGCACCCAGATTGGTATGATCGCCGAGATGCTGCAATCGGTAGAGCAAGAACCCACCCCCTTGCAGCGCCGCCTGGACCAATTGGGCAAAACCCTGGGATGGGCTGCTTTGGCAATCTGCGGGTTGGTATTCCTTGTAGGCCTGCTGCGTGGTTACGCCATCCTGGATATGTTTATCGTTGCCGTCAGCCTGGCTATCGCCGCAGTGCCGGAGGGTTTGCCCGCCGTGGTCACCATCAGCCTGGCCCTGGGCATGCGCGAAATGATCAAGCGCCACGCTCTGATCCGCCGCCTGTCTTCCGTTGAAACGCTGGGATCAGCCACCGTAATCTGCTCTGATAAGACCGGCACCCTGACTCAGAACGAAATGACCGCCACGCGCATGTGGGTGGATGGCGAGCTCTTTAGCATCTCTGGCAGCGGCTATGCCCCTCACGGAGAGTTTTCTCACAATGGTTCATCAGCCAGCCTGGCAGATTATCCCGCCGCATTGACTACTTTGTGGGTAGCAGCTTTGAACAACGACGCCGGCCTGGAGGAAAGCGGCGAAATTGAAACCAAAAAGACCTATCGCATGGTCGGCGACCCCACAGAGGGAGCGTTAGTCGTGGCAGCCGCCAAAGCCGGGGCGCGCTCGCGCGAGTTGAACAGCGCATACCCGCGCGTCCAGGAAGTGCCCTTCGACTCGGGTCGCAAGCGCATGATCACCATCAACAAGATTCACAACCCGCTTCCCGAGGATATTTCGCCCTTCTACGATGGCGAGAAACGCGAATGGTATGCTGTAACAGTCAAGGGCGCGCCGGATGTAGTGTTGAACCTGTGCAATTACTACCAGCGCATGGACGATCAGATCGCTCCACTGGATGAAACCGGGCGCATGCGCGTCCTGGCTGCCAATGACCTGATGACTCAGGATGCCCTGCGTGTGTTGGGTATGGCTTACAAAGTCACCCCCAACTTTCCGGATGTAAATGACATCGAAGCTTTGGAGAAAGACCTGGTCTTCGCTGGGATGGTTGGTATGATCGATCCACCCCGTCCCGAAGTACCGCCGGCCCTGGAAATTGGTCTCCGGGCTGGCATCCGTACTGTGATGATCACTGGCGACTACCCCAACACCGCCCGCGCCATTGCCGAGTCGATTGGCTTGTTGCGCCCTGGCCACAAAGTGCTGACTGGGCCCGAGCTAAATCACATGGATGAAACTACTTTGCAAGAAGAGGCGCGCCACACAGATGTTTTCGCCCGGGTTTCGCCCGAACACAAGCTACGCATCGTTGAGGCGCTGCGCGCCAGTAACGAAGTCGTTGCCATGACTGGTGATGGCGTCAATGACGCCCCCTCCATCAAGCGCGCCGACATCGGTGTGGCGATGGGCATTACTGGCACCGATGTAGCCAAGGAAAGCGCGGATATGGTGCTAACCGACGACAATTACGCCAGCATTGTTTCGGCTGTCGAGCAAGGACGCATTATCTACGATAACATTCGTAAATTTGTGTTCTTCCTGCTTTCATCCAACGTAGCCGAAATCATGATCATTTTCCTGGCTACATTAGCCGGTCTGCCCACACCACTCACCGCCATCCAACTTCTGTGGCTCAATCTACTGACAGATGGAGCGCCCGCCCTGGCGCTGGCGATGGAAAAAGGCGATCCAGACATTATGAACCGCAAGCCCCGCCCAAAGAACGAACCAATTATCAACGCTTCGATGGGCCTGGGAATTGTCATCCAGACGATCACACAAACTGGAGCAACCCTGACCGCCTTCGCCCTGGGTTTGTTGTGGCACCTGGGCGATCAAGGCGCTATTCCGCTTGGCGGCAACCCACTGATGGCCCTGCTGCAATTCGATTGGCGCAACGTGGATGTGCAAACCGCAGAAACAATGGCCTTTGTCACGCTCTCGTTGTGTGAGTTGTTCCGCGCTTACACGGTTCGTTCAGAACGTATCTCGATCTTCAAACTAGGGATCTTCTCAAACCGTTACATGCAGTATGCTGTAGGCCTGTCGATCGTCTTGATGCTGCTTGTGGTCAGTGTACCTTTCCTACAGCCCATCTTCAACACACATTTCATGAGCGCCACAGAATGGGTCGTTGTTCTGAGTCTGGCGCTCATACCGGCAGTATCGGAGGAAATCACCAAGGCATACCTGCGCTGGCGCGATCGCAAATAGATTTCGATAATCCCGGCAAAACGATTTCGTTAGCTGCACCTTGTCTTACAACTAAAGCAGTGCTATACTATCAGCAAGGAATGCAGTCGATGTTGAAGTATCATGCAGTGTTTCTTTCTAACCAGGTCATGGTAATCCATGCGGTTTGTCGACGCATGGCAATACCACGGCATTCCAACGCGCCCAAACGTAGCACGCTCCAGGAGGCGCCGGACTAAGGGAGTAGTCCGTCTGATTTCGCGTTCCCAAACGCTTTTCGGACCCCTGGCTTGCCTCCTGGCACAAAAGCCGCCGTTCGGGAAGCGTTTTCGTTTAACTGCCCCGGGCTTGAAATCGAGCTTTCATCCCGTGGCAGACCCGGTTCAAGGAAGTTTAGGATGACTGAAGAAAAATCTGCAAGAGATGAAGACCCTCTGAGTACTTCAAAGAAACCACCCTGACTGAAATTCAAGGCGGGCAGTTGCCCGCGTAAAGGAGCGACCTATGATCACGATCTTGAAGAACAACGAAAACGGGCTCCTCCGTTTGAGTGAACCCACAGCGGGCTGCTGGATCAATGCCATTGATCCCACCCCAGAAGAAATCGATCTACTGCAAGCAAGTGATATCCCCCGCGACTACCTGACCTACGCTCTGGACCTGGATGAACGCGCTCGCACCGAAAGAGAAAATGGCGAACTGCTGATCGTGCTGCGCATCCCTTATTTTCAGGGCCAGACCGCTGATATCCCCTACACTACCCTTCCACTCGGAATTATCCTGACCAAAGATTTGCTTGTCACTATTTGCAAGCGCGATAATGAGCTCTTGCAGGCCTTCGCGTCTGGCAACACCAAGAGTCTTTCAACCTCGAAGCACCAGCGTTTTGTGCTGCGCATCTTGCTGGCAACTGCCCACAAATACCTCAGCTACCTGCGCGAGATCACCAAAGTGGTCGATGCCCTTGAGGATCAGCTCCAGCTTTCCACCCGCAACAAAGAAGTGCTGGAACTGCTCAAATATCAGAAAAGCCTGACTTACTTCACCACCGCGCTCAAATCCAACGAGTTGATGATGGAGCGGCTGCAGCGCAGCAAGCTCTTCCAAACTTTCCCAGAGGATGAGGATTTGCTGGAAGATGTGCTCACCGAGAACCAGCAGGCCATCGAAATGACCAACATCGCCAGCAATATCCTCAGCAGCATGATGGATGCTTTCGCCTCCATCATCTCCAACAACTTGAACGGTGTCATGAAATTCCTGGCCTCGATTACGATCGTGATCAGCCTGCCCACCATGGTCGCCAGCTTCTACGGCATGAACGTCAACCTGCCCCTGGATGCACACCCACAGGCATTTTTATTCATCCTGGGCATCTCGTTCATGATCAGCCTGTGCGCCGCACTCATTTTTTGGAGGCGGGATTGGTTCTAAATAACCTGGCCTGATTTTCCTCAACCCAGCATGCAGTGAAAAGATTCGATCTCGAATCTCTTCACTGCGCTTTCAACTTTACCGAGACAAAACACGCACTTCAAGCGATAGAACCAAGCCTGGCTTCTAAGCAAAAATCACAAACTGGCGCAAAAAACCATCGATCGTCTGATACAGATGTTCGATCGTCTCGGCTTTCCGAAATCCATGCCCCTCACCCGGGTAAACGTGGTACACGTGCGGGATTCCATGCCGTTGCAGCGCCTCGACCAGTTCATCCGCCTGCTTGCGCGGCACCACTGGATCAACCTCGCCTTGAAACACAGCCAGGGGATCCCGGATTTTGTCCACGGCAAAGATCGGAGAACGCTCCCGGTACACCGGCGCAGCTTCGGGCAGTTCACCTAGCAGGACATCCGAATAATGCGCTTCGAATTTATGCGTCTCGGCAGCCAGGGTGAACTGGTTGGAAATCCCATACAGGCAAATCCCGGCCCGGAAGAAGCCGGGATAGTTTTCCAAAGCCTGAAGCACGGTGAAGCCACCCGCGCTGCCTCCCATAATCACCAGGCGTTGGCCATCTACTAGGCCCTGCTCGACCAGCCAGCGCGCCCCGCTCACCGCATCTTGCACATCGTAGATGCCCCACTTGCCGCGCAGCGCATCGCGGTATGGGCGGCCATAGCCCGAGCTGCCGCGGTAATTCACCTCCAGCACGGCATAACCGCGGCTGGTAAAGAACTGCGTGCGCGAGTTAAACGCAGCCAGCGCCTGGTCGGTCGGCCCGCCATGAATGATGACCATCAAAGGCGGTTTGCCGATTCCTTCGTAACGTTCGGAGTGTGGAGCATATAAAAGCCCGTGCACCGTCTCGCCGTCCATGCCCTGCCAGCGCAGCGCCTGTGGTTGCGAATAGGCGCTCTCAGGGATTTCTTCTGAGCTGGCTCGCTGCCAGATGCGTACTGGCTGGTCCTCGCCTTCTTTGAGAAGCGGGACTGTAATAACCCGCACTGGGACGCTCCCACCCGAAGCGATCAAAGCAATTCCATGAGAAGCAGCACAGATTTGCTCCAGGCTGGTATAGCCTCCAGGTAACTGGATTTGCTGCTCTCGTCGTGACTCTAGATTCAGATGCCACAGGCTGATCGAGCCAGCTTGGTTGCGCAAAAAATACAGTCCCCTGCCATCCGGGGCAAAAGCATACGTGCGCCGCCCTTGAATCCAGGCTGGCAGTCCATGTTCGGCAGGTATCTCGGTCAACTGGCGGTGTTGGCCACTGGCAAGTTCGTAGACATAAAGCTGCCACCAGCCGCTGGCATCCGAAACGTACACCAGGCTGCGTCCGTCTGGGGAGAACTCGGGCTGAAAGATCGCCGTGTTTTCATTCCCGGCGATGACAAAAGTCTCTTCAACAGCCGGCAGGCTGCCCTGCTGATGCTTCAAACGCGCCATGCACAAGCGCGAGCCATCCCAGGGCATGTTAGGATGGTCCCATTCGACCCAGGCGATTTGCTGGCTATCTGCATGCCAGGCCGGCTGCATGTAGAAATCAGCGCCCCAGGCCAGCTTTTGCGGCCAGAACTGGCCCTGCCCATCGACTAACGCTAACGTATCCTGCCCTTCGTATGAATGCACAAACAACAACCAGCGGCCGTCCGGCGAAACCTTTGGCGCAGCCGCCTGTCCGAATGCCGGGGTGATTGGCAGCGCCGCTCCTGCGGCTAAAGACTGGCGGTAAATACGTCCCGAGTCCGCCTCCACAAAGAAAACCTGGCCGTGATCCACGGTAAAATCGCCGCCCCCATAGCCCACACGCCCGCGCACGGATAGTTCAGCGTTTACGTCGCGCTGCGCCTGCCCATCGGCAGGCTGCACGACCAGCGTCCCCATCCCAGAACGATTCTCTAGCCAGACCAGGCTGCCATCCCAATCCCAGGCGACATCTGCAAACTTCAAGTTGCGCGCCAGGCTGAGCGCGCTTACCGGGCTGTCCCACAAGCCGAACTGGCGGCGGGTTTTCTTTGGTTCCATCGTAACTCTCCTTGCTCACAAAGGCAGAGCAATCTCGCTGACCGGTCGGAAACTGCGCCGGTGAACCGGGCATGGCCCCAGGCGCAGCAAGGCGGCGCGGTGCCGCGCCGTGCCATAACCCTTATGGGCGGCAAAACCATAGTCAGGATATTGAACATCCAGCGCGCACATTCGCGCATCACGGCTCGTCTTCGCCAAGACAGAGGCTCCGGCAATGCTCAGAGAGCGCGCGTCCCCTTTGACCAACGGCGTTTGCGCCAGAGCCAGGTCCGGCAGTTGCAAGAAATCCAATAAGAGGTGCTGTACAGGGATGTTTAGCCCCGCCAGGGCGCGTTGGCTTGCCAGGCGCGTGGCCGGCACAATCCCCAGCTCATCGATCTCCGCTGGCGAGGCAAAACCCACCCCATAAGCCAGCGCCAACTTGACCAGTTGCCCTGCCCAATACTCGCGTTCTGCGGGCTTCATCTCCTTGGAATCCCGAACACCCGAAAGCTGCATCGCGATAGACGGGTCAGCCGGCAAAACCAGGGCTGCTGCTGCCACGGGACCAGCCCAGGCGCCTCGTCCCGCCTCGTCGATCCCCGCTACAAATTGGGTGCCTGCCTGCCATAAAGTGCTTTCAAAGCTCAAATCAGGTGCATCTGGCAGCAGGCTACGGTCAAACTTTTTCAATGCTCACTCCGCAGCCGCTCGAAAGGCGTTCCCTGTTACACTCCTGGCCGGTTATAAACGCCTCGCCTGGCGTTGCGGTGTATTGCCAGGATATCCGCCACCATCTTTAGCGCATCTTTGACAACGCTGAGCTTGCTCTCAGGATCGAAGTACCAATGGATTGGAACTTCGATGATCCGGTATTTGCGCATCCCAGCCACGTACAGCAACTCGATGTCGAACGACCAGCCGGTCAGCGTCTGGCAGCCAAACAGGTCTTCCGCTGCTGGACGATGGAAACACTTGAAGCCGCACTGCGTATCGTGTAAGCCAGGCAAAGCCAAAACTCGAATCACCAGATTGATCAAGCGACCACCCCAATGGCGGTAAGGAGGCTCATGATAACGCACTGCTCCAGGGGCCTCGCGCGAAGCGATTGCCACGTCGAAATCCGTCAACTGCGGGGGCAAGAAACGCTGGATTTCTTGAATTGGCATTGACAAATCGGCGTCGCACATAAACCGGTATTCGCCTCTCGACGCCAGCATACCGCGCCTGACGGCCAGGCCTTTTCCACGCCCCGGCTCGCGCAGCACGCGCAATTGAGGAAAACGACTGGCAAAAGCCTGAGCGACTTCGAAGGTCCGGTCCTGGCTGCCGTTCTCGACAACCAGAACTTCCGTCTCATACGCTTGCTCTTGTAAAAAGGCAAACGCCTGCTCCAGGGTTGAGGGCAGGCGATGCTCTTCATTATGCGCCGGGATGATGATCGATAAGAATGGTGCGGACAATTTTTGACTGTGGTTTAGGAAATTAGATAATTGGAACGCCTTCCAGGCGATCCCGGTCCGTTTCGATTTCACCAACGACCAAGACTTCACGGTCGTTTTTTTGCAAGACGCGCAGCGCATCTCCAGTTTCAAAAGTGCTCGCTCTCAGAGGCACACGCTGGCCGCTCAAATAACGTTTGCCAGACTTCAATAGCTCAATGATCGCCTGGCGATCTAACAGAACGTGGTCCGAAAATGTCGCGCCTCGACGCACGTAAGCGCGTACCCATGCCACCTGCCCATCAGGTTGGTAATGCACGGCCTCAACAACGCCATCGAATTTCGCTTTCGCCATGTGTTCCCTCCCAGCCAATTCAGGTTTGGCAATTAAGCCTATTGCGTAGTACACTGATCCTACACAATAGGCCCGAGTCGGGGCGGGCGGACTCGAACCGCCGACCCCCGCGTCCCAAACGCGGTGCGCTGCCGAACTGCGCTACACCCCGAACATTGTGAGTATAATGCGAACTAGCCTCAACCGTCAAGGTGATCGTGCCGCCAGTTTTGCTATTGGATATTTCCCAGAAAGGAAAGCGAAGTGCTGCCAGCGCTATACCATGCTCATCATCAATTACACTCGGAGGATATTCCCTTCTGGAGTAAGTTGGCTGGTCACTCTGCCGGTCCAATCCTGGAATTGGGATGCGGCACTGGCCGCGTGCTGTTTCCCCTGGCGCAGGTTGCCCCACCAGTTTATGGCCTGGACCGCGATATTTCGATGCTGGCATTCCTGAATCAACAAATACCCGCTGCCCTGCGGGCAAACATCCACATTTTCTCGGCCGATTTCGCCAATTTTCACCTCTCCATTCGCTTCGGATTGATCCTGCTTCCGTGCAACACTTACAGTACGCTGGCAGCTTCGCTGCGCCAGGCTACGTTGGAGAACGTACGACGGCACCTGCTCTCCAATGGGTTGTTTGCGGTTAGCCTGCCTAACCCAGATTTACTGAGGCGCCTACCAGCCCACGCCGATCCCGAAGTTGAAGAGGTATTTCCCCATCCAAACACTGGCGAACCTGTGCAAGTGGTCAGCTCCTGGAGGCGCACTCGCCAGCACTTTGTGGTTGACTGGCATTATGATCATCTACTCCCAGATGGGCAAGTTCAACGTCTGAGCGCCCAGGTACAACATGTATTGCTCTCTACTCAGGAAATTCTCCAAGAAATCCATTCAGCCGGCTTCTCTGCCATAATCTGCTACGGAGACTACGATGGATCGCCTCACACTACCCACTCACCAAGCCTGATCATACTGGCATCATGATGCGATCTGCCACTTCTATGGTATGATCTGGCTATATCAAAATGGAATTACCCTCTGGCGGGCAAAAGGCCGCCCATTGGTTGAATACATTTCATACTACACCTCCTACCCCGCCTCTACTGGTTATCGCGTGGAATCAGCTTGATTTGCTTGAATAGGAGACTCGCATGGAAACTCAACTTCCTCTTATAGATCTAAACACAGCCAGTGTAAAAGAACTGACCACTCTCCCCGGCATTGGCCGGGCCACAGCCCAGCGCATTATCAAAGCCCGTCCTTTTGATTTCCTGGATGATCTGCTTGGTGTGCAAGGCATACGGCCGAACATGCTAGAAGACCTATCAACCCGGGTGACCCTCTCATCTTCTGAGACAGCGCCTGCGCAAACCACAGTCATTTCAGAAGAATCGCTTGCGGAATTCCAGAGTGAGCAGGAACCTTCTGCAGAAGAACCCAGCCTGATTATTGAAACACCTGTGGACGAACCCTTGCCAGAAGAGCAGGTTCCTGTTGCCGAGCCACAGGCTGAATTGCTCGCCGAAGCACAGCCGGAGCCTGTATTGGCCGCGCCGCCGGCCGAAGCCCCACAAGCAAGCCCCCCACCTGCGGAGAAATCATCCAAACCGGTCACCCACTCCCAGGTTTTTGGAATCGCCTTCGCCAGCGGCGCCATCTCTTTCTTACTGGCAGTCATCTTCACTTTGACCATGTTGCTCATGCTCAATGGGGGGTTACGCTTTGCCAGTACAGAAGAGTTCAACAGTTTGAAAAGCCGGCTCAACACCCTGGACACGCAAATCTCGCGCGCTCAACAAAACGTAGACAGTTTGCGCTCGCGCCTGGATAATCTGGATAGCTTGGCCGGCCGAGTGAACACCATCGAAAAAGAGAATAAACAGCTACGTAGTGAATTGGACGATCTATCCACGCAGGCCGAACAACTCAGCCAGCAGGTAAACGAAATGGCTACTACGATCCAGCAGGTACAGGACAGCACCAAGCGCTTTCAAAGTTTCCTGGATGGCCTGAAAGATTTGCTCGGTACGCTCCAACCTTGAATAAGCTCGATGCGGAATTTCATTCAAGCTTGAAACTCTCCGTAATTTTTACCCATTCAGGAGGCCAGGTATGAGTCAGGAAAGCCCAACCAACAACACTGTCTCCTTTGGCAAGCGATTGCGTCTTGCCTTCTCCATCTTTCTGCGTGCTTTGTTTCGCCTGATTATCATTGCAATGGTGCTCGGGCTGCTGGCTGTGATCGTTATCGGGGTACCTGCACTTTATCGCCAATACGTATTACCCGTGCAAGGCGACTTACAGCAGCTCAAGGAAACACAAACACATCTCGAGGATATCAACCAGCAACTCAACCAGCAGTTGAATGAAATGAACAATCGGCTGAACGCCCTGGAAATTCGCGGCGATGCGGATAAACAAGCTATCGGAGAACTGACCAACCGCCTGGAGAGCGCCCCAAGCACACAACAAGCCCAATTTTCGGGATTACAGAGCACACAGACCGCCGTGACTGGGCTGTTGGATGAGATCAACACAATGCTGGAAAGCGTGAACCAGCGCCTTGCAAAGATGGATACCCATCTGTCAGAGGCGGCTGCCACATCTACAGTGTTGAGTTTCCAGGTAAATCAACTGGAAAACAGGCTGGAATCCGAAGAAGCGCCACTGGCCGCACTTCAGCGCGAACTGCAGTTGGTCAAAGCCATGGAACTACTCACGCGCAGCCGCTTATTCCTGGTTGAAAACAATTTGGGATTGGCCACTGATGACATCCAGGCCGCCCGCGATCTGCTCACTGGCTTACAAGTTCCCGATTATCAAACCCAGGCTCTGGCCGAGATCATCACTCGCCTGGACCTGGCGCTGGGGAACCTCCCGGATGCCCCTGTTCTGGCTGCCGAAGATCTCGAGGTTGCCTGGCAATTGATACGCAGCGGCTTGCCTGGAGAAACATCTCTCATACCAACGTCCCAGGTTACCACGCCTCAACCCCCGACGATCGAAGTCACCAGCGCAATAACTCCAACCCTGTCTGCTGAAACGCAAACGCCTACCAGCACACCTACGCCTTAGCCGAACGGAGACGCACATGACTGAGCCCCAAAAAGATTCTATTCCACCTGAAACCACCCCACCAGAGCAGGCTTCGCCAGCGCCGTCTGCCAGCCCTGGGACTCCACCGGAGGCCGCCAAGCCCTCTCGCCCGGAAAAGCGACCTCTCAGCCTGTGGAAACGGCTCCTGCGCGGTCTGCTGGGGATTTTGATCCTGATTGGCCTGGGTGCCATCCTGGTTCTATTCACACTGTACATGCCCTTGCGCCAGAATTTCACGAACGCACAAGTGAGGATCAACGAACTCACCAACCAGGCCTCTTCCGATCTCGAAGCTGCCAACCAGGAAATCGACCGGCTATCGTCTCTTGAAACTCAAAACAAGGATTTGCAAAGCCAGTTAGCACAATCCAATTTACACCTGGCAATTTTGCAGGTCCAGGTTGACATTGCTTCTGCGCAACTGGCATTAGCCAACCAGGAGCCCGAAAAAGCCCGCCTGGCTCTGACAAAGACCCCAGATCACTTACAATTTCTCGAAAAGCAATTGCCACAGGACCAACGCAAAGTCATCACCGATTTGCAAGCTCGCCTGGAATTGGTTCTGGGAGAAATCGATGAGAACGGGTACGCGGCGAGCTCGGATCTGGATGTTATGTCAGCTTCCTTGCTGGAACTTGAAAACGCTTTGATTCCATAAAAAAGCCCGGTAATTGGATAGCAGATGCCGTCTCCCAATTACCGGGCCTTCACGGTTGCGAAGCGCTTAGTAACGCAAAATCGCTCCGATTTGTTCAAACCCTTTGACTGCTTGCTCCTGCGAGAGAACTTCAACGTCGCCACCCGACTGAAGCACCTGGCGTACTGCCAGTTCGACTGCATCAGGTATCTCGTCCGTTTCCCCACCGCAAAACGGACAGGTACTCATCGGTAAAGAGGAGACATAAGCGCAATCTTTGCAGCGGTATCCCGGGGCACGGAAGCCATCGCGAATCATCAGCGTTTGCACACGGCCCTCGCGGATCGCATCCAAAGTTTCTTCCAGATTGATAACCCCACCGCGCCCTTTGGCCGCGCCAGTTACCATAGCGCCGGCAAGTTTCTTCTCCCGAAGTGTTTCGGCTTCCTTGCCAACCTGCATGGCCCGCTCGAACACTTCGGTATAGCTGGCAACCATACTGATTGAAAAACTTCCCACAACCAGACTCTGCCAGGCCTTCGGCAGTTGACTGCGAAATAGCGCCACATTGTCATCTGTGCCGCCGATCAAAATGCGGCGCACATGGTTCTCTGCGAAGAAACGCGTCGAAAACTCAATCGCCTCGCGCACGTTGCGCTCTGCCACTTCATCGGCATAGCCTGTCTGCCCCGCAACGCCCCCCCTGCGTCCAACCGATTGCGAACCACCTCCGCGCTTCGTGTGGCGTACACTTTCTCCGACAACGCCTTCTTGCTCACGCAATTCCCCCAGGTGGAAGGAAAACAAACGCGCCCCTTGTTTATCAATCAGAACAACACCATACCCCCCATACGAATCTAACAGATCGATCAACGGCTTGACATGCGGCCGATCGCTTACCCGAACTCGACTACGCACAGGCACAGCCAGGGGGAAAGCCTTGAGAAACTTCTGTGGGGCACAGGAAAAGATCACCAGGCCACGCCCAGACCAGTCATATACACGCTCAACGTAACGAAGCACAGCATCTACATCATCAGGGAGCTCGCTATCTTTGAGCATACTGCGCAGGCGAAGCTTATAAGCATCAGCATTACCTCGAACCGGGTCTGTGTCCAGGTAAACGCTGAGTACAGGGGACTTCGCTTGATAGCCTAATAGTTCTTGTAGGTCGCGCTCTGTCAGCATAATATCCTCCTCATTCAGAATGTATGTGGAGATTCACCTGGCATCCTCCTGATACAGATTACCAGATGAACAAATTTCCCGGATCCGAATCCACTTGAATCCAGGAAAACTTCGGACTGGCATACTCGTTCTCAGCATCATCATCTTTCGCCTTCATGACAATCGTATTTGTTGCCAAAATCCGAACAAAACATCTCATAAAATCGCTCCAAATTGTTTATAATTGATCTACCCCCATATCAGGTTGCCTATATAGATTGTATATAGGACAGGGGTAAAAAGTCAAGCATTTACAATGAGTTTTACTCAATTCTAACGAAAATTTGACAAAAGATATCTGGAGTCATAAGACCTCCCGTTTTCACCACATCCGTGCTATGATTAAACTATGAAGACTTCTCGTGAGCGCATCCTTCTGGTCGAAAGCGATCCTGAAATCAGTGACTTGATCGCCCGCCAAACGCTGCAGGCATTGGGTTATCAAGTTCAGATCGCTCGTACTGCGGCTTCAGCTATCCAGGAAGCCACACGTTACTCGCCCGATTTGGTAATGGCCAACCTCGGGTTGCCCGATTTGAGCGGCAAAGATTTGCTCGTGGCGCTCATGTCCCAGAACTCAGATACACCTGTGATCATCCTTGCGCAAAAAGGCATGGAAAGCGACATGATCCAGGCCTTCAGATTAGGTGCGACGGACTATCTGATGTGGCCTGTACGCGAAGCAGAGATCGTTTCGGCAGTCGAGCGCGTGATCAAACAAGTGCGCTCGCGACGCGAGCGAGAGACTCTGGCGCGCCAGCTCAAGCAAACCAACGACGAGTTACAGCAGCGCGTGCGCGAGCTGACCACCATCTTCGCCATCGGCAAAGCGGTCACTTCCATCACCAGTCAGAGAGAGTTATTCGAAAAGATTGTTGAAGGGGCTGTCTATGTTACTGAAGCTGACTGTGGCTGGCTATTACTGCGCGAGGAGCGTGGCAAAGTCTTCACTTTGGCCGGACAACGCAATTTGCCCAAAGCAATTGCCGCCAAGCTTAACCAGCCCTGGGATGATGGGATCAGTTCTCTGGTAGCATTGTCAGGCGAAACCCTCTCGATCTATGGGGAGCCTTTGGCCCGCTTTAAAGTTTCCCAATTAGGCCAGTCCGCCCTGGTAGTTCCCGTGAAGTTGAAGAAAGAAGTGGTTGGATTGTTGGTTGTAGTGCGCAAAGCGCCGACCCCCTTCAGCCCCAGCAACCGAACACTGCTGGAAGCTGTTGCCGATTACGCTTCGATTTCCCTCGTAAACGCCAGGCTCTTTCGCGCCCTGGAAGAACGCGCCCGTTCGCTCCAGCAAGTGGCAGAGGCAGCCCAGGCCAACGAACGCGCCAAAGAGGAAGCTATTCAGAACATACATAATGACCTGACACCTCCCCTGAAAAATGCCCTCAAAGCAATTGATTCCTTACTGGTGGGAGAAAACATGCGTTTGAATGCTACTCAGAAGGAGTTCCTGCGAACCGCGATGGAAAACCTGCGCACCATGTCGGAATCCATTGAAACCTTGGGGACTACTGAGAAGGTTGGATCATAAAATATTATCCTTTTGTCACAATTAGGTGCTTGCTCTCATTGCAAGCATTACTTACATGCAGACTGAATGACTAACGAAAACGTATTGCTCATTGTTTCTGACCCTGTAACCGGACAACTGCTCGAGCGAGCATCATTATCCGCGGCTGGGTATCAAGTGACCCTGGTTACAGAGTGGCAGGCTGTTCAGACGACTCTGAAAGACAGCTTGCCGGATCTGGTGATCATGAATGATCAACTGGAAGGGCGTGACACCATCGACTTGGTCAACCAACTCATCGAAAAGGATCCCTTCCTACCTATCATCTTGCTGCCGCATAAGCACTCTGAGGCCGGTGTCCTGACGGCTTTCCGTCACGGATATGCCGATTATCTCAAACCGCCGGTGCGCACAGGTGAAGTGCTTGCTACGGTCAAGCGCGCCCTGGAACGGCGCCAATGGGTAAACTCTCAAATCAAATTGGTTGCCAAGCGCGACACATCCAACCTGCGTAACCGAGTCAATGGGCTGGAGTCGATACAGCGCGTAGGTCGACAAGTCACATCCCTGCTCAACCTGGACGATGTCTTGAAAGCCGTAGTAGACGCGGCCGTAGAGCTGACCGGAGCAGAAGAGGGAAGTTTGTTACTTTTGGACGAGGGGTCCGGCGAACTTTACATGCGTGCCAGCCGCAACTTCCAGGAAGATTTCGTGCGAACATTTCGCCTGCCTATCCGCGACTCTCTGGCCGGTCAGGTGCTACGCACTGGCAAACCGGTCATGCTAGATGAGCAGACTCCGCGTAAAATCAAAACATCCTACCTGGTATATACCATCATTTACGTGCCCCTGGTTGTGCAAGAGCGCGTTATCGGAGCACTGGAAGTCGACAATCGCCAGGGTCGCAAACCCTTTACCGACTATCACATTACCCTGGTATCCGCGCTGGCCGATTACGCCACTATTGCGATTGAAAATGCTCGTCTTTATTCGAACAGCGAGTTAGAACGGAACAAACTCGAATCGATTTTGACCAACATCGAGGAAGGCGTGATTGTAGTAGATCTGGATCGCCGGATTTTGTTGATCAACCGTAAAGCTCGTGAAGCCTTTGAGATTGAAGAAAAGAACCTGACCGGCAGACGCTTGAAAGAAGTTTTGCACCACCAGGAACTGCTAGAGATTCTACGAGAAGATCAAGCCGCTCCTTCTCGCACAGAGATTGCGCTTCAGGATGGCCGTGTCCTGAACGCCCAAATCACGCCAATCCCAGAAATTGGTCTGGTGGTGACCATGCAAGACATCACCCACCTCAAAGAACTGGACCGCATCAAGAGCGATTTCGTGAACACCGTCTCCCATGATTTGCGCTCCCCCTTGACAGCCATCCTTGGATACGTAGAACTGATTGACCGGGTGGGCGCAGTCAATGACCAGCAAAAAGAGTTCATTCGCCGGGTTCAAATCAGCGTTCAAAACATCACCTCACTGATTAATGATCTGCTCGACCTGGGTCGTATCGAAGCCGGCTTCGACGCTCGAAATGAAATCGTGCCCTTCTCTGCCATCATTCACTATGCAGTTGACGGCCTGCGCAGTCGAGCTCAACAAAAGTCTCTGGAATTACGCCTCGAAATTCCAGAAACATTACCCCAGGTTTTAGGGAATCCCGTTCGCTTACGACAAATGTTGAGCAACCTGATCTCCAACTCGATCAAATACACACCCGAGAATGGCCAGGTGACTATTCGAGCCCAAGCTGAAAGCGAACAAATAATTCTACAGGTATCCGATAATGGGCCTGGTATTCCCCCAGCAGACCAACCTTACATCTTTGACAAATTTTATCGTGCCAGCAACATCCCAAGCGATACTCCTGGAACAGGCCTAGGATTGGCAATTGTCAAGTCAATCGTAGAAAACCACCAGGGGCGCATCTGGGTTGATTCGAATCTTGGTCAGGGCACCACTTTCACGATCGTTCTACCTACAACCGATAGCGGATTTTAGCCTATTTCACATAATCGCAATCTCCATCTGGTTCTCGCATAACGCGTAGCCTCCGCCAGGGCGGTGAGGAGTACCCGGCGGAGGCTTTCGCCAAAGGAGGAAACAGCGATGAGCAACTTGCTCTTTACCCCCGTTTCTCTCTAATGGTATGATACCTAATCCCAACCTCAGTGGTCATTGTCAAATATCATAAGTTCAGGATGATATTACTCATAATGTATGTGACATTTTTCACAGCCCAATCCCTCAATATGCTTTTTCTTTTGCTCTATCGCGCTGCGCTTGCATCCAGGTTCCATGAAAAGAATCTAGCTCGGTGCTGAACCCCATCCAATCCGGCACTAAAAAAACCAGGCCGTTTGCCCGAGGCGAGAACATCTGAGACGGCAAAAAGAGCTTCAGCAATCTTGGATCGATCGGGAAGCCCCGCATCTCTACAACGATGACCGTTTTCCCATAGAACGGTTCCAAATATTGTCGTTCGGCCCTGCGTGCCTCGTTCGGGGGGAAAAGCTGCTGCAATAACACCGGATAAGCCGTACGCATACGCCTGTAGGAAACCCGAAAACCCAGGAACGGAGTCACTACGCTCAAATAGTCACGATGGACCTGGACGTAGGCCTTGAAACGCGACATGAAGGCGAAGGCACTGAGAAAGAAAGACAGCGCTGCTATTGCCAGAAACCAGACTCGGCTGCTAATTCCCAGGATCATGGTTTCTCCGAGCAAAGACCACCTCCAGACGGCTGCCAGCACTAAACCCAAAACGAATGTGATCTTCCAAACACGATCCATCGTACGGCGATAGAACAACAAAGGGTGGCGACTACCGAATTTGCGCTCTGCCATTGGCAATCCTCCTCAGAAAGGCTTGTGCTAAAACGTTAGCATAACTGGATAATCTGGTTTTCGTTCAAATCTATTCGGATGATTCTGGAGGAGCGGAGGTGGGCAAGGTAAACCAGAAGGTAGTGCCCTGGCCCAATTCGCTATTGAAACCAATTGTACCTCCCATTAGCTCGACCAAACGTTTCGTTACACTCAATCCCAGACCCCAGCCAGCCTCATTGCGCACCGCCGGATCTTCAGACCGGAAGAACTGAGAGAATATTTGGCTCTGATCCTGGTGGCTGATACCAATACCAGTATCTGTGACCTCGACGCGCATCATATCAGCCTGGGGATGAGCAGCGATTTGAATATGGCCGCCTTCCGGGGTGAACTTCGCCGCGTTGGACAGCAGATTTGTTAATATCTGCATCAAGCGATTATAGTCCGCGTAAACTTGTGGCAAATCGCCAGACACATCCACATCGACAACCAGTTGTTTCTCATCCATCTTCGGGCGCAAGCTCCGCAGAGCATCTTCCACATACACTCGCAAGGGGATCAGTGAACTGACGACCTTGATCCGCCCAGATTCAATCTTCGAGATGTCAGAAAGATCGGAGACCAACGTGGACATGCGCTCTACATTGCTTCGAATCACATCTAAGAAACTGACCTGCTGTTCGTTCACCGATCCAACTACACCCTGACGCAATAAATCAGCATAGCCCTTGATGGATGTCATCGGTACGCGCAGCTCATGAGTCACCACTGAAATAAACTGTGTTTTAGCGTCACTCATTTTCTGCACGGCATCGTAAAGTTGCGCGTTCTGAATTGCTGTTCCTGCGCGCCCGAGCAAATATCCCAGGAACTCAATTTCTCCTTGGTCAAATGTCTCCTCGCGTTGTATCAGCACCGCGCCCATCAGCTTGCTGCCCCGCAAAATCGGCATCGCCAACCGGGCCGGATCTCCATCTGTAGCAGGCACATTCTGATCAGTGCTTTCAGAAAACGCTCGCAGTACTAAAGCATCTTTCAAATCCAGTTCGTCTGCCGGATAGGTAGTCACCTCGCCTTCCAGATTACCATCCTCCGCCAGGATGACCCAAACCTGCCCTGCCCTGGCATGGCGCATCACCCACCGGTGCGTAATTTCAAGTACATGCCCCAAATCCAAACGCCGGTTCAACTCACGATCCATCTGCGCCAGGGTTTCCAACTCGGTAACACGCTGTGCAAGGGCCTGGTCCGTCGTTGTATATAACCGCGCGTTTTCGATAGCAATGGCAGCCTGAGCAGCCAGGGCTCCCAGCATCTCCAGATCGTCTTTCTCAAACAAGCCCACTTGAGCGCGGTTATCCACATAGATCGCCCCTATCACCTGGCCTCGCGCCATCAGAGGCGCGCACATGATCGAGCGTAAAGCATAAAACACAACCGACTCGGTTTCCGAGAAACGCGGATCTGAACGGGCATCGGTGGTGACCAGGCCCTCTCCGCTTTCCAAAACCGTGTCAATCACCGTGCGGCTGATTGCCATATCCTGCCGCTCAAGAGTCTCCTGACTCAGATTCCGCGCCGCCCGCAGTTTCCAATCTTTCGAAGCCGCTTCTAACAACACCAAAAAGCCACGTTCCGCCCCTGTCAACCCAATCACGGCATCCATCACCTGTGTAAGAACCTGATCCAGATCCAGTGAAGTGCCCAGTACTTGAGAGACTTTGTACAAGGCCGATAAACGAATCTGATCCTCGTGAACTTTCAACTCATCAGCCAGTTCATTCAGGTACTGGTGGGCTGCTCGCAAACCCTGGCTGGCTGCATCCGTCGGGCGCTCAGGCTTTACACTGCGCAAGGCTGACTTCAAAGCATCGATCTTTTCCTGCAAAGGGGGTTTACTCATAATTACCTTCTTCCTCAACTGTCACATGCTCAGCATAGTAATCACACAAATCCCGAAGCGGGCAAAGAGGACATTCCGGGCGGCGAGCATGGCACACCTCACGGCCCAGGCGGATTATATTGAGGTGCACAGGGTAATAGGCTTCAGGTCGAAAGAGTTTGCTCAAGTGCAAGTGTGCCTGATCGGCACTCATCCCATCTGGGCGCAAACCCAACCGCCCTGTAACCCGATAGATGTGCGTATCTACCGGAAAAGCCGGTTTGCTCAGGGAAAATTGTAGCACGATCGCAGCAGTCTTTGGCCCAACCCCTTTGAACCTCATCAGCCAATCAGTTGCTGCCTGAGTATCCAATCCCGCCAGGAAACTCAGGTCCAGGCCGCCGCGCTCCGCCGTGATCTGGTGCAATACTTGCTGGATGCGAGCCCCCTTCTGATTTGCCAACCCGGCCGGGCGAATAGCCTCAATAACATCCTCCTCACTAGCATCGCGAACAGCTTCCCAGGTGGGGAAACGCTTACGCAATGCATCAAAAGCGCGATCACGGTTTTTATCGTTCGTGTTCTGCGAGAGGATTGTCGAGACCAGCTCATCTAGAGGTGGAAGTGGATTGCGCCATTCCGGATAACCATAAAACTGGAGCAACCGCTCGTGAACGCCCATTGCACGCTCAGGCAGATCCATTGCTTCCCTTACCCACGTAGCTACTTCTTGCTCAGTGAAAATACCGGGTAGGCCTGCCCAACCACAATTTTACGCCAGTTGAGCACTGGCGAACTCGGCCCATATTCGGCAAGCTCTTGCAGTTCATGTAAAGATAATACCCCCAACTGTTGTAAAACTTCCAGAACCACTGCTGAACGCGCCTTCCCACGAGCATCGCCATCACCAATCTTCAAGGCAATCCCCACACCCGGCGAACCTGGGCCAAGCGTGCCAGGCAAGAGGCCCAGGCCTTGATACCCCTCTGCGCCGCCTTTCGCCAGGATGCGCCCACCAGCAACCCGCATCAGATACGTGTCGAAGCTGTCTGGCCCGCCTACCATATCCGGGTGGCTAACCATCGCAGAAACAATTGTGTGACATGCATCCATCTGGTTCCCCTTTACACCCCCTACCTCTGGATCGCTCAGGCGTGCAAATCCGAGTGCAGCATTCCTGAGCGGAACAGCGAAGTTCGGGGCAGAACAACCATCAATCCCCTGGCCAACCCTTTCCACGGGCATATCACAAAATTTCGCAAAGGTTTGTAAAATTTCCTGTTGTATCGGATGCCTCGGATCGATGTACGGGATATCACTTTCTGGTTCTCCCGTCAATTGTGCCTGCAACCTGACGAATGCCAGCATACCTGTATGCTTCCCTGAACAGTTATGCCGGTTGGGCGTAGGCTCCTCATTGCGATCGCGCAATGCATCTGCAGTTTGTTTATGATAGGGTTGGTGAACGCCACACAGCAATTGCCCTTCTGACACACCCGTTTTGGCCTGTATCCCCCGAATAACCGCCACATGCTCATCCGTACCAGAATGCGAGGCACACATTACAGATATTTCACGCTGAGTAAGGTTGAATTGGCGATCACCCCCATGCAAAATAAACGGAAGCGCCTGAAAAGGCTTGGCGGAAGAACGCAAATACGTGATTGCGGCTGGGTCGCCATACCAGGCTAGAAGCTGGCCGCGTGCATCCACAACCGCCATTGCGCCATTATGAATAGACTCTACCGTTTCTCCACGGGTGAGAGCGAAAACTGGCAAGTAAGGTGATTGAAACATAGATGTTTTTTACCTGTTCGTTGAGTTATCTTTATCTGGTTTGTTATTGCTCTTCGCTTTCCGTTTCCACGGGCCCTAAAGCACTTTCCGAATGATAGCGGCGAGCGAAGCAATGATATAAGCCGTGCTTTAGTCTCCTGGCGCTGCGCTCACGCATTTCTGGTGCCACTTTACATTTCGTCAACAAAGGCGCTGACAAAACTTCCGTACCTTCAGGTGTAACACCTTTGCGAGCGAGCTTCTCCATTCCCGCAACCACATCCTTTAGAATGCGCTGTTGGGCCTTTACATCAGCACTGGCAATCGGCCCGCCTCGTCCACCGATGATTGTGTAATCCCGATAGGCCTTTACGAGCACGTCCAGGCTTTCTATCCAGGCATCCAGGTCTGCATACGCCAGGAAAGGCGCTTGACTCTGAACAACCGCGTCGCCCACGAAAACCACGCGCACTTCTGGCACAATGATCCAGATTGAACCGGGTGTTGGGCCAGGCCGGTGCTCTAAAATCACCTCGCCATTGCCCCAATGCAGTGTCATGCGTTCTGAAAATGTAATGTCGGGGGCAGCCCACCGCATACCAACCGCCTCCGCATAAGTTTCCCAATCTGAACCAGTCTCCATACTTTGCCCCTTGAAAACTGTCGGACGGTTACGAAATACTTGGGCGGTTTTCTGGTGAGCAATGATAGTGCAATCCAACGCTCGAGTTCCCAGAGTTCGGTCAGGATGAGCGTCCATGCTCACCAGTAGGCGATTCGGCCCACCTCGCTGATTGATCAAAGCAGAACGCCACGAGCGCGCGTCCTCGCTCCGCAACGGCGCATCAACCATGATGGTACCATGTGGATAAACCAGTGCGCCTAAAGTGACCCCCAGGTAGGCATCCTCAAAATAAATTCCTCGCTCGATCTGCTGCATAAACCACCAGATATCCTGAACTTCAAACCTTCGCCTGATCCTGGGTTGGATCTTGCAAAGCTTTGCCCATTAGAGGCAGTGTAAACATAAAACTGGATCCATCGTTTGTCTCGCTTTCAACCCAAATCTTACCTCCATGCCCAACAATCGCCAGACGGCAGTACGACAAACCCAGACCCAAACCGCGCGGCCCTTCAGCACTAAGACGGGTGAATTTCTCAAAAATCCTTTCCTGGTCCGTCTTGGAAATTCCCGGGCCCGAGTCTTTCACCCACATCAACACAGCATCATCGTCGCGCTTCGCGCCTACTTGAATTTTACCCTGTGCAGGCGTGAATTTTAGCGCATTTTCCAACAGGTTGATTAGAACACGCCGAATCATGTCTGCATCCACAAAAACCTGCGGCAAGCTGCTCTCCACATGCTTGATCAGTTGGATTTTACGGCTCTGCGATGCAGGTAATACCGCTTCCACAGCATCCGCAATCAATTCTGCAGGAGCCATGCCCTTACGGTTTCCGATCGCTTGACCCGCTTCTAATCGATTGATATCCAGTAATGAATCCGTCAACCGTTGTATCCGTTGTGTAGAACGCAATGCGATATTGATCAGCGAAGCCACTGATTCATCCTGTTGTGGCGCAGCAGGCATTGAAGCTAACACTCCAAGGCTGGCCACTACATTTGCCAGAGGCGAACGCAGATCATGGTAAATCATTGCCGTCAAATCCTCGCGCAATTGGTCCAGCTTCTTCCCCTCGGAAATATCACGCAAGATCCACTGCAAATTATTTACACCATCATTTTGGAGGCTGCGCACGAATACTTGGATTGGAATCCTTCGTTTCTGTTCAGCACGCAAGACAGCCTCATAACTGACCGTGTGCCCCAAAACCAGATTCTCAAATTTTTCGCCCACTTTCTCCCAATCGATGTCATGTAACATCTCTATGGATAGAGCACGCAACTGGCTCTTCTCTAGTCCAATCATCGCCTCTGCCTGGTGGTTGGCTTCCAAGATATACCCATCTAAATCCGTAATCAAGATAGGGTCAATACTATCTTCAAACAAATCGCGATAGCGGCTGTGTGCCGCTTCCAGGCTGGCGAAGAGTTGAGCATGACGTATGGCTGTGCCGGCCATGCTGCTAATACCATTCAAGATCAGCAAATCCTGTTCGTCAAACGAACCGGTCTCCGGGTTGATCGCCTCTAATACACCAATGACCTGTCCTTCGGATTGGATGGGAACACAAAGTATTGCCCGGCTTTCGAAGGAAGTCAGCTTGTCCACATCAGGAGCAAAACGCGGATCATTGGCAACATCTGGGACAATAATCCCTTGTCCCTGCATCGCGACCCAACCTGCGATGCCCCTACCGAAAGGTACGCGCAAGCCAATCGCGCGCTGCTGACCTTTCAGAGTAAATGCACGATATTCCAATTCATTTTTCTCAGCATCCACTAAAGCCAGGCGCGCCGCCTGAGCACCCAGTGCGCGAGGAATCTGGTTCAGAATGCGCTGCAAAACATCTCTAAGATCCAGGGATGCGGTAATGACCGCTGCGCTCTTGGCTACTGCCGTCATCACCTGTGCCTGGTGTTGGCTTTCAGCATACAGGCGAGCATTTAGAATAGCAATCCCCGCTTGATCTGCGATCGCCTTTACGAGTTCGAGATGATCCTGAGTAAAAAATTGGGGTTGAGGATGAACCAGCGTAATAACGCCCACCAGATCGTCACGAGCCAGGATAGGCGCACTGACTGCAGATTTTGGCCCAGTTCGCTCGTGTGCATCATCGGGACGATGCAACCAACGCTCATCCTGGCTGGTATCAGGGATTAGTACAGCCTGGCGATTTTTCGCCACCCAGCCTGCCATGCCCTGTTCGTAAGTGGTTCTTAGCTGTAGCATGGTTCGATCGTGAGTTTGTCCCACGATCAGGAACGCCGTATCAACTGGCTGCCCCTCGCTGTCCAAAACAATGATACTTCCGCTGACCCCTCCCACACTTCTCATCGATAAAAAAAGCACGCGATGGAGCACCGTACGCAAGTCCAGAGCCGCAGCGAACTCTCGACTGACCTCGTACAATAATTCTAGCGAATCGCGATTCTTTGGATCATGCATATGCTGCCCAGGCCCCGGTCATCTGGTTTATCCATCATACCGGTATCGTTTCATGCTAGAACACAGTATAGCACAGCCCTTGTCCCATCAAGTTTGCAAATCAGCAAATACCTGGAATTACTCAGGGCAGGCCGTTAACGATATGGCAGATCCAGCAATAAGGTTTCTGCCGCCAGGCGCAGGTTGACGTTGCAATCCAATAAAGCCAGCGCCCGGTCTAAGACAGTTACTACGTGATATGCCACCTGCATCCCGAACTGCTCGGCCAAATGCTCGATCTGCTCCTGGCGATCCAGGTTAGCTACTGGCGCGGCTGCCCCACTAGACTTCAAGAGCACATCCCGCCAAAATGCCAGCCAGACGGAAAGCATTGCGCGGCAGGTATCTTTATCCTTAGCCATCTTTTCAGCATAGGCAAACCGGTCCACCCTTTTGGCAGATAGCAACTGGCTCAAATCATCCAGCCAGGAGCTCTGTAAAGCCAACCTTTCTGGCTCTTGATACAGCCGGAAGGCATAACCAGGCCGACCTCCCGACAGGTGGGCCAGCAGACGGGCCTGTTCCTCTGGCATTCCCCAGCGAGTTTGCAAATCCTGCTCAACCTGTCCTAATGGCAGCGGGCGCAGGCGCAGTACCTCACATCGAGATACAATGGTTGGTAGTAAATTTTCAGCACTTTCAGCAGTCAATATCAATACAACTTGCGAGGCTGGTTCCTCCAGTGTTTTCAACAAAGCATTCATCGCACTGGCATTTGCTTCCTCAAAGCGCAGTAAAATCGCCACCCGGTAGCGCGCCTGGTAAGGAGCCAATGCCAGGCTGCGCTGCAGCTCGCGCACCTGATCTACCCTGAGTGTACCCCCTATCTGTTCGGCCTGCACAACTGCCAGGTCTGCGTGCTCCATTCGATCAATTTGTTTGCAGGTGCGGCAGCTCAAGCAAGGCGCTCCTGGAGCCGGTGGCTCCAGGCAGTTCAATGCCTGAGCCAGGCGCAGTGCCAGCGTACGGCGGCCTACGCCCTGTGGTCCAGTAAAAAGGTAGGCATGCCGCATCCTCCCCCGAGCAACGTGTTCTGCCAGCAGGTTGACTGCCCATTCATGCCCGCACATCTCCCAATTCATGGGTTGATTTTAGCGCATTGTGTGCGGATTGGCAACCAGCACATGCCAGCCTCTGTGCTATAATGCCCCACTGGATAATTGGTAACCCAATTCGAGCATAGTCATGGATTTACTGTCGGATCTAAATATCGCACAACAGCAGGCTGTCGCCGCCGGCCTGGGCCCTGTATTAGTACTGGCGGGGCCGGGCTCCGGTAAAACGCGCGTCCTGACGCATCGCATTGCTTACCTGATCGGGAATCTGGGTGTGCGGCCTTACAATATTCTGGCAGTAACCTTTACCAACAAGGCTGCCCGCGAAATGGAACATCGCGTGGCCGATCTGATCGGCGATTCGACGCGCGGCCTGACTCTGGGCACTTTTCATGCGATCTGTGCGCGCATCCTGCGTCGAGAGGCTGGAAACTTACCGTTTGAATCCAACTTCGTAATTTTCGACGCCGATGATCAAGTCAGCCTGGTAAAAAGAGCGATTCTTGACTTGAATCTGGATGAAAAGCGCTACCGCGCCCCTGGTGTTCACAATGCAATTTCGAACGCCAAGAACGAATTGATCCTGCCCGAGGCCTTCCCTGTGCAAACCTATCGCGATGAGGTGGTGCAGCGCGTTTATTACCGCTACCAGGAGCTGCTCTTAGCCAGCAACGCCCTGGACTTCGACGACTTGCTCTTGTGGACTGCCCAGTTGTTAGAAAACAACCCGGGGGTGCGCGAGAAATATGCCCGGCGCTATGAACATATCCTGGTTGATGAATTCCAGGACACGAACCTGGCGCAATACAAGCTTCTCAGTCACCTGGCATCCTTCCACAACAATATTTTCGTTGTTGGCGATACAGATCAATCCATCTATCGCTGGCGTGGAGCAGATTATCGCAATGTGCTGCGTTTCGAGAAAGATTACCCCGAATCCCAGGTTATCTTGCTCGAACAAAATTACCGCTCAACCCAATCCATCCTGGATGTGGCTATGGCGATTATTGACCGCAACCCTCACCGCACCCCCAAGCGCTTGTTCACGGATCGCGGTGCAGGCCAAAAGGCCATCCTTCACGAAGCTTATGATGATCGCGTTGAGGCGGCTTTCGTTGTAGATACCATCTCCAGCCGGGTTGCTGAAAATAACGCCCAACCCGGCGACTTTGCAGTGATGTACCGTACCAACGCCCAATCGCGCCTGTTGGAAGAAGCCTTCTTGCAAGCCAGCCTGCCCTACAAGCTGGTAGGCGCGCAGCGCTTCTACGGCCGGCGTGAGATCAAAGACATCATCGCTTACCTGCGTTTGGTGCACAACCCGCACGATGAGATCAGCCTGACCCGTGTAATTAACGTTCCCGCCAGAGGCATTGGGAATAAGACTTACCTGGCGCTGCGCACAGTGGCCCAGCAAATCGGGCGCTCTCCTGGCAGTTTCTTGATCGAGTTAGGGAATGATACAGCAGAACCCGGAATGCAGTTTCAGCAATTGCCTGCTCGCACTGCCGTTTCCCTGGCGAAATTTGGCAGCTTGTTGGCAAGCTGGATTGCAGAAAAAAATGCGCTTTCCCCTCTGGCATTGATGGATCGCATTCTGGGAGATACCGATTATCACTCTTACATCGATGACGGCAGCGATGAGGGAGCCGATCGCTGGGAAAATATCATGGAACTGCGCCGCCTGGCATCTGAATATCAGGATCAAAACCTGGAGATATTTCTGGAACGGGTGGCTCTGGTTTCCGACCAGGACACCTTAGAGACCAACAGCAACGTTCCCACGTTGCTGACGTTGCACGCCGCCAAAGGCCTGGAATTCCCCATTGTGTTCATCACAGGTATAAACGATGGCACACTCCCCCACAGCCGTTCTTTCGAAGACGCAGAAGCGATGATGGAAGAACGCCGCCTGCTCTACGTGGGGATTACACGCGCCAAGGATCGTCTGTACCTGGTCTACGCTCAAAATCGCAGTTCCTATGGCTATGCAGAACCCGTCGAACCATCGCGATACCTGGTGGATATCCCTTCCCACATGATCGATGAAACCCAGCCAACGCGCTCGCATCGACGCACCACAACCTCCGCCGCGGGTACGATTTCTGCGCGGCCAGAACGCTGGCAAATGCCCTTTGACCAATCTGCTGATATACCTCAGCAGCGCTATGCACCCGGCATGCGCGTCCAACACGCCACCTGGGGCGAGGGCATGATCCTGAACAGCCGCATGCAAGACAGCGATGAAATATTGGATATTTTCTTTGAAAGCGTAGGGCTCAAGCGTGTGGTAGCCTCTTTAGCAAACCTGGAGATCGGCAAGTGAAATGCCTATTCTAGATCCCCGATCGATGGAATTCATCAGCCGCAGTGCTGCGCAAACCCGTCGGGCAGGCATGCACCTGGGAGCAGCCCTACAACCCGGAGATGTGGTTTGTCTGATTGGCGACCTCGGAGCCGGAAAGACGACTCTGGTGCAGGGCATTGCTGCAGGCTGGGGTTCACTGGATCAGGTCTCCAGTCCCACCTTCGTGTTAGTCAATGTGTATCGGCGGCCGGACGGCGCTCGTTTGTACCACCTGGATGCCTATCGTCTGGCCGGCGCGGCAGAAGCGCAAGATCTGGATATCGACGCGTTGATTGAACAAGGTCCTTTGGTTGTGGAATGGGCAGACCGCATTGCTGAGGCGCTGCCCGGCGAACACCTTTGGGTTACCCTGTCTTGGGTAGACGAGGAACAACGCGACATGCTGCTTGCCGCCTACGGCCCCCGCTACCATGCCTTACTGGATGAATTTCGCAGACAAGTTTTTGGAGTTTCCTGATGCGTGCTACTTCAAGCGTACTACTGGCAATGGACACCTCCACGCGTGCCGTTGGCCTGGCCTTGTACGATGGCGTTCGGGTTCTATGTGAGTCGGTATGGGTCAGTCGCGACCACCACACCGTAGAGTTGGCGCCAGCAGTTGCCAGCGCCCTGGAAAAAACCGGGTTGTCGGCAAAAAACCTGGGCGCTCTGGCAGTTGCCACAGGTCCCGGCTCCTTCACTGGCTTGCGTATCGGTCTGGCGATGGCAAAAGGGCTGGCTATTGCGCAGCGCATACCTATCCTGGGCATTCCCACGTTAGATGCCCTGGCTCTTGCCCAACCAATCCTGAACGTCCCCATGGCCGCTGTCTTGCGCGCCGGCCGAGGCAGATTGGCAGTTAGCTGGTATCGAGCGCGAGAGGGTGAATGGAAACCTGCCGCAGACAATGCCCGCAGCAATATCGAAGTGCTCACTCCCGAAGAATTGGCTGGGCGATTGCAAGAACCGACCCTGTTATGTGGCGAGCTAGATGAAGAAGATCGCAGCATTCTAACCCAAACACACCACGCCGGCGTTGAGCCCAGCAAGATTATCCTGGCCACACCAGCCCACTCTTTGCGACGCCCGGCCTTCCTGGCAGAGTTAGCCTGGCAGCGTTGGAAAGCCGGACAGGCTGACAACCCGGCCTCTTTGGCTCCGATCTACTTGCACTATAACGATCCGATCCTCGATAAAAGCTAATTTCTGATGAGCGCTATTCCCTTGCATGAGACCCTCACTATCCGCTTCATGCGTCTGGAAGATGTAGAGCAAGTACAGGCTATCGATCGCATCTCTTTTAGCATGCCCTGGCCGCTCAGCGCTTATAATTATGAAATCAAAAACAATCCACTGTCCTTACTATGGGTTGCTGAGGCCACTCATCCCGATGCGCCGCCTCATATTGTCGGGATGGTGGTTGTTTGGCTGATCCTGGAAGAAGCCCACATTGCCAACATCGCTGTCCATCCGGATTATCGCGGCAGAGGCATTTCCAAAACTTTACTGGCTGTCGCCTTGAAAGAGGCCATTCGCCGGGGTTCCCAGAAAGCAACGCTAGAGGTGCGCGCCCACAATCAGGTCGCCCAAAAACTTTATCGCCGCTTCGGGTTTGAGATAGTAGGCCAGCGACCCAAGTATTATCGCGACAACTATGAAGATGCACTGATCATGACCGTTGACAATCTGGAAGAAACTTACCTGGCCTGGCTTGATACCGGGGAATGGAAACCTGGCAGTATTCAGCAAATAAAGGGAACCGACAATTCCTCGCTCGAGCCTTGATTGCAAGAACGCCGGATGTAAATCGTTCTAGGAGAGACACAATGAAACCTGAAGAAGAATTAAAAACGATTGCCCAAGAAGTAGCTACATGCACGCGCTGTGTTCTGCACCATTCCCGTAAAAATGGTGTTCCCGGCGAAGGCCCGGCCAACGCCGATATTATGTTCATCGGCGAGGGCCCTGGTTTTCATGAAAATGAGCAAGGCCGGCCTTTCGTTGGCGCGGCCGGGAAATTCCTGGACGAATTGCTCGCCCAAATCAACATGAAACGCTCGGATGTATTCATCGGCAACGTAGTCAAATGCCGCCCGCCGGGCAACCGTGACCCACAACCAGATGAACTCGCGGCATGCAGCGCCTACCTGGAACGACAGATTCAGGCGATCAATCCTAAAGTCATCGTAACACTGGGCCGCTTTTCTATGGCACATTTCCTGCCTAACGCCAAGATCAGCGAAATCCACGGCCAATCCGTCAAAGTCCGCGGTCGCCTGATCGTTGCCATGTATCACCCGGCGGCTGCACTGCACCAACATAGTTTGCGATCTACAATTGAGGCTGATTTTGCCCGCTTGCCCGATTTGATCACACAAGTTGGCAGTGTTCCCGAATACCAGGAACAAGCCCCTGTTGAGAAGAAAGAACCCAAGCAGCTAAGCCTGTTCTAATGAAGCGGTACTCGTTCCGCCAATCGATCCGCTCCGCCTACGATCGCCTGCCAGCCGCCACTCGCGGCAGGCTGCGATCCATCCTTCCACCTCAGATGCTGCGCTGGTATGCTCTCCGCAACACGGACGCCTACCTGCTTTCGTATCCCAAGTGCGGAAGGACCTGGTTGCGTTTGATGATGGGCAGAGCGATCTCTCGTCACCTGGCGCTGCCCGAGGATGAAGATATCCTTTTCCTGAGAGATGCGCGCAAATTTCCACCAGGCATCCCCAGGATTACCGTCATTCACGACGATCGTCCCATGCTTAAGACCCCCGGTGAGCTAGAGGCATCCAAGACCAAATACAGGGGCAAGAAGATTATTTTCCTGGTGCGCGACCCACGGGATGTGATCGTATCCAGTTACTTCGAAATGAGCAAGCGCGGCCACATCTTTGGCGATAATCCCTACGAAAACCGTAAAGCTGTGTTCGAAGGCAGCCTGTCCGATTTCATCAACCAGCCAGTGGGCGGTTTCGATACCATTCTGGCCTATTACAACATATGGGCGCGCAATCGGCACATCCCCAAGGGCTTTTTGCTGGTCCGCTACGAGGATCTGCGCGCAGATCCACAAGCGCACCTGCGCCAGGCGCTGGATTTCCTGGGTTTGACAGCAGTTAACGAGGAGACCATCACGGAAGCGCTCGAATTCGCCTCCTTTGAAAACATGCGCAAAATGGAAGCCGAGAAGAAATTCCAGTCGGGCATACTCAACCCGGCTGATCAGCAAGACGGCGACTCGTACAAAACTCGCAAGGGTAAGGTGCATGGCTTCGTAGATTATCTCAGCGAAGATGAAGTCGCCGCTTTGAACCAAAAAATGCAGGAGCAACTCTCGGATTTTTTCGGATATACTCAGACCGTTTAGAATTACCCGAACAAGACGCTCTTGAGCAGCCTCCTTCCGGGCAAGTTGATCCAATTCTCAAATCAGAGGAAAATATATGATAGACGCAACACAACAATCTCAGGTTCAGTCTGCTCTGACCAAGAAGCTGACTGATCGAACAGCCAAAGTGGCCGTACTCGGCCTTGGCTATGTGGGCCTGCCCTTTGCAACTGTTTTTGCCGAAGCTGGTTTTACTGTGACAGGCATCGATCCTGATTCACGCAAAGTAGAAACCGTCCTTCGCGGTGAAAGCCACATCCAGGATGTGCCCAGCGAACAGATTGCTCGCCTGGTCTCAGCCGGGAAATTAACCGCCACAACCGATTTCTCTGTGTTGAAGGACAGCGATGCCGTCAGCATTTGCGTGCCCACGCCTTTGCGCAAAACGGGAGATCCAGACCTGTCCTATATCCTCAGCGCCACAGAAGAACTGGCGAAGTATATGCACCCCAGCATGGTTGTCGTGCTCGAATCGACCACCTACCCTGGGACCACGCGCGAAATCTTGTTGCCCAAGTTGGGTGAAGAAAAAGGGCTGGTCATCGGTGAAAACTTCTTCCTGGCCTTCTCGCCTGAGCGCGTCGACCCGGGTCGCCTGGACTGGACCACGTTGAACACCCCCAAAGTTGTCGGCGGCATCACCCCGGCTTGCACCCAGGTGTCGACAGCCTGGTATCAACAGGCTCTGCAAACCGTGGTATCCGTTTCTTCCGCCGAAGTTGCCGAGATGGCGAAACTGTTGGAAAACACCTTCCGCATGATCAACATTGGCCTGGTCAACGAAATGGCGATCATGTGTGAACGCCTGGGCGTAGATGTTTGGGAGGTGATCGACGCGGCTGCTACGAAACCCTTCGGCTTCATGAAGTTCACCCCTGGCCCCGGACTGGGCGGCCACTGCATTCCCATCGATCCGCTATATCTGTCTTGGAAACTGCGCGCCTTGAACTATACCGCTCGCTTCATCGAGCTGGCCTCAGAGATCAACACCGGCATGCCGCGCTACGTGGTCGGCCTGGTGCAGGATGCCCTGAATGAACACCAGAAATCGATCAAAGGCAGCCGTGTGCTCATCCTTGGAGTTTCCTACAAGCCAGATATCGACGATCTGCGCGAGTCGCCCGCTCTGGATGTGATCGGTTTGCTGGAGCAGAAGGGCGCGCAGGTCTCATATCATGACCCATACATTTCGAATCTGCGCCACGAAGGCTGGGAAATGAGCTGCGTTCCCGATCTCTTGGAAGCAGTGCGCCAGGTGGATTGTGTCGTGATTGTCACCAACCACAGCAGTTACGATTACACCACCATCCTGGACGAAGCGCCCTTGATTGTCGACACGCGCAACGCCCTGGGCAGCCTGGGCAAATCCAACCCCAAGGTGGTCAGGCTCTAAGCCAGATCGAACCAAGCATAATTTCTCCAGGGGCTGTCTCAAGCGGATTCGCTGAGCCAGATTATGCCGGGCAAAACAGTTTTCCACAGGGCAGTCCCTGGAAACACCAAAAGAAGGAGAAACATGGCTAATTACCTGGTAACAGGCGCGGCAGGGTTCATCGGCGCGCGGGTTGCAGAAATTCTACTGGATGAAGGCCATATGGTAGCCGGCATCGACAATCTGAACGATGCGTACGATGTCACCATTAAACACTGGCGCTTGAAACGCCTGTCAGACCGCGCGAATTTCTCTTTTCACCACATCGACATCAGCGATCGCAACGCCCTGGAAACCGCCAACTTTAGTTCCCAAGGAGAAAGGCCACAGTTTGACGGCATTATCAACCTGGCAGCCCGTGCAGGTGTGCGGCAGTCCGTTGAAGATCCCTGGGTGTATATCGACACCAATGTAACCGGCACACTCAATCTGTTGGAGTTCTGCAAACAACATCACTTACCGAAATTTGTCCTGGCGTCTACATCCAGCATTTACGGCGCCAACGCCCCGCTGCCCACTCCCGAGGATGCCGACAGCAACCACCCCTTGCAGGCCTATGCGGCCAGCAAGAAAGGGGCTGAGGCGCTATGTCACGTTTATCATTTTCTCTACAACCTGGATGTTACCATCTTCCGCTACTTCACAGTTTACGGGCCCGCCGGGCGGCCGGATATGTCCATGTTCCGCTTCACCCAATGGATCAGCGAGGGCCTGCCTGTGAAAGTAAACGGCGACGGTGAACAATCCCGCGGCTTCACCTACATCGATGATATTGCGCGCGGCACGATCCTGGGCCTCAAGCCGCTCGGTTTCGAAGTCATCAACCTGGGCGGGCACGAAACGATCAGGATTAACCAGCTCATTGACATGCTGGAAGGGCTGATCGGTCGCAAAGCCCTGGTAGAACATTTCCCCGCTCACCCTGCCGATATGTTAGCCAATTGGGCCAGTGTCGAAAAGGCCAGGCACCTGTTGGGCTGGGAACCGCGGGTATCGCTGCAAGAAGGCGTCGCCAACCTGGTCTCCTGGTATCAAGCCGAACAGCCCTGGGCCAGCCAGGTAAAAACGATCTGAGCAGATGGGGCAACACTTGTAATCCCGTCTTCGAGCCCGCGCGAAATGTTCACTTCTCTACTTGCTCGCATCGGCGCGCTTTTGCAGCGATTGCTTGGAAATGAGCTAAGCCGGCGAATCGTCAAAAACACCGGCTATCTATTCAGCGCCTCCGGCATTTCTGCGGCCCTGAGCATGCTGCAGGGCATCCTGGTCGTGCGTATCCTGAGCGTGGCCGATTTTGGCATCCTGGGAACGATCACCGTTTTCACCAGCGTGATCAACAACCTGGCATCCTTTCGCATGAATGAGCTGGTGATCAAATACGTAGGGCAGTACACGGAAAACCAAGATCAAGCCCGGGCTGCGGCTGTTTTCAAGCTGGCGGCCCTGGTTGAAATGTTAGCCTCCCTGGTAGCTTTCGGCCTGGTCTGGCTTTTAGCCCCAATCGGCGCTCAATTTTTTGCTAAGGATATCACTACCACCAACCTGTTCATCATCTATGGCCTGATCGTCTTAGCCAATCTGATTTCAGAAAGCTCGATTGGCCTGCTGCAAATCTTCGATCGCTTCCGCCGTATGGCGGTTCTGAACGTGGTACAAAGTTTGATTACGCTGGCTGTCATCGCCCTGGCATACCTGTTTCATGGTGGTTTGCTCGAAGTGTTGCTGGCTTACGCCATTGGCAAAGCCATCGGCGCTTTGGGGTTGACCCTGGCAGCCTTACACGTGGCCACCCAACACTGGGGTAAAGATTGGTGGCGCGCTCCAGTCCGGTTGCTGCGCCCCCAGGCGCGTGAAGTGGCCCATTTCGCCATCAGCACCAACATCAGTGCCTCGCTCAGCCTGGTCACCAAAGACAGCGAACTGTTGTGGGTATCCTTCTTCCGCTCAAATCTAGAAACCGGCTATTACAAGCTGGCGCTGGCGTTGGCAAACCTGGTGCAGATCCCTGTCAACCCCATGCCCCAGGCCACTTATCCAGAGCTTTCCCGTGAAGTGGCGCGCAAGAATTACGCCAACATGCGTTACATTCTCAAGCAAGGCTCGTTCATCGCCGGCGGCTACACCCTGGTAGTGACACTATTCCTGATCTTGCTCGGGCAGCCCCTGATCAACTACGTATATACACCCGAATTGCTCCCCGCCTACCCCGCCCTGGTGATCCTGTCGATTGGTCTGCTGGCTGCCAACACATTCTACTGGCGGCGCGTGGCGCTGCTTGCCTTTGGTGAAGCCGGCTTCCCCGCCCGTCTGAACCTGGTATTGGCCGCACTCAAAGTACTGGGCATCGCTCTCTTCGTGCCGCGCTATGGTTACCTGGCCAGCGCAGCCCTGCTGGCTGGCTTTTACTGGGTAGGATCGATCATCTCTCTGATCAAGATCCGCTCGCTGCTTGTCAACTCCGAGTAACACGTATTGAAAATTGCTGTCGTTGCCCCTACCGAGATCCCGGCCCGTCGCGCCAACACCCTGCAGGTGATGAAGATGACCCAGGAATTTTGTGCTCTAGGCCATCTGGTGCGCCTGGCTGCACCAACTGCCCAACCCGCAGCCAGCCGGGGAAAACATTCCTGGCAATCTTTGGCCCACCACTACGGCTTGCAGCATACTTTTGAAATCGATTGGTTGGCGGCCCACCCGCGCTTGCGCCGCTACGACTTCAGCCTGCGCGCCGTGCGCTGGGCGCGTAGTTGGCAGGCCGAACTGCTGTATACACGCCTGCCCCAGGTGGCCGCGCTTGCCAGTACGCTGAACATGCCCACCATATTCGAAATACACGATTTACCTCAGGGCACGGTAGCCCCCTGGCTGTTCCACCGCTTCTTGCGAGGCCCAGGCGCTCGGCGATTGGTGGTGATCACCCGGTCCCTGGCAAACGATCTGGCTGCCCGCTTTGCTGCACCGGCTAAACCACCGTTTACATTGATTGCTCCCGATGGCGTCGATCTGGACCGTTATGCCCACATACCATCGCCGCTCGCAGCTCGTCAGCGCCTCTCTCGAGGCGAGCAGATTAGCAGCGCCATCCCAATTCCACCAGACCGCTTTACTGCAGGCTATACCGGCCACCTGTACCCAGGCAGAGGCAGTGGCCTGCTCCTGCAACTGTCAGCGCAGCTCCCCACGATCACTTTTCTTATCGTTGGCGGCGAGCCTCAGGAAGTTGCCCGGCTGAAAGCCCAGGCGCAGGCTCAAAATCTGGAAAATGTACATTTCACCGGTTTTGTCCCTAACGCCGAGCTGCCCCTTTACCAGGCAGCCTGTGACGTGCTGCTAATGCCGTACCAGCAACATGTAGCCGCTTCATCCGGCGGCGATATCGCCCGCTACCTCAGCCCGATGAAGATGTTTGAATACTTAGCTTGCCAGCGCGCCATCCTTTCCAGTGATCTACCCGTACTGCAAGAGGTGCTGAATTCAAACAACGCCATACTGCTCTCTATGCATGATCCACAGGCCTGGATCCAGGCCTTGCAGCGCTTGCAGAGCGATCCCGCTCTCACAGAACGCTTGGCCACACAGGCGCGCCAGACTGCCCAGCGTTATACCTGGGCTGCCAGGGCGGCTCTCATCCTGAGCGGAGGCGCTGCCCCACCGCACGGCGCTGGACACAAAGAGATAGAAACGCAGTAGAATCCGCATACGATGAAATCAACGCGCCTGAATATACTCTTACGCCTGGGTGGCAGTCTGCTGGCAGCCTACATCCTGTGGCGAGCGGGTAAGGAATTCTTCGTCCTGGCCCCGGCGATCGGTTCGTGGTGGGGCAAGCTCTCCACCAAGTGGGCGGCTGGCTTCCTGGGTTTCCTCGGCCTGCACATTTGCTTTCTGGCGATCTGGCTGCTCGCCTTATGGCTACCTTCGCGCTTCAGCCAGGTGGAAGAAATCATTGCCAGGCGCATCAAAGCTCTCGGCAGGCTGCGCCTGCCTCTGGCGATTGCCATCGTTCTGCTTTCCACCTGGTTCCTGCTCTTTACAGATCTGGGGGGAACCTTTACCGGCCCGTACCTGCGCTTGAGTTTCCTGATAGATGCCAGCTTGCTAATTGCTGCTTTGATTACACCCAGTGGCGCCCACACTGGCCCGGCAGACCAGCTAACTGACCAACCGGTACGCATCGTCACTCCAGCCAACCTGGCCTTTGCAATCGTGCTCACAGGCACGTTCTTCTATATTGCTGGTTTGCTGACAAACGTCACGGACTACCCGTTTATGCTCTCCTGGTCAGAAGGCAATCGTTTTTACGACTATTCCACACAAGTAGACCCCCAGCGCTACCAGTATGGCGGGCAGCTCACCACAACTTACAACTCGCCTGGCCGCCACATCTTGTGGGGTATCCCGTTTTATATCCCCAACTCACCCATCTGGTTCCACCGCCTGTGGGACGCCTTACTGTGGATCATCCCTTACCTGATCTTTGGCTGCCAACTGGCGCGCTGGAGCCAGCTTGATCAAAGCAAAATCCACAGGGCAAGATGGATCATTTGTCTGTGGGTGTATCTTTTCCTGGCTCAAGGACCGATCTACCCGCCCTTGCTGCTCGGCGCCATCCTGATCGTTGCCCTGGTCGGCAGCAATACCACTCCTCTGGCAGGCAAAGCAGCCTCCAGACGGCCAGGCGCTGTCATCGTTAAATGGGGCCTGGCCATAGCAGCGGCAGCGCTGGCTGGTTATTACGCCAGCTCGAGCCGCTGGACCTGGCTGCCTGCCAGCGCGGCCTGGGCCGTAATCATTTTATTGGCAGGCTTTCAATTCGAAACTAACGGCCCGCGCCGGTGGCAGCAAGTTTTACGACTGTTCCCCATTGCCCTGGTAGGCCTGGCCGCCCTGGCTGGCGGGGCGTTAGCGAACCCCAAGCTCCTATCTCCCAAAAGCGTTGCTGGCAGTACGGCATTATCCCAGCCCCTGCTGTGGTCCCGCCTGTTCCCTAATGTCACCTATCCGGATGGGATCGTAATCGGCCTGGCGCTGGCGGCTTTGCCGCTCATCATCCTCCTGGTTTGGCTGGCGCTCTCCCGGCGCTGGCCTGTAAACTGGCTCCAGGCGCTCGGATATTTCACCGCCAGCCTGGCGTTCCTGGCCCTGGGCATCGTCGCCAGCGTCAAGATTGGCGGGGGCAATAATTTACACAACCTAGATATGTTCTTGATCACTCTGGCACTGTTAGCTGGCCTGGCCTTGCGCCAGATCAAGCCAGGTACATTAGAGAAAAGGCCCACGTGGATTTCTGGCATCCTGGCCCTGGCGCTCATCTTGCCCGCCTGGAACGCCATGAAAGACGCCAAACCCCTGCAGCTACCTGCGCCAGAGGCCACCGAGCGAGCCTTGAGCCAGGTGGCCTCCTATGTAAAAAAAGCGCAGAAGAAAGGCGAAATCCTTTTCATCGACCAGCGCCAGTTGCTGACATTCGGCTACCTGAAAAACATTGATCTCATTCCAGAATATGAAAAGAAGTATATGATGGATAAGGCTATGGCCGGTGATGCAGCTTATTTCGAGCAGTTTTATTCAGACCTGGCCAGCCAACGCTTTCAACTCATCGTCAGCGAACCCCTGGTAACCAGGGCCAAAGGCACCCGCTTTAGTTTCAACGAAGAGAACAATGCCTGGGTCTTCTGGGTATCCCGGCCTTTGCTGTGCTACTACACCCCAATCCTTACCCTGGATGAGACCAAAATCCAGTTGTTGGCGCCTCGTGACGATCCTGAAAACTGCCCATAGTGATAGACGCAGGATTACGGTAGAATTTGCTGTTATGCGTAAACCACCTCGTTTCGATCACATCCCCGGATTATGGAAAGCCCTGGCAATCGGCTTGCTGGCGGTATTCGTTGGCGGCGTTTCACTGATGCTGGCCCGGATTTCGTCAGGGGCCTTGAATTTCTCCGGGTTGGCGTCTTTTGTGAGCATTAGCCTGCTCACCAGCGCTGTCGTCCTTGGCATCTGGTGGCTGCTGCGCAGTGAGCAGCCGCCCCGCTGGTTGGGATGGTTATTGGTCATCGCAGTCGTCTTGCGGCTGGGTGCAGGAGTTCTATGGTTCGTCGCCGCTCCAATTTGGGGACATGGCTCCCCGGCAGAGCAAGGCGGCTACATCATGGGCGACGCCAGCGAGCGAGACCAGGCAGCCTGGAGGCTGGCCCGCTCCGGCAAGCCCCTCTGGGTAGCATTCCAGCCAGATGCACGCGGATACCGGGCCGCGGACCAATATGGCGGCCTGCTTTTCATCAGCGCCGTTGTTTATCGCTACCTGGGAGGGCCGGCCCACCTGCCCTTGCTGATGGTGATCATTACCGCCGCTTTTTCTTCTCTGGCGGTTTTGTTTACCTGGGCGTTTTCTCGCCGCATCTGGGGTGAACGCGTCGCCTGGCTGGCGGCCTGGCTCCTGGCGCTTTACCCCGAAGCGATCCTGTTGGGCAGTTCGCAGATGCGCGAGGCATTCACCGTAACTCTGACCGTCGTGTCTTTTTATGGCCTGTCGAAATACCACCAGGAGCGCACGCTCCGCAACCTGGCCTGGGTATTTTTGCCTCTGCTGCTCTACCTGACTTTCTCCCCGCCCTTCGCCGCTTTGCTCATGCTCATGTTAGCCCTGGCTGCCCTGTCCCTGTTTGGTAGCCAGCTAAAAGACCTCATGCGCCTGCGCTGGTTCTGGCTGGCCATTATCACCCTGGTCGCCTTCGGTCTGCTTGGCTCGTGGCTGACGCTCAATCAGCTTGCCCCCCGGCAAATGTCAAACCCATTGGAACTCTTAAGTTGGTGGCTGCGCCGATCCGCTGAACTGCAAGCGGGCATGAGTAAACACGCTTCAGGCTGGCTGCAACTGATCCTGAAAAACACGCCCGAGTGGTCACATCTGTTGATCTTGATGGCCTACGGCGTGATGCAGCCTTTCCTGCCGGCTGCGCTCATCGTTGGCAGCCAGGCTCCTCTCTGGCCTCCCATCGTAATGTGGCGCTCGTTGGGTTGGACTTTGTTGCTGGGCATGCTGATCTATGCTCCCACATTGGCGCTGCGCAGGAAATCTGCCGAGCGCAGCCGTAGTTTCACCAATATGATCAGCGCGCTGATCTGGATCGGCATCCTGGTCGCAGCCTTCCGCAGCGGCGGTGATATGTGGGATAATCCCCGTTACCGCACGGCTTTTGCTGGGCTGCAAGTTGCCCTGGTCGCCTGGGCGTGGTTAGAACAACGCCGCGCCCCCGATCCCTGGCTGCGGAGAGCCATTATCAGCCTGTGCACCATCCTGGCCTGGTTCATCCCCTGGTACTTACGCCGTTACACCTCCTTCGCATGGCCAGTGGTCGATTTATTCAAAACGTTGGGCTTGGGCGTAGCCACCGCCTTCCTGTTTATGCTTTGGGATTGGAATAGATCCATGACTGGCGCCAGGCTCATAACCAAGCAAGACAATCTACAATCCGAAACCGATGGCTAAAGATGTTTTTTAAATACACACTTCCGCGCCTGATCCGCCGCTTCATCCCCACTCCCATCTTCCGCTTGATGCTGCACCAACAATGGTTCTTGCTCTCCGGCGCCGAGACGCGCATACCACGCTTCGCTTTTGAAAGATATCAGCGTACGGTCCTGGCTGCCGGGCACACCTTACAGGGAAAGCGTGTGATGGTATTCGGCTATGGTGGCACCTACGTTCTGGGCTGCATGCTGCTGCAAGCCGGTGCTGCTCACGTGGTTCTGTGTGACAAATATACCTCGCCAGACGATTATTATAATAAAAACCTGCTGCCAGAGTTCAGCCAATACCTGACACAAAACGCCGGGCGCATCGCACCCAAACCGGAATACCTGACTGTTCTCAGAATGGATGTGTGCGAATTAGCAGAATCTGCGGACTTCCGACCTGTGGATCTGATCTTCAGTTCTTCAGTGCTGGAACACCTGGATGATGTAGATCACACCATCCAGGCTTTAGCTGCCATCACCCACCCGGATGGCCTCAACCTGCATTTTATCAACTTGCAAGACCATCTGTTCAGATATCCATTCCAAATGTTGACCTATTCTGAGGAAAGCTGGCGCAAATGGCTCAACCCACCCAGCAATTTGAACCGCTTTCGCGTGCCCGCCTACCTGAGTGTGTTTGAAAAACATTTCGGGCATGTAGACTCTGCGATCACCCAGCGCGATCTGAAAGCATTCGAACAAATTCGCCCTGACATCCTTCCAGAATTCCTGACCGGCGACGACCAGGTGGATTCGGCCACCAGGCTGCAAGTGCTGGCTTCCCAGCCACGCTGGGGCACCCCGCCTCACCAGGCCGCTCCCCTCGAGTAAACCGTCATGAAATCCTCTGCCTTGTTTTGGTTGAAGAAATTGGCTGGCAGCCTGTTCGCAGGAACTGTCTTGTGGCGCATGACGCAGGAGTTCTATATCCTGGGACCCACAGCAGGTGAATGGCTGGGGAAGTTCTCACTCAAATGGGCTTTGGCTTTCGTTATCTTTGCCATTTTTTGCTTGCTTTTACTGGCGCTTTCCCTGGTAGCGATCTGGAAACCAGCGCAATTACGCCAGGTAGAACTAAAGATGGCTGCTTTCCTGGCCGCGAAGTGGCCCAGCAACCTGGGCTGGCTGCGTTGGCTGTTAGCTACGGCCCTTGCTTTGCTGCCTGTCTGGTTGTTGCTTCATACTGCCTGGGGCGATATTTTCTCTGGGGCCTACCTGCGCTTGCTGCTGATGTTGTTCTGCAGCCTGCTGGTCGCTGTTCTGATCACCTTGCCAAACTCTGAATGGCTGGCCACGCCTGCTAACCTGGCCTTCGCCATCGTTTTCGTGGGCGCTCTGTTCTTCGTCTTCGCCCGCCTGTCCACTGTCACCGCTTACCCCTTCTCGCTCTCCTGGTCCGAAGGGAATCGCCTGTACGATTTCTCCCTTCAAGTAGATCCCGGCCGGTACAACTATCCCGGTCAGCTATCCATCCCCTACGACTCGCCCGGTCGTTATCTGCTCTGGGGCATCGTTTTCGCCATCCCCAATACGCCGATCTGGCTGCACCGCCTGTGGGATGCTCTGCTGTATATCCTCCCTTACTTGCTCTTTAGCTTCCATCTATCCCGCTGGAGCCAGCTCAAGCAAAGCTCGATTCACCTGGCCAGGTGGACTTTCTTGCTGTGGGTGTACCTGTTCCTGGCCCAGGGGCCGGTCTACCCGCACCTGATGGTCAGCGCTTTGTTACTGGTCGCCTTTGTACAACCATACCGAGTGCAGCCGTTGAGCCGCACCAATTTGGTCTTGTCTCTGCTGGGTGTAGCCTTGACCAGCTATTACGCCACCTCCAGCAGGTGGACCTGGCTGCCTGCCGGGGCTGCCTGGGCTGTAATTATCCTGTTATCCGAATTTCACTTTGAAAAACACACTGCCTGGTGGCGGCAGGTGCTGCGGCTGGTCCCAATTGGCCTGGTGGGCGCCCTGGGGCTGGTTGCTGGCGCCCTCACCAACAACAAGCTATTTGTCTTCTCCCCGCAAGTTCTTTCCTCGACGAGCAAACTCTCCCAGCCCCTGCTCTGGTATCGCCTGTTTCCAAACGTCACTTACTCGGATGGCATCTTACTCGGCCTGACCCTGGCGATTGTCCCGGTATCGATCCTGCTGCTCTGGACGGCGATCAGCAAACGCTGGCGCGTCAACTGGCTGCAAGACCTGACCTACCTGGCCGCCTGCCTGGCCTTTCTGGCGATTGGCACGGTTGCCAGTGTGAAGATTGGCGGAGGCAGCAATCTCCACAATATGGATATGCTTTTCATCACGCTGGCCTTGCTCGCCGCACTGGCCCTACGCTCTATGGGATCAGTCCCAGCACAGGAGTCCGTTACGCCAGAACTCATCCCTGCGAAATGGCCTGCCTGGCTGCAAGTGGTCCTGGCCTTCGCCCTGGTCTTGCCGGCCTGGAGCGCGCTCAAAGGCGAAAAACCGCTGCACCTGCCCACCCGGCAGGCAACCCAGGAAACCCTGGATTTGATCACCCTGCGCGCTGAAAAGGCTCTGCGCAGAGGCGAAGTGCTTTTTATCGACCAGCGCCAGTTGTTGACCTTCGATTACGTCAAAAACATCCCCCTGGTCCCCGAATACGAGAAGAAATTCATGATGGACAACGCCATGTCCGGGAAGGCTGACTACTTTGCAGACCTATACAGGGACCTGGCCAATAAACGCTTCTCCCTCATCATTAGCGAACCCTTCTACCTGAATACCAAGGGAGACCAGTTCAGCTTCGGGGAAGAAAACAACGTCTGGGTGAAGTGGGTGGCTGCACCAATCATGTGCTATTACGCGCCCATTGCCACCTTGCCCGAATTTGGCGTGCAATTGCTCGTCCCGCGCAACGATCCCGTCAACTGCCCCTGAGGGTTTTGCCGGGATCACGACTCTGCAATATCTCGACGGCGAGCTGCGCCGGGATGAGGGCTTCTTGTCGTAAAACCTCCAGTTGTTTCGCCATCGACAGCCTCACCTGTTGGCGGTTCGCCAGCAAATCTGCCAGCATCTGGACTGTTCTTAGCGGGGTAGCCTCAGCCTCCGCTAAACTGTAAGCCTCCAGGCCCATAGACGCCATGATCCCGGCGTGCTTGGGCGCGAAAGCGTACATCATCACCGGGCAATTGGCTACCATCGAAGTGATGCTGCCGTGCACGCGCGCCACAAAGCTGGCCTGGCAGCGCTGGTATAAAGCGGGGGCTAAACGCGGGCGGATTTCTTCATCCAGAAGCAATGCCCGATCCCCATGAGTAGCGGCTTCCATCGCCAATCGAGAGGCAATGCGGTCGTCATCTGGCGCAACGGTGTTCATCGGCACGAAAACCGGCTGATAACCCTGCTCCCACAGCCAGTCCAGGGCAGCCGCGAAACAAGCAATCTCCTGCTCGAACTGCGTCTGCGTCTTCGGGTTGTAGTGCGTTTCTGCTTCACCATCGCGGCTGCGCAGGGTACGCGGCGTCAACGCCACCCAGGGCCGGGCAGGATCTATACTCGTCAGAGCTTCCTCGCCCATCTCCCCTAGAAACGCCTCCACCTGCTCCGCTGGAGCGGCCTCAAGCCAGAAGCCTGGGTCGGCGGTTAGCTGCATCGGGCGACTGACCCCACACGACTGAAACAACTGGTGCGTATGTTCATCACGATAAGTGATTGCGCTGGCCCCATTCATCGCCCAACCAAAAACCCGCTTTGCAAAACGGTCCTGGACAACCTGGCTGGATACTGTCCAGGTCATATAGGGCATGCGCATCCCCCGGGCGATCCCAACTAACAGCGCCATGGCCAATACATGGGCGCGTTCCTCGTAAAACGGCACACCGCCGCCAAAAATGAACAAATCACAATCGGCCAAAGCGCGCAGCAGCCTGAGGAACTGCTTGCGGTTATGCCACGCCTCGATCTGGCAGTGCGACTCCAGGCTCGTATAATTGCGCACATGCGTGGGGTTATTGGTCAAAACCGTGAAGCGCACGGAACTTCCTGTTCCGACATCGCCAATCATCCTGGTCAGAATGTCTGTAATCGTGAGCAAAAGCACCTGGTCGCCCACGTTGTGGCTGCCGTACCATGCACCCCATATAGCGATATGTTTCACACCCGACCTCCCCGGATTCCCTTTACCACCAATCAGTCTCATTTCAACCAGGCACTCAGGTCGCGTTGCAGCAATTCCTGGAGTTGTTCGATTTCATCCCGGTAATATTCAGTCAACTCTACCCTCAGCTCTGGTGAGAATTTCGGTTTCACCGTATCCTGCATCACCCACTCGGCCACCTGGTAGCGCGCCCTGGGGCTAAAAAAGGGACGCACAGCAGCACGCAGCTTGCTCAACCGCGCCCATAATACCCGCAGCAAGGGATTGCGGATCAAGCCCGAGACGTTATACCGGTGCGTTGTATCCGGTTTGAAATCAGCCCTTACCCCCAGGAATGTATAAATATCGCTCATCAGACTCAGAGGTTCATCCCGCAAATCCTCGAACAAGGAGATGTGCAGCTGCCCGCGGTCGAAATACTCCAGATAGCGTTTCAAAGAAGTTGCGTAACGCCCATTCTGAAAATAGCGCGCTTGCGTCCAACCTTCGCGCTGGCCCTGCTTCTCTTGCTCGAGCGCTTCGGCGAAATCCGTACAAGGCTCGACGCCATCGGTCAGGTTATGGACAAAGGCTGAAAAGGCGCGGTCGGCTGGCTGGCGCAGGCTGACGATCAGCTTTGCGCCCGGGATGAATCGCCGGATCAATTCGGGAGAGTTCGGGCTCGCCAGGTAGCGCACCGAGGCCTCCCCGATCGCTTTCTCGTCTTTCACACCCTGGAACAGCGCCTCGTAGCGGGCCTGGTCGCTGATCACGCGGTTGCGCAAGCGCTCATTCCCGGGGCCCTTCGGCTGAAAGCCTCCATAAGCCCAGAAAAAACCCACCTCCTTCATCGGGCACATGTACACCTCTGGATGCTGGTCCAGGTAGTAAAACAGGGAGGTCGTCCCCGCCTTAGGCGCGCCGATAACCAAAAAATTCGGCAGCATAGCTTTTATCCTTTCACATCTTTGATCGGTCGAAACTTCCTGTTCCGCTTCGATTCGAACCGTCGAACCACTAAATCGTATCTGTAAATTCAGCGTTTGCACCAACCGCGTCTCGCGCCTGGAGCTTACGGCCTGTCTTGATCAATTCCGCCGCGCCGCATCCGGCCGAACGCTCGAAGTGCTCTTCGAACGAGGCCGGCAAATCTGCATAGTGCTCAGGGAATACTTTTATATCATAGACAGCTTCGTTTGGATCATCCGTAAGCCTGTATGTGCTGGCAATTCGCTGGGTATCTAACCCAAAAACGATCAACTCACCCTTGCTCCCCAACAAAACCGTATTCTCTGAGAGCATCGCCGCGCCGCGCAAAAACCCATCCGTAACTTTCGTCGTGCTGATCACTGTCCCCGACTGCGGGTCGAAATGCAGCACGGTTCCAGCCGATGTATTCAAATAAACCACGCTGTCATCTGGCAAGGCAAGCAAGCTATGGCTGGGAGTGCTGACGTCTGGGATCGCCAGAGACAACGTATGTCTGCCGGCAGGAGAGATCCGCACCACCGCGGACAGCGATTTGCCCGGTCTGACTACCAGGTTGCTGTGCAAATCCTTTGGCTTCCTGAGCAGCGATCCAATTGCACGATTGAAAGACAGGAACAACGGCCACAAACCCAGGCGGATCAACCGGCCCTTCAATTGCAGCAAGAAAGCCTGCTCCGAGCCAATCACCTGCCCCAGGGAAACCAGCATCTCGCCGTTCGACAAAAAGCACAGGCTGTTGAGGTGCGCCCGGTCGTAGGATTCCTGGTCGTGAGTCAGTGGATTGCGAAAATCGATCTTCCCCTGGCGGATATGCTCATCCGGCAGCAAAACCGGTGGTCGCCAACCTAATTTTGACAAGGCCGGGGAAGGATTGCGCAGATAGTAGTGCTGTAACAACTCTCCAAACAGATCGAATTGCATCAGCACGTCCGTGCGCGCTGAAGTCACCCACAGAGTATCCCCCTGAAAAGCGATATCATGGATCGCCGAACAGGAAGGGTGGGAAATCATGCCGAGCAGGTTCCACTGCGGATCATAGCGAAAAACAGCCGCCGAATTCGCAATCGCAATCTGGTCTTCCCGGATGCTGATGCCCTTGCAGCCTCGCATCCCGCCGCGCGGGTTGGTGTCTTCCGCCCGGTAAGGTGGCTCGATCATCGCGCTGCGCTGCAAAACACACCCGGTTTCCGCATCTACCAGGTAAACGTTGCCCGAGACTTCGTCCGGTTGAGTATGTCGTCTGGCCGTAGAAATGACGACTCGCTTCATGCGCCAGTCCCCTTCAAATCTGGTCGAGAAACTCCAGTCAATTCTTGATAGACTGCCAGGTGCCGGTCAATCGCTTTGTCGATGGAGAACACCTCGCGAACATATTCATAACCCCGCTGCGCCAGTTCTCGCCACCGGTCCCCATCCAGCAGTACTTCCAGGCCGCGCTTGAAATCATCGTCATTGGCGCAGTAACCGAATCGCGAAGCGAATCCATCCGGGTCGACCGCGCTCAGAATAGCGCAGTTGTGAGCAGCCGCTTCGATAAATGCGTTAGGCAGTCCTTCTCGTGCCGCCGTGTTGACCAGAATCCAGCTCAGTCCCATTAGTTGGGTCAAAGCATCGCTGCGGAACTGGTCGATGAAGCCCGGCATTTCTAGATTAGGCAATTTACCGTACTTTTCTCTCAAGTAGCGGTCATATTCAGCATCCCGGCTCTGCCCAGCCGCCACAAAATGTACATTCGGGAAAGCCTGCGCCAGTTCGAAGAAAATCTCCGGGCGCTTGCGCCGGTCCCAACGCGATACGAAACAGGCGGTTGGCTCAGCAGCTTTGGGCAGCTTATCCGGCACGACCACCGGCGTCGGTAAAAAAGCAGGGTCGGACGGAAGGCTATACTTCTGCCTGGCCCGGGGAATCAACAATTGGGCCGCCGCGAAACGAGCATCCGCCTTGCGCACCGCTCTTTGAACCAGCCAGTTATCCTCATATAGCCAGTTGGCGATCACCTGAGCCGGGTTGAGCGAAGGCAAGCGGAATTCGGTGCGCCAGTCCTGCGCCAGGCGTGTATCGCGGAAAGTGACCACGTGCTTACGCTCTGGCATGGCGCGCATCGCCAGGTAAGTGCCCAAAGAAGGCTCCTCTGAGTGATACACGTCCGCGTCTGCCAGGCGATACAATTTGCTGGCTTCAGCCAGATCGTATGGGCGGAAACTGAGCACGCGCATCCCATCCAGGTCTTCTACTGGCTTTTGGCCCTTGCGCCTGGGCACGACCGCCGTCACATCAATGCCACGCCGGGCCAGGGCCGCGCCGATCAGCCGCGTCGCCCGCCCAAACCCACCATATTTACCCCAGGCAAAGATCTCTACGGAGATCAAACAAACTCGCATCCAATCACTCCTCGAAAACTTATGACTCGTACCTGGCCTATTTCACGCCATGCGCCTGGCCTGGATGGTGTCGTAGGCTTCCATCACCCCACCGAACAGGCTGAGCACAACGCCGCGGATAAACAGCAAAAATGAAAAGGCCAGGGCGCGTTCTACGCTGGCGCCATAGGCTGGCAATATCGCCACCAGGCTGGCTTCTCTGATCCCCAGCCCGCCGGCAACGGCAAAGGGCAGTTGCGATGCTAACAGGATCAGTGAGCTGATCCCGCCCATTTGCAGGAAATTGAGTTCAATGCCCACCGAGCGCGCCAGATATACGCTAGACCAGACGTTGACCAACAAAGAGCCCAGGCCAGCGCAGAAGGTCAAAAACAGGTCCCAGGCCGACAGGCTCGTATATGCAGCCAGCGCGGTGAGAAAACGCTCCACCCGGCGTAACATCCCCTGCCAGAAAGAGTGTTTAGGTGCCCGGCCTGCCAGGGCTTTGAACCAATCCGATATCCTGCTGCTCAAACGGGTGGCGATCAACCAGAACACCAGGCTGACAAGGAATAAAGCGAGCAACCATCCCAGGCTGGCAACCGTTCCCTGTCCACTGAGCAGCCAAAATGCCAGCCCAAAAACAATCGACATAAAGGTTTCGAGCAAACGGAAAAAGGCGATCGCTGCCAGGGCTTCGGCGGCTTTGTCACCTGGTTGAGCCAGCCGGTACCAGCGCACGCCGCTTCCCACAATCGTTCCAGGAGTCACCAGCGTGTAGAACTTGACAGCCATGTTGATGATGAAAACTTTACCAACCCCGTGTTCGATGCCCTGTTTGCGTACCAGGATCGCCAGTTCGACCGCTGTCAGGTATGAAACCGGCAATGCCAACAACAAGCCAATCAACAAGTGAACCGGCTCTGCATTAACCAAAGCTGCCAGGACGTCCTGGATTGGGACGATCCAGAATAGAACAGCAAACAAAACGATAATGATGGCAGCCTTCGCCACTCGACGGGCGCGCTGTGCAGCGGGTGCTGGACTCTGCAAGAACCAGCGTGCCCATTCAATCGGATTTACCTTCAAGGTCTTTCTCGGTCGCCTCGTTTCAGGATCTTTTTCTGCTCCAGGTCATGCTACAGCACCGGAGCACGAGTGGTAATTCTAGCACAAAACTTCGCGTCGAGCGTAGTCCGCAGTATAATTCTGAGAACACAAGGCTTATGCCTTTCTAACCGATCTACTCTCAGGAGCTTGCATGTATCTCTCGATCGTCATTCCAGTTTATAACGAAATCGAAAGTCTACCCTTGCTGCATCAGGCTATTCATCGAGCCATGCAGGATTTAAACCATATCGACTGGGAGGTGATCTTCATCGATGATGGCAGCAGCGATGGTAGCTTTCAGGTACTCGCAGAACTGGCAGAAGGAGACCGCACCCATACACGTGCCATCGAACTCAGGCGCAACTTCGGGCAAACTGCAGCCATCGCCGCGGGCATTGACCATGCGAATGGCGATGTAATCGTCTTGTTAGACGCCGACTTACAAAATGACCCCGCCGATATCCCCATGATGCTGGAAAAAATCGAAGAGGGCTACGATCTGGTCAGCGGCTGGCGCATCCAACGGCAAGATACTTTTATAACTCGCACTTTACCCTCACGGATGGCGAACTGGCTGATCTCCCAGGTCACTGGCGTGCACCTGCATGATTACGGCTGTACATTGAAAGCCTATCGACGCGAGGTAATTACTGGTTTTCGCCTTTATGGAGAAATGCACCGTTTCATTCCCGCTTACGCCCATTCGGTGGGAGCGAAGATGATTGAGGTCCCCGTACAACACCATCCCCGCCGTTTTGGCAAAGCAAAATACGGCCTCAAGCGCACCTTTAAAGTTGTCCTCGATCTGATGACCGTGAAATTCCTGATCAGCTACGCCAACAAGCCAATCTACATCTTTGGCGGCGCAGGCGTCTTCTTGATTGCATCCAGTTTTCTCATCATGCTCTTCTTACTCGTCCGCCGCATGGCCTCAGGCGACTCGGTTACGCGCTCGCCCTTCTTCCAGATCAGCACCATGTTCCTCATCCTCGGTTTCCAATCTGTTCTGATGGGCTTGATCGCGGAAATGCAGGTGCGCACTTACCACGAATCGCAGCGCAAGCCAACTTACACGATCCGGCAAGTCATCGGCGCTGAGAAGAATGAGCCCCATCACAAAGAATATCCCGAAGACCTTCAAATTTCGGAGCCACAGCCACCTGAAGAGGTGGGCTAGCGTATGCGCATTCTGGTAATCATCCACGAGTACCCCCCTCTTGGGGGCGGTGGTGGACACGTTGCCCGGGACATCTGCCGGGGGTTAGCCAAACTGGGCCATGAAGTACATGTGTTGACAGCCCATTTTAAAGGCTTGCCATATCAGGAAGATGCGGGTGGATTGCAAATTGAGCGCCTCGCCTCCGCCAGGCAATCGCCTTTTCGGGCCGGTTTATTGACCATGTCGGGTTTCATCGCGGCAAGCACCCTGGCTGGATGGCGGCACGTGCGCGCCTGGCGTCCAGATATCCTGCACGTCCACTTCGCCGTCCCCTCCGGCCCGGTTGCCCTGTTTCTTTCGCGCATTTACCAAATACCTTACGTGCTGACTGCCCACCTGGGCGATGTGCCCGGAGGCGTTCCAGAAAAAACCGGGCGCTGGTTCCGCTGGATCTACCCATTCACCCCGCCCATCTGGAAAAGCGCCGCCCAGGTCGTTGCTGTCAGTGAGTACACCCGCCAGTTGGCTCTCCACAACTACCCGGTGGATATCCAGGTGATTCACAACGGCGTCGAGTTGGAGTACCTGGAACCTTCGCAGCTCGAAGTTGGGAAACCACCCAGGATCGCTTTTGCCGGGCGCTTCATGCCCCAAAAAAATCCATTACAACTGGTGGATACCCTGGCAGAATTGCAGCACCTGGAATGGGAGTGCGTTTTGATCGGGGATGGCCCCCTGCGCCCAGATATCGAACAGAAAATCCACCAACACGCCCTGGAAGGGCGCTTTACCTTGCCCGGTTGGGTTGCTCCCGAAGAGGTTGACGCCTGGTTTGCCAGGAGTGATATCCTGTTCATGCCCTCTCTATCGGAAGGGCTGCCCGTGACTGGCACCCAGGCGCTGGCGAAGGGCCTTGCCATCGTGGCCTCACGCGTGGGCGGTTTCATTGACCTGGTAGACCAGGGTGAGAACGGCTACCTGATCGACCTGGATGACCCGGCTGGCTTTACCACCGCACTTACAGTCCTTTTATCCAACCGGCAGCGCTTACAAACTTTTCGCCAGGCCAGCTTAAGCAAAGCGCATAATTTCAATATCGAAAACATTAGCCGGGCCTACGAGGCCCTCTTCTTCCAAATCATCGGCAAGCGTCAAAAAACAGCATGAATTCCATTATCCAGCCTTATCTAAAACAACAGCTCGTTTGGTTGCGGTTGACCTTATTGGTTACCCTGGGCATCAACGTCTTGGCTTTCCAGGAATTCGTGGGCCAGCCAGGTCTTGGGACAGCGGGTCTATTGGGAATAGGGATCGTGATAGAAATTGCGCTGCTGATCGTCGCCTTGACCTCCTGGCAAACGAAGTTGTTGCATCTTTTGGATAAAGTTCCGGTCCTGCTGGCGCGCCTGCGATGGCTCAACCCGTTCCTATTCGTTGCCAACGCAGCCCTGATCTCCTTCGCCATCTTTAGCCCCCAGTTCTACGATCTCTTTCGGAATACGTTCACTCGCTTGTTTGTGGTCTGGCTGATTTCCCTGGTAGGCAGCTTTTTGCTGAAAGCCTGGGGGAACCAGCAAGCCAGAAGCTGGCTAGAGTTGTTTGGGATATCCTTACTCCTCAACACATTGATTTACCGGGTTGTATCCTATCTGCCGGATATTACCCTTTACCCTCTCAGCCTGAACTGGTCCGAAACCAGCGAATATTACTACGCCTCGCTCTTCTTCTCCCGGCAGATCTACAACTTCGCTGCCGCCCCCACGGTTTTGCACCCCACCCGTCACCTGATGCAGGCTGTGCCCTTCTTGCTCCCCAGGTCTCCGTTGTGGCTTCACCGTATCTGGCAGGTATTCTTATGGCTGGCGATGCCCGGCCTGACAGCTTTTTTTCTGGTCAGGCGCCTGGAAATTTCAGAGCGGATCAAAGGCTGGCTCACCGGCATTTGGGCGTTTATCTTCATCTTGATCGGCGCCGTCTATCACCACCTGCTCATGCCTGTTATCATCATGCTGTGGGGCTTTGACCAGCAGAATACGCTTTCACGCAGTTCGCGATTCTTCAAATCTTTGCTGGCTGTCTTGTTGGCCTCCGCCTGGGCAGGCATCAGCCGGGTCAACTGGTACCCGGTTCCAGCCATGCTCGCCTGTGCCATTTATTTCTTGCAAAGGCCCGTTGAAGAACCAGGTAACCAAACCGATACAGGGCCGTCCTCCTGGCTGAAACGCATCCCCTGGCGTTATCTATTTCCCCCCGTCGCCTGGGCAGTTCTGGGCCTGGCCGCAGCCCTGGCCGCGCAGGCGGGTTACATCGCCTGGTCTGGGGTCGAGTTCAAGCAGTTCACCAGCAGTTTTACATCGCAATTGCTCTGGTACCGGCTATGGCCCAATGCCATCTACCCGCCTGGCATTCTGATCGGTATCCTGTTGGTTTCGGCGCCGTTGTTTGTACTGATAGGGTCTAAGATGGCCGAGCCACGCCGCGCCGCCCCCGCCTGGCGCGCCTATCATCCATTACGCCTGCTCACCCTGGTTGCCATCCTGGCGGCATTTTTCATCGGCAGCTTGATCGTCAGCACCAAAATCGGCGGCGGCAGCAATTTGCACAACATGGACACTTACATGGTGTTCCTGCTGATCTTAGCTGCTTTCATCCTGTTCAACAAATTCACGCCAGATCGCTCCATCATCGAGGCCCAATCCGCCGGAGACGCCGACGCGCCTCGCCAGGGCCAATTCGCCAGGAAATCCGCGAAAGCCGGCATTGCCCTGGCTTTCGCCATGATCTTCCTGTTCCCGGTTCTATCACTGGCACCCAGGAAGCCTCTGGTGATGGACAAACCAGTGATCTCAGCCGTAGGCACCATCGCACAGCGCTCTGCGAAAGCCGATCAAAACGGCGGCGAGGTGCTTTTCATCTCCAACCGCCACTTACTTACCTTCGGTTACGTGAAAGACGTGCGCCTGGTTACCGAGTATGAGCGTGTGTTCCTGATGGAAATGGCTATGGCTGGCAACCGGGGTTACCTGGATAGGTTCCAGCAAGATCTCAAGAACCAACGCTTTGCGTTGATCATCAGCGAGCCGTTCTTCCTGGTAGAAAAGGACAAAACCACCATTTTCGGCGAAGAAAACAACGCCTGGGTCAACGAAGTTTCCCGATATGTGCTGTGCTATTACAAACAAGACTCGTATTTTCAAAACGTCGATGTCCAAATTTATGCGCCCCGCCCGAAAACCAGTAATTGTCCTTGATCTACCCGCTGAAATAACGCCACCTATCTCAACCCAGGCTTTTCTGGAGGCTTATCTTGTACTGGAGTAGAACAGGCAGTTATTCAGACCTCCTCCTTTGGCTCATCATGTGCAGCCTGTGGTGGGTTGGCGGCTGGCTGCTCAGCACACATGTCTTTCGTTTGCGGCAGCGCGAGCGAATATTCACGGGCATGGGGATTGGCTTGTTATTCTTCATCGTTCTAAGCGATCTACTGGCTCTAATATGGCCCTTCCCACGCCCGGTTCCCCTGCCCGCCATCGATTGGATCGCGTCCGTACTCATCCTGGTTCTCGGGCTCCTGGCAGCCTGGCGCTCCTCGCAGAGTCCCCGCTTCCCCTGGCGAGACTTTCTGGCCTGGCCGCAATTGTTGTCCTTTGCCGGCCTGTTCTTGCTGATGCTGCTCATCAACCGCGGCCTGGCACTCTTTGACGATTTCGTCAATCTGCCGCTCGTCTCGCTCATCGCTACCGGAGATGCGCCTCCGCACTTTTATCTAAACCCAGGGCAACTGCTGGCTTATCACTACGGCCTGCACCTGTTTTCGGCCAGCCTGGTGCGCGTCGGCGGCTTCTTCCCCTGGAGCGCCCTCGATTTGGGGAAAGCGCTTTCGATCGCCTTGAGCATACAACTGGCGTGGCTCTGGTTCAGGCGCTTTACCCGCGGCACTACCGTTTTGTTCTTTGCTTGCCTGCTGTGCCTGTTCGCCAGCGGGGCGCGCTGGCTGTTGTTATTCGTTCCCCAAACGACCTTGCAAGAAATCAGCAAAGGGTTGAACTTGTTAGGGTCAGCCTACCAGACCGATCCCGATCTCTACCTTGCCCTGATCAAGCCCTGGAATCTCGAAGGCAGCGGCCCGATTGCTTTCCCCTTCGCCTTCGCCAACGGCATATTCCTACCGCTCTCCTTCGCCATGCGCAGCGCCGGCGCGCTCCCGCAGATGACTTTGCTCTTGCTCCTGCTGTTGGCGCCTCGCCGCTGGCAGCCCGTCAAAGGACTCATCTACGGCATTTTGTTGGCATCGCTGTTACTCACCGGCGAATATATGTTCATCATGGTTTGGGGCGGCCTGGCCGCGGCTGCCACACTCGGCCTGTTCGCACGAGATATACATTCCTCTCAAAGGCTGCACCGGCTGCTGGCCTGGGGCTGGTGCTTGCTTCCCGCCGCACTGCTCACGCCACTGCTGGGCGGCGTGCTCTCGCCCATCGCCCGCAACTGGCTATCCCCATTAATCGGAGCGCCTGGAGAAACGTTCGCCGCGCTGCCCGGGATTTCGCTGCGCTGGCCTCCTGCGCTGCTGTCCGCCCACCTGGGAGAGCTCGCTCTCAACAATCCAGGCCAATTGCTGGTAGCCCTGGCTGAAGGCGGCCCTGTTTTGTGGCTTGCCCCCTGGATCTTCTGGATGGCCGCCGTATCTGTAAAACCAACCCGTATGCGCGGAGGCAGGCGTATCGTCCTGGCGATGAACTTCGCTGCCCTGCTGGGCTTCACCGCCGCCCTGTTCATCGACTTCAGCAAGCGCGACCGCGACCTCATCCGCCTGACCGACTCGGCGCTTTTCATCTGGCTTATCATTGGCCTGCCGCTGCTCTGGATAAGCTCAAAAAGGGTCCGGGGCCAACTGGCCAATTTCCTATTCGGCGTAACCTATACCATCACCATCCTGAGCGGCCTGGCGCTTTTCGTCCCCCAAATAGTAGCCATCGCTCAACCGCTGCCTTCTTACTTCGTTGAAAAATCAGACGCCATGATGAGTAAGCTGTACTGGAATCGCCTGGGAGAAAACGCCTGGATCCTGGATCTCGATCGTCCCTACAGAGCCCCAACGCTGTTTGGCCGGAAAACCGGCCCCGCCTACCAGGATGCCTACACACGCCTGCCCGAGTTCAAGGAATTGATATCGAATCCCGCCCCAGACATACTTGCCCGGGCTGGCTACAGCTACGTGTACTTCGACCGCTCAACCTGGCAGCAGTTATCTCCGGAAAATCGCCGGGCTTTCCAACACGCCTGTGTGAAACAAATCGCCGAGCAAAAAACACGCACGGGCGATTTCCGCCGCCTATACGACATCGGCGACTGTAAGAACCTGTCTGAAAAGTCTTGACTGTCGGCCATAGGTTGAGTAAGTTATGGGTATGACCAACCAAATATACCCAACCGATATGACCGACAGTCAATGGAATTGTATCAAAGAACTGGTGCCAGC
>JBFMFR010000041.1:16878-70046 GCA_040752025.1 Chloroflexota bacterium | reverse complement strand
CCGCCACCTACCTGCTTTGACGGTTGTGCAAACTCGCATCCTGGAGTTGCTCGGCTTGTCTGTGGCGGTCTACACTCGCTTGGCCGATAATTGAGAAATGTCAAAATATTTTCAGCGAATGGACAGTAATCAGGCGCAGTTTGTTCTATTTCCACTACACAACTAACAATATGTAAAGCGAACCCGACAGCTTTGCCCACACCATTATGTCAAATCCTGATAGGCGGGTGTCATTTTTCGCCCCATACTGTGCCAGTAGTTTTCACACAGTTATTGAAAATGTTTGACAAGACCATTACTATGCGCTATATTGAGTATGTTATCTCCGAAGCTTTGTCACCAACAACGGATAAGTTTTGTTTGACAGGGTAAATGGATAATCACCGTCGCGCTGAAATCCTTGCAGAATTAGCCAGGCACACCGGGAAAGTGGTTTCCTGGAAGTTTTTGAGCAAAACCGGCGATTTTGTCCCCGGTATTGATCGATTTCACCACCTGATGACGGGTATCTACAAGCCTGCTGGATCAGAATATGCCTTGTCGATCATCATGCGCTCAAAAAGCCCGTATGACCACAAAGATGAAGTCGTTATTTTGGAAGATGGTCGTTGGCTGATGACTTATTCCCCGCGCTCTGGTGGTTTAGAGATCTCAGACAATCGCGCCCTTGTCCGCTGCATGGATAATCGCATGCCTTTGGCAGTTTTTCAACAGGAGACCGACAAAACCGATAAACAGCATGGCTCGACCTATCGTGTATTAGGCCTGGGCCTGATCACCAATTTTGATCCGCAGAAAGATGTTTTCATCGTGGAGAGTGTTGATCTGCCCGCCTTGATGATGTTGACCACTCAAATTGAGGATGAGAAAGCACGCTACGAAGTTCAACTTTATGCACAGTTGACCAACCAGTTTCACCCCTTCATCCGCGAAGATAATATTACTTATACGGTTAGTTCTCCCCGTCGGGATGATGCTTTTCGGGAGATTATTTTACGCGAATACGATTTCTCTTGCGCAGTATGCCAGATGAAGTTTCGTTATGAGAGTTTAGTTGAAGCACAGGCGGCGCATATTGTGCCCAAACGCGAGCATGGCACCGACGATCCCAGGAATGGGCTGGCGTTGTGCCGCACACATCATTGGGCATTTGACAGCGGTTTATTTGCCATTACCGAAAGCTACACGATCCTGGTCAGCCCGGTTGTATCTCGTTCGGATGTGCGCAACTTTGACTTGGAGAGTCGCAAAGAACAGCGTATTTTACTCCCCGGGCGCGATGTTCTCCACCCACATTCAGAAGCGCTTTCCTGGCATCGCCAGAACATTTGGCGAAGTTGAACGATTGAGAAAAACGTATGGACTTATTGGCGTACTGGCGGTGGGACAACTACCAATATGACCTGGATCAAGGCGCTGGATTTCATTTCAACTCCAACCAATCCCGCTTGCATTCAGAGATTGCACTTGGAGAACGGTTGTGGCTGGTCACTGGGCGCCCCACACGTAATGGAGTTTTCTACCAACTGGTAACCAGGCTGACGATCTCTGCCAAGACTTTCAATCCTCCCGGCTATCGCTATGGGCCTTATCGAGTATGGGGAGACGTTCACCATTCCCAATACTTTTCTGCCGAGGCTCCTGCCCTCAATGATTTACTTCTGAATTTGAAGTTTGCTACAGGCAAACGCATCTCGGCCCAATCATCGATTGGCCAGGCTCTACAAACCATCCGAGGGCTGGCCCTGGAAGACACCCGTTTGTTAGCCAGTTTTTCCGCTGAACTGGCACTGGAGTCTCGGGCATATCAGGTAGCTGATGAAGTCGTTTTAGAAACATCTCTGGAGCGCGGCGAGAATGCTGTGCATGAAGTTGTATCCCATTATCACGTGGGGGCTTCGGCTCAGCGCAGGTCCGCTTTACGCAATTTATACACCCGCAATCAAGCACTGGTGACAAAACTCAAGGAAATTTATCAGGATCGCTGCCAGCTTTGCGGTTTTGATCCCCAATTGCTCTACGGCGTTAGCGCTTGTAGCGCCCATCATATTATGTACCTGTCACGCGGTGGCCAAGATGAACTGCAAAACATGCTATTGGTTTGCCCCAACCACCACCAGATTATCCACGCCACCCACGCCGCTTTTGACTTCAAGGATATGCACTATGTTTTCAAGAATGGCCGCAGAGAACCACTGGTATTAAACCGCCATCTTCCTTGAAAGGTTTGCCCGAAGTTCGATGCTGTGTATGCTCAGGCTAATTTGCCAGCTTTTTCACAAAGCAGCCGCTTTAGGCCATATCTACTCTACAAAATGCCTGTTTCATCAGGTTATTGACAAAAGTATTGATTAGGAAAGCATAAAAATGACAATCCCTAAGAAAACATCCAAACCTTTGATAAGTCGAAATGTTCTAATTGAATTACGTGAATACTTTGTCGAGTACCAAGTTTTACGAGGAGTAGACGATGCATTCAGATCTGCTGGTATTGTGTTGGGCAATGAACAGAATCATGTAACAGGAGCTAGGCGCCAATTAGTGGAACAATATTATGCTTCTCTCAATTTAGAATCCCCTGATGATGTTCGAAAACTTCTGAAAGTGATTGAAAATCAAATTCTATATTGCAAGCTAAACTACCCAGATACCACCCCATCGCCTATATATAAAGTACTGATTGTTCTGGAACAAAATGGATTCCGTGAAGAAAAAGGAAGCATTATCAATGTTCAAACGCCTTTATCCTTTCAGCAAATGCATATTTACGGTATTAACTCTGCCTCTATACTACAAGACTGGGAACGCATGATCCCCGCGATTGAAGAAGATCCTGAAGATGCTATAACTTCGGCTCGTGCCTTGGTGGAAAGCACCTGTAAATCCATTTTAGATGAAATGAAAATCAAATATGAAAATGGATGGGATTTGCCGCGTTTGTATAAGATAGCAGCTGATGCATTGCAGTTATCACCATCTGGATACCAGGAACAAACTTTTAAACAAATTCTAGGTGGATGCAGTAGCATCGTGCAAAGTTTAGCCGAAATACGGAATCTATTTGGTGATGCGCATGGGAAGGGGAAAACGCATTATAGGGCATCTCCTAGGCATGCGCGGCTTGCAGTGAACGCTGCCGGTACAGTAGCCATCTTTTTACTGGAGACGTTGGAATATAGAAATTCTCTTGCCGAGTCAAATGTCGGGCCAAAAGAATAGTTATAAGCTGATACTCATGGTTCGGTCATTTTTAAGCCAGGTTTCCAAATATGGCCCAAAAGTGGGGCAAAACGCCCCTGTTTTAGCTTTTTTCATGCTCTCGATGGAATATTTGCCGCTGTTGTGCAACAAATATTGTTTCTCTTTTCTGGATAGCAGGATGTATGTCCAATATATAGGAATAGTATCTGTTTCACCGCCATATGTAGGCATTGGCGAATCTTTTTATCAATCAAAATTTGACCGAACCATGAGCTGATATGTTTGATCTCTGTCAATATCATATTCTTTTCTAGAGTTTGATACATAACAGACCATTTCATCCACAGAAAATCAAAAAGAGAGCACATCATGAAGATTTATCATTTGAGTGTTAAAAACTTCCGTGGCATTAGAGAACTCGAATGGACTGTCAACGGCTCGGTAAATTGTCTTATTGGACCAGGAGACTCCACAAAGTCCACTATTCTCGATGCAATTGAATATGTTCTGTCTCCTCGATGGAATATTTCTTTCGCTGATACAGATTTTTTCGCAGGAGAAATTTATAACCCAATTGAAATTATCATTACTGTTGGTCAATTGCCAGACAAACTAATAAACATCGACAAGTTTGGCAATCATATCCGCGGTTGGAGTGTTATGAATGGAATACATGATGAGCCTGAAGATGAAGATGAACCAGTTATATCCATCTGCCTCCAAGTGGGTGATTCATTGGAACCATCTTGGCGTGTAATAACTGAAAGAAACCCTGATGGCGTTTTGATTTCCGCTCGTGATCGAGAGTCGTTAGGAATGACAAGGCTTGGGCCATATATTGACAATCACCTTTCGTGGAGCCATGGTTCTGCACTTTCTCGTCTTACAGGGGATTTAGAAGATATCTCAACAATACTTGCGGATGCTGGTCGTAAAGCTCGAGAATCAGTTACAAGTGCTAATCTGGATAAATTGAAAGATGCTGCTCAACAGGCTCAAGAAGCAGCTCAGAAATTAGGGGTAAAACCGAGAGATATTTACCAACCTGCGCTGGATGCGAAGTTGAGTATCGGAGGATCTTCAACGTTAACTCTACACGATGGGAATATTCCAGCTAGACAAGCTGGCCTTGGTAGTAGACGTCTTCTTGCTTTAGCTATTCAATATAGTTCTGTAAAAACTGGAGCAATTTTGCTGATTGATGAGATTGAACAGGGTCTGGAACCTCACCGTTTACGCCATGTATTACGTGCTTTTCGGCCTTCCGTTCCAACGGATCCTTCATCCCACCAAATATTTATGACAACACACTCAAACATTTCAATTGTTGAGTTGCAAGCGAATGAATTATATGTAGTTCGCTCCGAGAATGGGTATACTACGGTTGACCAAGTTGACGATAGCCTTCAAGGAACAATGAGAGATATTCCCGAAGCATTGCTGGGGCGGAAGGTGATTGTTTGTGAGGGAAAAACCGAGTATGGTATTTGCCGATCATTGGATAGAGTGTGGGCTGTAGAATTGAGTAAAGAACCGTGGGCCTGTCTTGGAGTTGTCCCTATCACATCTTCATCTGGCAGCGGATCAAAATCACCTAGGCTTGCGCAGGAACTTGCCAATCTCGGCTATCAAGTTGCTTTTGTATGTGATTCTGATGTTGCAATTACACCGAGTGAAGAGCATCTTCAGGCTGATGGAGTAAAGATAATTCAATGGGCTGATAACCTGTCGGTAGAGCAAAGAGTTTGTCGAGATCTTCCTTTTCCTGCATTGAACGAAGTTGTATCTTTAGCCATCGAGTGCATAGAATCCAATAACCGTCAAAGTATATTGGATACTATAGGTTCAAGATTAGGGCTTGAAACGGGGCAACTTGTTGGCGAGGTGGATGTGTGGTTGTCTCAGGGATTCAGTGAAGAGCAGATACGTGCAGCAATCGGAGGTGCAGCAAAAGATAAAGGATGGTTCAAAAGAGTCGATAAAGGAGAAAAATTTGGTATATTTATATCTCAGCATCTTATAGAAATCCCAGTTACAGATTTAGCAAATAAGTTAGGAGAATTAAGGGGGTGGGTATATGCTTGATACAGCTACAATGCTTGCTAATGCGGATCAAGCTTGCTTAGTCGCGGCCGCAGGTTACGGGAAGACCGAAGAAATTGTAAGAGCAGTTGCTCTTAACTCAAATAGTTGTCAACTGGTTCTTACACATACTCATGCAGGTGTTCGGTCTTTACGAAGTCGGTTCAAATCTTTGGGGGTAGCCTCACACCTTTATCATCTCGATACTATAGCAGGTTGGGCATTGCGATGTGCGTCAGGATATCCAACACTTTCAGGATTGCCTGATTTATATCCAACGGGAGATGCCTGGAAAGATGTTTATCATGCTGCCTCAAATCTCCTGCAAAGGCCATTCTTTCAAAGGGTTTTACTTGCTTCCTATAGTGGGGTATATGTCGACGAATACCAAGATTGTGTTGTTTCACAGCACAAATTGGTTTTAGCGCTTGCAGAACTACTACCGTGCCGAATCTTATGTGATCCACTTCAAGGAATTTTTGATTTTCAGAAAGATGACCCTGTTGTCAGTTGGTCAAAGGATATAAAACCCAATTTCTACGTTTTACCAGAGCTCACTATACCCTGGCGATGGGCAAAGGGGAATAGACAATTAGGGAGTTGGCTCTCTAACTTTAGACAGGCTCTGCTTCATGGGGAATCGATAGATATAAGTTATGGCCCGATAAAATGGTTAACTGCGACTCCTGAACATCAATGGAGTGAATGCATGAAACTTGCGAATTCGGATTTAGACAGCGTTGTTGCCATTCATCCTGACCAAAATAAGCCTGCAAAAGTCCACAATTTTACAAGAAATCTGAAGGGCTTATATACGTCAATGGAGGAAATGGAATGCAGAGATCTATTGAAATGGTCTCAAAAGATAGATGATGCACGAGGTCCCGAAAGAGCAAAAGCTATCATTGATTTCGCTGGCATGTGTATGACGAAAGTATCCACAGAACTAAGTTCAATTTACAAGCAGTTCTCGAGTGGAAAGATCCCAAAAATATCAGGGTACAAGAAACACCTTGAAATTTGCCAGGCCCTGATTGATATTGCATCCAAAGAAGACTTTTCTTCGGTTCTTACAGCCCTTGGGTTGATTTCACAAATTGATGGCAGGGTATTGTTCAGGAGAGAATTGTGGTATGAGATGTCACGTTCTATCAAAACTTATCAGACCGGTGGCTTTGAGTCCCTCCATGATGCAGCTTGGCATATTCGAAACCAAGCCAGAGTATTTGGTAGAAAAGTAGAGCAGCGCATCGTTTCCCGTACATTGCTTATTAAAGGATTGGAATTCGATCATATAGTTGTTCTAAATGCAGATCAACTCAACCTAAAGAACCTATATGTTGCTATGACAAGAGGTTCGAAATCGCTTACAGTTCTGTCAGAACGACCAACTATAATGCGCGATCCGTTTGTGGAATAAAGCGAGGTATTCTTGTTTGAAAAGACCCAGATTTATGATCAGGGTCTCAATCTCCCACGGCGGCGTCTCTTGCAGATAGCGTCGCAAAATCACCCATTCCCCCGCTACCCTGCTGCCTGCCTGCCCAATCGCCATCCCCCAACGGGTTAAACTTCGGGGGATTTCCCGTTTACCCCCTTGCTTTCTCAGAACATCTGTGCTAAAAACAGAGTATGAACCCACCAACCACCCTGCACCTGCGCATTCCTGCTTTGCACCCTGCGGTTCCTATCCTGCAAGCCTGCTTTTTTTTCTGCTTTGCAACCTCTATCTTGCACCTTGCAACTTGCAACCCCTGCCTCGCGCCTTCGTTCCTCGTCAAATGCCCATTTTAATTTTTTTATTACCAAAATGCCACGTACCTCACCGCCGGACAATTCCCCCTCTCCCGCACCTTAAAATCCTCATAGTCGCACCGCCTCCCCTCCTCGCCTGGTATTTCGGTCATGGCGGCCCCCTGGATAAAAACAGAACCGCTGAAGGCTGGGCGACTCCCATCGTTTCCAGCAGACAGCCTCGCAAAGCCCCGAAAACAACCGCCCTTTCTGCGCAGAGTCAGGTAAAATCAAAGCCAGGTTGGTTCCACGAAGCAATCAGCCACTCGCCAGCCAAACACCGGAGATCAAAAAATGGACATCCACGCCCTGCGCCAATGGCTTTCCCAACGCGACACCTTCAGCCTCCTGGAAACCGTCGACGTCCACACCCGCGCCAGAACCGTCCTGCGTGAGTTCGACCACGTCATCGAAGCCCCCAACTAGACGAGCAACGGCAGATATTTAGTCTATAACAGCCAGGGACACATGTTTACCTGCGAGCTGGCCACCGGTGACATCCGGCAAATTGACACCGCTTTCGCCATCGACTGCAACAACGATCACCTCCTCTCGCCGGATAACACCCAACTGGCCGTCAGCCATTCCACCTACGCAGACGCCATTTCCCGGATTTACATCCTGCCTTTCACCGGCGGCAGCCCGCGCCTGGTCACCGAAAACGGCCCCAGCTACTTGCACGGCTGGTCGCCCGATGGGGGGCGCCTGGCCTACTGCGCCGAGCGCCGCGGGCAGTACGATATCTACACCATTTCGGTCAGCGGCGGCCCGGAAACGCAGCTCACCCATTTGCCCGGCCTGGACGATGGCCCCGAGTATTCGCCCGACGGGCGGCACATCTGGTTCAACTCCACTCGCGCCGGCCTGATGCAAATCTGGCGCATGGATGTCGATGGCTCCAACCCGCTTCACAGGGTGAAAGAAGATGCCAACGGCTGGTTCCCGCACGTCTCCCCGGATGGGCGCTGGGTGGTTTACCTCGCCTATGCTAAAAACGATGTGGCCCCGGGCGATCACCCCGCCAACCAGCACGTCGAGCTGCGCCTGGTTCCCGCTGCCGGGGGCGCCTCCAAAACCATCCTGAAGTGTTTTGGCGGGCAGGGCACCCTCAACGTCAACTCCTGGTCCCCCGATAACCGCACCATCGCCTTCGTCTCCTACCGTCTAAAACAGTGACCGATTTACCGCAAAGTCGCAAAGAGCGCGAAGAAATACAAAATATCGCTTCAGGATATCAGCATCATGGTTTTGTCTTGATCTTGAACACTTTTTCGGGTTTTCTTGGGTCCTTCGCGCCTTCGCGGTGAATATTCGCCTTGTTCAAGCTCTTGCTGGCCAGAACAATGAGCACCCGGAACGCCAGGATTTTATAAAACAACCCCGTGCCCTCTCCGTGCCAGAAGATTTGAAAAAAAAAAAAACTCCGTGAACTCCGTGGTCCTTCTCCGCGCACTCCGTGTTTCTCTAAAACCCTTTTATCTTCGTGCTCTTCGTGTTCTTTGTGGTTCTTCTCCAGAAACTCCGTGAACTCCGTGTCCTCTCCGTGGTCTCCGTGTTAGATTCATACATCAATCCCTCCGCATAAGAAAAGAGGTCCAAGATGATCCAACCCGTCAAAACAGCCGTAGTCGGTTGCGGCGGCATCAGCGACGCCTACCTGGGCGCCATGATCGCCAAATTCAAGATCCTCGATGTCGTCGGCTGCTGCGATTTGAACGCCGCCAAGGCCCAGGAGAAAGCCCAGAAGTATGGCATCCAAGCGATTTCGATGGAAGCAATCCTGGCGGATGCTTCCATCGAAATGGTCGTCAACCTCACCACGCCCCCCGCCCATTACCCCGTCATCAGGCAGCTTCTCGAAGCCGGCAAACACGTCTACACCGAGAAAGTCTTGTCGGTGGAGTTGGAGCACGCCGCCGAACTGCTCCGCATCGCCGATCAAAAAGGCCTGTACCTGGGCGCCGCCCCGGACACCTTTTTAGGTTCAGCCATCCAGACCGCCCGCTACGTGGTCGACAGCGGCCTGCTGGGCGAGATCTCTTCCTGCTACGCGGTGCTCACCCGGGACGGCGAGCTTTTCAGCCGCGCCTATCCCTTCACCGCCCAGCCCGGCGGCGGCATCGGTTTCGACGTCGGCATCTATTACCTCACCGCCCTGCTCAGCATCCTGGGCCCCGTCACCGAAGTCTCCGGCGTCGTGCGCACCCGCAAGCCCGAAAGGCAGCACTATTCCCCCGAACATTTCGGCGAAACCTTCCGCATCGAATGCGAGGACCTCATGTGCGCCACCCTTCAATTCGCTTGCGGTGCGGTCGGGAACGTATTGTTCGACGCCAACTCGATCTTCACCACCCCGGAAAGGCCCAGCCTGGTATTGTTCGGCTCGCTGGGCGCCATGCACATGGCCGACCCGAACGGCTTCGGCGGCGAGGTCAGCCTCATCTTGAAAGGCAACAACCAGCCCTTTGTCATGCAGCAAAGCCACGCCTTCAGCGACGAGTGCCGCGGCCTGGGCGTAGCCGAAATGGCCTGGGCACTGCGCCTGGGCCGCAAGAACCGCGCCAGCAAGGAAATGGCCTACCATGCCCTGGAAGTGCTCCACGCCATCCTCAAGAGCAGCCGGACCCAATCCAACCAGCCCCTCCACTCCACCTTCGAAAAGCCGCCCCCCATCCCGCGCGGCTTCTCCGGCCAGACCTACTTCGAGTTCATCGAAGAACCCGGCATAGCCCTGTAATGCCCGGCTGCCCGGTCACATCCAACTTTTTTATCTTCTTCGTGTACTTCGTGAACTTTGTGGTGAACTCCATGAACTTCTTAATGTCTCCGTGAACTCCGTGCTGGACTCCGTGGTCTCCGTGTTAAACTTGTATGGTATCATCAGCCTATCAAAGGAGCCAGGCCCGTATGTCAGATCTCGACCTGCTAGCGAATCCCCCCACCCTTCGCCTCCTCCTGGTAGACGACAACCTCTTCAACCGCCAGGGCATGTGCCTGTATTTGCAGGGCCAGGGCTTCCAGGTCTGCGAAGCCGGCGACGAGGCCAGCGCCTGGGGGCTTTGCCAGCAACGCCTCGACGCCGCCGTCATCGACATCTCCATCCCCCCTGACCCCGATACCCCCTCGCGCCCCGAGCACAGCTTTGGCATCCACCTGGCGCGTCGCCTTAAAGAAGCCCATCCCACCCTGGGCGTGGTGCTCTTCTCGGCCTACGAAGACCGCGGCGCCGAGGTGCTCGACATGGTGCGTGACGGCGTGCGCGGCATGGCCTACAAGCTCAAAGGCTGCCAGCCGCGCGCCCTGCTCCAGGCCATCCACGAAGTCCTCGCCGGGCGCGTCCTGATTGATCCCGAAGTGCACGCTAACCGCCCCGCCCTGGCCGATGAGCTGCTCAACCGCCTGACCCCCGACGAGCGCTCCTGGGTGCACTACGCCTTGCAGACCTTCGACCAGTTGACCCCGCGTGAGGTCGAAATCGCCCAGCGCGTCGCTGCCTCGCACAACACCTCCGGCATCGCCCGCGCCCTCAGCATCACCCCCAAGTCCGTCGAGAACTACATCGCCCGCATCTACGACAAGCTCGGCCTGAACGAGATGGCCCCCGGCGCCGACCTGCGCAAAGTCGTCCTGCTCGCCAAGGTCTGCATGATCCATGACCTGCGCCGCGACCGGGCGCACAGCGGAGGCGGCTGAACATGCCCGCCGCGTGGCGCGCCGCCTGGCGCACCTACAGCATCCCCGTTCTGCTGAGCTTCGTCCTGCTCCTCGGCCTGGCCTCCGCCGTCAACCTGGCCAGCCAGATCGGCCAGCCCTTCGGCGGCTTCTACACCATCTGGAACCACGCCCGCCACGTCTGGCTGGTCGAAGCCGCCACGCCGCCCTGGTGGCCCGCCATCACCCACACCGGCCTGCGCTACAATGACGAGCTGGTCGCTCTCGACGGGCAGTCCTACGATGAATACGCCCTTCCGCTTTATGCCCGGGCCCTGGACCAGGGTCGCGCTACGCTGCCGCTTTCGATCCGCCGCGGGGGCAACTCCTTTGAGTTAGACCTGCCTGTCCAGGTCTTCTCCCTCAGCCATTTCCTGGATTTCAAGCTGCCCGATCTGATCAACGGTCTGGGCTTCTGGCTCCTGGCCTTGATCGTCTACCGCGCTCGCCCGGGCACCCTCATCAACCGCCTGTTTGCCATCGCCGGCTGCATGGTCGCCGCTTCCGTCTGGACCTCCATCGTCAGCCTGTCCACCGAAGACACCCTGCTCTCGCGCCTCCTGCTGCTGGGCTGGGTGCTTACCACCACCTTCATCGGCGTGGCCTTCACCCACCTCACCCTGCGCTTCCCCGAGCCGGTGCGCCAGCCCTCGCCCTGGCTGGTGCGCGGCCTGTACGCCCTCACCATCCTGGTCGCCGCCCTGTACAGCCTGGGCATGTTCCTGCGCTGGCAGGCCGGCGGCGGAGAGAACTTGCCAGCTCTGGCCGGCGCCCTGGTCACCACCGGCAACCGCTTAGCCATGCTCGCCCTCGGCCTGGGCGTCGGCTTCTACGCCCTGCGCCTGGTCGTGCTGCTCTCCCGCCCCTCCACTTCGCGCCGCCAGCGCCACCAGGTAGCCTTCCTGATGCTCGGCCTGGCCCTGGCCACGCCCTACGTCATCATCGTCGTCGCCCGCGTCCTCAGCCACGCCAACCTGAGCTATTTCTGGCTCAGCCTGGACCTGCGCTACCCGGTCCTGGCCGTGCCGCTTTCCTTCGCCTTCGTCATTCTGCGCTACCAGACCTTCCGCAGCCCGCATCCCAGCCTGGTGGGCGTTTTCATCCTGGTCAGCAGCGCCATCCTGGCCAGCAGCGCCGCCTGGCTGCTGCGCCTCAGCGACCCGGCCTGGGTCAACTCCCTGGCCTGGACCCCCTTCGTGCCCATCTTCCTCACCGCCCTGCTGGTCGGCTACTTCTGGAGCGCCCAGGCCTCCTGGTTCAGCGCCTTCAGCCGCCTGTTCCAGTGGGACCAGCGCAGCTACGCCGCCGTGCGCCACTTCGGCCAGCAGGCCGTCAGCCAGCCCGACCTGGCCCGCCTGCCCGCCGCCATCGCCCGCGCCCTGGTAGACAACATGGAGCTCGAGCGCGCCGCCGTCTGGCTGTGGAACGAAAGCGCCGCCTGCTACGAGTTGGCCGCCCACAGCGGCGACTGGCCGGACTCCCCTGCTGCGACCGGTCTGCCCGTAAAGCGCCTGGTCCCCGGCGGTGCTTCCACCTTGACCACCGTCTTGCGCACCCAGGATACCTCCCTGCCTGCCTGGCTTGCCCCCTTGAGCGCGGTCATCGCAGCGCCTGCCGCTTCCAATTCCGCCGCCATCGAAGTCATCGCCCCGCTCAGCCTGCTCGAAAAGCCCGTCGGGTTGCTCGGTCTGGGCAAGCGCTGGGACGAAGAAATCTTCGACCGCCGCGACCTGGAGATCATCCAGCTCATCGCCCAGCAGGCCGCCCTCTTCCTGCTCACCGCCCAGCAGGTCGAGCAGCTCCGCCAGGTCCCCCATCAAATCGCCATTGCCCAGGAGCACGAGCGCTTCAAGATCGCCCAGGAGCTTCACGACACCATCCAGCAGTTCCTCGGCAGCCTGCCCTTCTACCTGGAAGTCAGCACCCACGCCGTCCGCAGCGACCCCGAGCAGGCCGAAGCTGTCCTCAAGCGCTGCCTGGTCGAAGTCGAGAGCGCCGCCCAGACCGTGCGCCAGATCCGCAATAACCTGGCCCCCTTGCAGCTCGAAAAGAGCCTGCTCGTTCCCCTCGAGCTGCTCGTCGAGCATTTCCGCGCCCGCACCAGCCTGCCGGTGCAGGTCAGCCTGCCTCCCAACGTGGACGCCCGCCTCACCGTCGGCCAGCGCCACGCCCTCTATCGCGTCGTCCAGCAGGCCCTCGACAATATCGCCGCCCACGCGGACGCCTCGCAGGTGCACATCACCCTCTCGCTCCAAAGCGATTCTGAGGGGTCATCCCTGATGCACTTCACCATCCAGGATGACGGCTGCGGCTTCTCGGATGCCGAGCGCGCCCAGGCCCTGCAGCGCGGCAGCTTCGGCCTGCGCTCCATGCAAACCCGCATCACCGCCCTGGGCGGCGAATTCACCATCCACACTGCCCCCGGCGCCGGCACTATCCTCACCGGCTGGCTGCCCGCCGCGCCCCCATCCGCCCCCAACCAATAAAGCCCTACCATCCAACCGGCCCGCCTATCGACCTGCCCATTGGGGCGATGCCAACCGGGTCCGCCCCTCGCGCCACCCAACCAACCCACCCGTAGGGGCGCACGGCGTGCGCCCTGGTTTACCTCCCCCTCCGGCTGCTGAATAGGGTGTTTTCACTCACCCCAATTGGGGGGATAACCTTGTTTCGCGCCGCCTCCTTTTTGTCTATAGTAGAAGCAGGATCAAGTCAACCCACCATCAATCCAACAGGAGGTTTCCCATGAGTGTTTGGACCCGCATCCGCATGATCTTCAGCGCCAGGACCAATGCCGCCCTGGACCAGATCGAAGACCCGCGCCACACCCTGGCCTATACCTACGAGCGCCAGCAGGAGCTGCTCCGCCAGGTCAAGCGCGGCCTGGTCGATGTTTCCACCGCCCGCCACCAGTTGCAGACCCAGATCAACAAGCTGAACGAGCGCATCGGCCAGTTGGGCGAGCAGGCCGAGCGCGCCCTCTCCGCCGGGCGCGAAGACCTGGCCCGCCTGGCCCTGCAGCGCAAACAGGCCTGCCTGGCCGAGCTGGAAGCCCTGCACAAGCAGTTGGCCGAAGCCCAGGAGGAGGAGCACAAGCTCACCCTGGCCGAGCAGCGCTTCGCCCAGCGCCTGGACATCTTCCGCACCCGCCGCGACGCCCTCTCCGCCCGCTACACCGCCGCCCAGGCTCAGGTGCACATCCATGAGGCCCTGGGAAGCGTCTCCAAAGAAGCCGCTGACCTGGGCGCCGCCCTGGAGCGCGCCGAGGATAAGGTCTCGCGTGTGCAGGCGCGCGCCACCGCCCTGGACGCCCTGCTCGAAGTCGGTTCGCTGTCTTCCCCCGGCCTGGACGACAGCCTCGAACAGAGCTTGAACCAGGTTGCCAGCGCCCAGGCCGTCGAGGCCGAACTGGCCGCCCTCAAGCACAAGGCCAACCCCGAAGCCGTTGCATAGCTTAGCCACCCAACCCAAAGGAGGTTAATCCCATGACTACTACTACCAAACCCAAAAACACCCGTCCCGGCGACAAAACCGCCGCCTATCATGGCCAGATGATGCTCATCCTGGCTCGCTGGATCCTGGTGCTGGCCGGCCTGGTCTTCATCCTGTGGAGCCAGTCGCCCATCGACGAACTGCGCGTCAAGCTCATCGTCCTGCTTCTGCTCGCCGCTGGCAACTTCTACCTGTGCGCTCAGATCCTGCAAGACAAGACCGCCTCCAGCCTGGTCGTTTACCTGGCCAGCCTGGCCGACCTGCTGGTGATCAGCGTCATCATCCTCGCCGAAGGTGGCTACCACTCACCCGCCTACATCTTCTTCTTCCCCGCCTTCCTGGCGATCTCCGTGGCCTTCACATCCTTCCTCACTTTCACCCTGGTCAGCGGCACCCTGCTCCTTTACGCCGTGATCGGTGTGGCCACGCTGCCCCTCACTACCGGCGATCTGCAAACCCTGGTCACCCGCCTGCTCATGCTGGCAGCCGTGGCTGTGTGCGGCAATCTGTATTGGCGCCTGGAGAACAGCCACCGCCAGTCTGCCGTTCGTCTGCCTGCGCCCGTCGCCAACCTGGGCGAACCGGACGCTGTGCCCCAATCGTAATCACTCGCTTACACACATTCCAACAGGAGGACGGATCTTTCCGTAAATGCCATGTCTAAAACCCGAATTGCCGCTCGAGAAGCCGCCGAAGACCTCTTCTTCGGACAGATCGTCATCATCTGGGCCCGCTGGTTCTTCATCGCCACCGCCGCCATCCTGATCCTGTGGTCCGCAGAGACCAGCCTGGACCTGAGCGTCGGCATTCTGCTCATCGCCGCCATGATGGGCGTCAACTTCTTCATCCACGGTCGCTACCTGGTCAAGAAGCCCGCCAACCGCTTGCTCACCCTGCTCACCAGCCTGCTCGACCTGTTCATGATCACCCTGGTGGTGCTGCTCGGCCCGGGCCGCACCGGCCTGGACAGCCAGTTCTTCATCTTCTACTACCCGCTGTTCTTCGCCTTCGCCCTGGTCTTCCCGCCTCATCTGGCAGTCGCCTATACCTTCATCGCCGTCTGTGGGTATGCTGCCGCCTGCTTCCTGGTCGACCCCGCCTTCGTCGCCAGCGCCCCCGAGTTGAAGCAGTTGTGCATGCGCCTGATCACCCTCTCCGCCATGAGCATCCTGGGCACCTATTACTACCGGGTCCAGCGCCGGTCGCGCCATTCCGCAGGGGCAATCCCAACGGGTCGCCCCCCGGCGATCCCAACGGGTTGCCCCCCGGCGATCCCAACGGGTCGCCCCCAGGCGCTCCCCGCCAGCGACCCCGCCTGGCAGTAATCGCCTTTGCCAGTTCCCGCCGGAGGGTTTCGAGATGAGCCGCAAATCCACTTCCATATTCAAGCGCTACCTGGATGCCCTGTTCGCCCCCGCTCAGGATCCCCGCCAGGTCTTCTCCGATCCCTACGAAGCCGCCCAGCAGGCACGCCCCCTGTTAGCTCAGGTGCAGCGTGCCCAGGCCGAGAGCGCCAGCCTGCAAGACCGGCTGCAAGGTCGCATCCAGCACTTGCAGGCCCAACTGCCGCAATTGCAAGAGCACGCCTGCCGCGCCCTCCAGGCCGGGCGTGAAGACCAGGCCCGCCTCTATCTGCAGCGCCGCCAGGTCATGCTCCTGGAGTTGGGCGCCCTGGGCGAACAGCTCCAGGCAACCCAAAACGAGCAGCAGCGCCTGTCCGTCGTGCGCCAGCGCCTGGAAGCTCAAATCGAAACTCTTTCCGCCCGCCAGCAAGTCCTGGCTGCCCGCTACAATGCCGCCCTGGCCCAGGTGCGCCTGAGCGAATCGCTCAGCGGCGCCTCGCAGGAACTTTCCAACCTGGGCCAGGCGCTCGAGCAGGCCGAGCACACCGCCGAGCACATGCAGGCGCGTGCCGCCGCCATCCACCATCTGTTCGAGGCTGGCGTGCTCGAATCCCCCGCCCTGCCCGCCAGCGATCCCCTGCTCCAGCAGCTCGACCAGTTCGACCTGGCCCAATCCGTCGAAGACCAGCTTGCCAGCCTGAAGCGCCAGGCAGCCTGACTCAGCTGGGTGCCTCACAATGTTGACAGGGGGGAATACTCACTCTATAATAATCACAAGACCCTTACCACTTCATCTGTGAACAGGGGGCCTGCGCCCCCACTACAACCTCATCCACCGTCCCCCGTGTTCTGAAACGGCCTCAGGAATCTCGCAATACCGTCGCGCCTGTGTTTTCTGTCTGCGCCGGTATGCCGCCCCAGGCCACACGTGGGGCGTTTCGTTTTACACCGGGAACCCAGGCCGGCGTCTCCAGCCATCCAATCGGAAGGAGAGTATGGAAGTCTACGCCCGAACGCCCCTCAATTTAGACCGTTTCCAGGTGCCGCGCGGCCAGGTCTATCTCATCCCGGAACGCTGCAAGGGCTGCGAAATTTGTGTGCACTTCTGCCCGCAGCAGGTTCTGATCGTTTCCAGCCAGACCAACGCCAAAGGCTACCATTACCCGGAGATCGCTCCCGGCAAAGAGACCGCCTGCATCCACTGCCAGTTCTGCAGCCTGGTTTGCCCGGAATTCGCCATCTACACCCTGCCAGCCAACGGAGCGCCAGCATGACCACCGAGACCATCCCCACTGGCAAACACTTCATGCACGGCGACCACGCCTGCGCCGAAGGCGCCATCGCCGCCGGCTGTCGTTTCTTCGGCGGCTACCCGATCACGCCGTCCACCGAAATCGCCGAGCACCTCGCCCGCCGCTTACCCCAGGTGGGCGGCGTTTTCATCCAGATGGAAGACGAGTTAGCCAGCATCGCCGCCATCCTGGGCGCTTCTGCCGCCGGGGCGCGTGCCATGACCGCCACCTCGGGCCCAGGGTTCAGCCTGATGATGGAAAACCTGGGGCTGGGCGTCATGCTCGAACTGCCCTGCGTCATCGTCGACGTGCAGCGCGGCTCGCCCTCCACCGGCCTGCCGACCATGCCCGGGCAGTCCGACGTCATGCAGGCGCGCTGGGGATCGCACGGCGATTTCGCCATCATCGCCTACGCCCCCTGGTCGCCACAGGAGATGTTCGACCTGACCCTGCTGAGCTTCAACGTCACCGACCGCTACCGCCTGCCGGTGATTTTGCTCACCGACGAGGTCATCGGCCACATGGTCGAGCGCGTCGTCATCCCGCCCGCCGCCGAGATCCAGCGCTGGCCGCGCAAGCGCCCCGCCCACCCGCCCAACGGACGCTTTGATCCCTTCCGCGCCGACGACCCCGACCTGGTCCCGCCCATCGCCCACGCCGGCGAAGGCTATCGCGTCCACTACACCGGCCTGACCCACGACGAGCGCGGCTACCCAGACATGTCTGCCGACACCCACCATCGCCTGGTCACCCGCCTGGTCGAGAAAGTCCGCCGCAACGCGGCCGATGTTATCCGACTCGAGCGCTATCACCTAGAGGATGCCCACATCCTCGTGCTGGCCTACGGCTGCACCGCCCGCTCTGCCCGCTCGGCCGTGCGCAAAGCCCGAGAGATGGGCATTCCCGTTGGCTTGCTCCGCCTGGTATCCCTGTGGCCTTTCCCGGAACAAATCTTACGAGAACTCGCCACCTACATCGATGCCTTCATCGTCGCCGAGATGAACCTCGGCCAGATCAGCCAGGAGGTCGAGCGCGTCATCCATCGCTCCGTGCACGGCGTGCATCACGCCGGCGGCGCCATGATCCCGCCCGAGCCGATCCTGGAAGCAATCACGCGTTGCTACGGACAAATGACGGGAGGTGCAGCATGAGCCCCATCTCCGCTGCGGAGAAGCATCCGCTGGACGACATTATCCGCTCCGATCGCATGCCGCACATCTGGTGTCCGGGCTGCGGCATCGGCATCATCATGCGCTGCTACGCCCAGGCCATCCTGGAGTCCGGCATCCCCACCACCTCTCACGTGGTAGTTTCCGGCATCGGCTGCTCGGGCCGCGTCGCCGGTTACATGAACATCGACTCTTATCACACCACCCACGGGCGCGCCATTCCCTTCGCCCTCGGGCTCAAGCTGGCTAACCCCGAGTTGACCGTCACCGTCTTCAGCGGCGACGGGGACCTGGCTGCCATCGGCGGCAACCACCTCATCCACGCCGCCCGCCGCAACGCCGACATCAAAGTCATCTGCATCAATAACTTCAACTACGGCATGACCGGTGGGCAGGTTGGCCCCACCACGCCGCGCGGGGCGCGCGGCACCACCGCCCCATACGGCAACCCCGAGCTGCCTTTCAACTTCCCCTACTTGATGGCTGCCTGCGGCGCCAACTTCCTCTCCCGTTGGACCGCCATCCACGTGCGCCAGGTCAAGGACGACATCCTCTACACCTTCCACAAGCCCGGCTTCACCTTCATCGAAGTGCTGGCGCCCTGCCCCATCGGCTTCGGCAAATCCAATGGCATCGAGGACGGCCTCGAGGAGATGGAGCTTTACCAGCAGCGCAGCCTGCTGGTCAGCGATGGCGACGTTCGCGCCGACGAGCTGTACATCGACCTGCGCGAGCAGCACCCCATCTACGTGGGCAAGTTCATCGACCGGGACCGGCCAGCCTTCCAGCCGGCCCAGGTGCAGCAGTAAACGAGGTGCCCCATGCGCAAAGAGATTCGCATCAGCGGTTTTGGTGGGCAGGGGGTCGTGCTGGCAGGTTACATCCTGGGCAAAGCCCTGTCCCTGTACGATGAGCTGGAAGCCGTTATGACCCAGGCCTACGGCCCGGAGGCGCGCGGCGGCGCTTCCAGTTCCAACATTGTCTTCTCCGACCGGCCCATCGCCTATCCCTTCGTCCAGCACGCCGATGTCCTGGTCGCCCTCTCCCAGGAGGCCTACACCCGCTTTCGCCCCCAGGCCAGGCCAGGCGCTCTCATCTTGACGGACGAGGATCTGGTCACCCCCCTGGATGGCGACCATCCCCTGACCATACCCGCCACGCGCCTGGCAGAAGAGCTGGGCAAGCGCATGGTCGCCAACGTCATCATGCTGGGCTTTTTCACCGCCGTCACCGGCCTGGTCAGCCGCCAGGGCATGCAAGCCGCCATCCAAAATTCGGTCAAAGAACGGCTGGTGTCCTTGAACCTACAGGCTTTCACCACCGGCTATGACTACAGCGTCGAGCGCTATGGCGCTGCCAGTCCCCTCGTGATCGGCGCGGCCGGTGAGGCAGACAGTGACTGAGCTGCATGCACCCATGAGCACTTTCTCGCCACAGGAGTAACAACATGAGCGATTCGGTTCTCGTCATCGGCGGCGGCATCGCTGGCATTCAGGCCTCCCTCGACCTGGCTGAAGCCGGGGCGCGCGTCGTGCTGGTTGAAAAAGAAGCCACCATCGGCGGCATCATGGCGGTTCTGGACAAGAACTTCCCCACCCTGGACTGCTCGATCTGCATCGAAGCCCCCAAGATGTCCGAAGTCGACCTGCACCCCAACATCGAAATCCTTTCCCTGGCCGAAGTTGTCGGTTTGGAAGGCCAGCCTGGGGCTTTCACCGCCCACATCCGCCAGCGCGCCCGCTACGTCACCGATGCCTGCACCCGCTGCGGCGAGTGCGCCGCCGCCTGCCCGGTGATCCTGCCCAACGAGTACGACTCGGGCATGGCCGCCCGCAAAGCCATTTACACCCCCATCCCGCAGTCTGCCCCGGGCGCTTACCGCATCGACATCGCCAACTGCCTCAACGATCCCCCCAACTACCTGCCCTGCAACCACTGCATTCAGGCCTGCCCGCCCAAGGCCATCGATTTCAGCCAGCCGCCCGAGACCCTGCTGCAGCGCCAGGTAGGCGCCGTCATCGTTGCCATCGGCTACGATATGCTCGACCCGCGCCAGATGAGCGAATACGGCTACGGTGCTCATCCCGATATCCTCACCGCCATGGAGTTCGAGCGCTTGATCAACTCCGCCGGGCCGACCGGCGGCGAGATCATCCGCCCCTCGGACGGCCGGCATCCCGAGAACATCCTCTTTGTCCTGTGCGTGGGCTCGCGCGACCGGCGTCACTTTCCATACTGCTCGCGCTTCTGCTGCATGTATTCGATCAAACACGCCTATCAGGCCCTCGATCACGGCGTCCACAACGTGGATGTGCTCTACATGGACGTGCGCGCCTACGGCAAAGGCTTCGATGGCTTCTGGCAGCGCACCCAGGCCGAAGGCGCTCGCTTCATCCGCGGCCGGCCCTCCCGCATCCAGCCCGGCGGCTCTCCCTCAGAGACCTCCAACGGCTGGGGCCGCATCCGCGTCCTGTACGAAGACACCGAAGCCGCCCAGCGCATCGAAAGCGACTACGACATGGTCGTTCTGGCCAACGCCGTCACCCCGCCCCACGGCCTGGTCGACCTGGCCGGCAGCCTGGGCATCGACCTCGATCAGGATGGCTTCATCCGCTCCCTGGAGACCCAGGGCGGCCTGGTAGCCACCACCCGCCCCGGCATCTACGCCGCTGGCTGCGCCTCCGGCCCCAAGGACATCCCCGACAGCGTCTCGGAGGGCAGCGGCGCGGCTGCCCTGGCCCTCAGCCACCTCACCGGGCGCTATTGGCCCGAGCCGCCCGAGGTCGAGCCCATGCCCGGCATCGAAACGCCCCGCATCGGCGTCTTCGTCTGCCACTGCGGCAGCAATATCGCCGGGGTCGTCGATGTCCACCAGGTCGTCGAATACGCCCGCACCCTGCCCGGCGTGGTCTACGCCTCCAACCAGATGTTCTCCTGCGCTGGCAACACCCAGCAGGAAATCGAAGCCGCCATCCGCGAGCACGGCATCACCCGCGTCGTGGTCGCCGCCTGCTCCCCCAAGACGCACGAATCCATCTTCCGCGGCGTCTTGCAGCGCTCCGGCCTCAACCCCTACCTGCTGGAGATGTCCAACATCCGCAACATGGACTCCTGGGTGCACAAGCATGACCGCCAGGCCGCCACCCTCAAAGCCATGGACATGGTCTGGATGGCAGTCGAGAAAGCTCGCCTCCTGGTACCTTTGCAGACCTCCCACCTGCCTCTCACCCGCCGCGCCCTGGTGATCGGCGGCGGCATCGCCGGTATGACCGCCGCCGTGGCTCTCGCCAGCCAGGGCATCCCCACCCATCTGGTGGAAAAAGAAGCCCAGTTGGGCGGCCTGCTCAACCAGCTCGACCGGGTCGCCCCGGCCGATATCGCCGCCCGCCAGTTGCTCGAGACCAAGATCCGCCAGGTGAAGAAGTGCCACATTCACGTTCACCTGAACACCGCCATCGAAACCATCTCCGGCGTGGTGGGCAATTTCCACGCTCACCTCGGCCCTGTCGATGGGAGTTCCGCTGACGTCCGTGCCGCCGACCTGCAAGTCGGTGCCGTGGTTGTCGCCACCGGCTCGCTCCCTTACCAGCCGGTCGAGTTCGGTTATGGGCAGGACCCACGGCAAGCGCCGCCGGTCATCACCAACCTGGAATTGGAATCCCTGCTGGCCCGCGGCGAAGTCCCCGACGCCGAACGCGTCACCTTCATCACCTGCGTCGGCTCGCGCCAGGGGCAGATGGGCTGCTCGCGCTACTGCTGCACCTCCATGATCGCCCAGGCTCTGCGCCTGCGCCAGATGGGCAAGAAAGTGCGCCTGCTGTGCAAAGAGATCCGCACCTACAGCCGCCAGGCGGAGGAGCTTTACGAGCAGGCCATGCGCGCCGGTGTGCAGTTCTTCCGCTACGATTCGGAGCGCCCGCCCCAGGAAGCCATCCGTCTGCACACCAGCCAACCCGGCGAATCGCCACCATACCTTGAACTCTACGATCACCTGCTGGGCACAACCGTGCGCGTCCCCACTGACCTGCTGGTGCTCGTCGTCGGCCTGACCCCTGGACAGGAGAACATCTCCGATCAATTGAAGCTGGCCCACAGCGAAGACGGCTTCCTCATGGAACTGCATCCCAAGCTGGGCCCCGTCCAGACCGCTGTGGAGGGCGTCTTCCTGGCTGGCGCCAGCCAGGGCGCTAAGGATGTGCGCGAATCGATCGCCCAGGCCCTGGCGGTTGCCGGCAAGGCCGGCGCCCTCCTCGCTCGCGACGTCATCGAAAAAGAGCCCCTCACTGCCAGGCTCATCCCCGACCTGTGCAAAGGCTGCATGCGCTGCGTCAAAGTCTGCCCCTTCAGCGCCATCCAGCAGATCGGCCCGGCTGGCAAAGGCGGCATTGTGAAAATCCTGGAAGCCGCCTGCATGGGCTGCGGCACCTGCGCCGCCGAGTGCAATTTCGACGCTATCGAGATGCCCTATTTCACCCGCGAGCAAATCCTGGCCCAGGTGGACGCTGCCCTGGCCAACGACCCGCAGGAGAAATGCCTGGTCTTCACCTGCAACTGGTGCTCCTACGCCGGAGCCGACCTGGCCGGCATCGAAAAGCGCCAGTACCCCGCCTCGGCGCGCGTCATCCGCACCATGTGCTCCGCTCGCTTCGAAGAGTCCTTCGTCGCCCGCGCTTTCGAAAAGGGCGCCGGAGCCGTGCTCATCACCGGCTGCCGCCTGACCGAGACCGGCTCCGATTGCCACTACAACTACGCCAACCGCCTCACCTGGAAGCGCTTTCAGCACTGGCAGCGCAAGTTCGAGCGCCAGGGCATCGCCCCCGAGCGCCTGCAGTTGCGCTGGATCTCCGCCGCCGAAGGCAAAGAGTTTGCCGAGAAGATCACCGAGATGGACGCCGTCATCCGTGCCCACAACGCCCAACCGGTGGGCGTGCCCGAGCGTACCCCCTGACTCCCTGCGAGGAACCCCATGCCCGAAGCAGAATACACGCTACTCGATGATGATACCTGGGAAGAATTGATCCAGTTGACCGACGGCGCAGCGGCCCTGTGCTACCAGTGCGGCGTCTGCACCGCCGCCTGTCCCTGGGGCCTGGTGCGCGACCAGCCGCTTTCCGTGCGCACCCTCATGCGCCAGGCTCAGCTTGGCCTATGCAATGGCGATGAAAGCCTGTGGTTGTGCACCACCTGCGCCCAGTGCGAGCCCTACTGCCCGCGCGGCGTGCACATCGCCGACGTCTTCCGTGGCCTGCGCGCCATCGCCTGGGAGCGCCGCGCCGTCGAGCCCGGCCTGCCCTCCCTGCTCTGGTCGATCTTTTGGAACGACAACCCTTGGTCGCAGCCGCCCACCCAGCGCTCCGCCTGGGCCAAAAATCTGGACCTGCCCGGGAAGCTGCCCGCCTTCGATCCCCAGGTTCACGAAATCCTGCTCTACGTCGGCTGCACCGCCTCCTATGACCGCCGGGCGCAGCAGATCGCCCGCGCCCTGGCCCGGGTTTTGCACACTGCCGGGGTCTCCTTCGGCTACCTGGGCGACGACGAGCCCTGCTGCGGCGAGGCCGCCCTCAGCGTCGGTCACAAGCCCTACTTCCAGGAGATCGCCCAGGCCACCACCCAACGCTTGCAGGGTAAAGGCGTCACCTGCCTGGTGACCGTCTCGCCGCATTGCTACGATGTCTTCAAGAACCATTACCCCAGCCCGGACGGCCAGCCGGCCTTCACTGCCCTGCATTACACCCAGTACCTGGCCCAATTGCTGGAGCAGGGCCGCCTGAAGTTCCCCGCCTCGCAGCCCGCCCGGCGCGTCACCTTCCAGGATCCCTGCTACCTGGGCCGCCACAACCAGGAATACGCCGCCCCCCGCCAGGTGCTTTCCGCTATCCCCGGCCTGGAGCTGGTTGAGATGCCGCATTCGCAGGTGGACGGCCTGTGCTGCGGAGGCGGCGGCGGGCGCATGTGGCTCGAGACCGCCCCCGGCGAGCGCTTCTCTGACCTGCGCGTCAGCGAGGCCGCCCAGACCGCCCCCCTCCTGGTCACCGCCTGCCCCTTCTGCATCGTCTGCCTGGAAGACAGCGCCAAGCTCGCCAAACTGGAACACCTCGCCGTTCTCGACGTTGCCGAAATCGCTTCTATGGCCCTGGCATCAAACCACGACCCACACCTCGTAGGGGCGCACGGTGTATGCCCTGACCCGGCCATCAACCACGACCCACACCCGTAGGGGCGCACGGTGTGCGCCCCCGGCATAACCCGCACTCACCCGGAGCAAAACATGCTCGAATCCTTATACGGAATTGACCAAGAATCCAAAGCCATCTGGGTCTACCTAGAACAAGACGGCGGCGTCCTGGAGGACGTCTCGCTGGAAATGCTCGCCAAGGGCAGCCAGCTTGCCGGCCAAATGGGCTGGGGCCTGGCCGCTCTGCTCCTCGGCCATCAGGTCGAACACCTCGTCCCGCTGGCCTTCGCTTACGGCGCTGAACAGGTCTGGCTGGCCGAACATCCCCTGTTAGAACAATTTAGCATCGACGCCTACGCCCGGGTGGTTTTCCAGGCCCTCATGCAGGCCAAACCCAGCGTCTTCCTGCTGGGCGTCACCCCCAACGGGCGCGACCTGGCCGGCCGCCTGGCCGTGCGCCTGCGCACCGGCCTGAACGCCGACTGCACCGACCTGCGCATGGACCCCGACACCGGCCTGCTCGCCAGCGAAGTTTCCGGCTTCGGCGGCGGCGTGCTGGCCATCATCCAGATGGGCGCTTTCCGCCCCCAGATGGCCACCGTCCGTCCCGGCGTTTTCACCCCCCTCCCGCCCGACCCCACCCGCCGCGGCGACCTGGTGCGCCTGCCCGTGGAGCTCTCCCCCGAGTTGATCCGCACCCGCCTGGTCGAGCGCCAGGTGGGCGAGCAAGTTGACCTGCGCAAAACTCCCGTGCTGGTCGCTGGCGGGCGCGGCGTCGAGGGCGATTTCGACCTGCTTCGCCGCCTGGCTGGCCTGCTCGGCGGCGACGTCGGCGCCACGCGCCCGCCCGTGGACGAGGGCTACATCGAGCGCGAGCGCCAGATCGGGCAGACCGGCGTGGTCTGCCGCCCCAAGGTTGCCATCTGCTGCGGCATCAGCGGCGCCTTCCACTTCGTTGTCGGCATCGAAAAAGCCGAGATCGTCGTCGCCATCAACACCGACCCCAGCGCTCCCATCTTCGATTACGCTGATTACTGCATCGTTGGCGATGTCCACCAGGTGCTCCCCGCCTGGATTGCCGCCTTAGAGCAAGTGGGCGACAGCCCGCAAAGCGAACGCCCGGAGGTAGCCCATGCCACAGCCTGAGCCGCGCCACCCAGAGAACACCTTGCACAGCGTTGTTTGCGTCAAGGTTGTCCCCAAGCCCGAGGAGATCCGCGTCGACCCCGAGACTCGCCTGCTGGAGCGCTCGGATGCCCGCCTGGAGATCAATCCCCCCGACATGAACGCCCTGGAGATAGCCCTGGACGTCAAAGACCGCTACGGCGGGCAGGTCAGCATCCTGTCGATGGGCCCGCCTAACTTCGAGCCCGGCTTGCGCATCGCCCTCTCCCTGGGCTGCGACCACATCTACCTGCTCTCCGACCCCGCCTTCGGCGGCGCCGACACGCTGGCTACCACCTACACCCTCGCTCAGGCCATCCACAAATTGGGTCAATTCGCCCCACACCCGCCTTCGCTCATATTCTGCGGCGAAGAATCCTCTGATGGCGCTACCGGCCAGGTGCCCGCCGGCCTGGCAGAATGGCTGGACATCCCCCAGCTCACCCTGCTCACCCGTCTGGATCTCGATCTGGCGCGCCGCCAGGCGCGCGGCCGCCGCGAGATCAAGGGCGGCTACGAAATCCTGGAAGCGCCCTTCCAGCCCGGCAGCCCCTGCCTGATCTCCGTCAAGACCGCTGCCAACGAACCGCGCTTCATCGACTTCCGCATCAAGAACTGGTCGCTCCAGCCCGCCCAGGTGACCATCTGGAATGCTGCCGACCTTTCCGCCGACCCGAACTTCATCGGCCTGACCGGCTCCCCCACCTGGGTCAGCGAGTTAGCCGCCGCCCCCCTTGACCTGCGCAAGCGCATCTTCATCGAAGGCTCGCCAGACCAGATCGCCGACCAGTTGTTGACTTTGCTTGCAGAGGTGGTATCATCAAATTAAGCACGCATCTCCAGGAGCTTGGCTAAACAATCTTTCATCGCCAGCCCCCAGGTTGCATAAATCTCCAGGAGACCTACGTTTGATACAGGAGACCCAAAATGAACGTGCCCGATCAAACCACCGTCCCCACCATTCCATTGGAAATAGCGCAGCAAATTTGTGCAGAGATTCGCCAGGAGGCCGAGGTCGCCTGGTACACCCAGGCCGCCCGCTGGTGCTGGACCTGCCAGCAGGCCACCGGCGGCGACCCAAACCACCGTGGCTTCTTGCGCGCCCCCGGCAACCGCGGCTGCATCCTGATCAATGATCGTTTCGCCCAACAGGAACTGAACCGCCATGTTTCTGGATAAAAAAGACGCCTGGGATCAGCTTTCTGCCCTTTGGCAGGACCCATCCATCCCCACCCTCGACCTGGGCGCTCACAAATTTGCCCTGATTAGCGACCTGCACCTCGGTGACGGCGGCGAGGCGGACGATTTTTGGGACAACCTCGCCGCCCTGGAGCGCGCTCTGGACCACTACCTGGCCCGCGCCTACACGCTGCTCCTGCTCGGCGACATCGAAGAGTTCTGGCAGTTCGACCTGCCCGCTATTCAGGCCCGCTACGATGAATCCATCTACGCTCGCATGCGCGCCTTCGGCGAGGCCCGCCTGTGGCGCATCTTCGGCAACCACGACCACGAGTGGGCCGGCCTGGTCGACCCTACCCGCAGCCCGGCTGGCCAGGCGCGCAACCACTTCGCCCCGCCAGCCATCAAGCTCAAAGACGCCTCCGGAGCCAGTCGCATCCTGCTGGTGCACGGCCACCAGGGCACCCTCGACTCGGACAAATACGCCTGGTTCTCGCGCTTCGCCGCCCGTCTGTTCCGCGGCATCGAGCCTTACGCCAGAGCCGTCGGCCTGTACTCCCCCACTGCCTCCACCAAATCACCCATCGCCCGCGACTACGAGCGCACCCTCTACCAGTGGGCCAAAGCCAGCAAAGTCCTGCTCGTCTGCGGCCACTCGCACCGCGCCATTTTTGCCTCCCATTCCTACGGCGAGAAGCTCGAAACCCAGGTCGCCCAGTTGAAAGCCGAGAACTCCTTGAGCAAAACTTCCAAGCGCAAGCGCGTCGAAAACCTGGAGCAAATCAGCCAGTTGCAGCGCCGCATCGCCGACGAAAGAGACAAGGGCCGCCTGATCGAGCCCACCGAGCCTTCCGGGCAGCCCCTGCCCTGCTACTTCAACACCGGCTGCGGCATCTACTCCGATGGCCTCACCGCCCTGGAAATCGAGGACGATGAAATCCGCCTGGTCAAATGGGGTCGCAGCAGCCTGGCCCCACCCTACTATGAAATCTACGATCGGGGCAAACTCAGCGACTTCATCCAGCAGGTCATCGCCTGAACGATCAAATACTTGACTCTGGAATGATTCAATGGTAAACTCTGCTCCGTTGGTCTTAACCATATCTTAACCCGAAAGGAGGCGTACGATCTATGTCAGGTCAACTGCATACTTCCCAATCGAATAATTTGAGCGCGCCTCCGGGCGGACGATCCTAGCCCCCTCCTGACCGTTAGTTTACGGCCACAGGCGCGCTCCAGCCCTGTGGCCTTTTGATTCTTTCCCAGGATGCGCGTGCCAGGTGCACGCCTGACAACGATCAGGCGCCACCTGCCATCCGCCCCCAGATCGCCACAGGTGTTCTTCCAAACCGTGGCGATTTTGTTTTGAATTCACCAGACTCGAGAAAGATGGACACTGACCGACTCACGCACAACCCAATCTGTACTCCGCCCGCTGCGCTATGCTGCGCCGTGCGCCCGCATGCCCGCCGCGGCCCGTTTCACTTCATTCGGGACCTTTCCCCCTTTTCGCTCACCAACGGCTTTACCCAGAGGAACCCTGTATGACCAAACCGAACTTGCTAACCCAAGACGACCTGGACGAAGCTGAGCTCGCCCTGCACATCCGCAACATGCCCCCTCCTGAGCATACCGGCAAACGCAAGCCGCCGCGCAAAGCTCGGGAGGCGCCCCCCCAACTGGCCGACCAGGGCGACGAGCAAGATAGCTTCGACTTCACCTACCACGCCTCGCGCCACGAGCGCCAGTGGATCGTCGACTCGCTCGGGCCCTTCTACCAGGAGCACTGGCTGAACGATGTTCTGAGCCTGGTCAAAGGCGGCAAAGAAGCCCACGTCTACCAGTGCCTGGCTAATCCCTCCGTCAAAGGCCTGGACCAGCCCTACCTGGCCGCCAAAGTTTACCGGCCGCGCCAGTTCCGCAACCTGCGCAACGATCACATGTATCGTGAAGGCCGCGCCAACCTGGACGAAGACGGCCGCGAGATCATCGACGACCGTATGCAGCGCGCCATCTCCAAGCGCACCACTTTCGGCCAGGGCTTGATGCACACCTCCTGGATCGAGCATGAAATGCAGACCCTGCGCCTGCTGCACGCCGCCGGCGTCGACGTGCCCGTGCCTCTGGCCAGCGGACACAACGCCATCCTGATGGGCTTCATCGGCGACGAAGACGCCCCCGCACCCACCCTCAACAGCATCGATCTCGACCCCATTGAAGCCAAGCAGCTTTACGCCCGCGTTCTGCGCAATATCGAGATCATGCTGGCAAACAACCGCATCCACGGCGACCTGTCGGCCTACAACATCCTCTATTGGGAGGGCGAGATCAGCCTGATCGACTTTCCCCAGGCCATCGATCCCAACACCAACAGCAGCGCCTTCCGCATCTTCGAGCGCGACGTCACCCGTGTCTGCGAATACTTCACTCGCCAGGGCCTGCGCTGCCACCCTCGCCGCCTGGCCGCTGACCTGTGGACCTCCCACGGCCACCGCCTGCTGCCCGACGTGCACCCCGCCCTGCTCGACGCCGACGACCAGAAAGACCGCGCCTACTGGCGCAAAATCTCCCAGCGCTAACCCCGCCTTCCAGTCTCCGGGAGTCTGCCAGACTCCCGGAGACTGCCTGAAACGCCACTATTGAGATCGCGCAGTCATTCTCCGGCTCTTAGTGGTTGGTTCCTCCTCAAAAATCCGTGTTCATCCACGCGATCCGTGTCCAATTCTCTTCATCCTCGATTAAAATAACCCCACCACGGCCGCATACCCTCATCAAAAAATTCGTGCTATCCGTGTCATCCGTGTACCCTTCCATAGGAGCACCTCCCTTGAAACTCATGACCATCGCCGGGGCGCGCCCCAACTTTGTCAAAGTCGCCCCGCTCATTGCCGCCTTCAACCGCCTCGATCCTGCCCCCGGGCACATCCTCGTCCACACCGGCCAGCACTACGACCACCAGATGTCGCGCGTCTTCTTCGAAGAGCTCGACATGCCCGACCCCGACGAGTACCTCGGCGTCGGCTCCGGCAGCCACGCCGTTCAAACCGCCGCCATCCTGCTCGCCTTCGAGCCCGTCCTGCTCAAGCATCAGCCCAACTGGGTCATCGTCGTCGGCGACGTCAATTCCACCCTGGCCTGCGCCCTGGTCTGCGCCAAGCTGGGCGTGCCCGTCGCCCACGTCGAAGCCGGCCTGCGCTCCGGCGACCGTACCATGCCCGAAGAGATCAACCGCCTGCTCACCGACCAGATCGCCGACCTGCTCTTCACCCCCTCCCCCGACGGCAACGCCAACCTGCGCCGCGAGGGCATCCCCGCCGAGAAGATCCACTTCGTCGGCAACGTCATGATCGATACCCTGGTGCGCCTGCTGCCCAGGGCCCAGGCCCGCCCCATCCTCACCGAGCTGGGCCTGCCGCCCGGCGGCTATTTGCTCGTCACCCTGCACCGCCCCGCCAATGTCGACCAGCCCGGCCCGTTGGGCGAAATCCTCTCCGCCCTGCAAAACCTCAGCCAGCAGCTTCCCATCATCTTCCCCGTCCACCCCCGCACCCGTGAGCGCATGCAGCACTTCGGCCTCAGCGCCCCCGGCGTGCGTTTCCTCGAGCCGCTCGGCTACCTGGACTTTCTGGCCCTCACCCAGGCCGCCGGCCTGGTCCTCACCGATTCCGGCGGCATCCAGGAAGAAACCACCTACCTGGGCGTGCCCTGCCTCACCGCCCGCCCCTCCACCGAGCGCCCCGTCACCCTGGCGAGCGGCAACCGCCTGGTCGCCAGCCAACGCCAGGCCATCCTCGACGCCGTCGCCCAGGCCCGCGCCGCCCCGCGCTCCTCCGCCCGCATCCCCGCCCTATGGGACGGCCACACCGCCGAGCGCATCGCCGCAATTCTTCACGAACAACGCTAAGATTCAAACTTGGCCTGATCCTAAGCCAGCGGCCGAGATCCGAAATCCCAGCCGGCTACCCCAAGCGCCCTCACCCAACCCATACCCCCTGAACGCGCTTCTAGCATGTTTTACGTATCAGGCCAGAAATTGCATTCCTGGCCAGTTGCGCTTCCCCGATCCGTTCAATCCGTTCTCATAATCTGTTTACAGCCATCCATTGCCCCCTCCGTCCATCCGCCAGGATCCCGGCAATTTACTCTTCTGGCGCCATCAGGCAACGGAACCCGATGAAATCATCACGAGCCCCGGGATCGTAATAATTACGAGTAGCCACACGCAAGCGATCCAACTTCGCGCTCCAGCTGCCTCCGCGCAGCACACGATACTGCCCCGTATCTGGACCGAAAGGGTTATATGCGGGTGAGCTGCCGAAGAAAGCGCTCGAATACCAATCCTGCACCCACTCCCACACGTTGCCAGCCATATCGTACAGCCCATAGCCATTAGGGGCATAACTGCCCACTGCCTCGGTATCGGTGTCATTACAACTGGCGTCATCATCGAACTTGGCGCCATTGGGTATCCCCATCTGGCACACCGGGGCTTCATCGCCCCACGGGTACAGTTTACCCTCCAACCTGCCGCGCGCTGCTTTCTCCCATTCCGCTTCCGTTGGCAGCCTTCCACCGCGCCATTCACAGAATGTTTTCGCCATCCCCCAGTTCACCTCGGTCACAGGGTAATCATTGAACTCCGGGTTACCATAATAACGCTTACGCAAGTAAGATTGACTATCCACGGGCGGGTCACAGACTCTGGCCTTCACACACTCGGCATAACGAGCGTTCGTCACCTCGTATTTATCGATAAAATAGGCATCCAGGAACACCGTATGCACCGGGCGTTCATTGCTCTCACCGCTCTCGCTGCCCATCTGGAACTCACCTGTCGGGATCAAAGCCATCCCCTCCGGAGCAGCCGATGTAGGAGTAGGGGTAGGGGTAGGGGTAGGGGTAGACGTAGGCAGAGACGCGCTCACTGTTGCTTCAACGTCCGCTGGTTCCCCTGTTCGCATGGGCGCCTTCGACAAATCCGCCGGGCGGGCACAGCGAAAGCCCCTGCTATCGAAGCCGGAATCAGCTTTGCCTAAATATCGGCGAGTAGAGCGCAAGTCGCTCACATTGAAACTCCATGAACCCCCCCGCAGCACACGATACTGGCTCGAGTCGGGACCAACCGGATTGTCATACACCATATTACTGTAAAAAGTGCTCGAATACCAATCCTGGACCCACTCCCACACATTACCAGCCATATCGTACAAACCATAACCATTAGGAGCATAACTGCCTGCCGGAGCAGTGTCTTCGTATCCATCATCGTAATTTTTGTCTGCCCATCCCAATGAGCAATTCTTATCGCAAAAGTTTGCGAGACTGCCATCGAAATCGTCTCCCCACGGATATTGTTTGCCCTCCAATCCACCACGCGCGGCTTTCTCCCACTCCGCCTCCGTTGGCAGCCGTGCTTCACGCCACTGGCAATAAGCATCCGCCATCTCCCAGCTCACGTAGATTACCGGGTAGTCCGCATATTCCGGACTGCCATAATAACTGCTACGCGTGTTCGATGCTCTCGAAGTTGGCGGATCACACTCACCAACTTCCACACACTCAGCATAACGGGCGTTTGTCACTTCGTAGTGATCGATGTAATATGCATCCAGGTACACCGCGTGCACCGGTCTCTCATCGCTGTCACCGCTTTCGCTGCCCATCTGGAACTCCCCTGCTGGGATCAAAGCCATACTGTCTGGTATGGCTGAAGTGGGTGACAGGGTTTGCGTCGGCTCTGCCCATGTCGCCGGTGGCGGCGTCTCCGTCATCACAGGCAGTTTGGTTTCCCGTCTCCGGGCCGTCATCGTCGCCTCCAGCGCCATCTGCGTTGCCAGGCTTTCCTCGCCGCCGATTCTTCCAGGCAGAATAGAAAACAAAGCCACTCCCAGCGCAACAACCATCAATCCCAGCAACACCCACTTCCAAGGGATGTTCTGTGTCTGCCTGGCTAAACTCGCCGGTCCTGCATATCCCACAACTTGCGTCCCCCCTCTGTGAATCCTCCTTCTCCTTTGTGGAGGCTGCCCCGCCTTCAGCGCATCCAGGAATTCCGCCACACTGCCGTAGCGCTCCGCCCGGTTGAGGCGCATGGCCTTCTCCAGCGCCGCGCTTACTCCCACCGAAACCGTCGGGTTCACCTTCTGCGCCGCCTCCGGCGGCAGAGCCGATCCTGAGACAATGTCCACGCTGGCGGGCGGCTCCCGGCAGGTCAGCAGCGTGTACAGCGTCGCCCCCAGGGCGTACACATCGCTCTGCGCGTCGGTCTTCCCCAGTCCATACTGCTCCGGCGGCGAATACCCCGGCGTCACCGCCCGCGCCCCCACTGTCGTCTTCAAAGTCGGATCGTACACTTTGGCGATGCCGAAGTCTACCAGCATCGCCTGCCCTTGCGGCGTGATGCGAATGTTGGCTGGCTTCAGATCGCGATGGATCACCGCCGGGTTCTGCGCATGTAAATAGCTCAACGCCGTGCATACTTGCCCAATCCACGCCAGCGCCTGCTCTTCGTCCAGCGGCGCTCCCGTGCGCTCCAACAAATGCGCCAGGTCTTCCCCCTCGATGTAATCCATTACCAAATACTGCCCCTGCCCTGTCACCGTGAATGAATCGAACACCCGCGGCAGGTTGGGATGGCGCAGGTTGAACAGCAGTGAAGCCTCGCGAGCAAACTGCGCCTGCGCCGCCGGCGAAGTGTCGAAGTTCTCCTTCACCGCACACGGCCCGTTCAGATTGGTGTCCCAGGCGCGATACACCGCCCCGAAACCGCCTTGCCCAAGCAGCTTGACGATGCGGTAGCGATTGTGCAGCATGTCTCCGGGATTCAAAGCCATATGAGCAGATAGGGAACCGTAAAATAGGAAATTGAGGGCGTTGTGGCAGCCAGGGATATTATATCGCGAAGAGTTGTTGCCAGGAACGATCTCCGGATACCAGAACCCGCCGGTGATAAATCCACCCAGCTACTCATCCAGGTCGATTAGCATTGCGAAATCAATCCAGGAGCACAGCCACCCACGCCTCCCTACACACCCCCTCAGCCACCGGAGTTTCAACAATTCTGGGAGCTTTGCAATTCGAGCCCTCTATCTTCCTCCCACCTCTTTCACCATGTAATAACTGGAAATCCGGAAACCCGACTTCTCATACAGCGCCCGGGCCGCCTCGTTATGGGCGAAAACGTGCAGTTCCAGCTTGCGCGCCCCCAGTTCAGCCGCCATCTCGGTCAGGCAATCCAATGCCTGGCTGGCATAGCCCCGCCGCCGGTAAGGCTTGAACACGATGAAATCGTAAATGAAAGCCTTCGGTAGCGCTCGTTTGCGGCTCATCCCAAACCAGATCATCCCCACCTTGACCCCCAGCGCATCATCGATCAGCGAAAACAGGTGCATATCCGCCGTATTCAGCCCTTCCGGCAAAAGCTGCTGGAATTGCTGGCGCGCCCGTTGCATAGATTCATCCGCGTGCCAGTAGCCCGCCTGTACCTGCTCATGGGCGTAGTCCGGCACCGCCTCCGACAAATATGCCTTGTAATCATCATCAGTAATTGGGGATAAACGCAGCATGGTAAGCCCTCCGGCAGAGTAATTCGATCTGTTGGTTGGCTTCCAGTATACCGCAACTCCGTTCAATCATCTTGTCAGTTCTTTAAGTTTCGCGTATGATTCTGAAAAAGACTCAGTGGTCTCCGTGTTTACTCTGTGATCTCCGTGTTGAAAAGTAAAAACTGTCAACTACGAGGGTCCCGGAGACCGCCTGAAATCTCATCAATAACGCGACAACCTGCCCCTGGCGCTCCATCAGGATAGCTGTAGCAGCCAATTGCCAGGTTAAACACTGTGCGCCCGCTTTGAATCGAAGGCGGGCGCGCGATGATTCTTTCCGCTTCAGACTTCCGGAACTGGCAGCGCTTCCACGTCTTCCACTGCCTTTGGCTCGCGGTAGAACAGACCCGTGATGAACGCCCCCACACCCAGCACCAGCACGAAGGGCGCTAGCCCGAACCAGCCCACGAACGGCAGGGCGCAGGCCAGCTCCAGCCCCGCCGCCCCCCAGGCAGTGCGCTTCAGACCGCCCTCCTGTGCTGCCAGCCGCGCCCCCACCAGTTCAACCAGCCCGGCCACGCCGAAGATCGCCCCGATAGCGAAGGGGATCAACACGATCAAGCCCAACAAGCCCATGGCGTCGCCGCGCAAGCCTCTGCCCAGCGCCATGAAGACCGCCAACAGGATGGCAAAGAAAATGCAGTTCACCAGCCCGATGGCAAAAGAACGGCCGGGCAGTTCTTCGGCCATCCGTCGCGTGCGCTCGATGCGCCGCGGGAAGAAAATGTTCAGGATCGCAAAGAAAGCCGTCAGGCAAACCGCCAGCCCCGCAGCCGCTGCGATGATCATCACAACTTGGTTCATGATTTCCTCCGTCGATGGAAAAGTGAGTTGCGCCCGAGAGAGTCTCCCAGGCGATTAGATTGTAGCAGCCAGCCATTGGCTGCCATCCACGCCAAAATCGCTGCCATCAGCAGCGTCACCAGGTCGATCTGCGGCAACTGCCAGCTTTCCGCCTGGACTGTCCACTGCTGCCAGGCAGCCGTGCCCTGCTCGACAGCCAGTTGTGTCGATTGCCAGGTAGACTTCCAGTCAGACTGCCAGCTGCTCGGCCAATCCAGCACAGATTGCCAGGCAATTTGCCCTTCCTCCGCCCAACCCTGCACCACCTGCTCCACCTTGGCCCAGGCCTGCTCGTCCAGTTCGGGCAGTTCCCACGCCAGCGCCTCCTGGGCCACCAGCGACCAGCTTGCTAGCAGCAAGGCTACCGCTAGAACGATCTGCAAACCAAAGAGCCAACCCAGGGCAGCCGGCGTCTCCGCCCGGTGTCGTCGCTGCCAGCCGCGCGGCACGCGCGCCAGGATGCTTGGCGCCAGGTCGCGCCCCAGGGACAGCTCGGGTAAATTCTGCAGCGCCACGAACACCTCGTTCAGCTCCTCCAGGCGTGCCGCGCACGCACTGCACCCGGCCAGGTGCGCTTCCAATTCGGCGCGCTGCCCGGCTTCCATCACATCGTCCAGGTATTCGTTGAGCATTTCCTCACTGGGGTGAATCAGATTATGCATAGGCCCTCAGCTTGTCCGCCAGCAAACGGCGGGCGCGAAATAAATGGCTCTTGACATCGCTCACCGGGATCTCCAGTTGCTCGGCGATCTCGGCGTAGCTCAGGTCGTGAAAGTGCCTCAATTCGATCACCGCCCGGTAGTGCGTCGGTAAGTCATGCAGCGCCTGGCGCACCACCTGCGCCTGTTCGGCCTGTTCTTGGGCCTCTTCCGGGTTCCCGCTCCTGGTCTCCACCGGCTCGTCTCGCTCATCATCCAGCCAGACCTGCTGAGCGTAGCCACCCTGCCTGACCTGCAAACGGTTCAGGCACAGGTTGGCAGCCAGCTTGCGCACCCACGGTCCGAAGGGGCGTGAAATATCGTACAGGTTGAAGCGCTGGTAAGCCCGCAAGAAAGCCTCCTGGGCCAGATCCTCTGCCTCCTGGCGTTCGCCTGCCAGGCGATAGCACACGTTGAAAACCGAGACCTGGTAACGCTGCACCAGTTCCCCGAATGCCTGCACTTCGCCGTGCCGCACACTCAACGCCAGTTCGTAGTCGGATGGTTGGCCCATCTATCAGGTAATACAGTCCATTGAACAAAAAGTTGCATTTGCCAGTTTACCAATACTGGCAACCTCCTTGCGAGGCGCCTTTCTGTACCCATTCTAACCGAAAAATATCCTCACCGGCTGCCCGGGGTTCACCGCTCATCGCCCGCCCGACTCGGTGTACAATTGGCGGCATGCACAAAGCCCACACTTTCTTGGTGTTGTGTCTGGTGGTCTGCCTGCCTGCCTGCGCCGTTCTCGCCCCGGCCCCTACACCCACGCCCGCCCCGACGCCCACCCCCACCCGCTATCCAACTCCGCTTCCCCTTTTCGCCACGCCCAGCGCCTTCCCCACCCGCCCTGCCCTCCAGCCCGGCGTGTACATCCCCACCTGCGAGCCGCTCGATTTGCCGCTTTACGTCCCCCCGGCCCGCCCCTTGCCCCGCCTGACTCCCCTGCCCTTCACCACCCCTCCTGCCTTGCGCGACCTGGCCCACGCCCGTGGACTGTGGATCGGCTCTACCCTGCACGTAAACTACCTGGAAGACCCGGATTACGCCGCTCTGCTCGCCCGTGAGTTCAACATCCTCACGCCCGAGATGGAAACGCGCTGGGATTTCATCCACCCCCAGCCGGACGTTTTCGATTTCACCTACGCCGACACAGTGGTGGCCTTTGCCGAAGCCAACCACATGGCTGTTATCGGCAACTCCCTGGTCTGGGAATACAACTACCCGGACTGGCTCACCCAGGCCGAGCACACCCGTGAGGAGTGGATCCACCTGCTCTGCACCCACGTCAAGACTATCGTCAGCCACTACCGTGGTCACATCTTCGCCTGGCACGTGGTCAACGAGGCCTTCGAAGACGATGGCTCCCTGCGTGAAAACCTGTGGATGCGTAAAATCGGCCCCGAGTATCTCGCTATGGCCTTCCATTGGGCCCACGAAGCCGACCCGGCTCCTCTGCTGGTCTACAACGACAACGCTGGCGAAGGCTTGAATGTCAAATCGCAGGCCATCTACTCCTTGGCGCAGGGCCTGCTTCAGATGGGCATCCCCATCCACGCCATCGGCATGCAGTTGCACATCTGGTTGTACGGCCCGCCCCTGCCGGATGACCTGGCAGCCAACATGCAGCGTCTGGCCGATCTCGGCTTGCAGGCTCACATCACCGAATTAGATGTGCGCCTGCAATACAGCCCACAGGGCACATCTACCAGGCTTGAAACCCAGGCCGAGATCTATCGTCAGATCTTGTCGACCTGCCTGGCGGCCCCCAACTGCAACGTCTTCACCACCTGGGGACTGACCGACCGCTATTCCTGGATCCCCTGGTACACAGGGTATGCCGACGCGCCCCTGCTCTTCGATGAACAGGGGCGCCCCAAGCCCGCCTATTACGCCGTAATCGATCTCCTGCGTCAGCCCTGAAAGCCAGGACCGCCCGCCGGCCTAATCCATACGCTCCTCGAACAGCGTCTGTGTGATCTCAGCCTGCAAGGCCGCCATCTCTTCTTTCACCTGCGTCACGACCGTCTCCAACGGCAGCACCCGCCGCTCGCCCTGGTCGCGCCGCTTGAACTCCACACCTCCCGCCTGCAGCGCCCGCTCGCTCACCGTCAAGCGCAGTGGCAGGCCGATCAGATCGGCGTCCTTGAACTTCACCCCCGGGCTCTCCGCCCGGTCATCGTACAGCACCTCCACGCCAGCCGCCTGTAATTCAGCATACAACCGGTTGGCCAATTCAGTCGTCTCAGTGCCACCCGCCGCGGCCCCGCTCTTGCCGACCAGCAGCACCAGGTGCACCTGGAACGGCGCCACCGTGATCGGCCAGGTCAGCCCATCGGCATCGTGGTGCTGCTCGGCCACACAGGACAGCAAGCGCCCGCTGCCGATCCCGTACGAACCCATGATCACCGGCTTGGCTTGCCCGTCCGCGTCCAGGTACGTGCAGCCCAGCGCCTGGCTGTAACGCGTCCCCAGCTTGAAGATATTGCCCACCTCCACGCCGCGCATCCCCTTCAACGCCCCGCCGCACTGTGGGCAGCCATCCCCCTCTTGCGCTGCGGCGATATCGGTCACGATCTCCGCCTGGTAATCACGCTCGTAATTCACGTTGAGCAGGTGATAACCTGCCTCGTTCGCCCCTGCCACCAGGTTCGGCGAATTCGGGACGGCCTCGTCCACCACCACCAGCGTATTCCGCAAACCAACCGGCGAGGCGTACCCCGGCTCGGCCCCCACCGCCCGGATTTCCTCCTCGGTCGCCGGGCGCAACGACCGGGCGTGCACCGCGTTCGCCAGCTTGGTCTCGTTGACTTCCATATCGCCCCTCACCACCGCGAAGACGAAGCGCTCCTGGCTGGCTTCCCCATCCGGGATCGTCGCCATCAGGAAAACCGCCTTGGCCGTTTTCGAGCGCGGCACGCCCAGAAAGTTAGCCAGCTCTTCGATGGTTTTACAGTCCGGCGTAGCCACCTTTTCCACCGGGAGCAGCGCCTCCGCTTCCGGCAGCGTTTTTTGGAAGCGCGCTACCTGGCGGTTGGCCGAAAAGCCGCACTGCTCGCAAATCATCAGCGTGTCCTCGCCGATCGGTGTTAGATACATGAACTCGTGCGCCAGTTGCCCGCCCATCATGCCCACGTCCGCCCTGACTGCCATCACCGGCAGGCCGCAGCGCCGGAAAATGTTGAAATATGCCTGGTAGTGAGCCCGGTACTGCCGGTCCAGGCCTTCCCAATCCGCATCCAGGCTGTAGCTGTCCTTCATCGTGAATTCCCGCACCCGGATCAACCCCGCCCGCGGCCGTGGGTCATCCCGCCACTTGGTCTGGATGTGGAACAACAGCAGCGGCAGTTGCCGGTAAGAGCGCACTTCCTTGCGCACCAGGTCAGCTACCACCTCCTCGTGTGTCATCGCCAGCACCATCTCGCGCCCTGTCCGGTCGGTGAAGCGCCCCATCTCGGCGTCGATCTGGTACCAGCGCCCGGTTTCCTTCCAGAGTTCCGCAGGGTGCACCACCGGCATCGTCATTTCTTGCCCGCCGATCACCTCCATCTCCTCGCGGATGATGTTCTCGACCTTGTTCAACGCCCGCCGCGCCAGCGGCAGGTAGCTGAACACCCCCGCAGCCAGTTGGCGGATGAAACCTGCCCGCAGCAATAGCTGGTGGCTGGCGACCTCGGCCTCCCCCGGGGCCTGTCGCAACGTCTGCCCGAATAATCGACTCATGCGCATGGATAGCCTCCTGAATAAACAAACCGCCCTCTGGATTTCAGTCCAGAGGGCGATTGAGAACGATGGGGAAAAACCCTATCTACCCAACCCCAAAAGACCGAAAGCCCAATCAAACAGGCCCGGCGCTGGCGCAGGGGTAGGAGCGAGAGTACCAAAATGGTCTTTCATGCGCCAAAGTGTACCATTATTGTGTCGCCTGTCAAGAGGTGGCCCGTCTCGTCATTGATTTAGTTTATCACTTGGTTTATACTTCCCGCACAAGACATGCCTTATGCCAGCCGCGTTTGCTTCTTGCGCCTGCCGCTGCGCATGAAGGAAGGCAAAAAACATCCTCTGGAAACCATCTGGTAAAAATCACTCATGTTACCCGCAAAAATCGTCGTCATCGGCGCCGGGAGCGCTTCCTTTGGCCTGAGCACCCTGGCAACTCTCTTGCGCAGCCCGTGCCTGCAGGGTAGCCACCTGGCCCTGGTTGACCGCAACCCGCAAACCCTGGAATTGGTCGGCCAACTGGCCGAGCGCATCAACCAGGAATGGCAGGCGCGCCTGCACATTTCCACCCACTCCCACCACGCCGAAGCGCTGCCCGGTGCGCAGTTCGTCATCCTCTCCATCGAGGTACCCCCACGCGAGGGCCTGTGGCGTTCGGATTACGAAATCCCCCTCAAGTATGGCGTGCGCCAGCCCTACGCCGAAAACGGCGGCCCGGGCGGCTTTGCCCACGCCGCTCGCAACATCGGCCCGGTCATGGACATCGTTCGCCACATGGAACAGGCCTGCCCCGATGCCTGGTTGGTCAACTTCACCAACCCCATGCTGCGCATCTGCGATGCCGTCGCCCGTTACAGCCGCATCAAAGTTGTTGGTTTATGCCACCAGATCCTGGCCGGCTACACCCTGGTCGGCATGGCCCTGGCGCAAGACCTGGGCATTCAGGTTCCGCCCGGCATCACCGGCAGCCACTCCTCGCCTTCAGAAAACCCCTTGCGCCACCAGGTTGTCGTGCAGGCTCTGGAGCGCATCTCCATCCAGGCCGCCGGCCTGAACCATTTCACCTGGATGCTCGATCTGCGCGATCGCTGCACCGGCGCGGATCTCTACCCGCTTTTCGCCCGGCGCTGGGCTGCCATGCCCCCTGTCTTCGAGCCGCTCACTCGCCGAGTGTACGATGCTTTCGGCATTTTTCCTATCCCCGGCGACGAGCACCTGTGCGAATACCTGCCCTGGGCCAGTGATCCCCTCACCCGGCCCTGGGAGAAATACGAGCTCAGCTTGTACGATTGGGATGAATGGGATCGCCGTCGCGGCGCCGGTCACGCTGAGATTGCCCGCCTGGTGCGCGGCGAAGCCAGCCTGTCTGCCCTGGCTGACGCCGACAGCGAAGGCGCGCTGGAGGTCATCGAAAACATCGCCGCCGCCGGAGAGCACTACCACCTGGCTGCTAACCTGCCCAACACCGGGCAGATCGCCAATTTACCCGCTGGCGCCATCGTCGAAACGCCCGTCCTCATTACTGGCGCTGGAGTGCAGGCCATCAACGTTGGCCCGCTCCCCGAGCCGATCGCCGAATTATGCCGCCGTGAGCTGGCCGTTGTGCGCCTGTGTGTCGACGCCGCCGTGCATGGCGACCGCCAGGCCGCCCTGCAGTGCCTGCTGCTCGACCCCGTCATCACCGATCTAGACACTGCTCGCCAGGTCCTGGATGATTACCTGCAAACCTACCGAGAACATCTGCCTCAGTTTTGGAAATAGCCTGTGCGCATCGCCGTGCTCTCCGACATTCATGGTAATTTGCCCGCTCTGCAAGCTGTTTTGAGCGATATGGAACCCTTTGCTCCAGAAGGAATAATCGTAGCCGGGGATACCGCCTGCGGCCCGCAGGTAAATGAATGCGTCCGGTTGCTGCGCCAGCATCCCTGTTGGGCCATCCTGGGTAACAACGAAGAATATATGCTGCGCTTCGATGCTGGCGCGGCTCCATCTGCCTTTAAAACACACCGCCAGTTCGGCCTACTGCGTTGGGCATACCGACAGTTGCATCCACAATCACTCGAGTATTTCCGCGCCCTGCCTGCGGCGCACAGCCTCCACCTGCCTGCTACCGATGCTATCCGCATCGTGCATGGTACGCCCCGTTGTACCTCCGAAAGCATTTTCCCTATCTCCGAGCCAGCCAGCCTGGAGCAGGCCCTGGCACAGATCGATGAACCCGTTCTGGTTTGCGGCCACACCCACCTGCCCTGGTGGCGGCAGTGCAATGGTAAGCTGGCTCTCAACCCTGGGGCGGTAGGTGGTTCGCTGGATGGGGATGTGCGCGCCCGCTACATGCTCCTGGACTGGGAGCAGGAACGCTGGCAGGTGACTGTGCGGGCCGTTCCATACAACCTGGATGAGATACGCTCCGCTTTCCACCACAGTGGCCTGCTCGCCGCCAGCGAAGGCTTTGGGCTGGCCTTCTTGCGCAGCATCGAAAGCGGGCGCAATTGCGGTCGCGCCTTTCTCAACCACGCCTACCAGTTAGCCGGCATCCCTGGCGACCAGCCTTTGCCGGACGATATCTGGGAACAGGCCTCCCAAACCTTCGACTTCGATCAAGAGATCTTGGACGAAGACTACTGCCTCTAGAGGAGAAAAACATGCACTCCAACCCGGTCTTGAAGAAACTCGGTTACCAGGAGCACGATCGCCTGGTGATCATCCACACCGACGATATCGGCATGTGCCAGGCTTCCCTGGCTGCCTTTGCCGAACTCGCCGAGTTTGGCCTGATCTCATCCGGAGCCACCATGGTTCCCTGCCCCTGGTTCCCGGCAGTCGCCGCTTACTGCCGCGCCCATCCCCAGGTGGACATGGGCGTCCACATCACCCTGAACAGCGAGTGGGATGCCTACCGCTGGGGGCCCGTCTCCACCCGCGATCCCGCCACCGGTTTGCTGGATGAGGAAGGTTACCTGCACCGTTCGCAATCCGCCGTCCAGCAGCACGCCGACCCCGGCGCAGTTCAGGCGGAGGTCCAGGCCCAGGTGCAGCGCGCCCTGGCTGCGGGCATCGACCCCACCCATGTCGATACACATATGGGCACAGTCGCCCACCCCAAGTTCATCCCCGCTTATGTACAACTCGCCGTACAATTTCGCCTGCCGATCATGATCCCCCGCCACGACCAGGCCGGCTACCAGGCCCTGGGCATGGACGCCGAGACCGCCGCCCTCGCCGCCCAGTTTGTGCTCGCCCTGGAAGCGCAGGGGATTCCCCTGCTCGATAAGCACGTTGGTCTGCCGCTCGACCAGCCCACAGAGCGCATCCAGCAGGCCAAGGCCGCCCTGTCCGATTTATCGCCTGGCCTCACCCATTTCATCATCCATCCATCGATCGACACCCCCGAGTTGCGCGCTATCACCCCCGATTGGCCCAGCCGGGTGGCCGATTATCACGCCTTTAAGAGTGAAGAACTTCGCCAATTCGTAAAAGAATCAGGCATCCATGTGATCGGCTACCGCTTGTTGCGCGATCTCATGCGTCAGGCCGCTTGAACACCCCTTTCCCCAATCGTAGGGGCGCACGGCGTGCGCCCCTGCTTATTCCACCAGCTTGATAAAACTCGCCACGACATGTGGATCGAAGTGGCTGCCGCTTTGCGACCGCAAATATTCCAACACCCGCTCCAGGTTCCAGGCGCTGCGGTAAGGCCGGTCAGAAGTTAGCGCATCCCATACATCCACCACAGCAAAGATGCGTGCCGCCAGAGGGATTTGCTCGCCTTTCAACCCTTGTGGGTATCCGCTGCCATCCCATTTTTCATGATGGCTGTGCGGGATCTCCACGGCCGGGCGTAGATAATCGATCGGCGTCAGCAGTTCATAGGCATACACAGGATGCTGGCGCATGATCAGCCACTCGTCTTCGCTGAGCGGGCCCGGCTTATGCAAAATATTATCCGGAATGCCAATCTTGCCAATATCGTGCAGCAACGCCCCACGGCGCACATGTACCAGCATATCGTCGCTGATGCCCATCGCGCCAGCCAGCCGCAAAGTGATTTCGGTTACGCGCTGAGTATGGCCTTGCGTTTCTTTGTCGCGCAAATCCAGCGCCCGCACCCAGCCTTCCAAAGTGCGGTCATAGGCCATCGTCAGTTCCAGGTTAGCCTGCTGAATATTTTCGAACATCTCTGCGTTCTCGATAGCGATCGCCGCCTGGCCGGCCAGAGTCTCGAAGAAATTCAACCACTCTCCATCTGGGGCCATCGGTTGGCGGTGGTAAGCCTCTAGCACCCCCTTCACCTGGCCCTTGGCGATCAGCGGTGTGCCACAATAAGCCACAAAACCCTCGCCAGCCAACCACTTTGGCAAAATCTTCGGCTGGCTGATGATCTCCTGCCCCATAACCTGGACAGTACATCGTTGCAATACCACCTTACCCGCGCTGCCTTCATCCAGATTCAGGCGCTCCCCCTCCTTCACAGGTGTTCGGAAACCTACACCCGCCCCAAATTCCAGCACCTGCATGGGCGCGTTGAGCAGCAATACGTCCGCAGCATGCACACCCAGCTGAATCGCCACATTCTCCAGGAGCACGTCCAACGTCACCCGCAGGTCCAGGCTGGCTGTAATCGCCGTATCGACCGTGCGTAGGGCGTGCAAACGCTGCAATTGGCGCTTGATGTTCTCCTCAGCCTGCTTGCGCTCAGTCACGTCACGGATAACCCCCTCATAAGCATACGGGTTGCCGGCTTCATCGTAGATCGGCACGCCGCGCACTTCTGCCCAAATGACAGCCTCATCCTTGCGCACCAGGCGGAATGCAGTTGGTATCCTGCCTGACGACTGGCCCATCCGCCAATTGCCGAATTTTGGAGCATCCTCCGTGTGGATGACTCTCCACAGCAAGTCGGGGTCCGCGTAAAACTCATCCGGCGTAAAACCACTGACCTGTGTCACAGCTGGGCTGGCGTACTCCACCTGCACATCCGGCATAACCCGTATTCTGAAGATCACATCCGGGGCGTTTTCCGCCAAACGACGGAAACGCTCTTCGCTGTCTCGCAAAGCTGCCTGCTCGCGCAGCAGTTGAGCCCGGTGGTAAGCATTTTCCAATAACCCCGGCAGCCGCAGCAAATACCCTGGGCTTTTTACCACATACTCGCTGGCGCCCAACCGCAATGCTTGAATCGCCACATCCTCGTTGCCATGTCCCGTCACTAACACGATCGGCAAATCCAGTTTGCGCACCTGGCGCAGTTCTTTGAGCACATCGAAAGCGTTCAAAGCCGTATGCTCGTGGTTGAGCACCACCGCGTCGTACTCCAACTGCCCCCCGGCGGGCAAACGCAATAGCACTTCTCCCACCGAGTACACGATATCCAGGTGGATATGAGGCGCATGACTGGCAAAATGCCCTTGGGAGTGTTGCGCATCCCGGGCATCGCTTTCCAGGTACAGCACGCGTAGCGCTCGTGCCCGCCGGGCTGCCTCTGCCCGCTGGCGCTCCACCGCGTTTTCCAGAGTCGCAGGCAGGTGTTCCAGGTAAGCTTCGCGCTTTACCATATAATCATCCGCTCCGGCCTTCAACACCGATACCGCGATTTCCTCATCACCCTGGCCCGTAATCACCACCACCGCTGTCGGTAGGCCGCGCTCACGCGCATGCGTCAGCAAAGCGAAACCGCTGCCGTCTGGCAAACGCAAATCCGTTAGCATGACATCATAGACCACGCTGGAATCGAGGCGCTGCACCGCTTCGGCCTGGGTGCGAGCGATATCGATGTGCACATCCGGTGCGTTCTTTTGTAACGCCCGCCGGGTCAGGTCCGCATCTAATGGATCGTCTTCAACGTATAATACATGCATGCTTCCACTCCGCTAAACCATCCCCAGATGCCAATCTAACGGGGAGGCAGGTTGATCACATTCCAATACAGATCGATGTGCTCAGCCACTTTGAGAAATTCATCAAAATCTACTGGCTTGACAATGTATGAATTCGCCCCCAATTGATATGCGCTCTGGACATCTCCATCCTCTGCTGAAGAAGTTAGCATAATAATTGGAACAGTTCGGATCTTTGGATGCGACTTATAGGAACGTAATACCTCTAACCCGCTCACTTTGGGCAGGTTGATATCCAATAGAATCACCACCGGTAGCGGTTCATCTCCCCTCCAGCGATCCAGGATATTTAGAGCTTCCTCGCCATCGTTCGCCACTTGCAGCGGATTCAGCAGCTTGTGCCGCGCAAAAGCCCGCTGCGTTAAATCAACATCCATGGGATTGTCCTCAACCAAAAGGATCGGACGGTCGTATTCGGTTCTCATAGTTACATCCTAAAATCAGAAGTCATTATGCCTGCGGCGGGAAATTTAATTTACACCAGTAAGTTTGAATTTGATCGACAACCTGCATAAATTCATCAAAGTTAACTGGCTTGACGATATAAGAATTGGCCCCTAATTGGTAAGCCATCTGGATATCCCCATCTTCATTCGAAGTGGTCAAAACCACGGCCGGGATCGAGCGAAAACGCTCGTGTGTTTTCAAATATTGCAGCACTTCCAATCCATCCAGTTTGGGAAGCTTCAAATCAAGCAAGATCACGATCGGCAGCGGCTTACCAGACTCCCAATTCTGCAAACAAGCCAGCGCCTCCTCGCCATCTCGCGCCACCTCAATCGGGTGCAGCACTTTACGCTTGGCGAAAGCGCGCCGGGTCAGGTCCGCGTCCATCGGATTGTCTTCAATCAGCAGAATCGGGCGCTCTTGATCAGGCATTTGGAATCTCCAGAGAGTATATAGTATAGCCCAACTTCTCATCACAAGGCAGACCCAGTTCAGCAAAAAACTGGTTCAATCCAAAGCCAAAACAGCCACAGCGCACCCGTAGATGCGCTGTGGCCGAGAAAATCATCAAATGATAGCTTTATTGAACTTGAACTAATCTTTGCTGCGCAGCAGCCAGAGCAGCCCCAACACAAACAGAGCCAACAGGATGATCACGGCTGGCACCCACTCCTCGCTCCCCCAGGCTACACCGGTGATCGGTTCCACCAATTCCGGCGCTGCCAACAAAACCACCAGCACTACCAGCACTGCCACTGCCGCAAAACTTAAAGCAAACGAGCGTTGCCTGGAATGCTGCACAGACTGGCCTAAACTACCCAAGAAATCTTTCGCCCTATCCACCAGGCCAGGCGCCTTCTGATACTTCCGATCTGCCCGTTTCCATTCTACCGAAAGGCTCCTGCGGATTCGCTCTGCCATCACCGGGCTGGGTCGCTCGTCTGCCAACGCCCGCTTCAACAGGATCACCGTCTCCTGCAATGCTTTCAATTCTTGGTCCTGGCTGTCCAGGGGTAAATCCTCGCTCGCGTTCATACTCATCAGCCGGTCAGTGAACTCTGCCAGCAGGTCATCCAGGCGTTGAGGTTTTAGATCATTATATTCAACCATTTTGCACTCGTTTGCTTAGCGTTGCAATCGCCCTGCGGAACAGCGATTTGGTAGCCTCCAACGACTGGCCCTGCAGCCGTGCAATTTCTTCAAAGCGCAACCCCTCAACAAACCTGAGCACGATCACCTCTCGATAATTTTCAGGTAATTGCTTGAGGGCCTGGCGCAAAATGATGACATTATCCTGATTTTCAAAATCGCCATCCGTGCTCAGTTTTGTATTTCGCTCAGACTCCTCGCCAATCAACTCAATGCTCAGATTAGGTTCCTGTGGTTTTCGGGTTCGATAATAATCAGCCACTTGCCGGTTCACCAACGTCCTCAGCCAGGTGCTGAACTTTGCTTCGAAACGGAAACCATCCAAAGACTTGATCACCGCGATAAATACCTCTTGGGTAACATCCTCTACATCACTTTCAGGGATCACGCACCGTACTCTACCGAACACAATCGGTAAATAGCGCTCGTATAAAGTGTCAAAAGCAGCCAGCTCGCCTACCTGCGCCAGGCGTACCAGGTCTTCATCACTCGGAGAACCGCGGTCTATCATGATGTCCAGAGCTGTCTAAATACTTAGTCGGTTAAAAAACCATAAAAGGGTTACCCTAGTGGGGTCACTCATCCTGCTCTCGCAAGCGTTTTGCCCGTTCCTTCAAGCTTCTATAATACTCGCTGCCCATAATACGTTCCGCTTCCTGCTTTCGCTTGGCTTCATCGATCTCAATCCGCAGTTGCGCAACTTCGCGCCGCAACTGTTCCTCACGTTCTTGCACCTGGGCCGCCATACGGGCGAAATCCTCCGCCAGTTCAGCCAGAGACTTATCGGCATAGGTTGTGCCGGCCCCCATCCCGGCCGTCTGGTAATTCCCTTCGGCAATCCGCCGGATCCACGTTCGCACCTCCCCCAGGAAATCGGTGGTATAGCGGATGCGATCGCTCAACCCACCCATCACCGCCAGCGTCATCTCGGGGCTTTCACCCAACAGCCGCCGGAAATCATCGCCGCTCAACGTCAGGATCGTGCTCGCCTCCTCCGCCCTGGCGCTGGCCGAGCGCGGCTTGCGATCGATGAGCGCCATCTCCCCCAACAGTTCCCCCGGCTGAAAGACACGAATCGCCTGCCCCACCTGCGGGTTACCTGGCGCAGGTACGAAAATTGCCATCTTCCCTTCTTCCACAATCACCAGTTCATTGCCAGGATCCCCCTGGTTGAACAAAATCTCTCCCGTCGCCAGTTGGCGTTCCTTGAGTGCAGATTTCACCTGGGCCAGAGCCTCATCCGGTAATTGGCTGAACATCGTCATCGATCGCAAATCAACTTTCATTTTCATCTCCTATGCCTGGAACAAAATCGCAATCCGGAAAGCATCCTCGTACGCTTGCCAGCGCCAGGCTGGCCAGCGCTTGGCTTTGCGTTGGTTGAGTGTCTTGAGCGCCCGCTGAATCGCCGTCTGCCCCTGCGCTTGCAAGAGCAGCGCACTGCCGGGCAAAGCCTCTTGCGCCTCCTCCAGCGCCTGTCGTGCCGCCGGGAGGTCTTGCTGCCTCCAATGCACCTCTGCCTGCCGGTACAACGCCAGCGTCAGGTCCTGCACCTGCTCTGCCTTGCTTCGCCACAGCGCCTCCGCCTGGCAATAAGCTTCCCTGGCAGCTTCCAGATCGCCCTGCTCCAGGGATTGGTCACCCATGCGGATGGCGACCAGCGCCGCCCCATTATATCGCTGCTGAGCGATATAAGCCTCCTGCGCCTCGCCTAGCTTCCCGGCCAGTTCGGCCAGCATCGCCTTCACACCCGCTGCCCACGCATCGCCATTCGACTTGACCAATGCCCGGCTCTTGCGGATCCACTTGCCTGCTTCCGTTTTCCCGGTTCGCCACAGCAGCCACGCCAGCGTTGCAGCCAACACCGGGTTTTCGCCTGCCTCAGGCATGCGCGCCGCTTTACGCAGCAACTTGAGCGCCTCCGCCGCCTTACCCTGCATCGGCAGAACCAGCGCCAGGTTGCATACCACCTCCATCACCTCATCCGGCGCGGCATCATTGTCCAGCCCTGCCCGGGCGGCTTCGTAAGCCACCGCTGCCGTGAGATAATCGCCAGCCATCACCGCCATGTCGCCTCGCCCAAGATTGGCTTCCAACCTGAGTGCATCCGCCTCCGCATCCGCGTCTACCGGTCCGCCTCGCAAAGGCTCGCCCTCCGCCCGCATTTGGTCCAGGTCTTCCAGCGCCCTGCCATAGCAGGTTGCTGCTTTCTCATAAGCCTGGTACAGCCGTGCCTGGTCGCCTGCCATCACCAGGTGCTGCGCCGCTGGCAGCCACTCCTGCGCTTGCTCGTAATGAAAAGCGATCGCCTCCGCTTCCCGCGTTGGGCTGCCCGAGCTGAATTCCAACGCCGCCGCGATCCGCAACTGCGCACTACGCCGCTTCGATGGGCCTGCGCTCAAATAGGCAGCCATCTTGGCGTGCAAGCTGCGCCGTTGGTCGAAGGGCAGACTTCCATACAATATATCACGCACCAGACTTTGTTGGAAGGTATAGCGCGCATCGGTTCCCGCTTCCATCAGCCGGATGAACTGCTCGCGCGCCAGCGCGCGCAGATGATGGCTCAACGTCACCGAATCGACCTTCTGGTCGAGCAAGGCGTACACTTCCCCGGTGCGAAATTCATTCCCGATCACCGATGCGACTTTGATAATCTCGCGCTGCTGCTCTGGCAGCACCTCCAGCCCGCCCAGGATCAACTTATGCAAGAAATTCGAAGCCTGCAAGACACTGCGTAGCTCATCGGCGCTCAAGTTATGCGTGCGCTTGAACCAGCGCGTGATCTCGTCCACGAACAAGGGGTTCCCATTGCTTTGCTCGTAAATCACCTCCGCCAGCTCCGAGACCAGCAAATGCGCCACCAGCGCCGCCGTGTCCGCCTGCTTCAACGTGCTCAGCACCAACGACTCCCCGATTTCCTGGCAGTTTGCCATCTCGTCACCGCGACAGGCAACCATCAAAAACACGGGCAGCCAGGTTGCCCGCTGGCTCAGCCTTTTCAGCAGTTCACGCGAAGCCGCATCCATCCAGTGGGCATCCTCGAAAAACAACGCCACAGGCGAAACACTCGCCAGGTGTTCGATCAGGCTCCACACTGCCTGGTACAGCCCCTCTTGCTCCGCCTGGCTGAGTTGCGCCAGCCCGTGTGTCCAACGCAGCCCTGCCTCCCCCTCATCCTGGCGTTCCAACTGCTGCAACACGTCCAGGCTGCTGGCTTTGCGTTTGACCTTACCGCGCCGCACGAAATCAAACGCCGCTTCTTCCTGCGCCGCCCCGCCAGGCTGCTCGCCCGCTTCCTCGACCTCTGTGCCCTGCGCCTGCTGCTGTGCCACGAAGCCCGGGCTCAATCCCAGGAGTGCCGCCAGCGCCGGCATGTGCTGGTCGGGAATCTGCATGCGTGCCAGCAGGCGTACCAACTTATGGTACAACACCTGCGGGTTGTCATCCAATGAGGTCACCCTTGCCAGCGAGCGCAGCAGCGTTCCCCAGCTCGCATAGTGCGCCTCGGCCTGGTAAGAATGACACTGCACCAGCAGGACCTGCGCCCCTTGCGCCTCCGCTCGCTTGAGCAGCGCATCCGCCAGGTGGCTCTTGCCGATCCCAGCCGGGCCCAGGATCGTCAACAGCCTCCCCTTGCCCTGCAGCGCCTGCTGCAGGATGGCTTCGCCCTGCTCCAGTTCAGCCTGCCTGCCGACCAGCGCCCCGCGGCTCTGCACCCGGCTGGCCAGAGTGTCATCGCGCGGCCCATCCACCTGGTAAATCGGGATCGGGCGACTCTTGCCCTTTACCCGGATGGCAGGCAGCGGCGTCAGCACAAAATAAGCCCCAACCGCCTGCTGTACCTGCGGGTTGATCAGGATTTGCCCCATCTCGGCCGCCCCCATCAACCGCGCCGCCAGGTTCACGTCATCCCCCATCACCGTATATTCCCGCCGTGTCGAAGACCCCACCTGCCCGGCGAAAGTCTCTCCGAACGTGATCCCGATCCGGTGCTGGATCACCGCCCCGAGTTCGTCCGGCAAATGGCGCGCGTACCGCCGCCGCCAGTTCTCCTCCAGCGCCTCCAGTTCGGCGTTCATCGCCAGCGCCGCGCTCACCGCCCGTTGTGGATCATCTTCGTGCGCCACCGGCGCCCCGAACAGAATCAACATCTTGGTGCCCTTGCTGTATGGATCGACGCGGCTCACAATCCCCCCATAACGCTCGATCACCTGCTGCATCGCGTTGAAATACGTGCTCAGCAGGTTGGTCACCCGCGGCGTCCCGCTGGCGCCCCAGGCTGCCAGCAGCTTCTCAGGCCCGGTGAAATTGCAGAACATCACCGTTGTCGGCCGGTATTCGCTGTCCACCTGGCGCTGGCGAGCGTGCGTGATAATCCGCTCCGCCAGTTCAGGCGCCAGGTATGGGCGCAGAGCCTGCACCTGGCGCAGCGCCACCTCCGTCTGCGTCAGCAGCGCCCGCGGCGTAGCGCTCCACGGGATCGCCCCGCGCGCCCGTCGCGTCTCCGCCTTGATCTCGAAATCGCCCAGCGCCTCCTTCTCGCGCAGCCGCACCAGGCAAAAACCGCCCTTCAACGGCGTTGAGCTGTAATTTTCGTCCAGCGCTTCAGTCGTCAGCGCGTTGACCACCATTTGCCCGCCGCGCCTGGTCAACCCCTCCGCCGCCATCGTATCCCCCACCGCCTGGCCTAACACGAAGTACTCCATGCGCTTCTCGCTGCCCACGCTGGCTGCCAGGAATTCACCGCTGGCCAGGCCGATCTTCATCTTCAGCCCCACCACTCCTGAGGGCGTCTCGATGCGGGCAAAATCTGCCATAGCCCGCAGCATGCGCTGTCCGGCTCGCATCGCCCAACGCGCATGTTCGTTTTCCTCCTGCTCCGGGAAATACACCAGCATCGCATCGCCCGCAAACTTGATCAGGATCCCCCCCGACCAGGACAGGATTTCCAACATGGCCGCGAAATACTGGTTCATCATCGCCGTCAGTTGTTCCGCCCCCTCCGGGCCCAGCACCGCCAACCGCTCGGACAGCGCCGTGAACCCGCTCACATCCGAGAACAACAGGCTGCCGCGCAGCATCTGCCCTTCCACCCGCCCCGGGTAAGGCCGGTTCATCTTCTCCTGCACCAGGTTGCGCGGCAGGAAAGTCGAAAGCAAATACAACACCGAGCGCACCCGCTCCAGCGCGTTCAACAGCGCCCCGCGCGCCGGCTCCGGGCTCTTCAACTTGCGCCATAAATCTGGCGAAAGGTAACCTTCTAGCTCTGGCGGGAAGCTCAGGTGTTCTTCTTCCCCCTCCTGGCTCTCGGCGAATAACAGGCTCGGCAGCGCTGCTTCGCGCCGGCTCGGGCGTTCTTCGGCCTGCTCTGCCGGCTTGTCACCTTCCTCCAAAGCGGCCAGCTCCCCACCCGCTCTGCGCACTCTCCGCCCTGCCAGGCTCGCCAGGTCCGCCAGGCCCACATCCGCCGCGCTCTTCACCAAGCCGCTCTTCGCCGGGCCCTCGTCTGGCTTCTTCTCCTGGTCCACCTCTTCGAACAAAGCAGCCAGGTCCGGCAGTCCACCGCGGCTGGGGCGCGCTTTGGGCGCTCTGGCTTGCTCCGCCGGCTTCTCGCCCTCTTCCGCTGCAGCCGCATCCTCTCCTGGACTGCGCGCTTCCGGCTCTGCCAGGTTTGCCGCTTCCGCCTGGCCCACATCCGCCGCGCTCTCAACCGGCTTCTTCTCCTGGTCCACCTCTTCGAACAAAGCAGCCAGGTCCGGCAGCGCCCTGGCTGCTCGGCGCCTTCCCGGCTCCGCCGCCGGCAGTTCCTGCGAGGGATCTGGATTGGTTGCTGTCTGCCCTGGCTCGCTCATCTTCTGCCTCTGCTGCTGCAATCTGCTTGGCCTGACCACCTTGATTATACAACAGATTATTCACCCCAACCCGCCTCCCACACTCCCACGCAGCCGGTTTGTCTGATTCGCGCCCCTTCTTCTCCCATCCTTTCCCCCATTCGCCTAATTCGTGAAATTCGTGGCTGCCTTTTCTTCATTTGTCTGATTCACGCATCTTCTCCTCTCATCCTTTCCCCCATTCGCCCAGTTCGTGAAATTCGTGGCTGCCTTTTCTTCATTTGTCTGATTCACGCATCTTCTCCTCTCATCCTTTCCCCCATTCGCCCAATTCGTGAAATTCGTGGCTGCCTTTTCTTCATTTGTCTGATTCACGC
>JBFMFR010000041.1:0-16778 GCA_040752025.1 Chloroflexota bacterium | reverse complement strand
TTCGTGAAATTCGTGGCTGCCTTTTCTTCATTTGTCTGATTCACGCATCTTCTCCTCTCATCCTTTCCCCCATTCGCCCAATTCGTGAAATTCGTGGCTGCCTTTTCTTCATTTGTCTGATTCACGCATCTTCTCCTCTCATCCTTTCCCCCATTCGCCTAATTCGTGAAATTCGTGGCTGCCTTTTCTTCATTCCCCTGGTTCGCGTCCGGCGCGTAACTTGCGCCATCTGCCCAAAAGCATGTTAAAATCAAGCCAACCTGTACCCTATCAGGAGCCTCACATGCCACAACGGGTATCTCCAACCCAACTCGAACAATTCCTGGCCAGCGAGCCCTACCTGGCGGACCACGGTGGCAGCGCCCGTACCGATGCCTCGCCGTTTCTACGCCTGCTGGTCGAAGCCGAGCGTGAGCAGGTCACCCAATCCTTCACCGAACGCCACTGCGAACCCGGCGAAATCGTCTTCCTGGAGGGCGAACAGGGCGACACCATGTACATCATCTGGTCTGGCCGGGTCGCCATCCTCAAAGGCAGCCTGGACTCGCCTGTCGTCCAGGCCTACTGCGGCGCGGGCGAGATCATCGGAGAAATGTCCTTGCTCGAGAACCAGCCCCGCTCCGCCTCCGTTGTCGCCCTGGATCACCTGCGCCTGTTGGGTATCAACCGCCAGGCCTTCCATAACCTGCTGGAAAACACCCCCTCCGTCAGCTTCACCATCATGGAGACCCTCAGTTCCCGCCTGCGCCGCTCCGACGAAGCCCGCAGCAGCGGCGAATGGAGCGAGAAGCGCCTCGTCAGTCAAGTCGCCGCCCTGCAGAACGAAAAACAGCGCCTGGAAGAACTCCAGCGCCTGCGCCAGGAGACCAGCGAACTCATCATCCACGACCTGCGCAACCCGCTCAGCGCCATCGCCATTTCCATCAAAATGCTCAGCCTGGTTCTGCCCGTAGAAATCTTGCAGGCCAACCAGGATCTGCTCGAAATCGCCCGCACCAGCACCGCCCGCATGCAGCGCCTGGTCGACTCCCTCCTGGAAGTCTCCCGCCTGGAGACCGGCGAAGTCCAGTTCTACCTGGCCCCCCTCAACCTGACCCCCCTGATCGAAGATACCGTCCAGCGTGTTTCCGTTCTGGAGCGCAAAGGCATCTGCATCTCCACCCAACTGCCCCCCGAACTGCCCCCCGTCCTGGCCGACCGCGAGCGCATCGAGCGCGTCCTGGCCAACCTCATGGACAACGCCCTGAAATACACCCCCGATAACGGCAGCATCACCTGCGCCGCCCAGGTTGACGGCGAGTTCGTTCAGGTCAGCCTGGTCGACACCGGCCCCGGCATTCCTCCCGAACAGCGCGAGCGCGTCTTCGAGCGCTTCGCCCAGGTCGAGAGCCAGCGCCGCGCCCGCAGCGGCTTCGGCCTCGGCCTGGCCTACTGCCGCCTGGCCATCCTAAAACACGGCGGGCGCATCTGGGTCGAGGACGGCGACCGGGGAGTCGGCAGCCGTTTCGTTTTCACCTTGCCCATCACACAATGAAAATCACCACCCGCCTGGTACTCTCCTTCCTGCTCATCTCCCTCCTGCCCCTGGCCCTCCTCGCCATCGTCGAGCAGCGCATCATGGACACCATCCGCCAGTTGGCCGTAGATGAAAGCAGCCAGGCCTTGCGTCAGCTTGGCCAGGCCTCCATCCATCAAAAAGCCCTGGACGTGGCCCGCCAGGTCGATCTCTACCTGCAAGCCCACCCACAAGCCCTGCAAGCCTCCCCACAGGATTGGGCCAACGATGCCCAACTCTCCGCCATCGGAGTCCAGCCGGTAGGCGAAACCGGCTACACCGCCGTCTACGACCAGCGCGGCGTCGTCTACGCCCACGCCAACCCGGCCATGCTCGGGCGCGACATGCACGAACTCTCCGCCAGCCTGCCCGCCTTCTGGGCCATCTTCGAAGCCAGCCTGGACGGCTCCCCCTCCGCCTCCTACTACGACTGGCAGGACCCCGACGGCTCCTTGCGCCAGAAATACATGAGCTGCGTGCCCGTCGGCAGCACCCCCCTGCGCGTCGCCGCCACCACCTACATCGACGAGTTCGACCGCCCCGCCCGCCAGACCGGCGAAAAGATCAACGCCCTCTTCACCGCCACCAACCGCTACCTGCTGGTCGCCCTGCTCATCCTGGGCATCCTGGCCGCCCTGGTCGGCTTTCGCCTGGCCCTGGGCATCAGCCGCCCCATCCAGGCCGTCGCCGAGGCCGCCGCCCGCGTCGAAGCCGGCGATTACGCCATCAACGGCCTGGGCTCCCTCGTCCCTCGCCGCGACGAGCTCGGCCAGCTCGCCCGCCTCTTCCGCCGCATGGCCGGCGAAGTCCAGCACCGCGAGCAGCACCTGCAAGCCCAGGTGCACGAACTGCGCATCGAAATCGACGAAGTCAAAAAAGGCCATCAAGTCGCCGAAATCACCGAGAGCGAATACTTCCAGCGCCTGCTCGAAAAAGTCGACCACCTGCGCTCCCGCCGCACCCCTTCGATTTAATTAATGACATTTTCCTCCACAAAATTCGTTCTAATTCGCGAAATTCGTGGCTAAAATTAAGCCCATCTTTAGAATCATCCCCAAAACTTTGAGGTAGAATAGTACTATGGTCACCCCCAAATCATCGCTTAGCATCCCCGCAGACGTGCTCTTCCACGAATTGGCCGGCGAAGCCGTCCTGCTCAACCTGGCAACCGGCAAATACTTCGGCCTCGACGAGGTCGGTACGCGCATGTGGCAGTTGCTCGCCGAGCACCACCAAACCGAGCCCGTTGTGCAGGCCCTGCTCCAGGAATACGATGTCCCCGAAGAGCAGTTGCGCAGTGACCTGCTCGTCCTGGTGGACAAGCTCATCGAGCACGGCCTGGTGCAGCCCGCCTGATCTACATCCTATGCACACCTTGGCTCGCAAATGGCGCACCTTCCGCTCACTCACCCGCCCTGAACGCTGGCTGGTGCTGCGCGCCTGGCCTCTGTTGCTGAGCATCGACCTGGGATTGCGCCTGCTGCCCTTCCGCCGCTTGCAAAGCCTGCTCGCCATCCCGCCCCGCGCCCCCGCCCCGCCCAACCCGCAGCCCGCCATCCGTCTCACCCTGAACGCCATCGACCGCGCCGCCCGCAACCACCTCTACCCCATGACCTGCTTGCGCCGCGCCCTGGCCTTGCAGCGCCTGCTCGCCCAGCAGGGCATCCCCACTGACCTGCGCTTCGGCGCCCGCCTCGAAAACGGCGCCCTCGCCGCCCACGCCTGGCTCGAGCATCATGGCCAACCGGTTGGCGAGGCCCTTCCTCTCGAAAAGCGCTTCACCCCATTGGCCTCTGCCGCTGTGCGTGCTGCCTCTTCCATCGACTCCTAGGGGTATTTTTCGCCACTACCAGGATTTTCCCCTTCACAGCGACCCTTAATCACCCAAATTTCCGACCCTACTATTGATGAATAGCGTTTCTTCTTCCTCCCCCGCCAACGCCATCCGCATCCTGCTGCTCGACCAGCACAGCCTGGTGCGCGAGGGTCTGTGCCTGCTCCTCGAGCGCCAGCCCAACCTGCTCATCGTGGGCGAGGCCGGTGAGCGCCAGCGCGCCATCGAGCTGGCTCGCCAGGCATCCCCGGACATCATCCTGCTCGAGCTCAACCTGGACTGCGAGTTGGACCCCGAAATCATCACCCAGCTCCTGCAGGCCAACCCCACCGCTCGTATCATCCTGCTCACCGGCATCGAAGAGGCCCGCATCCACCACATGGCCGTCCAGATGGGTGCCATGGGCGTCGTCGAAAAAACCGACACAGGCCGCACCCTGGTCAAAGCCATCGAAAAAGTCCACGCCGGCGAAGTCTGGATCGACCGCATGATGATGGCTAAGGTACTCACCAACCTGTCGCGCCCCAGCCATGCCGAGCCGCCAGATCCCGAGACCTTTCGCATCGCCCAGCTCAGCGACCGCGAGCTTGAAGTCGTCGCCCTCATCGGTGAAGGCCTCAAAAACAAAGACATCGCCGAGCGCCTCACCATCAGCGAAGTCACCGTCCGCCACCACCTCACCTCCATCTACAACAAACTGGGCGTCTCCGACCGCCTCGAACTTATCATCTACGCCTACCGCAACGAACTCGTCGCCCTCCCCGCCTGACCCCGCCTCCCCGTGCGTTGCAACTGTTCTTGTTGCGATGCACGTTTTTCTCTCCCCTTCCGCCCGCCCCCCGTGCGTTGCGTCTGCCCTTGACGCGTCGCACCTGTTCTTGGTGCGCCCACGTTTCCCCTCCCCCGCCTGCCTCCCGTGCGTTGCAACTGTTCTTGTTGCGATGCAAGTTTTTGATCCCCTCACCTCCCGTCTTACGCTTGTCCATGCTGCAGCACACATCCTGGCTGCACGCAATACACCCTTCTCCCTAACCCAATTCCACCCAGATCATCCTTAGATTCTCGCCCCTTGGGCCCTCCAATCCACCCGCCCCCGGCTCTATGGCACAATTGTGCCATTAGGCTGGCCTTTTTTGGCACATCCGTAGAGGACAAATATAGTAGATAAATATGATCCAATTTGGGATTAATATACGATGCGCAATTATCCTAAATCCGATAAGATATGCCCACTTAGCTATGGAACCACGCATCTCACACCCCTACGTAATCTCGCACGACCGCCGCAGCAAGCCCCGCATGCAGTGCTCGTTTCCGGCCTGCATCCGCAGCCAGGCGCGTGACCGCCACCCGCACGAGATGCCCGCCGTGCTCTCCAATATGAGCGCCTCCGGTATGTATCTGCGCCTCAAGCACCACCTCCAGTCCGGCGAGCGCATCTTCATCGCTGCCCGCCTCTCCACTGCCCCTTTGGAACGCGCCCAGTCCCCCCGGCTGGTCGCCCTGGGTACCGTGCTGCGCACCGAACTCCTGCCAGACGGCTCATACGCCATCGGCGTGCACCTGGCCCGTCATCGTTTTCTATAGCATCGACCCAATCATTTTTGGATCGCAATTCACCCATTCGTTTATGTTCGTGAAAGGAAGGTTACCCCATGTTACACCTCAAGAAAGCTTTGTTCGGCTTACTGATCCTATCCCTCTTCGTCGCCCCGCTGGCCTTCGTATCGCATAAAGCCAGCGCCGCCCCGGTTTACACCTGTCTGCCCTCCTGCGAGGAGAATGACGCCCGCTTCATGGTCTTAGCAGGTCAGGGTTCTAGTACTTTGGCTGACGGAAATATCGGGATCGAATTCTCGGCCCCACCGAGTGCTTCATCTCTGGAGATTGGCATATTCGATGGTGACACTGGTGGCCAGTGGGATTTTGGAAGCACTGTTTTGGAATTTTCCCTGTACGCCGATCCCTTGGCCAATAGCAGCACTGGCACTCTTGTAGGGCAGTGGCTCGGTAATATAATGCCAGATAACGATTGGTTTTCGATCAATATCCCCACTAGTCCAGATGCACAATCACCTAGTGGAAATTATTTCTATTACCTCCTCGCCCGCCCAGTGAGTCCCGTTCCAGTTTACATTAGTAGCTTCAAGGTTCGCACCGATAACGTGGTTTCCATTGATCCACAACCTTTTTCTTACATAGCATCGCTTTATACGTGGCAAGATGTATATTCAGTTTATCCATCTTACCCCTCATTATCTCCTACAACTTACAATGGCAATTTCGATTTCCATGTTTATGTGCCTAGCTCGCGAACGTTTTTCGCTGTATGGGATGGGGATATGGATTTTGGATCATACGATCAATCCACTGCGGACTCAGATGACCCTAACACAGCAAACGATGTTCTCCCAGCTTGGGCCTCTGCAGGAACAACCCAATTTGAGGGCGCTAAGGGTATAGGGGCGCCGGCTGATGATTACAACAATCCGGTTTTTCGGCGATCGCCCAGCGTAATTTATGAGGTCTCTCCACTTGATCTGACCCCATATCTCAACAATAACCCCTCAGGAACTCAGGAATGGGAACAATTCTCGCTCAGTTCCGATACGAACCAGGCAGCAGATGTGTACGCAAATGGCTTGCTTCCCAATGGCTTATACCATATCCATCCTAAAGGTGTAGATATGGCCAACCTGAATGCCTGGCGTTTCTCCTTCAACGTGGTGGGTGTCTGTGCTGTGCCAGCAGCCGGTGAAGAATACAACCCTTGCAAGGATCTGCTCTTCCCCTACCTGATCGGCGACACTATCTTCGAAGACCTGAACGGCAACGGCGTTCAGGATCCCGGCGAGCCCGGCATCCCCGGTGTGACCGTCAACCTGCTGGATAGCAATGGCCTGCCCGTACTGGACATCTACAACAACCCCATCACTGCAGTCACGGATGCGGATGGCAAATACTCCTTCAATGTTCAGGAGCAAACTTTCGATCAGTACACTAATGAATTGATCCATGATGGTATGTACACCGTTCAGGTTGACGCCAGCAACTTCGCCCCCGGCGCCCCCCTGGCTGGACTGACCTCCACCACTGGCGGTGAACAGCAGACCAACACGGTTATCGACACCAACGTACTCACCTACGATTTCGGTTACGGCGCTCCCTGTCCCAATGCAGCCCTCATCGCCGGCGCCAGCCTATTGACGGGCGCTTCCGGCACGGTTGCCCCCTGCACCTATGAAAATCCCGGCACCGGCACTATCGGCTATTGGAAGACTCACCCCGAGTCCTGGCCGGTCAGCGAAATCCTCATCGGCGGGCAGATCTACACCCGTGACCAGGCCATCGCCATCATGGGGCAGCCTGGCAAGGGCGACAAGACCTACAACCTATTCGCCCAGTTGGTCGCCGCCAAACTCAACGTACTCATCGGCAACGACCCGACTTGTGTCGCCGGCGACATTGCCGCCGCCGATGCCTGGCTGGCCGTGCACCCGGTGGGCAGCAAGGTTAAAGCCAGCAGCGCTGCCTGGGAGTCCATCTCGACCTCCTTCACCAACCTGGATAACTACAACAACGGCCAGCTCTGCGCCCCGCACCGCAACTAGGCTTCCGTAATCCTCTGCGCTGGCAGCCTGGGAGTTTTCCCAGGCTGCCAGCCTTCTCACCATCAGGCCGGCAGTAGTACCTTTGTACTACTGCCGGCTATCGTTTAATCCTATCCGTAAATCCGTGAAAACCATTACAAACGCCCATTGTAGATGGGCGCATCTTCCGATTACAGGGAACCTCAATCCCCCTATAATCATAATGACCATGAATGGCTATCTTTCACACCCACCCACCTCATATTCTGAAGAACCTTACCAGCCTGAGCGCCGCGGTAAACCCAGAATTAAGTGCTCCTATCCGGCTGTCCTGCGTGTCCACCCGGGAGCCGGCCTGCGCTACGAAGCCCGTGCCGTGCTCGCCAACATGAGCGCCGCGGGCATGTACCTGCGCCTCAAACGCCTGGTTCCACCCGGTGAGCCCGTTTTCATCATGGTGCGCCTCTCCACCGCCCCCTTGGGTGAAATGGCTGCTCCGCAGATTGCTGCCTCCGGCATCGTCACCCGTGCTGAGTTGCTACCCGATGGCACCTACGGAGTGGCAGTAAAACTACACCATCACCGTTTTTTATAAAGTGATTATTTACACATATTATTCCACAGCCAACTCATCTACGATCATTTCAAAAGGAGCAAAGAAAATGAAAACCATAAAAGCACTGTTTCTAAGTCTGGTAGTAATGGCTCTGCTGGTTGCTCCCCTGGCATTCACCGCCAGTCCTGCAACCGCAGAACCCATTTATGTTTGTTTGCCTACTTGTGAGGATAATGATGCTCGTTTCTTCACCGTCGCGGGCAGCGGAATGGCCACAATGGCTGACGAGGCTATCCACTTGCAGATTGCAGCACCTGCTTCAGCGGACTCTTTCGAACTGGGTTTCTTTGACGGCGACACGGGAGGAACATGGGATTATGGAACAACGGAACTGGAGTTCATTTTATATGCAGATCCTTCAGCTAGTGGCAACCAAGATACCCTGATCAAGCAATGGTCAGGTAACGCAATGCCTGATAATGATTGGTTCAAAACTTCCGTTCCCACTAGTTCCGAAGCCAAATCACTCGGCGGCGATTATTTCTATCATCTTTACATTCACCCTACATCCACTGGCATGTTATATGCCAGCAACTTCAAAGTGCGTACCGATGGCATACTTGTTACCGTCCGGCCATCCATCTTTGCCTTCATGGCGCCTCTCTACTCATGGGCAGATGTGTATCATGTTTATCCCAATTGGCCAGAATTAACCTCAACTTACTACGATGGAAACTTCAATTTCTATGTGTATTCTCCCACTTCAGCCACATATTTTTCTGAATGGGACGGCGATTTGGATTACGGTTCGTATGATCAAACAAGTATGGATACAGATGATCCAGATACTCCTAATGATACTCTACCGGTTTGGGCGGATGGGACATCTGCGGCGGTAGAAGGGGTAGCTACTGGCTATAATGGCTCCACTGGTGGCCCTCCAGATGATTACAATACTGCCGTTTTCCGCCGAATTCCTAGTGTAATATACAGTATCACTGACCCAGATGGAAATATATATCAAAATGATAATCCATCCGGTAATTTGGAGTGGGAACAGTACCGCATCGATTCTGATCCTAGTTCCCCGGCCGATGAATATAGCGAGAATATTCTTCCATCTGGTCTCTATCGAATCAGCCTTGAAGGCATGGATTTGGGGAACCTGAACGCCTGGCGTTTCTCCCATACGATGGTTGGTGTATGCTCGCTGGCATCAGGAGGTATCCCAACTCCCTGCAAAACCCTGTTATTTCCTTACATGATTGGTGATACAGTTTTTGTTGATACCAATGGCAATGGCGTTCAGGATACAGATGAACCAGGCATTCCCAATGTGACTTTGTATCTTTTGGATAGCAATGGCAAGATGATCCAGGATATCTTTGGAGAGCCTGTTATTGCCATCACAGATGAGGCAGGCCATTATGCCTTCAAAGTTGAAGGCCAGAGATTCGATCCAGATACAGAAGAAACCCTAAATGATGGTATTTATACTGTTCGCATTGCTCCCTTGAACTTTAACCCAGGAGCACCTCTGGAAAATATGGTTTCCACCACTGGAGGCGATCAGCAAACCAATACTGTAATCAATCAAAACGTTGATACATATGATTTCGGTTTTCGCATTCCAGTACCTGATCCCCCCCTTAACCCAGGCACCGGCACTATTGGTTATTGGAAGAACCATCCAGAATCCTGGCCGGTTACATCTATTACTATCGGCAGCGTAACGTATACTCGCGACCAGGCCATCGCTCTAATGAAAGCCAAGGGCAAAGGCGATAAGACCTACGATCTTTTCGCCCAATTAGTAGTTGCCAAGCTCAACATCCTCATTGGCAACGATTCCACGTGTATCTCCACTGACATCGCCGCCGCCGATGCCTGGTTGGCAGTTCATCCGGTAGGCAGTAACGTCAAAGCTAGCAGCGTCGCCTGGAAGCAAATCGAAGCAGCTTTCACCAACCTGGACTCCTATAACAACGGGCAGCTCTGCGCCCCACATCGCGGCTAACCATCGTAAACCAGTAATCGATCAAGGTGTTTTGGCAATCGTAATAATTTGCCAAAACACCTTTTTATTTGGATAAGGCCTCTGGGTTATAATAAATTCATGAGTGGAATATGTGGCATAATCGATTTCAGTAAAACACCTATAAAGCCCCATGAACTCAACCTGATGGCACGTGCTTCCTCCTACCGAGGTCCGGATGGGGTTCATTATTGGATAGACAAAAATGTTGGTTTTGCTCATCTGGCATTTCACACTACGCCAGAATCCGGATTAGAATTACAACCCTTTGTTAGCGCTCAATCGAACCTCATCCTGGTTGCGGATATTCGTTTAGACAATTATGATGAGTTAATTCGGATTCTGACAATTAAAGGATATTTACAATCTGCTGAGAAACCATCGGATGCACGTTTGATTGCTGCTGCTTACGAATGTTGGGGAAAGGAATTTCCCATTCATCTCTTGGGTGATTATGCTATCGCCATATGGAATGAAAAACACGAAACCTTATTCTGTGCACGCGACCCTTTGGGCATACGTCCATTTTTTTATGCCAGATCAGGCAACAAATTCTACTTTTCATCTACTCTTGCATCTATCAAGACGAATTTGCCTGTAGTTCCCAATTTGAATATGCCTTTCATTATCGACTTCCTCAGTTGGAATCTTGATCGCTGGCTCTCTGAAACAGTGTACGAGTCTATTTTTAGATTACCTCCTTCATCGACCCTAATCGTGAAGATAAACCAATTGGGAATTAGTGAGTATCAGGCAATCAAACCCGAACTTGTAACCTACAAGACAAAAGCAGAATATGCAGAGCGTTTCCAGGAACTGTTCAACGAAGCTATTCTTTCTCGCACACGTGGAGCGACGAAAGTTGGTATCACAGTAAGCGGAGGTTTAGATTCATCCTCGATCGCATGCATGGCGCACTACATGGCTTCAAATTATCCTTCGACTCTTTCATCAGATATTCACTTGTTCTCCTGCATTTTTGATACTTTTCCCAATGCAAACGAAAGGGAATACCTCGAAACGGTTATTCAGAGATGTAATCGCTTTTCAGTCACAACAATACAAGGAGATAGCCTCTGGGGACTGAAGGAATTTGGTTCAGATAACGGATTCCCGCTCGATGAGCCGGAAATCACTATTTCCAGATCATTGTTGACTGCTTTGTTTACAGAAGCCAGAAGTCAGGATTGCCGTGTCCTTCTCAGTGGAGAAGGAGGAGACCAAATACTGGCCGTATCAGCATATTGGTATCCCGAGCTTTTGTTTGATGTAATCCATCCCAGGCATATATCCGAAATAAAATATTTTTGGAATCGTCAGAGGATGGGAGTGCTTACACAATTGATCTACCAATCGCTAATCTTACCACTCAAACCTTTCATGCCTCTGGTTCTGAGAGAGTGGCGTAGGACAAAATCATCTCCCGCTTGGATAAAGCGGGAATGGATACGCCATTCACTTCAGAATGAGACCGTGAGGCAGCCTCAGCCTGACCATCTATCCGGCAGACTTGCCAAAAGAATTTACGCCGGAATAAGGTCTGGTAGGTATTCTGCACAATTGCACTATCTAAATCTACTTGCCGGGTATTCAGGAGTAGAATATCGTTTCCCTTATCTTGATTTACGTTTGATCAATTTTATCTTATCCACCCCCTCAACTCTTCATTTTCACAAGGGGTCAACAAAACTTCTACTGCGCGAAGCCATGCACGATATTTTACCCGAACAGGTCCGGTTACGCCAAAACTATGCTTATTTCGATGAAATAGGGAACTACGGAATTCGCCAAATGGAAAAGGAGCGAGTCTCAAATTTGCTCCTTGACGTCCATAACAAATTAAGCTACTATATAGACTTAGAAGAGTTCGTTTCGAGTTGGGGTGCTTTTATAGGGAGCAATACTTACCCAAGCAAAAGCCTAAAAGCATTCTTACTTTTGGCAGAGTGGATGAAGGATAATATGGGTTATTAGTAAGGAGGAAGAAGATGATCGCCAATGAGAGCACCATTGTAGAGATTCGTGCCAGCAGCACACAAACTGAACGAAAACCTTATTCATCTCCTCAGTTGATAGAAGAAGGCACAATTTTTGAATTAACGCAAGGCGATTCCGGTCCATTTGGTGATTTCCCATCAGGATCAAGAGCCTCTGCATAAAGGTGATTGAGGTTTCGGTTTGGGTTTCGCATATTGGTTTCACTTCTGAGCTTAGTCTTCTACAATCTCTTTCAATTTCAAGCGATAGCGCATAGCGTTCATAGGCATACTACTCAACGAAATGTAGGGTCCACCAAGCCCTATTCTTCTTAAGAGGTAAACAATTAGCGAGCATCCTTCATAACAAATTCGCCAAGTTTAATCGGTTACATTCATCCCAATGAGTTATGATGCTACCAATCATTGGGATGAGTACATTACAGTCCCTAACAATTGATGCCTCGTGGTCATTCGGTTTCAAAAACTCCAAAATGAGGAAATCTATAATTGGCAACAATTCAGATGTTTTCAACATTTTAGTTGGAAAACATATCGTATTTTTGATCTGCAGCTCATCAGCGATTTCCCCTTCACAACTCAGATAACTCCCATAATTTATTCTGATACACCAAACCAACGTGGTATTATCTTCACTTGCGTAACTACCCCCCCATTGTCTCTAGAGTGGGACCAGATCTTCCCTATCTACCCACCTCGCGGTCATATATCCAATTCCTTGACCGGTTTCTCCATTTACCATCTTAATGAATTCCATGTTTTGCGATTTGCAGACTTCGCTGACTTCTACCTGCTCGAAAATCACATTTTTTGCCATATACACAATCATGATCATTTAGAAATTATTGAAACGCAACTTTTTTCCAATGTTCTCTCTTTTTGGTTGGAGCGTCAAGGTATCCCCGTATTACATGCCTCAGCAATTAGTACAAAAGGACACGCTATCGCATTTTTAGGGCATAGTGGTGTGGGGAAAACCACATTAGCCGCTTCATTGATTCAAGAAGGTTGTTCCCTTCTCACAGACGATATTCTCCCAATCAAATCAAAGGATTCCAAATTTCTAGCTGTTCCATGCTATCCTCAAATACGCCTTTGGCCAGATGAAGCTAAGATTATTACTAACAACTCCGTGAAAATCAACCCTACACCTCACAAACTCCGCATCCGAGTAGGAGATGATAGTATAGGCAAATTCTGTAACGAAGAAATGCCGATAGGCTGTGTATATATCATGGAACGCGAAACTCAAGGTTATGAGCATATTCCTATTACAATAACACGCCTCTCAGCACGTCAGGCCTTTATCGAATTAACCCGCTACTCGTTTATGCCCCGCACAGTTCAAACGCTTGGGTATCAGCCCCATCGTTTGGATGTATTTGCCAGTATGTCGCGCCAAATACCCTTCTGCCAACTCAATCTCCGCCGCGATTTGAACTACTTGTCTGCAAATAGCAGTGCCCTTCTCAAGGATATCGAAAAACATCTCCGGTAGTCTATCTAATTTGATATCCTTTTTTGAATGATTTCAAGCATCACCCCATAATATTTACTATCCTTTCGCAATGCTATTCCTAAGAAATAGGGATGAAAGCCACTACTTGTATTTATTAGGCCAAGCGATTCCGGAGGAAAATATTCGTAATTGCTAAAGCTGGGAGATCGCTCAATTTCTTTTATCATTTCCTTGTAATGAGGATGTGGCATATAAATCAGATCCGGGCCATATCGAAGAAACAGCCAGCTCGCAGAGAAACCGTTATGAGCGAAATATGTTTCATTCAACCCTGCTAAATCCACTACTGTTTTGTTTGGATTTAACGCAGCTACTTGCCCAATCTCAGTTGTAGCTATCACAAGATCATCAGGTAAGTTAGAGAAATCATCTAGCGCTATCCAAATATGAGATCGACCCTCTTTATACACTTCAGCAACATCCATTGCGGCAAACTTGTGGCTCTTCCACACTGAACGCAACTCCCAAAAAGCTTCCACTTGGATTGGTAATAATAATGTTGCCAGAAGCAACAAAGACACAGCCAGGAAAACCTTCGGGGAACCTTCTTGAATAGATTTCGCTAGATTATTGCTAAGACATAATCTGGTTTTGATGAAAGCATGTTCGAAATACCTGGATACGAGCAATACAATTGCTGGCAACACGGGATAATAAAATCTTTGTCCATAATACATTATTTGAAGGACAAAAAAAGAATAATAAATCAAAAACAATGCTGTTGCTACAAATACCCCTGTCTCCACTGGAGTTAGCAGCCATTGACGCTTGTATACAAGCGTTGGAACCCCAACCACAACCATGATCGATAATGGAAAGCGGTACGAAATAATAAAGGCTAATAACTCGTTTAGCGCTGTTGAGCGATAGAGCGTGTAAATAAAAGCGCCGTAAAGCCGAGTGGACTTTGCATAAAAAGGTAGTGGGAGAGGGGATTTAAAATAATAAGTAGTGAAGAAAATTTGGATGCCAAGCAAAATGAGTGTTGCCCCTAATATTAGACCCCCTCTTATCTTTAATGATTTACTGGTTCCCAATATGAGTACCATGAAAGGAACGAATATTGTATAAAGCAAAAGATCGGGTCTTACCAAAAACGTAATCCCACCAAGTAAACATACCACTAGTGAACCTTTACGTGAGTTACTTCTTTCCCACCAAACTGCTGCGCACAAATACATAGTAATGTATGCTAGCGTGAAGGTGGTATCCATGCCACTTGTAAAATGTATAGGCAAAGAAACCGAGGAAGAGGTGAATGATATAAAGACTAACGCTGTTACAACCTTACTTACTAAGTTCACTTTTGTACTGAAATGCAGTAACACAGGCAAAAGCAAGAGAAAAGTAAAACCACAAACGCAGCTCGACAATATTACAGCCAAACCCACATTATCAGGAAAAAGCAACCGAAGAGGTGTGACAACAATTAGGTATAGAGGAGATGTCAAACCATATGTGGGCTCTCCCCCAGGATTCCAAGAAATCTTCCCTGTACTAATTAAGTTATCCGCATACCTCGAAAACATATAAGCGTCGTCCCACAAATAGTTTGCTGAGAAATGGCTCCCCACTCGAAAACCAATCACTATGAAACAAGATACAATAATCAATGCATAAACGACTCTAAGAGAACTATCGAAATCCGTTCCTTTTATTTTATCCGATCTATCCTCAGCCATTGCCACAGCTACTCCTTACAACCTTCATAAAATGGACAAAAGTTTAGATAACCCACTATCTCTCAATTATGACTGGATTCCAATCAACTGGGTCCTGGGATGAATTCGTGTTACGATATGCGTAAATTGAGCAATATTGCAATAAGAAAGAATCTCTGATGGGATTTGGCAGGTAGTTGGTCAGAAAAGCCGAATCTTTAGCAAGAATCGCTTGAAAATCCCAAACCCTACGAGTTTGCTCTCTGGACTTTGAATATTCGATTATAAGCTCATATGGGGCATTAATTGCGACAAAATCAGGCCTTTGATGAAAGGTGTAATCTAAATCATACTTAGTGTGGCCGATCAAAACCAGTGTATCTGCAATAAAGCGCGCAGGCTGTTTTGCAATATAGGCATTAGTTTTACCCAACATATCAATAGAATATCGATGACTGAAATATGGTATTCGCCCTGCCCAGTCTACCGCTATCTTTGCTCCTGGATCAGTATTCTGGTATATCATTACGCCAGCCACTATGCCTGGTATCGTTGCTGTGGAGGTCAGATCTTTATATCTGTGAACACCTACCTGGACATAGACTGTTATCGCAATAGATAAGAACAGCAAAGAGTGCAATCCCTGAGTGGGCCTTGCAATATCGACCACACCCACAAGCGCTAGAGTTAGCAATAATGGTATCAGTGGAGCCCAAAATCGCGAATATGGTAGAAAATCTCCCCCAACAAACATAATGTAAATCCCATTGGTCACAAAACCTCCAATAAGCAAACATCGCGGCTTGCTTTTTGAATAAACTGCTCCAAGCACAGTAAACAGCAGCGCAATATTATAGTTGCGAGCAAAATTCAGAATGTATCGAAAACCCAGTACATACCGATTCTGTAAATCATAAACTTTCAGATAGTATGCATTTGGCAACAACTCTCTATAATAACCATATCGAAATCCAACGTGAAGGACAGGAAAGATTAGGGCAGTCACCCAGAAAACCAGTATTTTTCGCCGGTCAACGAGGATCCCTGATGCCAAAACACACATCGCCAGCCAGAGCGGGTATGCATCACTGCGAATTAGGGGCACCAATCCTAGAATTAGAGCTGTAGATACACATTGTCTGGTGTCATTTTGATTGTTCAAAAGGCGTAGAATAGTAAACAGAAGCACCACAGTTAACAACGATATCTCAAAACCATTTGTGGCCCAATAGATAACATCCATACAAGTTGCGAGCGATAATAATAACGCAGGTAGCGCTAATCCAGGTTGTGGTAAGTGATATTTCAATAGCTTCTCACTTAAGATAAGAATCAATATAGTCAACCCCCAATTGATTGCTTTTATAACCAAAGCAGCATTGGCATCTCCTACAGGGAAAAGGTGCACAACCGCCATTACCAAAACCCACAAGAAATTTGTATACCCTTCAACCCTTTCACCGTAATTCCACACCAATCCTTGCCCTTGCGCCAGATTGCGAGCATATCGCATTGAGATCATCTGATCATCATTTAAAGAGAAATAACGTACACCATCGATCTTGACATTTGCATCAATTAGTTGAACAACAAATATTTGTGTAACGATTAATATCGAAAGCAATCGCCAAAACCAGGCTAACAATTTCTCACCATACACAAACCGCGTAGTCACTAGGCCCAGCCATCTTCTAAATTTATCCATCATTCTTCCTATCAAGTCGAACGGAAAAATCCAGCTGTCCAAATCTTGTCATCTAGCGATCTTCGCTAGTATTGATGATTCTTGAATCTTGATGCATAGTGCAAGCAATGCTTTTATGCTTCATAAAAATTCATATGGATTGTTACAAAAAAGGAACAACATCGCAGACAGTTTTTCATCATACCACGCATAAACAAATTTTTGGTATTGTCCCTCATTTGACTTGATGGATTTCATCTGGCAAGGCAAACAAGGGTTTGATCGTTGACAATTGATCCAAGAAGTGAGCTGGAACACGAAAGGATAACAACTCTTGTGTTGTCCAC
>JBFMFR010000040.1:0-70558 GCA_040752025.1 Chloroflexota bacterium | reverse complement strand
AAAAGTGTATGCCCGCTTGCAAGCAGTGATTTCCACTTGCCGCAAACAAGGTCGCAATGTCTTTGTCACCTTGCGTGACTTGTTCGCTCACCAGCCTGTTTCCTTACTCACTGGGTAGGTAGTTACGTTTTCGGTGAGATGGGAGTTAGTTAGGGCAAACGCATCTAAATTCGGATTTACACGTTTCCAGGTAGAATGCTACCCGAAATATGCCAAGCAGGCTATTTCGCGATCACCAAGGATTGCTAATGGACAGCTTCTTTGCCACTTGAACTATTTACAACGACCAAGCATAGAAAAATTGCCGGTTTTTCGGGCAAATTCATGCTTGAAAATTAGATGCGTTTGCCCTGGGGAGTTAGTAGGCTAACGTTGTCAAAAATAAGTGCAAAGTGTATACTGTAGATGTCTTGGAAATTTCTATCAGTAAAAGGGATAATCATGAAACGAGTGAACTCTCTCCTATGCATATTTTGTGTTTTTCTACTTGTTAGTTGCCAAAAAACAAATGCGGTAACTACATCGACTGCTGCACAATCCGTAGGTCCATCTACCCTGGCTCCTTACGTTTTCAAAACCTCTAAACCGGGGGCAATCACTGTGCATGGCAAAATAGTTGTTATGAATCCAATGGCATGGTTGCCAGACTCGAATGATGCTGTATTCTTGGTGCCGATACCATCCGATGAACAAGCTATTATGACCATCCCTGAATTTAAAGTGGGAGAAGTGCCCCAAGCCGAAGTTGATGAATCCACGGGTGAATTCATGTTTACCAACATTGAACCTGGGCAGTATGCCGTTGTTGTCTTGGAGAAAAGCGGCAGGCAGATGCCGGTGCGACTTCTGGAAAATGATAGTTCAGTCATCATTGTTCTCAAGGAAACGGATCGTGACCAGACGATCGAACTGGGATATCTTCGTTTCCCTTAGAAAAATATCGTTGAGGCCCAGCGATGATGGCATAAACGTGCACATGGGCGAGATTGCCAAAGGGGGATTTATTACATTTTTGGGATTATCTTTCTCGAGTGTAGCTAATTTTACTTTTCAGATTATCCTGACCAGGGCAATAGGCACTGCTAGTATAGGTCTTTTCAATCTGGGGCTTACCCTTAGCGGTTTATTTAGTACGATTATTTTGCTGGGTCTGGATCGAGGCGTTGTGCATTACATTGCTTTTTACCGGGAAAAGCAGGATCAAGCGCGTGAATTGGGTATTGTTCAAGATGCAGTAAAGTTGATTACAATCACAACCTTGCTCACTGTTCCCATACTCTGGATTACATCAGAGGAAATTGCAACCTCAATATTTCATAAGCCAGAATTGGTTCCCATTTTACAAGTTTTCATCCTTAGCACTCCATTTATTGCTCTCATTCGATTGTGGGGGGGAATTTTATTGGGTTATAAGCAAATTTCTTGGGCTGTTTCCATTGAGCAGGTTTTTTTGCCCATGATAAGAATTATTGGCTTGGTGGTTGTATTATTTACAATGGGGAGTGCGATTACCCAGATTACATACTCTTACTTTTACACATCGCTTATGGGATTTGGGTTAGTAACATTAATTGGATGGCGATATTATAAATTGCGAAGGGGAAATCACAAACCACTCCAAGCATATTCACAGTTGCTGAGCTTTTCCTTGCCTCTAATGTTTGTGGGATTGCTCAATCGAACGAACACCTATACGGAAACTTTGGTGCTGGGTGCCTTATCTACAAGTGAGCAAGTGGGATTTTATACTGTCAGTTATAAGGTTGCTGCCACGCTAGCAATTTTCTTCGAAGCTACGAATTTTGTTCTGGCACCTTACATTACAGAAGCATTTGCACGAGGTGATATCGAACGTTTGGATTTTCAGTATAAAACTGTTACGCGTTGGAGCTTTTTATTGACATTCCCTGTAGCTTTGATTATGTTGTTGGAAGCTCAAGAAATAATGCTAATCTTTGGACCCGCGTTTGTGGATGGCGTGCCCATTTTGCAAATCTTGGCTATTTCGCAGCTTATCTATTCTTCATTTGGACCCGCTGCAGTTACCTTGACCATGACTGGACATAGTTTTTTGAATCTATCAAACCTGATTCTTACTTTGCTATTCTCAATAGCATTGGATTTAATTCTGATTCCAGGCTATGGGGCTTATGGGGCAGCACTGACAGGAGCTATAACAATCATATTTGTGTGCCTATTACGATTAATACAAGTTTATTTTGTTTTGCATATGCATCCCTTTAATCGGGATTTGTTTACACCAATAATCGCAGGTGTAGTATCGGTTATGGTGGCGATATTGTTGCGTATTTATTTGGCCGATTGGTTCTACATCTGGCACCTAGGTATTGTTAGTGTTACTCTATTATTTAGCTATGTACTTGTATCGGGTGTAATTCAGCATCTAATAAAGCAAGGTCAATTTAGCATAGGCCTCGAATACTTCAGTAATTGGTTTGGTAAATAATGCCAATGAGCGCCGTACTATAATGGTGCTTTAGCCCATCGTTATGAATACTCTCTAAGGAGTAGATTGGTATGTACTTGCTTGTAAGCACACCAGTACACATTCTTCTGGTAGAGCCATTTCTGAGGGAGGTGACGCTTCTCCGCACAGTGGATGGTTACTATTATGGTATAACCCATAAAAATGGTACTATTGTATTGACGCATACAGCTGGATATCTAGAGTATTTCAACAGGGGCTTTGGATCTATTCAAACAATTGATCATCTCATTCAGCCACACCAAGCTGAGTGGGTAGAGGATCAGGTACTAGTTGCGAATACCGGGCATAACTGTATATCAATATTTGACAGCAGTGGGAATCTATGTCGTGACGTATATCTGAATGAAATTAAGAAAGACGATAAATATCGAGGCCAGCGAGGCAATCATTTCAATAGTGTTCATAGAATCGGTGATCGTGTTTTTGTAATTGCTCATAATTATGAAAAGCCCTCTGAGGTATACGAGCTTTCCTGGCCTGAATTAGAGATTGTTGGGGTAAAAACTACTCGAGCGATGGGTGCTCATAATCTATGGGTAGGTGAATGGGGCATGGTTATATGTGATTCGGAAAATGGTGGCCTTTACAATGTCGATTCAGGTGAAATCTTCTGGCAATCCAAGGAAGATGGGGTCATGACAAGAGGATTGGCAGTTTCACCAGAATATATATTTATTGGGTGTTCTAGACATTTCAGCCGCGCTCATCGATATTGGTCTACGGGAGGTTTATGGATTATGGATAGGAAAACGTTAAAGACTGTGGAAAAGATAAATTTTCCGGGCTCGGGTGATGTTCATGAAATTCGGATTATTGGCATGCTGGATGAGTGCCACAACGAAGAAATTATTCCGCTAGAGATTCTGCCTTCTCTAAGGAAAGCATCTGCCGTAGTCGATTTTGCTTATTGGGTGAGGAAAACATTTCCCTTGTTTAGGCGAAATGTTCTACCGCTTTCATTTGTTGTAAAGAGTGCTAAAATGACTGTTCGATGGAAACGTTCAATCAAACGGGTTCTTACCAGGTAGCTAACCGCAAAGATATTCTAAGTTCGGCTATGAATGGTGTTGAACCATGAAAAGAGATCAGTTATTGGAACAAGACAGACTTCAATGGGAAGACATAGCATGCTGTTGGTGTGGATCGAATTCAAGCGAATTACTTTTTGAAGGTCCAGATCGTTGGGAAGGGCTCCCTGGTTTATTCAGAGAAGTACGCTGTTTAGAATGTGGTATGTTTCGCCAGAACCCTCGCCTCGCTTGGGAGTCACTACAGCTATATTACCCAGAGGATTACGGCTCATACGAATATCCCTCGTCGGCAGATATAAAAAGTTGGAAGTATTTGCTTCGACGTTACGGAGATTGGAAACGAAGGAGGTCAGTAGAACGAATGATACCATCGGGGCGAATGCTGGAGGTGGGCTGTGGAACAGGGGCGTTCCTACAAGAGATGATTCGTTCAAAGCATTGGGAAGTTGTTGGGATTGAACCGAATCGAATTGCAGCTGAGTTTTGCCAAAAAAGAAATGGGATCGAGATCTATAATGATCGTTTTTCGAATGTCAAGTTGGAACCAAAAAGTTTCGATGCAATTGTTCTCTGGTCGGTGTTAGAACATTTAGAGCAACCAATAGAGGATTTAAAATACGCTTATTCTTTGCTTAGATCTGGAGGGTGGTTGATTTTTTCAATCCCGAGTTATGAAAGCCTAGAGTCTAAGATTTTTGGGAAATACTGGGCCGGATGGGATTTGCCTCGGCATTTGTATATTTTCCCTCGCCCAGTACTGTATCAGATACTTACTAAACTGGGATTTAATATTGTCGATGAGCGTTGTCTCTCTACCAGTTACTCCGTTCTTGAACTATGCCTGAGTTTCTGGTCACAGGATTGGGAGCATAAATACCCACGGTTGAGGCGCTTACTAATGAAAACATATAGGTCTTGGATTACGAGAGCTGTTCTCGTTTTGCCTCTTTCGATTTTGGATCGATTGCAGCTCACGACAATCTTAACGATTTTTGCACAGAAAGCATAATCTCGACTTGAATTTGTTGATCGAAGGAGACATATAATGGCCGTTCAACTTAGAGAAGAGCAAAGCGAACTTTATCTTACTTTGATGAAGCGTTGCCTGACGAATTATATTTATGGAGAAGCAGAATATAAGCCAATTATAAAACCCAGGGGCGGAGTGAGTTCTTGGATTGTACATTTTTTTCGAAATTTAGGAATAGGGATTGTGTGCTTCAAACCTTTCGATGAACAGTTGCGTATCGATGGGCGTGATTGGCCACCACCACCCTTTGCTCATTCAATGATAGGATTGAAACGCCTGGACAATATTCAATTCTGTATTGAAGATATCCTTTCCAAAGATATTCCAGGCGACTTAATTGAAGCTGGGGTCTGGCGCGGAGGGGCTATTATTTTTATGCGCGCTGTATTAAAGGTATACGGAGTGAAGGATCGAATTGTGTGGGGGGCTGATTCTTTCCAAGGCCTTCCTAAACCGGACGTTAAGAAGAACCCTCATGACAAAGGGTGGAATTTCTATAGGATTGAAGAATTATCTGTTTCGCTAGACGTTGTGAAACGCAATTTTGTCCGATATGATCTGTTAGATGATCAGGTGGCCTTTTTGTCTGGGTGGTTTTCTCAAACCTTGCCAACAGCTCCTCTAGGAAGATTGGCATTAATTCGATTGGATGCGGACATGTATGGGTCGACTATGGACGCGCTGACGCACCTGTATCCAAAACTTTCCAATGGTGGGTATGTCATTATTGATGACTATGGTGCAGTTAAAGCATGCCGCCTAGCTGTAGATGATTTTCGGAAGAATAACGACATCAAAGATGATATTATTTCTATTGACGGATTCGGTGTTTATTGGAAACGAACCCGGTAAATACTCAATGTGGTCTGGGGAAATCCCCCAACGGTTTTTGCATCCCATCCCGAACTCCGCGCCAGAAATCCGGCCAGTATTTCCAGTTTAATTTCCAGATGAAATCTCTCCAGATGATGTAGCCCACGTGTACGGGTAGTGAAAGCCAAACCGGCCGGCCGTGGCGGCGGTAGAAGCGCACCATGCTGGCGCCAAACGTGTACCAGTAGAGAGGCGATTGGGGACCCCTGGTGGTTTTGGAAACTTTATGCCACAGGATGGCTTCGGGCGCCAACCAGATATGCAGCCCGTGAGCGCGCACCCGCTCGGAAAAATCCCAGTCATCCCACAGGAAGAAAAATCCCGGGTCGAAAAGCCCGGCGCGTTCGAAAGCCCGCCGGTGGATCAACAACCCGCAGCCGGGGGCATACTCAATCAAGCGGATCTCGGTTTGATAGGCCTTCGAACCTTTCTCCCGGTACAGGATAGCCGGCGGAAAGCGTCGATAGCGCCCGCCGCTTGACCAGATCTGATTCTGGCTGCCGTAGTACAGCACGGTGGGCATGACGATGCCGGCCTGGGGGTCTTTTTTAGCCTGTTGCAGCAACAGGTCGAGCATATCCGGTGCGACGACCGTGTCGTTGTTCAGCATCAGGATGTACGTGGCTTCGTTTTGCAGCGCATATTGGAAGCCGACGTTGTAGCCGGCCGGGACACCCAGGTTCTGCCCGTTTTCGATCACCTGCACCTCGGGGAAATCTCGGCGCACGTTGCCCGGTGTGCCATCGGTAGAACCGTTGTCGACCAGAACGATGGTCAGTTCTGGAGTTTGGATGGCATGTAAGGATTGCAGGCATTCGAAAGTATCTTCGTAGTGGTTGTAGGTTAGCAGGACAGCGTAGATTTTGGGTTCTCTGGTTTCTGCAGGCATCGTTTTTTCCGGTACAGGATATGGTTTTGCAAGGCCAAGATCTTTGGTGATTTGTTCAACGGTTACTACCGCGGTAGCGAAGTTGTCATCGACTTCGCGGTGGCGGAACTCGGCGGCGCGCCCGACCACGTATAGATTTGAAAAGCGTTTCAATGTTTGCTGAGCGGCGTCCAACGCCTGTTCGTAATCTTGATTGTAGACCGGATAGGCGTATTCTTCGCGCACGACCTTGCTGTCCAGCACTTCGTTGGCCTGGATCAGGCCGGTTTTCTGGAGGTCCTGGATCACTTTGCCAGCCGGGTCGGGGTGGTGTTGGGTCACTTCGGCGCACAATACGCTGGTTTCGGGCGGCGCATCCACCGGGCTCATGTTCTTGAATTCGACCAGGCGGTTAATGGCCACGTTGCTGTCCATGAAGTAAATCCAATGGTAGTCGGAGACGTATGGCCGGTTGATCCACAGGTAGACGGCGTCGACTTTCTGGAATTGCAGGTCGAACGAGCTGCCCAGCATGTGCGCGGTCAGGCTGAGCGGCAAGGTTGAAATCACTGCATCTGCGGCCAAACGGTGTAAATCGCCATCTTTCAGATAGGTCACAGCGTTGAGCCTGCCAGCCTGCTCTTCGATGGCTTGCACACTGGCGTTGAGGATCACGTGTTCCTGGATTTTCGCGTACAGGCGGTTGGCGATGGCGCCATAACCGCCCCGGATGGGGTAGTAAAAATATTGGAATTTGGTCTTGGTGTTCTCGCGCAGATTATCGAGCGGGTTGGCCAACCGCACTTTCTGGCGCGCCCACAGCACCGAAATTTGCCCGCCGGGGATGCCGAAAAGTTTTTCGGTGTAAGGCTGGAAGAAAAGCTGGTACAGACGCCTTCCGTAGCGGCGCAGAACGTAGGTTTCGAAGTTGGCTTCTTTAAGGTGTTTTGGACGCAGCATATAGGAGTTCAGCACGGCCAGGCGTTCCATGAACGGCAGCTTCTGCGCCAGTTCGAGCACATCCAGCGGGTCGCGCATCCACTGCCCGCGCAGGTAGATCTGGCTGCGGCGGATCTGGCGCCCCAACGGAACCAGACTGAGCAGTTGTTGCAGAATGTTTTCGTCGGATGTGAACAGGCGGTGCGCGGCGAAGTCGCATTGAAAGCCGTGCCATTCGAAGCTACGCGCCAGTCCGCCAGCGTAGGGCTGTTTCTCGAGGATAGTGAAGTCGATACCACGCTGCTTGAGCAGCCATCCGGCGCTCAATCCGGCAATTCCGGCTCCGAGGATCGCTATTTGTGTCATAGGCCGGGTAAACTTTCGCAATGCTTTGATATTGCGCCTCGGGCTGGCATCATGATGATCATTTGACTGCCTCTACGTATAAACTTTCGCTCGCACGTGTTTCCGAATCGATTGCCAGTGTTGGCAGGGCGGATTTGGTAAAATCTTGATGCAAAACCTGTGAGAAGCCATACCTCAGGAGTACGAAGCGCAGGGTTTCGAAATCATAGGCATACTTATGGCGATGTCCCTGGCGAAAAACCATATTGATCAGTTCCATCTTTGTGCGGTATTTGAACTGGTAGTGCGCATCGACTTCCCCGTTTGTCAGGGGACGAATGGAAGCCAAATTTCCCCATCCCTGATCGGTGTAGGCATTGAGATATTTTTCGGCGTCGGGAACGATGATCCGCAAAATGGCGCCCTCTTTGAGAACACGTCTGCATTCGCTAAGAAAGAAAGGGACCTCCTCTGTGTAATCCAAATGCTCGAGGAAATGCTCGCAGAAAATTCCGGAAACGGATTGGTTCTGGAAGGGCAGGCTCTTGCGGCAATCGTAAAGACAATTGATACCGGCGAGCGGCAGCATATCTACATTGACCCAGCCAGATCTGCCAGCGCTTCCTGCGCCCAGGTTGACAAACAGAGCATCCTTCTTCCTAAATTTCCTCTTTTGCCAAAAACCTGTGAGCCGGATAAGCGCCAGGTAGACTTCCTGGCGGAGTGGGTAGAAAGTGTGCAGGGGGATAGGCAGCAGCCAGTAAAGGAATTTGTACAATCCTCGGCTGGATGTTTTGATTTGATCCAAATAAGGGTAAATGTCCGCAGGTTGTGGAGAATTGTTCATGGGGTTACTTCTTTTTCACCTTTGGTAGGCCTTTTCAAGATCCAGGGCCAACTTGTCCCAGGTGAAGCCTTCCAGGCGCAAAGCGCCCAGGCCAGATAACGAACTCGCCAGTTCCGTGTTGCCAAGTATTTGTAAGATTGCAGTTGCCAGGGCAGCAGCGTTTCCCGGTTCAGCCAGGATGCCGGCCGGTGGTGACCCAAGTAAGCGCCGGCGTTCTCCGACATCGGCGGTGACGAAAGGTACTCCAGTTGCCCAGCTTTCGAACAGTTTGAGCGGTGAGCGGCCGCGCGCCGCTCCATCATCTCGCACCGGGTCTACCGAAACGTTAGCCAGATGATAATACATAGGAACTTCGTTGGGCGGCACTCGCCCAACCCAGAGCACAGCATCTCCCAGCCCCAGAGCGTTCCCCTGGGTTTGCAGCTTTTCGAAATCCTCGCCTCCTCCCACCATCAAGAGTCGACTCTCAGGCAGGGTGTGATGCACCTGGGCAAAGGCCTCCAACAGCAGATCGACGGCATGGCTGGCCAGGCCCAGGCTGCCGATATAAGCCGCTACCGGCCGGTTTTCCAGGCCCAGTTGGGCGCGCCGCGTTGCAACCCGCTCCAGGTCGACCGGTTGGAAGCGCTGGCGATCGATGCCGTTGGGGAGATACACGATACGCTCTTCCGCTACGCCCCATTCCAGCAGTTTTGATTTCATGAAATGGGTGTGCGTGGTGACGGTGTGGGCGTACCGGGGCGTGGTTTTCTCGAAGAGAGCCACTCCCCAGCGCTGCCAGCCGCTGGTGAAATGTCCCAGGGCGGCCTCGTAATCGTCGCAGTCCAGGAAGAGCCTGCGCCCGCGCAGGTAGCGGGCGGCCAGGCCAGCCAGGCTGTTCATCGGGTGCGGCTTGAAGACGTGGATGATCTCTGCCGGGGTAGCCAGCGCTGCCCGGCAGAGTTGCCAGGTAGCCTGGGAGGCCACACTGAGCAACTGCGGGGTTGAATAATAACTTTTCAGGCTACCGTGTTTGCGCACATGCATGGGCGCAACATAATGAATTTTTACGCCATCTTGTTCGAAATTTTTTTGCGCCAGGCTGGCAAAGTCCGGATGTAGCGCGAAGATGTGGATCGTATGCCCCAGCCTGGCGAGTTCCTTGGCTAATGGGCTGTAACGCCCCAATCCACTGGGGCTTTCCAGGCTTTGCGTCAGCAAGAAAGCGATGTGCATGGCTCAATAACCTCTTCCGGCGAGCAGCTCCGCCAGATGGCGCTGGTAAAGCTGCCCCAGTGGCAGGGCATCGAAGTGCTCGCACAGGATGCGATAGCCGTTTTCGCCCAACTGTTGGCACAGCCGTGGATCGGCTTGCAAAGTCAGGATGGCTTCCGCCAGCGCTTGTGGATCGGCCCGCTCGACCAGGTAGAGATGTTGCCCATGGATCAGGCTGGACGGGTTGGCGGGCGATGTGCCATTGATCACCGCTTTTTTCAAAGAGAGGGCCTCCAAGATTTTATTGTTATAGGTCAAGCTGGCTTGCAGCGTTTTGCCAAAGCTGCCTAGAACTACATTGGCATCGGCTATTTTACGCGCCAGTTCAGGTCTTCCCAACCAGGGAGTGAAAACCAGGTTCTTGAGCTGATAAGATTTAGCCAGGTTTACCGCTTTGGCTTTTTCCGGGCCATCCCCGATCATTTCAAAGACAAAATGAGTTTCTTTTTCTAGGATGTGGGCAGCTTCGATGATGGTTTCTACACCGTGGTTCGTAATGTATGACCCATAGTGGATCATCCGAAACTTCTCATCGTTGGGAGTGTTGAGGAAATCGGGAGGCAACAAACCTGGTAATTCATTTTTATCTGCGCCCATGGGGATGATGCGAAACTGTTGGGGTGAGACAGCGTGAATCTTGTGAAACCATGCTACGAATTCGGATCCATCCAGGAACATCATCTCTGGCAGGTGCGTGGCTGTTTTTTCCAGGAAGCGCACCAGCCCGGCAGTAAAGCCGTGCCGTTTAGCAATTCCACGCTCCAGCATAACCAGATACATAGAATTGAAAACGTCCCAGACCAGGGGTTTCTTGCTCCACCAGCTCAACAGGCGCGCCAGGAAAACGTCATATTGCCCGGGGTATCCCACCACCAGCACATCGTAATTGCCAATCTGCCGGTACTTGCGCAGCAGGTTGCGATAAGCGCTGAACACGCGCAGCCAGAAACGCGGCCGCAGCCAGCCACCGCTAGCGACCTGGACGCGATCTTCCACGCTGTGCCACAGCGCTTCGTGGCATTCGATGACATCCACACCTGCCAGGCGTAAGCTGTGGATCAAGAGTACATTGCGCGCATAGCTGGCGCGGTAAGTTCCGAAGTAGCAGACTCGCATAGCGCTGAAATTATACCTTGTGTCGCTGCCGGATTGCCTTATGTCGATTCTGACTTGGGGGTAGGTGTATTTCCCGGCTGGCAAACCAGCAGTTGGTTGCCGCCCAGCAGAAAATACTGGTAATGCATCGCAGAAAAATCATATTGAGCCAGCAGCCCGGTGAGCGCTCCCCGGTCATAGATCTTTTGGTGTTCTTCCACGGCATCCATTGAAAACAGGCCCAGCCTGGCGCCCAGGCGGTGAATTTTATCGCCGAGCGGAGTGGGTGTGGTGATCACCAGCCGCCCGCCCGGTTCGAGGTAGCCAGGGATTTGTTGCAGGAGAAAGCCGGGTTCTTTCAAGTGTTCGATGATGGCGCCCATGATGACTGTTTCGAAGCAGCGATCCAGGTTGATCGGTTCCTTTTCCAGGTCTCGCTGCAGGAAGGTGTGCTGGGGATAACGGACGCGCAGCCAGTTCACGTACTCTGTGGGGTTTTCGATCCCGATGTAGGTCTGCTCGGGCTGCAAGGTATGGCATATTTGGGCCAACCCGCAGCCCAGGTCGAGGATATCGCCTCGCACGTAAGGCAGGATGGCTTTGCGCCGTTGCTGTGTCAGGAAGGGGGTGAGTAAGGGGGGCATAGGAGAAGTTGATTTGCTTATGTAGATCGCTCTACTCAGGGTTTATTTAATGGCAAAGATATACACGTTATCCCGGTGATAGATGAGTTCATAAGACGGGCTGGCAAATAAATCTGCCGGGTTGATCGCCGGGCTGGCGGGGTTGATCTGCCCTTGTCTTTGTCCCAGGTACACGTGTGTGACTCGTTGTTGGTGTAGTAAAGCGAGCACCTCCGGGCTTTGCAGGCCTTTGGCGCTGATTTCGGTGTAAAGTTGAGTCGCCGTGGCCATCTGGCCTGTCCCTTCGAGCACATCGTTCATGGGAGGCAGCGTGGAGGCTCGCCTGGCAATCAACGGCAGCCACCAGCCGCCATCGCTTCCGGCAGTGGCAATGCCATTGTATACGACTGAGCCATTGACCAGGAAACGCGCCTCGGCCGGCAAGTTAGCCTGGATCCAGCTCGCCGCGATCCTATCTGGGCGGGTGACCAGGGCGTGCTGGATGGGATTGGCGTCCCATAGCCGCTGGCGAGCGCCCCACAGCCCGCCGCATAAAAGCGCCACGGTGAAAAGAGCGGGAAGCCAGGCCAGACTGGCGGCGCGGCACGAACTGGAGCGCGCCTGCCAGGCAATGCGCCGCGCCGCGGATAGGGATTCGAGTAGCTCGCCGCCGGCGGCACCGATCAAAAACCCGGCCGGGATATAGGCGGCGATGGCGATGGCGAAATTGGTGATCAGACCCATCCCCGGCAGGTTCAACCAGTTCGGGTTGGTGGCAAGCAAAATGAAGAACCACCAGGCCCCGATCCGCGCCACGTAACGATTGCGTTTCCACAATCCCCAGCCCATCGCCAGCGCCAAAAGCAGCCAGACAGGCACAGGTAAGTAAGCGGAAAGATGATCCAGGCGGTTCGCCTGCCAGACGTAATTCCCTGCCTGGCTGGGGAGCGTTTGGAGCGAATGCACGAAGATGTGCATGATTTTCCCGGAGTAGATGCGTGCCAGCCAGGGCAAGAAGAGCAGCAAAGATCCTGCACCGATCCAGAAGATTGTTGTGGCTTGTTCAAGCAGGCGTTTCCCAGATCGAGATTCGGAGCCGGTCAGGAGCAACCCGGCCGGCAGGGCGCACAACGCCAGCAGCAGGACGCGGTAATGCGTCAGCGCCAGGCCGGCCAGGAGCAGGCAGGCAGCCAGGCCAGCGCTCTTTTGGATGGGTTTGGCTTCGAACAGGCTCCAGGCAGCGGCGACAAAAGCCGGCAAGATCACCTGCGCGGCCAGTTGGGTGTAGCGGCTCCAATTGACATAGTACATCGGCATAGGCGACAGCAGACCTGCCAGTAAAATAGCGACCAATCCAGCCCACAGGCTGCGGCGCGGGAGCATCACCAGCGGCAGCAGGCTGACCACCGCTAGAGCGTTCAAGATCTGCCCCGTCCAGAGAACTGCCTGCTGTACAGGCAAGCGGGTGATCCATTGGAAGGCTGCTGCCAGGATGTGGAAGCCGAAGTGATAATTCAAGCTCTCGATCTCGGCGTAGGGGAGCCAGGAATCGAACAGGCCGTTGTGATCCTGGATCAGTTGCACCATTACGGTATGCTGGTATCCATCCCCCCACATGGGCGCTTCCAGGCCACGGATGACCCAGGCGCGTGTCAGAAAAATCAGGCCGATCAGGCCAAATAGCGCCAGGTTGGGCCAGAGATCGGCTGAATGCCAGCAGCGTTTCCAGGCTTCTTTCCAAAGTGCGATGGGATGGCTTTTGGAGATGTGCCGGTGACGCCAGGCGAGGATGCCGGTGCCAGCCAGGATGGGTAACCAGGCGTAAAGCGCCCCCAAATGCAACCCGAACAGGTCCGTCCACAGCAGCAAGACAGGGTAAATCACCAGGCTCATCCCGCTGCCCAGGCCAAGCTTCGCGCTCCAATGCAGCTCTGGCCAGCCAGGCCAGGCAACACTGAAAAGCGCCCAACCCGGCAAGACGAACAGCAGCAGCCCGGCCCCCAGCAGCGCCAACCAGGTGCTGGATTCTTTCACCAATCCCAGGGCCAGACTGTAAGGCTGGTACCCCAGCCGGAAAGCCAGTTGGGCGTCTTGGGGCGCTTGATCTACGTAGAGGGCGCCGTTTAGATAAGCGTTGCCCGGGGCCGCACCGGCATTGACACGCCCTTCACCCTGTATTTCGATCTGAACGAAATAATACTGCTGGGTGGAGGCAGGCAGCGGTGCAAACCGGAAATAAAAATAACCTGCATGGCTGACGTTTTGCAATGGCAGTTCTGCGGCTGCCAGCTCTGTAGCGGTTTCTGGATCGGGGAACAGGCGCACCTGCACTTTCCCCCGCCCGGTTTCCAGCGGCTCCAGGTAAATGGCGATCTCCTGCAAGCCCTCATAGCGCGCCACGAAGGTCTGGCCCAGCGTTCTGCCTGCCTGGAGTGGTTCTTTTTGGGTAATGAGGCTTTGTTCGATCTTCTCGATGGGGGCGCAGGCTGCCAGGCTCACCAGCCCAAGCAGCAGGAAGGCCAGTTTCCTAAGCATCGGATTCGTCGGTTGGCGGCGTTGCCGGGGGGGTGTGTTGGCTGACTTCGCTGCGACGCAGGCGATATAACAATTCTTCCAGGATGATGCGGTTGAAGCCAATCACATCTGCTACCAACCCGATCAACAGGGTTTGAAAGCCGATGATGAGCAGGATCGCCGCCAGGATCAAAGATTGCACATGGCCGCCGCCCTGGCCCATGAAGTAGAAAATCAGGAAGCGCACAGTCAGGATCAGGCCAGCCGCGATCAACAGGCTGCTCGCCAATGTGAAAACGCGCAAAGGCCGGTACATGGTATAGGAGCGCACAATCGTCCTGGCTGAGTTCAGCAGGTACGCCGGCGTGCTGCGGATCAGGCGGGATGGGCGCGTCTGCGGGTTGACGCGCACGGGTACATGGATCACAGCCATGTTGCGCGCCCCTGCCTGGATCAGGGTTTCCAGGGTGTAGGTGTAGTCATTCATCACCAGCATGCGCAAGGCTGCTTCTCGGCTGAAGGAGCGAAAGCCAGAGGTGGCATCCGGAATTTCAAAGCCAGACGCCTGGGCGACGACCCAGCTCCCAAAACGCTGTAAGATGCGTTTGGTAGGCGAGAAGGTTGGCAGGCTGGCCACGCCCCGGTCGCCGATGACGATCTCTGCCTGGCCCTGCAGGATGGGGTCGATCAGTTTTTGGATATCCTCAGCGTTGTATTGGTTATCCGCATCCGTGTTGACAATGATATCGGCGCCATGCTTCAGGCAGGCTTCTAAGCCGGCGACAAAGCCGGCTGCCAGGCCCATATGCCTGGGTAAACGCACCAGGTGGTGCGCGCCTGCCTGCCTGGCGACCTGCGCGGTTTCATCGTGGCTGCCATCATCGATGATCAGGTATTCGATTGTATTGATCCCATCTAGCTGGCGCGGTAATGCTTGCAGGGTGATTGGCAGCGTTTGCGCTTCGTTATAGCAGGGAATCTGGATTAACAGCTTCATCAATTCCGCTCAAAAGGGTACTTTTTACGTTCCTGGATGGCTTTGATGAAGATCGTAACCAAATCCGGGTCGAAATGGGTTCCAGCGCGAGCAATCAAGTAGGTACAGACTTCGGATTGGGGGCGTGCTGGGTGATAGGGGCGGTGGGTGGTCAGAGCATCGTAAACGTCTGCGATCGCCAGCAGACGGCCTTCGATGGGAATCTCGCGCCCTTGCAATCTGAAAGGATACCCGCTGCCATCCCAACGTTCGTGATGAGATAAAACATAGGGTTCAGCAGCTTGCAAATGGTGGATATTGCGCAAGATTTTTGCCCCTGCAACTGGGTGCTGTTTCATTAGCTCCCATTCTTCCGGCGTTAACCCGCTGTTTTTTTTCAGGATATGATCGGGAACGATGATTTTGCCGATATCATGCAGGCGAGCGCCGAAGGCCAGCAGGCGTATATTTTCTTCCGGCCAACCCAATTCCTCGGCCAGCCAGTTGGCATACTTGGCCACGCGTTCGACATGACCGTGTGTGTAAGGGTCGCGCCCTTCGATTGTGTTGGCCAATACATTGACCGTTTCCAGGTAAGCCTGATCGATCAATGCTACACGCAGCTCGGCAGTGCGCAGCAGACGGGCGTTGACAATTTTCACCAGGCTGCCTGGGTCGATCGGTTTGGCCAGATATTCTTCTACGCCGAGTTCGCGTCCGTGCTGCACTTCTTCCGGCGAAGCATAGGATGTTAAATAGATGAAAGGTACAGCAACCCACTGCGGGTTTTTTCGCACGGCTTGATAGAATTCTAGCCCACTCATCCTGGGCATATTGAATTCTGAGATGATCAGATCCGGCAGAACAAACTGCATTAACTGCAGCGCGGCTATACCATCCGGAGCCTGGTGGACGTTATACCCCTCGATCTCCAACACCTGGGCAACGATTTGCCGGACATGGATGTTATCTTCAACGACAAGAATGTGTTTACCGTTAATTGGTAGTGTGGGAAAATCCATAGCGGCGGGCCAGCTCTGCTGTGCAATTGCAATCTCGCGGCAGGATTATAACACGCTCATCGGTTGTATAATTGAACAAACTGGAATAGATCCAAGGATTTTCATATGCCTGTTCAAGCCTGCCGTGCAAGTTTGCTTAGAAAGCGCAATCGGGACTCTCGAAAAATTTTGCTGGGAGTCATTCTGATGGGGATACTTTTCGTGATCATGCTTCTAGGTTGGATGGCAGATTCGGCAAGGGCGCAGGGGCCTGATCACCAGGCTTTGCAGGAAGCTACCACTTCGCCGGACGAATCGCTGCTCTCTACAATAGAAGCGTCACCGACAATCACTGCGACAGCTACGTTGTTGCCTCTCCCGACAGTCACGTTCCTTTATCCGCCAACGGCGACCCCCACGGATGTGCTTTTGCTGGCAGAACGTCCACCGGGTGAGCCGGCTTTGAACAGGCCGCGGAACCTGTTCTGGCAGAAGCTGGCGCGCCTGTGGCCCCTGGGGATTTTGTTGGGGATTTGGGCATTCCTGGGCGCCTGGTTGATCTTCACCCGGCGCAGTTCGGAGTGAATTTGCCATTTCCAACAGATCGAAGCTATCAGGGCACAGGCATCAGCGGGAAGAAGAACACATGCTGGATTGAGAAGAAGTAGGCTGTGGGCGGGCCCCAGTTGCCTGCGGCATCCTGGCCGCGAATGAACAGGATGTGACGCCCGGGGCTCAAGCTGCTGGTATCGATGGTGGCGGTCACGTTCTCGATGGTTTGGTTGAACGCGCCATCCACAGGCGACATGGCATAAAATGTGGGCGCGGGGTCGCTGGTCCAATCGGGGATGTCGATGGAATATTCAACGGCGGCAATATTTTGAACCGGTTCAGCGCCGAGTGTGTTCTGATAGCGCGTATCGTCGGCGGTCGCGGTAAGCTGGATGGGCTCACCTGGGATCACCTGGTCGGTTGAGATCCCAACGGAAAGGATATCTGGGCCGGCCGGGCTCATGTAAGGGCGGCGCGCAGCTTTGGCTGCGTAAAGCAGCGCAGGCAAGTTTTGGGGCAGGATCGTATTTTCAAAGAAGCTGCAGGTCTCGAAAAAGTTGTTCCCCAGTTCGAAGGTATAGGCAGCTAAACCCAGGTCTCCGTATGCAAAATCGTCGGTAGCGCCGTCTGTCGGGTATAACCCGGAAGCCTGCTCAGGGATATAATGATTGAAGTAGGCGAACTTGCGCCCCAGGGTCTGCAATGCTAACCCATTCGGCGCGGGCGTGCTGGTGAAGCCCCAGGGCCACAGAACCAGGTTGCTGTAGCTGTGCAAATCAATGAACAAACCCATCGTATCGGTAGGTGCGGGATCGGTGAGCAAATCTTCGCGCCGGTCCTCGAATTCACTGCGCAGGTAGCTCTGGATGGCCTGTGTCTCCGGCTCTGACGCAGCCGTTGGCCCGCGGTAGGTTTCATTGCAAGGTGAGCCGCTGGAGCCGCCACAGCATGCCCATTGAAATGCGAAGTTGCGGTTCAGATCTGCCCCGCGATAAATAGAAGCTGGCGAGCAGTAGTTCTGGTTGGTGTTTTTGCGCCATAACAGCCCGGTTTCGGCATATTTGCGCCCGTCTGGATTGGATTGCAGCAGCAGGTGGATCTCCTGGTAATCCAGTAGCCAGGTGATATCAGGATCCTGGTCGTAAAGGTTTACCAGATGTTCGGCGAAGCGCGTGTTCAATTCGGCGGGTGTATATTCGCGGGCGTGAATTGAAGACATGATGAATAACTTGGGCTTGGGGCCTGGTATCTGGTCGTTGGTCAGGCGCAGCACTTGCAAATCGTAGCCGCTGGTTCCACTGGAATGAATCTTGTCCCAGGAATCGCCGATGTCGTTCCAACTGGCCAGGTGTGGGTGCGCATCTACAATCGCCTGGGCGCTGGCGAATGTCTCTTCGACTGTGCGATAGCAGGAAAAGCCGGGAATGCCGCTGGTTTGCAGCGGGGAAACCTGGCGCGGGCTGTTGATCTGTTTGGTCAGTTGCTGGTCTACTTCCAGGCGGAAGCCCAGGGTCTCCAACAAGTTGTAATCGGACTGGTTGACGCCGACCACCAGGTAGCCCTGATCGTGGTGCACTTCCCAGGGTTCGAGCCATTGTGCCAGCCGGTCGACCATCTGGCGGTCGGTGTAATAGGCGCGCACCACCCAATAGGGTTCATCCATGCCGGGTGGGATGGGTGTTTGCTGTGTAGTGGATATGGGGTTTTCAGGTGTTGGCAGTGAGGCCGCAGCCGGGCTGGTGGTGAGCAGATAAATCACTGCGAGTAGAACACCAACTAACTTTAAGAATTGTTTCATGCTCATGACATTTACTCGATAGGCTTGCACGCGCCGGAGCGAACTCAATCTTCAATGTAGGGGACGAATTCAGCGCGCGCCAGGCCTTCTTCGAAGGCTTTGCGCGCCACGGCGCGAGCTACTGCCTTGTGAACATCTTTGTCCAACGGGTTAGGCACCAATTCCTCTGGGGGCGTGAGATTGGCGATGGTCGTGGCAGCCGCCAGGTACATCTCATGGCTGATGCGCACTGCGTTGCTGTCTACAGCGCCGCGCAAGATGCCGGGGAAGCCCAGAACGTTGTTGACGGATTTGCCGTCTGCGGCGAAAGCGGCCCCGGCAGCCAGGGCGAGGTCAGGATCGATTTCGGGTTTAGGGTTAGAGAGAGCCAGGATGATCTGCCCCTTGCGTATCATCTCGGGTTTGATCAAACCGGGAGCGCCGGTTGTGGCGATGACGATATCGGCCTGGCGCATGATCTCGCCTAAAGTCGAAGGCTTCCCGCCGATTTGGATGAAGCGCTGCATGGCATCTTCTGAAAGATCCGCTCCCAGGATGGGATTGCCGGTCAATTTCATCAGCATATTTCCAATGGCATGCCCGGCCGCTCCCAGGCCAACTTGCCCGATGCGGGCGCGGCAAAGATCCATATTGCTGCGCCGGCAGGCATTGGTCAGAGCAGCAGTGGTCACCACTGCCGTGCCATGCTGATCATCGTGCATGATGGGCATGTCCAGGCGCGCTTGCAGTCGTTGTTCGATTTCAAAGCAGCGAGGCGCGGCGATATCCTCTAATTGGATGGCGCCGAACGTAGGGGCGATGGTGGCCACGGTTTCGACGATGGTGTCGACATCCTGGCTGTCGAGCAGAATCGGCACCCCCGAAAGCCCCACCAATGATTCCATCAGCATAGCTTTACCTTCCATCACGGGCATGCCTGCCAACGAGCCGATATTGCCCAGGCCGAGGATGGCGCTGCCGTCTGTGACGATAGCAATCAGGTGGCTGATGCAGGTATACTGGCGCGCCAGGCCGGGGTCAGCCGCAATTTTCAGGCAGACTTCGGCTACACCGGGAGTATAGACCCTGCGGAGTGTTGCCAGTGAATCCAGGGGGTAACGGCTGCGCACCGCGATCTTCCCAAGCTGGTGCAGCTCCAACACTTCATCGCGTACGGCCAGGACTCGCGTTCCTGGATTGGCTGACATGGCAACGATAACGCCCGAGAGTTGCTCCTCATCTTCGACATAGATATTGATGTCGCGAATGGTTGAGCGGTGCGTTTCTTGGATCATACGGATTTCACCGACATCGCCACCTGCTTCAGCGATTGCAAGCAATAAATGCGCCAGTGTGCCGGTGGCCTGGTCGTTGCGGCAGCGGATTGTACGGGCTAACTTGTTGGTGTTCATCGGGTTCTTTTGTTGGGACGGGCTTTCTAAATGTGATTATGCCAAAGCGTGAAATTCTTCAGGATTGAGTTGCCAACGAATTCTTTCAAAATAGAGTTTCCGGGGATCAAATCGCTTTCCAAAGGCAAGAACCATTCCAGGAAGGCTAACAGGCGCTTGGCTTCGACATACTCGGGTGTGCCGTAAGGCACCTGGCGCAGTAAAGGCTCAGCGAGCGGTTTCAGCGCCGAGAGTTCGTACGCCAGGGCGGAGTTGAACATCAGGTCGGCGTTTTCCTGGTAGGGAAAGATGTAACGTTTTTCGCCGCGCCGTACGGATTCCCAGCGTTGGATCGTTTGGTATGCGCTGTAACCGCGCTCGCGGGCATCTCGTACGATGCGCCGGAGCAGGCGTGTATCTGTGGTTGAAACCCGGTTATGGCGATCCAGGTTGAGCTGTGTCAGGGCCGAGGCATAGATGCGAAAGGTCTGGTCAGCGGGCAGGTTAGAGACCAGTTGGGGGTTCAGGCCGTGAATGCCTTCCATAATGATGATATCGCTGGATTTGAGCTGGATCTGTGCGCCTTCTCCGCTCTTGCCGGTGTGAAAATCATAATGGGGTAACTTAACCATTTCTCCGGCGATCAGGTGACTCAGATTGTTATCCAGGCGTTCAAGGTCCAGGGCGTTCAGAGCCTCGAAGTCAGGCTTGCCTTCTTCATCCAGCGGTGTTTTTTCGCGGTCGATGAAAAAGTCATCCATCGCCAGTGGAAATGGGGAGATGCCATAGGCCAGCAGTTGCACCGCCAGGCGCTTGGAGAAAGTAGTTTTTCCGGATGACGATGGTCCAGCGATCAGAACCACGCGCACCCGGTCGGCGCGCTCGGCGATTTGCTTGGCCATTTGAGTCACGTGTTGTTCGTGCAGAGCCTCGGAAATCAGGATAATCTCATCGCTGCGTTTTGCTTTGATCGCATCGTTGAGCGCTCCAACGCTGGCAATGCCCAGGCGATCCAGCCAATCACCGTATTGGCGGAAGGTGGCGAGCAGCTTGGGGTACTCGGGCATCGGTAAGAGTTGGGTGGGGGCATGGCGGCGCGGAAAACGCAGGGTGAAACCATTGCCGGTGGCAGTCAGTTCGAACCAGCGCAGGTAACCTGTGGAGGGCACCATGTAGCCGTGGTGGTAATCGAGATACTCCTTGAGCTGGTAGAGTGTCAGGTAGTTTTTCTGGCGGTGTGCCAGCAGGCGCACCTTTTCATGCTTGCCGTGTTCCTTGAAATATTCTACAGCTTCTTCCAGCGGGACTTGCTGGCGCGTGAATGGCAGATCGGCCTCGACCAACTGGCGCATATCCGCCTCCAGTTGCGCCAGTTCTTGCTGAGTCAGCGGTGGGCGTTCCTGTACCTGGCAGAAATAGCCCCCGGAAGAAACGGAGTGATCAACCTGCAAAACCCCTTTCGGAAAACGCTGGTCGAAAGCAGTTTCCAGCAGGAAGACCAGCGAGCGGCGGTAAATCAACATCCCATCTGCCTCGCCCATGGTCACCGGCCGGACGGTAGATTCCATCTTTATGGGATAAGTCAGTTCACGCAGCTCTCCATTGACTATTCCACCGATAATCGGAGGATTGTCTGCCTCAGGCAGAGTCCTCAGGAAACACTCCAAAGTGGTGTTCCGTGGCCCACACAGTACGCGCCCGTCTGTCAAATGCACCTCTACGGTCGGTCCGGGGGGAACAAATAGAATCTTATGATCATTTATAGGTTTCATCTTATTTCTCGAGGAGTGGTTTTGCTAAAGAACGGGAGTTTATTGTAACACTAAAGTGTGGGGAAGCAGAAAACGACACGGGCCATGGCCTGTTGATCATCCTTTTCGAGCTGTTTAGCCAGAGAAGTTTGACCGCTTTACAGACCACGGCCCGCGGGTTGGTTTGGCCTTTCTGAGCAATCAGAGCGGAGCGGTATGCTCATAAAGGCGTTTAGTGAAAGGATCAGGCTTCGAGCGGCTCAAGCCCGCAGCACAGCACCAGCTCTTTGGCTGCCTTGACTTCGTCCAGGCGGCCAACAGGTGTATTGTGTGGCGCAGATTTGAGCAGTTCGGGTTGGGTGTGCGCTTCCTCGGCGATTTTGAGCATCACCTCTGCGAACTGGTCCAGGGTTTGTTTGCTCTCCGTCTCGGTCGGCTCGATCATCAAGGCCTCGTGCACGATCAGCGGGAAATAGTTGGTCGGCGGGTGCAAGTTGTAATCCATCAGGCGCTTAGAGATATCCAGGGCGTGGATTTCTTCAGCATCGTCCCAGCGGCCTTCCAACACGAACTCGTGCATACAAACGCGGTCGTACGGCAGATGGTAAGCACCTTTGAGCTTGTGCATCAGGTAATTGGCGTTCAGCACGGCGTACTCGGAGACCTGCCGCAGGCCCTCGCCGCCGTTCATGCGCATATAGGTGTAAGCCCGCACGATCATGCCGAACTGCCCCAGGAAGGATTTGACACGCCCGATGCTCTTGGGCGGCGTCACCAACCCGTAGAGCGGAGGGATCTCGTCATCGCCTTCTTCGACGATATCGACGATCGGAGCAGGCAGGAAATCGATCAAATGGTCGGCGACGCCGACAGGGCCAGAGCCAGGTCCGCCGCCGCCGTGCGGCGTGGAGAAGGTCTTGTGCAGGTTGTAATGCAGCACATCGATGCCCAGGTCGCCGGGGCGGACGATGCCGAGCAGAGCGTTCATATTGGCGCCGTCTCCGTAGATCAGGCCGCCAGCTTCGTGCACCATGCGGCAGACTTCCTCAACGTTTTCGTCGAAAAGGCCGAGCGTGTTGGGGTTGGTGAGCATCAAGCCAGCCAGCGTCTCGTCACATTCCGCCTTGAGGGCTTGCAGGTCAACGTTGCCGCGTGCGTCGGATGGAAGCTGCACCACTTGCAGACCGCTCATCGCAGAGGTAGCCGGGTTGGTGCCGTGCGCCGAATCGGGGATCAATACTTTGACGCGCCGGGTATCGTTGCGCGACTCGTGGTAGGCGCGGATGATCAGAATGCCGGTTAGCTCGCCCTGCGCGCCGGCGGCTGGCTGTAAGGTAACGCCAGCGAAGCCACCGATCTCTTTGAGCCACTCCTGTATTTCGAACATGAGCAACAGGTTGCCCTGTACGGTTTCGATGGGCTGCAGCGGGTGCGTGTGCGCAAAGCCGGGCAGGCGCGCCATTTCCTCGTTCACCTTGGGGTTGTACTTCATCGTGCACGAGCCCAGGGGATACATGCCGGAGTCGATGCTGTAGTTCAGTTGGGAAAGGCGCGTGAAATGCCTGACCACATCTACTTCGGAGAGCTCAGGCAGGGGCAGGTGCTCGCGGGTCAACCCTTCGGGCAGGTTGGTTTCGGGTACGTCCGGCTCCGGAAAGCGGATCGCCCTGCGGCCCGTAACAGATAATTCACACAGCAAGGGTTCAGTCATTGGACACCTCCGCGGACTCGATCTCGTTCAGAACTTCGACCAGCGCATCGATTTCATCCTTAGAGTTCATCTCAGTGACGGCGATCAGCATGCTGTTCTCCATCTCTGGATAATCCTGGCTGAGATCGTAGCCTCCCAGGATGCCATGCTCCAACAGGTGTTCGTTGATATCGGCAACAGGGTAAGGACAACGTACGACAAACTCGTGGAAGAAGGGTGTTTTTGTCCAAAGTTCATAACCCGGCAGGGCCGCGATCTGCTTGGCGGCGTAATGCGCCTTCTGGTAGCACAGTTCGGCTACCTCGCGCAGGCCGTTCTTGCCGAGCATGCTCATATAGACGGTAGAAGCCAGGGCCATCAACGCCTGGTTGGTGCAGATGTTCGAGGTGGCTTTTTCGCGGCGGATGTGCTGCTCGCGGGCTGTCAGGGTGAGCACATAAGCGCGCTGGCCGCGATTGTCGACCGTTTCGCCTACCAGGCGCCCGGCCATCTTGCGCACGAATTCCTGGCGCGTGGCGAAGATGCCCAGGTATGGACCGCCATAAGAAAGCGGGATGCCCAGCGGCTGGCCCTCACCGGTGACGATATCTGCGCCGAAATCGCCAGGTGGCGTCAGCAATCCTAACGCCAGCGGGTTGACGGCTACGGCTAACAGCGCCCCGGCAGCATGGGCTGCTTCGGCCAGGGCAGTGTAATCGTAAATGCGCCCGAAGAAATCCGGGTACTGCACGATCACCAGGGCGGTGTCCATATCGATCAGAGGGATCAGCGCTTCAGGACCGGCCAGCAAATTGGCGCTGTCCTCATCACCCGCGATCTGGATTGGTGCGCCGTGGTTATAGGTGCGCAAAGTTTGGCGATACTGGGGATGCAGCGCTGGGGAGAGTACCACCTTGTTGCGCTTCCCGCGGAAGTTGGCATATGCCAGGCTGACTGCCTCGGCGACTGCGGTAGCGCCATCGTAGTGGGATGCATTGGAGAGATCCATGCCGGTCAGGGTGGCTACCAGGCTCTGGTAGTCGAAGATGGCTTGCAACGTGCCTTGAGAAACCTCGGGCTGGTAAGGGGTATATGCGGTAGCGAACTCGCCGCGGCGGATGATCGAATCCACCACAGAGGGAACATAGTGATGGTAAGCGCCCGCGCCTAAGAAACAGGCCAACTCCTGGACGGTTTCGTTCGCGGCCGCGATGTCGCCAAGCTCTGCAACCGTTTCCATCTCGGTCAGCGCTGGCGGCAATCTCAACTGGGGGAAACGATGCCTGGCAGGCACGACCTGGAACAAATCTTGAATTTGTTTCAGGCCAATCGTCCGCAGCATCGCCTCCCGGTCAGATTCGGTATGGGGAATATACATATCAGATTACTCTTTCTCGGCCAGGAATTTCTCGTAAGCAGCCGCGTCCAACAGGCTATCCAGCTCGCCAGGATCGCCGATTTCGATCTTGACCATCCAGGCCTCCCCATATGGATCGCTGTTGACTGTCTCGGGGGCATCGGGAAGCGCCTCGTTGACAGCGATCACCTTGCCGCCTGCTGGCAAGTAAACATCAGCGGCTGCTTTGACGGATTCCAGCGTGGCGCAGGTGTCCGCTTTATTAACCGTGTCGCCCTCGGAAAGGACGATCTCTACGAATACGATGTCCGAGAGCTGTTCTTGGGCATGATCGGTGATACCGATTGTGCCAACGTTGCCTTCAACTTTAATCCATTCATCATTCTCAGTATATTTCAGGTCAGTCGGGATATTCATGGTTTCTCTCCTTGTTTGAAGCAAAAGATGGTTAGGGTTGTACAGAAAGCTGGCGCAGGCTGTGAGAACGAAAAGGCGCACGCTAAGATCGCGTGCGCCTCTGTTTGGAACCTGAGAGATTCGCACCTCCACAGGGAGATGCTTGCACCGTCGGTGTTTGCGGGTTCAGCCAGGGCTGCGCCGCAAGACTTTCCAGAGGTTTCCAAGAATAGAGTCCTGCTTACCTGAGAGTTTCATCTGGCCGCTCTTTCTGCCAGATTTGCCCCTTCGGTGTCCAACCATCTGGCTGGATCTCTCCTCTAGCCTTGTCTGATTGTTCATCGCCAGCCGCGCTAACTGGCTGGACAGCTTGATTGTAAGGTGTTGTCAGACAAAAGTCAAGATAAATCTTGAGAAAAGCCCCCGTTTCTCTATGCTACGGGAACGGGGGCCAAAGATGCTCGGTTTTATACCCAGCCCTGGTTCTTCATGAAGTTGGTAATGACGGGCATTTCCAGGTATTTCCCCTGGTAGGATTCGTAGGCTGGCCAGAAGACCACCAGCCACAACAATGGGGCGCAGATCGCACCGAAGCCCAGGGTGATTGCGCTGAGCAGGAAGATGGCGACGAACAGGATTACGTTGAAGAGGATCGATTGGACTGCGTGGTATTTAATGAAAGGACGGTTTTTCTTCTCCTCCATGAACAGCACAATAATGGCGATCAAGGGGATCGGATAACCCAGGGCGGCCCAAAGCTTATCGTCGCTGGTGATTTCGGGTGCAAATTGGTCGGACATGTCTTTTCCTCCGTGCTAAATAAGATAGTTATCTCTAAAACTCGTGGTTCTGCAGACGAACCTGAGGATCTTCAGCTTACAGGTATTTTAACACTAAACGCGCCCTTTGGGTGCGCCTCTTACGAGTGGTATTGGCCTGGCTCAATCTACTGAGCGGAGCCGCTGTCCAGGATATAATGGCCTTGATCGGAAATTTCCAGGTTCAGCGGCGTCATGGAGCTGTCGGCAGGGCCTTTGCGCAGCCTGCCATCCAGTTCGAACTCGGATCCGTGACAGGGACAGACAAACCCATCCTCTTTGGCCTCCAGCTCGCAGCCCAGGTGGGGACAAACCAGGCTGAATGCTTTCAGGCCCTGCTCTGTGGGCAGCAGGACGGCTTCTGCGTCGGGCACGGTGATGATTTTGTCTGTAGGCAGGCCGCTGGCAGGCCCCAGGTCGAACAAGGTCGTGGGAGCAGGGTTGGGCTGGTAAGACAGGAAGCGCCACAACCATCCCAGGCCGATCACCCCGCTCAAGGCGAGCAGGCTTTTCCAGGCCAGGGTGAGGATATCGCGGCGAGTAACGGGTTCAGGAGAAGAAGTGGACATGGTGCTTATCTCAGTTTATGGGTGTGAATCGCGCTGGACGGCATGGCATTGGTGGCAGGCCTGGGAGTCTTGCTCGTCGAGCTTTTGCTGGCAGTCCGTGCCCTTCACCGGGCGAAAGGTGAAGCGTTGGCCGGTAGCTTTTCCGAATTCTTCGAAGGTGCCATCTGGCAGCCGGCGGACGTTCCACAGAGCCTCGCCGCGCTCCGTGACGATGATCACGTCGCCGGGCTTCAGGTCGATCACCGGGTTGAGGCGCGCCAGGCGCAGAGGTAAATCATCAAAGCTGGTGATCCTTCGTGTGCGCGGAAGCTCATTCAGCGTGCCGTGACAGGTGCGGCACTGGATGTATTGGATTTCCTTTTGATTGTTGTAAAGGTCACCATCGCCCATGGCCTCCAATCTGGGGTGGCAGTCGATGCAGTCCAGAGTCCATTCGCAGCGCACGAATTGGGCGATGGGCTGGTAGTAATCATTCAGGCGGTCAGCCGGTTTATCCGTGCGCGGCAGGAATTGCATCAGGCGCAAATCGTAATTGCCACGGTTGTGGCAGGTGTTGCATTGTGAGTAAGACATCGCCGTCGTCAGGCGGTGAATGCCCGGCTGGCCTGAGGCGGCGCTGAGGGCGGATAGATCCATGCCAGCGCTGGGGGTGTGGCAGGCCGCGCAGCCATTCAGGCGCGCGTTTTCCTTCCCTTCCAGGGGCTGTGCTGACAGGTGACAATACAGGCAGTTCTGTGCAAAAGCCTGGATGGATGGGTTGGTCTCTCGATCTGGATTGAAGTCCGTCAAAGAAAGGATGCCTGTAAGGCTCTCTGGGTCTTGATCCTGGATGGCATAGATCCCCTGGAGGGCGTTCAGGTCAGGCTGCGCGCCGAAGGTGTAGCGGATATTGGCAATCGCGCCAGCGTAGGTGGCCTGAATGCTGGTGAGCCCCCGTTGGATGTGGTTCCTCTCGCTGGCAGGGTCGCCGCTGTGGCAGTCCGCCCCGCCACAGGATTCTTCGACAACCTCCAGGCTGGACGGGTTGCGCCCGCCGCGCAGAGTGCTGTGCGCCAGGTCTGCTTGCAGCGCCAGGCGCTGCCCGCCATGACAGATGACGCAACCGAAAGCCTGCACCGGGTGCGATGGACTGATCTCTGGCACGTCGGCGTGGCAGGTCAGGCAGTATTCGGCCTCGCCAGTGAGCGTGGGAACGATTTCAACCGGATGAGGCCGGCGTCTGGTGTGCCACATCGCTACCAGCACAGATAGCAATAACAGAGCAGATGCGAGAAGGATCGGTCGTTTCATCCAGACACGAGCACAGCCTGAATCGTCAGCAGGATGATCACAATGCCCAGGATCGCCACGATAATCTGCGACAGGCGGTTGCCGCGCGGCAGCCACCTGCCCAGCTCTTCCTGGCGGGCGACGGGCAGCACGTAGGGCAGCAGAGAGAGCAGCAGGATTACCCCTGCGGGCAGCAGCACGCCTAACAGGAACGGATCACCCTGGCGCAGCAGTTGCTGCACCCACAGGAAGAACCAGGGAGCACGAGAATCGGCTGCCTGGGCGCCAACCCGGGTCATGGCTGGCGCCAGGGGGGCGGGTATGAAGGTGGCAACCGCGATCAGGACGCCCGTTGCAATCAGGGCTGCCAGGCCTTCCCGGCGTACCAGCTCGAAGCGCGTGATGCGGGCTGTGTCCTGGCGGAGTTCTGGCGGCGGCACAGCGATGCCGCCATCCCGGCGTACACGGAAAATGTGCCAGACCCCGATGCCTGCCAGGATCAAGGTTAAGCCGAAGACGTGCCAGGCGTAGAAGCGCGTCAGGGTCGGCGCGCCGGGTTGGACCCCGCCCATGATCAGGATGTACAAATCGTGGCCGATCCACGGGATCGATTTGACCAGGTTAGTCCCGGCGGTCAGCGCCCAGCGCACGCCCTCATCCCAGCGTAATACGTATCCGGTGAAATCCAGGAGTAGAGTCAGCACCAGCAGGGTCAGGCCGAGTAAGTAGTTGAAGCGGCGCGGGGGCGCGTAGGCCCCGGTGAAAACCACGCGCAGCAGGTGTAATAAAACCACGATCACCATCCCTTGAGCGGCCCAGTAGTGCATATTGCGGATGACTGCCCCATAAGGCACCAGGAAAGTGATCACCTGTATCGATGGGCCAGCTTCTTTTGGAGTCGGTATGTAGTAGAACATCTCCAGGATTCCGGTAACCAGCAAGACCAGGGCCAGGTAAACGGACAGGCCGCCGGCCCCCAGCGTGTAGCGCAGGCGGGATTGGCGAGCAGGGATTGTAGGTGGGTGCAGGTGGTGGAAGAAAGAGGGTCGCATGCAAATTTAGGGGAGGGTACTGAGCCGGCCGGGTCGATTAGGAGCCCGCGGCCTGCTGCCTGATTGGGGCCTAGAGTGTGATCACTTTTTCGGCTTTCCATTGGGCTTCGATGATATCGGTCATACCGCCGACGATGCCAACTTGCACTTTGTCGCCCAGGCCAAAGTAATTCAGGCAGGTGCTGCACAGGATCAGGCGCACGCCTTTGGCTTCCAGGGCTTTCAACTGCTCGAGCACCGGAGAGCCCTCTACGGTCAGCTTGACTCCGTCCGTGTAGAAGCATATTGCCGCAGGCAGCAAATCATATCCATTCAACAGGCTCAGATAAGTGTTGATCAACTTATGCTGCAGAGTTGTGTCAGCTTTGCCCATTCCATCCTGTGTGACCAGGATCACGGTTGAGGATTGTGCCGGTGAAGTTGTCATGTTTAGCCTCCAAGAAGATATACCCGAAGGGTACGGGTGTGGTTCAAATACGCCAGACCAGGATGAACAGTGCGGTGAACAGGCTGCTAACCACCAGTTGGCGTATGCCAATGGCGGTTGGTTTTACGCCGATGGCAGGTTTGAACGTGCCCCATAGCGTTTCCAACCATTGTAAGGCATAGGGAGCTACTAGAAAAGGGGGCAGGATATCCATCAGCGATAGGATTGTTACAACCAGTAAGTTGAAAGTGGTATAGAGCAGTGCCCGCCACGCCATGCGCAGCCGGCTGGGCAGCGCTGGCATTTCAGCCAGGTCGCGCTGCTCCAGGCGCAGATAGGCATATACGATCGAAGCTGCGGATTGCAGCCAGGTCAAAACGAACAGCCACCAGCCGGAAGGGTCTGGGGAGCCCAACCCCACCCACAGACCTGCTGGAGCAGCCAGGGCCAGGACGCCGCTGGCAATGATTTCTACACCTGCCTGGCGGCGCTCAGCGCGCCGGCTGACCAGGTACAGGTGCCAGGCGAAAACGGGCGCTCCTGGCAGGGCCAGCAGCAGGATATAGCTGAAACCAAGCCTCACCAGGCCAGCCAGCGCTGCCAACCCCAGCAGTGCGTAGACCACCATCCAAAAACGCGCTGCGGGCAGATCGCGCCGGGAGCGGCGCCCGTTGTAAGCTTTCACCGCAATGGTGACGGGCTGGCGGATCAGAAAGGCCGCCAGTGCAGCCAAAACGAGAAAGTCCGTGGCGAGCGAGAATTCGCCGCCCGCAAACAGGCCGATCAGCAGCGGGCTGAGCAGGAAAACCCACGAACCATGATCCTGCGGCAGGGCAATATGCCGGATGAAGATGGGTGGGCCTGGCTGGGGGCTGCTCATGATTCGTCACACGCTTCGATCTAGAGGAGTTCTATCCGATTATAGTGCATGCAGGCAAAAATCCCCAGGATATTTGTCATGCCCTGGGGATGAAATCTGTCTGTGGATCATCACCTGTCGCGCATAAATGCACAGAGCGGCTATGATAGCCGCCCTGGCGTGCAAAAAGATCGTTTCCCTGACCCTAAAGCCCCATGGAGTAGGTCCCCGCGATCAGCGATGGGTCGAATAGTGTTGGGCCCCGCTTGAGTATCAGGATTCTTTATGATTACAGATGTTATTATCATCGCAGTCTTTTCAAAAAGCTATACGGGTTTCTACGTATTTTCATTCGCATTTGCCGGTTTTTCTACGAAGATGATGCCGCGCTGGGCGGCATAATGGATCAGTTCGGCAGCGCCCTTCAAGCCCAGTTTTTTGTACACCTTGGCGCGATGGATTTCGACCGTGCGCGGGCTGATTCCCATGCGATCAGCGATTTGTGTAGTGCTCTGGCCTTCGGCTACCAGTTGGAAAGTCTGGCGTTCGCGGTTGGTCAGGGTTTCGTAGGGGTCAAGTCCCTCACTGCTCAAGGTTTTCAGCATGTAAGCGTCGATATGCTCGTCGATAAAAGGCTGGCTCAGATAGCGCTTGCCCTGTACGACGTGCCGGATCGCTTCGATCAACTCACTGGTGCCAGAGCCTTTGAGCACGTATGCCAGTGCGCCGCTGCGTAAAGCCTGCGCCACGTATTCCTCGGTGGTGTACATCGAAAGCACCACGATGCGCGTCGGCAGGCGCCATTGGCTGACCTGGCGGGCCACTTCCAGGCCGTTCAGGCCAGGCAGTTGCAGATCCAGGATGAGCACATCCGGGCGCAACTTCTCGGTGAGCAGCAAGGCTTCTCTCCCATCGCCGGTTTCGGCCACCACGTGGAAATCGGCTTCGGCCTCCAGCAGCGGGCGCAGGCCCTGTCGCAGGATCAGGTGGTCATCGGCTAACAAGATTGAGATGGTCATTGGGACTCTCCTTGCGGTGCGATGGGGATCTCGGCGGTCAGGCAGGTGCCGCTGCCAGGGGTAGACTCGATTTCCAGTTCCCCGTTGCATAGGGATATGCGTTCTTGTATGCCAGACAGACCGCCAGCTTGCCCGCTCGCCAGGGCTTCTTGAGCATTGAAACCCTGTCCACTGTCCTCAACTTGCAAGCCCAGCACTTTATCATCGCACCACAGGCGCACCTGCACCGTATCCGTTTTAGCGTAACGCACCACGTTGGTCAGGGCTTCCTGAATCGTGCGGAATGCCGTGATTTCAACCCGGGAGGGGAAGCGCCGGTCACAGGCGCTTTGCTTGAAATGTACGCGGATGCCTGTCTGGCGGGTGTAGTCCTCGAAATGGTGGTTCAGCGTGGGGACCAGGCCGAGGGTGTCCAGCGTTCCAGGTCGCAGCTCGAGGGAGAGGTCGCGTACATTTTGCAAGATCTGTTTCACCACCTCGTCTGCATGTTGTACATTCTCAGCGATGGTTGGATCCGAAACTGGTTTCCGGTCTGTATCCAGCAATAGCGTCAGGTAAGTCAGCTTCTGCCCGATTTCATCGTGCAACTCACGCGCCAGGTGCTGGCGTTCGGCCTCCTGGGTTTCGACCAGCTTTTGGGACAGGGCTTTCAAGCGTTCCTGGTTTTCGGAAACCTGTTCGAACAGGCGCGCATGGGCGATCGCCGCGGCCGCCTGGTCTGCCAGGGCTTTGATCAGCACCAGTTCGTCCTGGCTAGGTTGGCGTACTTCATCCGTAGAGCAGATGACCAGCGCTCCGATCAATTCGCCGTCATGTACCAGCTTTGCATTGATCGTGGTGCGTATTTGTAAATCGGTGTATAGTTCGAGATTGTATTCGCCAGACAGTTTTTGCAGGTCAGGGATGACTGCGATGGGGCCCAGATTGTTCCAAATCTGATCATAGAGAGTGTGATGCACCGGGGTGTGTCCGATTCTCGATGTTTTAGGGTTGACGGCCGCGGCTGTCTTCAGTGTGTCGTTGGTTTCGTTGTATAGCTGTACGCTGGCGATTGGGAACCCCAGGGCTTTATAGGCCTCTTTGCAGATCGTTTTCAATACAGATTGCAAATCCATGTGGGCGTTGAGGCGCTCGGCAACGTGCGCCAGGGCCTCGGCGCGCCGGGCATGGCGGCGGATGCGTTCTTCGGCTCGCTGGCGCTCGGCGACCTCTTCGCGCAGGTGCAGGTTGGCCTCGGCCAGTTCTGCCGTGCGCTCGGCGACGCGCTGCTCGAGGGCCTGGCGCGCTTGCTTCCGTTCGCTGATATCCTTGACCGATCCCAGGAAGGCTTTTGGCTGCCCTTCTGTATCGAACAATACCACCCCGCTGTTCTCTGTCGGGAAGCTACTGCCATCTTTGCGCTGATTAGCAAACTCGACTTCCGATAATTCATTTTCTGTGAGCAGTTTTAGCATTTGTTCGATCATGTGCGGCCTGTCTTGCTCGACCACCATGTCGAAGGCCGTCTTGCCCGAGCTTTGCAGTTCCTCCAGGCTTTCATAGCCCATCATGTCCAGAAATTTTTGATTGGCGTCCAGGATCTGGCCCTTCAGGTTCGACATGACGATGCCGTCAGCAATCACCTCGGCCAGCTTGCGGTAGCGCTCTTCGCTTTCGCGCAGGGCCTGCTCGGCGCGCACGCGCTCCGTGATTTCGCGGGCGAAGATGGCCACGTGCGTGACTTCCCCCTGCTCGTCGAGCGCAGGGAAGACGGTGCTGTCGAAAAGCATGCCAGGCATTGGGTCTTCGATTCTTTCGGGACGACCAGTTTGCAGAGCGCGCTCGAAGGCCTGTTTGCGGCGCGGTACGAGTTCAGCAGGGAAAAAGTCCCAGAGACGTTTCCCAAGCACGTCTGCTAGCGGGATGCCGATGTTACTCGCCGCAGTTTCGTTGGCGTACAGCACATGGGCATTGGGGTCCAGCACCAGGGCGATGTCCGAGGGGGCGTTGAGCAGCGCAGAAATGATTCTGTAACTTTCGCGCAATTCTTTCTCAGCGCGTTTGCGCTCGCGCAGGTCACGTACCAGGCCCATCCAGGCGTAAGGCTGCCCGGTTTCATCCAGCAGCGGCGCCACGCTGCTCTCAACCGGTATCCAACTCCCATCCTTATGGATCACCAGGTATTCAATGTTCTGCATAGGTGGATTTCTCACCCAGTCCTCAGCCAGGCGCGACCTTTGATGCTCTGGGACGAAATCGAGCAATGTATGAATGTGTTTCTGCAAGTCTGCCAGGCTATCATAGCCCAGCATTGCCAGGAACTGCTGGTTGGCCTCGATGACGCGGCCTTCCATGTTTACCAGCACCATGCCATCCGGGGAGGTTTCTACCAGCTTGCGGTAGCGTTCTTCGCTGGCGCTCAGGGCCTGTTCGGCGCGCATCCGTTCGCTGACATCGCGTATCAGGCCCAGGAAGCCTTGTGGTTGGCCTTGGTCGTCGAACAGGAGCACGCCGCTGTTTTCCGTGGAAATCGTCCGCCCATCTTTGCGCACTGAAGTAAATTCGACCTGTTTCATTTTCAATTCCGCGAACATTCTCTGCATGTATGTCTGCATGCGCGGTACATCCTGCTTGGTGATCAGATCGAAGGCGGTCTTGCCCAGGCTGTGCATTTCTTCCAGGCTTGCGTAGCCGAGAATATCCAGGAACTGCTGGCTCGCCTCCAGGATCTGGCCGTCCATGCCTGCCAGCACAATGCCATCCGAAGACGCCTCCACCAGCTTGCGGTAGCGTTCTTCGCTGGCGCGCAAGGCTTGTTCGGTGCGCACGCGTTCGCTGATATCATGGCTCACGACGGCAACGCTGATGATTTTCCCTTGGGAGTCCCGCATTGGGATCACGCTGGTGTCATAGAATCCCGCGAAGCCCTGATCCAGAAAGCGCGTCATCTTGCCTGTTTCCAGCACCTGGTTGAACACCTGGGAGCGGGTTTTGGCGATTTCGGGTGGAAGCAAGGCGCGTATATTCTGCCCCACCATTTCGTTCATGCTGATATTGAGACGCTGAGACAGGGTTGGGCTGGCGAATAAAACTTCGCCGGCCGGATTGAGCAGCATATGGACCTGGTTGGGGTCATCCAGCATGGCCAGGATCAGGCGCTGGTACAGATCCATGGTGACCTGATCTTGCTTACTCTGGGTGATGTCACGGTTGCTGGCGCGCCGGCCTCCCCAGGCGCCATCCGGCAGGGTCACTGGCTGGCAGCAGTGACCAATCCAGCGTACCTGCCCGGAGCGGTGCAGGATGCGGAATTCGAGCTCGCAAATGGGTTGGTTTTCTAGGGTGAGACTGGCGCGGTGTTGCTCGTAGATGGGGAGGTCTTCGGGGTAGATGATGCTTCGGATCAGTTCAGGGGCTGACATCAACTCGGCTGGCGTATAGCCGGTGATGCGCTCGACGGAGGGCGATATGTAGCGATAGGCGCTGTCTGGCCCGATCCATTCTTCCCAATCATAGGTGGAATCGGCGATGACGCGGTAGAATTCCTCGCTCTGCATGTGCTTGTCACTCCAATCCTTCAAACAGGCTCGAAAGCCGCAGTCCGGGTTCTGGCTCGGGTTGGGCCAGGGCGAAGTATTCGCGGCTCATCAGTTTCTTGACGCGCTCTTCGGGCAGGCGGCGGAACAGGTTGCCCGGGCCAAACTGCGTGCGGTGACAGTTGAGCGCTCCCCATTTTGACTCGACCGTAGAGGCCACGTCCAGCGCCACGTGCACGTTTTCGTCCGGCCAACCGAGTTCGGGATCATCCAGGAAGCCTGAATCGCCGGTGTCCAAATTCAGCTCTTGCATTTGCCGGCGCATCTCCATGAAAAACGAGCGCGGGATGGCCGTATAGAACAACCTTTGCGCCTGCCATGCCGGGCCCAGTTCAGGGCTATAGCCCGGATCGGCCGCGGCCCGGAAGGCCGCCATGCAGTGCTTGTGGATGGCGATGTGATCGGGATGCCCGTAGCCCCCGTTCGGCTCGAAGGTGACCACCACCTGGGGATGCAGCCTGCGGATGATGCCTACCAGTTGGTAGATGACCTCCTCATCTGGGGCATTGATATAGGCAAGTGGGTCTTCGTTTTCAGTTGTGCCGGCCATGCCCGAGTCGCAGTAATTGAGAAAAATCAGCTCGGCCACACCCATGGTTTCAGCCGCGCAGCGCAGCTCGGCCTCGCGCACCTGTCCCAGGGTTTCGGGCGTTGCAAAACTGGGATCGGAAATTTCGCCGGCCTCGCCGCGCGTGGCACATACCAGGTAAACTTGCACGCCTTCGGCCGCGTAGCGGGCCAGGGTGCCCCCAGTTCCGAAGGCTTCATCATCTGGGTGCGCAAATACAGCCAGTAAAGAGTGTTCCATAAGGTTGCCTCCAAAATGGATAGGATTTGGCGGTGCTTATAGTTTACCCTATTACTGGAAGGCTGTGTGCGTTTACTCCGGCCCGGCGCGCAGGCCATCGATGAGCAATTTCAAGGAACTTTTCAGATGCCGGCTGATATCAACCGACTCGGAATCGTATACCCACAACAAAAGCGTACCTTCAATAATCGCTCCAATCGCCAGGGCTGCCTCCTCGGCATCTACCTCGCGAAACTCGCCGTTCTGGACGCCCTGCTGTACGATCGGGATGGTCATTTCGATGTATTTTCGCAGATAGTTGCGCATTGCCAGCCGCACCGTTTTATTGCGGAAGGCCAGGGCGTAAAATTCATAGGTTAGCGGCGAGAAACCCAGCATATGTTGGACATCTTCGCTGGCGCGGGAGGCAAATTCCATCATTCGCTCGCTGATCGAGCCTTCTGCATGGGTTAACTCTTCCAGGTCGGCGAGCTCATGTTGAAACATGTTCTCCAGGATGCCCAGGATGATCTCGTCTTTGCTTTTGAAATACCAATACAGTGTACCTTTGCTCAGGCCCGATTCATCCACAATGTCATCCATACGCGCCTTGTGGAAGCCCAGGCGCGAAAAAACAGCCATGGCTGCATCGAGAATCTGTCGCTTGCGTTCTTCGCTTACATCAGGTCGTGGAGACAACGGATAACCTCCGAAAACTTAAACTGACTGGTCAGTCTACTAAGAATAATCAAAAAGCACCATTTTGTCAAGTGTGGTGTTAATCGCTAATGGAATGTAACGCTGTTTAGCAGAGGTTCACAATGGTACAAAATATGGATGAGTATATTCGAGATTTGAGAAAGCGCAAGGCCATTGCTGCTGGCTCCCAAAAGGAGATCGATGCACAACATAGCAAAGATCGCCTGACAGCTCAGGAACGAATCGATTTGCTTTTCGACCCTGGCACTTTCGAGCAGATCGATGCCCTGGTGCTGCCGCGCTATGAGGCTTACCCGGGGGGCAAAAGTTCACGCTATGGCGACGGGGTTATCACCGGATTTGGCTTGATTAACGGGCGGCATGTATGCGCGGCCGTGCAGGATGCCTCGGTGATGGGCGGATCATTGGGTGAGATGCATGCGGGCAAGATCGTTAAAGCCATGCACATGGCGATCAGATACGGCTGCCCGTTCATCGCCATCAATGATTCGGGCGGGGCGCGCATCCAGGAGGGGGTGGACAGCCTGGCTGGGTACGCCCGCATATTCGACGCCAATTGCGAAGCCTCTGGGGTCATTCCCCAGATCTCTGTTATCATGGGGCCGTGTGCAGGTGGGGCGGTCTATTCACCGGCTTTGACCGATTTCATCTTCATGACAGAAAACAGTTACATGTTCATCACCGGGCCCGATGTGGTCCGGGCGGTGATGCAAGAAGAAGTCAGCCAGGAGGAATTGGGCGGCGGCATGGTGCACAGCGTCCAAAGCGGGGTCTGCCATTTCTTGACGCAGGATGACCGCGCTTGCCTGGCAAGCGTGCGCGATTTGCTCACTTATTTACCCTCGAACAACCAGGACGACCCGCCCTACATCAAACCGGTAGACGACCCGCAGCGTCGCTGCCCAGAGTTGGAACAGATCGTGCCGACTGCACCGCATAAACCTTACGATGTGCGCCAGGTGATCGCCAGCCTGGTGGATGATGGGCGCTTCTTCGAGGTGCGCGCTTTGTGGGCCTCCAACCTGGTAGTGGGGTTTGCTCGCCTCAACGGTTGGGTGGTGGGCCTGGTCGCCAACCAACCCATGGTGTTAGCGGGCTGTATCGATATCAATGCCTCGGTCAAGGCGGCTCACTTCATTCGTATCTGTGACGCCTACAACATCCCCATCATCACGCTGCAAGATGTGCCTGGGTTCTTGCCAGGCAAGGATCAGGAATATGGCGGCATCATCCGCAATGGCGCCCGCATGATCTACGCCTACAGCGAAGCCACCGTCCCCAAATTGATGGTGATCCTGCGCAAGAGCTACGGCGGAGCTTATTGTGTGATGAGCAGTAAAGGCTTGCGCGGCGATTTGCTGTATGCCTGGCCCAACTCCGAAATTGCGGTCATGGGCGCGGGTGGGGCGGTGAATATCCTGTACCGCAACGAGCTCAAGTCGGTTCCCAATCCTGAAGAGCGGCGCGAACAACTCACCCAGGAATACAGAGACCGCTTCAACAACCCTTATGTCACTGCCGCGCGCGGTTTGATCGATGATGTCATCGAACCGCGCGATACCCGCCGGGTATTGATCCGGGGGCTTGAGTTGACCCTTTCCAAGCATGAACGGCATATCCCCAAGAAGCATGGGATTTCCCCCATGTAGCTCGGGCAAGGAGCGAGAGCATGTTCCGTAAGGTACTAATCGCTAACCGGGGTGAGATCGCTGTGCGCATCTTGCGCACCTGCCGCGAGATGGGCCTGTCCACGGTTTCACTCTACCAGGCTGCGGATCGCGGCTCGCTGCACGTTCGCCTGGCGGACGAATGTGTCTTGCTGGAGTCGCCGGAAGGCTTCCAAGACCAGCAAGCCATCCTGCGTATTGCCCAGGAGAAGGGGGCAGATGCTATCCACCCAGGCTATGGCTTCCTGGCCGAGCGGCAGGATTTCATCCAGGCCTGCGAAGCTCAAGGCATCGTTTTCATCGGGCCGCCTTCTCAGGTTGTCGATACCTTGACAAACAAGGTAGAAGTGCTCAAACGGGCGCGGGCGGCGGGCTTTCCAACGGCTGAGTTTTCGAGCGCCAGTTACGATCTCCTGGATGTCAAAGCTTTGCGAGCGGAAGCAGAGCAGCTTGGCTACCCGGTGTTGATCAAATCTGCCCGGGGCGGTAGAGGGCGCGGCTCGCGCCTGGCATGGTCTTCTGACCATTTGCTGAAGACTGTTCGCCAGGCGCAGCGCGAATCGCTGGTTATTTATGGTAATACCAGGGTGTACTTGGAAAAGGCCATCCTCCCGGCGCACCAGATTGGGGTACAGGTGGTGGGCGATCGTGAGGGCGCATTGGTCCACCTGGGGGAGCGCGAAGGTTCACTGTTATACGGCAATCAAAAAATTGTGGAAGAAGCCCCCGCACCGGGCCTGACACAGCCCCAGCGCCAGCACATCTGGCAGGCGGCGCTTGAGCTTGCCAGACTGTTTGGGTATGAGAATGTTGGCACGGTCGAGTTCCTGGTTGACTTGCAGGGCAATTTCTATTTTACCGAGATCAAACCGCGCATCCAGATCGAGCACCCGTTGACGGAAGCGCTTACTCAGGTGGACTTAGTGAGCCAGCAAATCCGGATTGCGGCCGGCCAGCCTTTGAATTTATGCCAGGATGACATTCGCTTGAACGGGTGGGCTTTACTTGGCAGGATTTCTGCCAAGGATCCCTGGCAGCGTTTCATGCCCAGCCCGGGGTACTTGCGCCAGGTGCGTTTGCCTGGAGGGCAGGGTGTGCGCGTCGACACTTATCTGTATTGCGGCTGCACGATCCCCAGTGAGTATGATCCATTGATTGCCAAGCTGATCGTCTGGGGGCAGGATCGACCCGCAGCGGTCCAGCGCATGCAGCGCGCTTTGCAGGAGTTCCAACTGGTCGGCGCAGCGAATAATCTACCCATGATTCAACGCATCTTGACCCAATCGGATTTTGTGCAGGGTGAATATATCAAAGGGGCTTCCGCCAGCGCCCTGGGCCGCCTGCCGGAATCTGAAGAACATTTTCGCCGGTTGGCTTTGGCCGCTGCCCTGGTGTACGTGCGCCGTAACCAGATGTCTGACCCACTGCTTCCAGACCGTTTGGTGAGCGGCTGGCATCGTCACAGCCGGCGCCTGCCCCAATAAGTTAATTCCTATGGAGAGATGTGATGAGCAAACTTTCTGTAATGGTCGAAGGGTATTCGTTTGAGATCGAGCTGAGCGTCCCGCCACAACAGTCTTCTGAGTTTGAAGTTCTGGTAGATGGTCAACCAGTTAAGGTGGTGGTACCTAACCATGTGGCTGCCGGCCAGGATGCGGATTGGTTCATTGTGGACGGCCGCCCCTGTGAAGTGTTGATCGATCCGGATCTGCATTGGATTCGCTCACACCTGGGAATTTTCTCTCTGGAAGTGCAAGATTTGGAAGTAAGCTTTACGCGCCCATCCACCGGCGATGGGCGTGTAAAGGCGCCCATCCCGGGTCAAATCAGTGAGGTGTTGGTGGTCGCGGGCCAGGATGTGCAAACTGGCCAGGCCCTGGTGGTGTTGGAGGCCATGAAAATGGAAAATGAAATCCGCGCCCCTATCTCGGGTCTGGTCAAAGCCGTGCACATCTTACCCGGTCAGCGTGTAGCGCTCCACGAATTGCTGGTGGAGATCGATTGAGGCGATGGACCGGTTTCATCAGAAAACCGGTCCGTTGCTTTGTATAATTGTGGTAGCATAGCATCAAAATTATCAACGGAAAGGATGGTTATCGGCGGCATGGATTTGAGAGAACAGGCGGCCCGGCGTGCTTTGGAAGAAGTGCGCAGTGGAATGACCCTGGGATTGGGCACCGGGCGGACAACCCAACATTTCATCGATCTACTGGGGGCGCGGTTGCAATCGGGCGATTTGCACGACATCTGCGCCGTGCCGACCTCTGAGGCGACTGCCCACCGGGCGGGTGCGTTGGGCATTGCGCTGACCGATCTCGCCACGCACCCACAGTTAGACCTGGCAGTGGATGGGGCCGACGAGGTGGACCCTCAGCTCAACCTGATCAAAGGCCTGGGGCGCGCCTTGCTGCGCGAAAAGATCGTTGAGATTCATGCCCGGCGCTTTGTTATTGTCGTTGACGAATCCAAGCTGGTCCCCGTGCTGGGGCAGGGGGCTTTGCCTGTGGAGATTGTGCCTTTCGAAGCCAGGGCGCAGGTGCGCTGGCTGGCCTCTTTGGGCTGCCGTGCGGAGCTGTGGCTCGAAGCAGATGGCTCTCCAGTGGTCACCGACAACCACAATTACCTGGTGCGTTGTTGGTTTGAGGCTGGCATCCCCCAGCCCCATCTCCTGGCGGAGCAGTTGTCGAAACGCCCAGGCGTTGTGGAACATGGCCTTTTTCTGGATATGGCCAGCCGGGTGATTGTTGCCAAAGCGGATGGGACTCACATTATGGATAAGGAGCGATGAGCGAGGCCAGCATGTCACAGTCAGATACAACCCGAGTCAAGTTAGCCCCTTCGATCCTGTCAGCAGATTTTGCCCGACTGGGCGAGCAGGTGAGCGAAGCCATCGCCGCGGGAGCAGATTACATCCATGTGGATATCATGGATGGGCACTTTGTACCGAATATGACCGTGGGCCCCCTGGTTGTCCGGGCGATCAGACCGCTCACCCAGGCCGCAGGCGTGATGTTGGATGTGCATTTGATGATCGAGAAACCAGAGCGGCTCATCCCGAATTTCATCGAGGCCGGGGCAGGCAACATCACGGTGCATGTCGAGACCTGCCCGCATTTGCACCGTACCATCCAGCAGATCAAGGAAGCTGGCATCCGGGCCGGGGTAACGCTGAACCCGGCCACTCCGCTGGTTTCTTTGGAGGAAGTCCTCGCAGACGTTGATCTGGTGCTGGTGATGTCCGTTAGCCCCGGCTTTGGCGGGCAAACCTACATCCCGGGCAGCACGGCGCGCATCGCTCGCTTGCGAGACATGCTGCAGGCATGTGGATTGGATCACGTCGAAATCGAAGTAGACGGCGGCATCAAAACGAGCAACGTAAGGCAGGTTGTGCAAGCTGGTGCGACTGTGTTGGTGGTTGGCTCGGGCATTTTCAACCAGCAGGCCAGCGTGGATGAAAACATGGCTGCTTTGCGAGTTGCAATGGCCACAAAGTGAGTTGAGCATGTGCATTGTCGATGGTGACAAATGTCAATTGACGCACGCAATGCATTGTGATACAACAAAGAACGTATGAAGACATATCCGATTTGCCTGATTGGCCTTGAAGGTCGACAGGCTGTAGTGGTCGGTGGGGGCAGCGTAGCGGCGCGAAAGGTGAAAGGTCTCCTGGAGGCCGGTGCGAAGGTCACCGTAGTCAGCCCGGTGATCAGCGCCGATTTGCAGGCCCTGGTAGCACCGCAGACGGATGTAATTCTTGGGCTGGATGAAGAGCTTCCCGCGCCAGTCATTATCGAGCGTTCTTACCGGTCAGGCGACCTGGAGGGCGCTTTTTTGGTGATCGCGGCCACGGACGACCCGGCTGTGAACGAGGCTGTCTGGCAGGAGGCTTCGCGTCGCGGCTGCCTGGTAAACGTGGTCGACGATCCGCTGCATAGCAATTTCATCGTACCCGCCATAGTACGGCGAGGCGAACTGCTGCTGGCGATTTCCACCGGCGGCGCCAGCCCTGCGCTCGCTCGCCGCCTGCGCCAGCAGCTCGAGGCGCAGTTTGGGCCAGAGTATGGGCAGTTGGTCGAGTTGATGGCCAGCTTGCGCCCCGAGTTGATGCAGCGCTTCTCGCCCGGTGCAGCGCGCCTTGAAGCCGCGCTGCGGCTGGTTGATTCAGACCTGTTGCAGGTGATCCGCGACCGGGGAGTTCTGGCGGCTCGCCTGTATGCACAGGATTTGTTGAGTGACAACCTGGAGGCAGAGCTTTGAACGCCTGGCGAACCGTCCAGCGTGGCAGCGTTTATCTGGTGGGAGCCGGCCCGGGCGACCCGGGCCTGATCACGCTGCGCGGCCTGGACTGCCTGGCGCAAGCCGAAGTGGTTGTCCATGATCGTCTGGTTAATCGCTGGCTGCTGGGCTTTGCTGGGCAAGCTGAGTGCATCGATGTCGGTAAGCGCCCGGATCATCATCCCGTGCCCCAGGATGAAATTAACCAGATCTTGATCGAGCAAGCCCGTTCGGATAAAGTGGTTGTGCGCCTGAAAGGCGGCGATCCGTTTGTCTTTGGGCGCGGCGGTGAAGAAGCCCTGGCCCTGGCTGCGCAGGGCATTCCGTTTGAAATCGTGCCTGGAGTGACCAGCGCCATCGCTGCCCCGGCTTATGCTGGCATCCCGGTGACACATCGCGGCCTGGCTGCCAGCGCGGCTTTCATCACCGCGCATCGCGCCAGCGATGGTCCGCCGGAGGAAAGCCAGCCCGCAGGCCTTGAAGGGCTGGCGGGCCTATCCAAACAGGCGGATACGCTGGTCTTTCTGATGGGCGTCGACAACCTGCCCGCCGTGGTCGGCGCTTTGCTGGCTTCCGGGCGTACCGCAGACACGCCCGTGGCTTTGATCCAGCAGGGCACGTACCCTGCCCAGAAGACAGTGGTGGGTACCCTGGCGGACATCGTCGAGCTTTCTGCCCAGATTCGCCCGCCTGCCATAACCATCGTTGGCGAGGTTGTGCGTTTGCGCGAGCGCCTGGCCTGGTTCGAAGCCGCTCACCAGGGGCATGATTTGGCGAAATCATCGCCGCTGTCAGGATTGCGCTTGCTGGATGTCCGCACGCGCCAGGCCAATCTTTTCACAGCCTCGGGTCAGGGTATCCCGGCATTGCCGGCCCTTCTGGATGCGCCTGCAATCTGGCCGCCATACCCGGATTTTCGAGTCCGCCTGGCGGAATTGGGCGCTGAGGTGATCGACTTGCCCGTGGCCGAAATTGTGCCGCCGGAGGATCTTTCGGCCCTGGACGAAGCCATCCACCAACTGCAACCGCGTCAAGGGAATGCTAGCCCGCCCCAGGATCCGCAGATAGAGAGCCCGGTAGGTGGGCGCTACGATTGGGTCTGGTTGGCCAGCGCTGCCGCCGCCCTGGTTTTCTGCCAGCGTTTGTTTGCCCTGGGCCATGATGCGCGTTGGCTGTACACCGTGAAGTTGGGGGCTGTTGGCCCGGCCGCTGGGATTTTACGCTCCTACGGGTTGGCGGCAGACTGTCTGGCCCGTGATATTCCCGGCCTGGCGCAGGAGACTGGTGTGTCTCTTGACGGCCAACGCATATTGCTCCCCCGTTCAGCCCGCCAGCCCGGGCTTTATTTCCAGGCTGTGAAGAAAGGCGCGGCCCGATTCGATGCGCCGGTAGCCTATTGCGTACGATCGGTCGATCTCGGCGCGGCTGTCCTGTCGGGCTTGCAGGAAGGCCGCCTGGATGCGGTCCTGTTTCACGATCTTGAGACAGTCGAGGCTGTGGCGGATTTGCTGGCGCTGCCAGGCGCAGGTGAAACGCTTCGAGAGATCCTGGAAGGGGCGGCGGTGGTCTGCGATGACGCGGCGACTGCCCAGGCTGCTCATGATGCCGGGATACCCGTGGCGATTTCTCTGGATGGCGTTCAAATCGGTAGTGATCGATACCTGGGCTATCTGGTGGAGGGATTGCAAAGATGCCGCGTGCGCTGATCACCGGCGGCACCGGCTTCGTCGGTTCGAACATCGCTCTGCGCCTGGTCGAGCGCCGCTGGCAGGTGCGCATCCTGGAGCGCGCCGGGGCGTCGCGCGAGCTGCTCGAAGGCGGGCCTTTCGATTTCGTGACCGGCGATGTGCTCGAGCCTGACACGCTTCCGCCAGCCATGCAGGATATCGATGTGGTTTTCCACGCCGCCGGCGTGGTGGACTACTGGCGGCAAGGCATTGAGCGCATGAACGCCGTCAACGTGCAGGGCACGCGTAATGTTATGGAAGCTGCGTTACAGGTGGGTGTGGGGCGAGTCGTGCACACCAGCTCGACCGCGGCGATGGGTATGCACCCCAACGAAGTCGTCGACGAAACCTATCGCTTCAATGTGAAGCCTGAGCGCTTTGTTTACGGGTATAGCAAATTCCAGGCGGAAGAAATTGTCATGGAATACGTTAAAAAAGGTTTGCCGGCTGTGATTGTCAATCCGACGACTGTTATTGGACCGCGCGATATTCGCAAGGTTTCCAGTGGTATGGTTGTAGAAGTTGTCCAGCACTGTGTTCCCCCTTTGATCCCACCTGGAGGCTTGAACGTTGTGCCGATCTGCGATGCCGCCCAGGGGCATATCGAGGCAGCCTTGAAGGGCCGGATTGGCGAGCGCTACATCCTGGGGGGAGAAAATATGACACACCTGCAACTTTACCAAACGATCGCCAACGTGGTCGGTTGCGGTATGAAACTCAAGGCAATGCCGCGCTGGCAGGTGTCTTTCGTCGCCGGGTTGACGGATATGCTCCAACCTCAGACCACCGGACCGGTGCCTCTGACGGGTGATCGTTTGCGTCTGGAATCGCAGAGTTTTTATTTCGATTCATCCAAGGCGCGCACTGCTTTCGACATGCCGAACACGCCTTTACGCATTACGATTGGGCGCACGTACGAATGGTATGAATTGATGGGAGAATTTGAAGGTGTGTATGAGAACCTGGAAGTAGATGGCGTGTGCAAGTATTGTAAACGCACACGCTATTGCAAGTGGCCGCCGGACGATGGCGGAACAGGAAGCTCCGTCACTAGCGGCGCAGGTTCGGGTATGAGGTAGATTGCTATGGAAATGAAGCGTTTATTTACCGGTTGGAAGGCCAGTTTACGCACCCGGCTGGAGCGCTTGCTTGAACAAAAGTGGCTGCCGTTGGGTTTGCGCGCTAAGATGTCAGCCATGGTGATCGTAGGTCTGGTGGGCTTGATGCTGGTGTTTGCCATGTTGGGCATCAGCAGCGCTCGCCAGGCCACGCAGAAGGTGCTTAGTGAGCGTGTCATGTTAGCCCGCCTGGGCGCCGCCACCCTGGACGCCAACATCGCCCATCTGCAAGATACTTTGACCTTGCTTGCCAGGCAGCCGGTGTTTCAAGACCAGCAGGCGAGTCAGGTTGAACGCGATCAGGCGCTCTCTCAAGTTGGCGTACTGGCGCACGGCGTGGCTTTGTTAGACCAGGCCGGAAGGCTGGTATTCTCATCCAATTTAGCGGACCAAACTCTGCAATGGGAGGAGATCGGCGCAGTGAAACAGGCGCTGGCGGGCAGTTCTACCAGCCTTTCGCTGCTGATCGAGTCTTCTTTGCACGCCGTGATTGTGGTCCCCGTGCAGGATGCGGCTGGCGTCACACACGGCGCGCTGGCGACCATGATGGATTTAGGCGACCCTTCCATTTTTCCGTTTGAGCGCCCCCTGGATTTAGGCAAGACCGGGACCCTGGATGTTATCGACGCCAGTGGTCTGGTCCTGGCCAGCACAGATTCTGAGCGTATCTTGCAGGGCCGTGGCATCGACCCAGATGAGCGCAGCGCGGCGATCAGCAAGTTGTTTATCGCCGGAGCTCCAGGTGTGGAGACCTGCCTGGGGTGCTATGGGGACGCCAGCACCCGTGCCTATGGCGAGTCCAGTGACGAAGTTATCGCCTTTGCCCCTCTGAAATTGGCTCCCTGGGGGGTTATCGTGCGCCAACAGGCCACGGAAGCCTTTGCCCCCGTGCGCAACCTGATGTTCATCAACCTGGCCCTGGGGTTGTTGACCATCATCGGGGCTTTGATCCTGGTCGGGATTACTACCAGTAGTGTAATTACCCCGGTGCAGGCGCTCACACTGGCTACCCAGCGGATTGGCGCAGGCGATTTGCAAACCCCGATCAATTTACCGGTCAGGCGCGGCTGGCGCAAAGATGAGATTGGCTTGTTGGCGGACAGTTTCGATGCCATGCGCCAGCGCCTGATGCACTCGATGGAAGAGATTCGCTCTTTGAATCAAGATCTCGACGAACGCGTCCAGATCCGCACTCAGGAAGCCCGCGCTGCTCAACTGGAGGCCCAGGCGGCGCGCGACAGTTTGCAGGCTGTGGTTGATTCATTGGAGCGCCGCAACCAGTATCTGTCTATCCTCAACTCGATTGCCAGTACGGTCAATCGCTCGCTGGATTTGCAAGAAATCCTGGAGCACTCGCTGGAGGAGGTGCTGCGCATGACATCCATCGATGTTGGTGCGATCTTCTTGCAAGTGGAAAATCAAACCAACATGCAGTTGATGACCTGCCAGGGCATTTCCTCAGAGGCTGCCCAACTGGCTTCGCAGTTGGGTATGTTGGATGGATCATGCGGCGGTGTGCGCGAAAAGGGTGAAATAATCGTTGTTCCAGATTTGTCGCATTACCGCGGGGTGCGCGGTCGCTCGTTGCGTAAGGAACAGCTCAGCACCCTGGTACATGTGCCGATCACCTCGCGCGGCCTGACGGTAGGCAGTATGTGCGTGGCTACCCATGCCCCGCGCAAGTTCGATACGGAAGAGCAAGAATTGCTTTCGGCCATTGCCAGCCAGATCGGTGTGGCGATCGAGAACGCCCGCCTGTACGCCGAAGTGCAGCATAAAGAGCAGGTGCGCGGCGAGCTTTTCAAGAAAGCGATTACAGCTCAGGAAGAAGAGCGCAACCGCATCGCCCGCGAGCTGCACGATGACACCAGCCAGAACTTGACCGCCTTGTTGTTCGCCGCGCAAGAGATCCTTGAAATCGCTGAGCGTGAAGCGCCGAAAGAATCGCAGCGCATCGAACGTCGCGTCCAGGATATGCACGATCTGGTGCAACACACCCTGGATGGTGTCCACAAGTTGATCTTTGACCTGCGTCCCTCCATGCTCGATCATTTGGGCCTGTTGCCAGCCTTGCGCTGGTTTGCAGAGTCGCGTTTGCAGCCGAAGGGTATGAACGTGTCTGTTGAAGAAAAGTGCGATTCTCACCGTTTGTCGCCTGAAGTAGAGACGGCTTTGTTCCGTGTAGTGCAAGAGGCCATCATGAACGTAGCTCGCCATTCAGGGGCGCGCAACGCTCACCTTTCGTTTTGCTTATCGGATGGTCGGGTTGAAATTGGCCTGGAAGACGATGGCATTGGTTTTGATCTGACCGAGGTAGATGTGGAACCTGGCAGCATGCGCGGATTGGGTTTATTGGGGATGCAAGAGCGTCTCGAGTTGTTGGGTGGTGACCTGGAGGTGTTCTCGGCGCCTGGCTCAGGTACACATTTGTTCATCCACGTGCCGGCTCAGACCAGCAAAGAAGCGCAAGACCAGTCACACAGGAGTTTGGCGCATGTCTGAACAACACCACTCGAATTCCGCGTCGATACGCGTGATGGTTGTCGATGACCATGCCATTTTGCGGGATGGCATTTGTTCTTTGTTAGAGCAGCAGCCGGATATCTGCGTGGTGGGTGAGGCCGAAAATGGTCGCCTGGCTTTAGAATTGGTGGCGATTTTGAAACCCGATGTGGTTTTGATGGATATTGCCATGCCAGAGATGAATGGTATGGAAGCGACCCAGCATATCACCCGGGAATTTCCCCAGGTACGCGTGTTGATCCTGACGCAGCACGATAACCGCGAGTACATCGACCCATTGTTGCGCGCTGGCGCCTCCGGATACGTGCTCAAGCGCTCCGGCGGGCGTGAACTGGTCAGTGCAATCCACCAGGTGTATGAGCAGGGCGCTTTTCTGGAACCCAGCGTGGCTCGCCAGGTTTTGGAGACCTATGCCGACGGCAGCGAAAGCCTGGACGCTCAGCCGCACCTGACCGAGCGAGAGTTACAGGTGTTGAAATTATTGGTATCCGGAAAGAGCAACAAAGAGATTGCTCACATTCTTTCGATCAGTCCTAAAACCGTGTCTGTACACCGCAGCAATATGATGGCAAAGCTCAATTTGCGTACCAGCTTTGAGTTGATGCGTTATGTGACCCAAAACCATCTGTTTGACCCCGGTGATATTTCAACTGCTTAAAGGAGAATTTGAACATCATGACTACAGTATCGCCTTCGGATATTTCTCGTTCGTCGGACGTTCCCCGTCCGCCCGCCCTCAACCTGGAGTTTGTGCTGATTCCAGGCGGGGAATTCCAAATGGGCAGTACATTGAAGAGGGATCGTCGGGCACAATCCGACGAAATGCCGCAGCACCAACTGCATATCACCGATTATCACATCATGCGCTATCCGGTGACCAACGAGCAGTACCGCCAGTTTGTTGAGGCCACCGGGCACCGTGCTCCCTTGTTCGGGTGGGTGGATGGTAAATTTCCGGCAGATAAAGCCGATCATCCAGTTGTTGGGGTCTCGCTTCAGGATGCCCTGGATTTTTGCCACTGGGCGGCTGAGGTGACAGGTCTGCCGTTGCGCTTGCCGACAGAGCCGGAATGGGAAAAAGCCGCGCGCGGCGCAGATGGGCTCGTCTTCCCCTGGGGGAATACCTGGGAAGCGGGCCGGTGCAACAGCGCTGAAGCTAAGTTAGGCGGTACCACGCCGGTGGGCCAGTTTTCGCCCCAGGGTGATAGCCCGTTCGGCGTAGCGGATATGGGGGGCAACACACAGGAATGGTGCCAGTCCATGATAGGGCCTTATCCATACGACCCGCAGGATGGCCGCGATGCGCTGTTGGAGGATACGAGCAAGCAGGTGCTGCTGCCCAAGCAGCATGAAATGGGCACCACCAGCGTTATTTCTTCGACCGAGGCCAACCTGGATAAATCCGTAATCCGGGGAGGCTCCTGGCGCGAGGAATCTTACCGCAGTCGATGTGCTTACCGCGGCTGGGGAGCCCCCCTGCATCGCAGCGATGACACCGGCTTCCGCTGTTGCTATGAGCCCTAAAATGGACCTCGGGGTCAGATCAGGCTGGCGAAGCCCAGGGCGATCGCAGCCATGATGAAGGTGATGATGCTGACCCCGTGTAGAAAGAGAATGATCTGCACCGTACGACGCTGATCGGCGCGCAAATTTAAATAGAAATGGTCTGCCAGCCAGCGCACCAGGCGCTGGCTGCGGCTTTTGCGCAGCTCGGCATAGCGCTTGATGTTATTCAACCATTGTTGGATGATCGTGTGCAACTCTTGTAAGAATTGATCGTTGTCGCTTTCTTTCGGCAGATATTCTTCGCTATAGACAATGCGTGTCCCCTGGGTTGTATCTTGAAAAATCCAGGTCACCTGTGTCTTGCGATCCACGAGTAACTTGTAAGCGAACTTCCTCAGGGGAACCAGGGCCGTCACGATGCTGGTAAGCGGCGGTTTTTGTTCTTCACGCAGGACTAGCTGGTATTGGCTGCCTTCTTGCGGGTAATTATCGCTGATCGCGCCAAAAGTGAGCACACTCCACAACGGACACAACTGCGAACGCTTGCATAGATCTGTGACGATCTCAAAGACTTCCTGGCGTGGGGCGGCGATATCAACCCATTTTACTACTCTGGTTAGACTGTCTTCCATAACTCAACTACTTACTGGTTAGATCTCTATCCAGGACAATTTTACCCCTTTTTGGCTTTTCCGGATTTCCCCCTGGATTTTCTCATTGAAAATTTACTTTCGCGCGGCTTCGTGCAGTCCGAAAAGGGTTTCGACCCACTCAGTGTACTCGCTCGCGCTCAAATCTTCGGGAGGGGTCTTCAGGCTGGTGATCGGTTCGTGCAGCAGTTTGTTGACGATCGATTGTGCCATTTGCTGGATGGCGCGCTGCTGTTCAGAAGTCACATCTCCGAGGCGGCGCAATGTCAGGCTAATCTGTTCCTGGCAGATCGTTTCAGCTTTGGCGCGCAGGGCCTGGATCACGGGTGCGTTGCGGCGGGCAGTATACCAGGCATCGAACTGCTCCAGCTCTGCTTCAACAATCGTCTCAGCCTGTTGGCGCACGGCTGCTGCCAGGGGGTGGCGGGTGGTCACCAATCGTTCCAGATCATCGATATCCGCCAGGTGTACGTTGGGCACTTGTCCGATTTCAGGATCAGCGTCACGCGGCACAGCCAGGTCAGCGATGAGCAGGGGGCGGTCAGAACGTGAGCGCATCGCTTGTTCGACAGTGTGCTTGTGCAGCACGATGTGCGGCGCTCCGGTGGAGCAAATGACGATATCCGCTCGCACTAGGTGTTCAGCCAGCGCATCGAAGTGCACGGCGATGTTCTCACGCGCCGTTTTCGTGGAGGTATATCCCAGGCTGTGAGCCAATTTTTGTGCTTTTTCGTAGGTGCGGTTGGCAACCAGCACACAACTCAGCCCGGCGTTGACCAGCGCCCGCCCGGTGATCGAGCTGACCTTGCCCGCGCCGATCAGCAGCGCAGTGCGCTCCGCCAGCGAGCCGAACGTTTCTTCTGCCAGTTCGACCACCACGCTTGCAACCGAAAGACTGGCGTGACCCAGGTCTGTTTCAGCGCGCACGCGCTTACCGGTTTGGATGGCATAGCGGAACAGGGTAGCAAGCAGCGCCCCACTTGTGCCTGCCTGTTGAGCGATCTCGCTGGCGTCTCTAACCTGGCCCAGGATTTCGTTTTCACCCAGTACCAGGGAGTCCAGCCCGGCAGCCACGCGCAGCAAATGGTGGGCAGCTTCCAGGCCGCAGGCTGAATAGGTCAACCCCGCCAGGCTGAAGGAATCCTGGCTCCCACTGGTCTGGCTGGCGCTATTCCTGGCTGTCCCCGGTTGAGCTGCGCCACTGGCAGACCGGTGTGCGTGATCCGATAAAAAGTGCATCACTTGCGCCTGGGCTTCACACTGGTCGGGTGCAACTACATACACCTCGGTGCGATTGCAGGTAGACAGCAGAGTCACTTCGATTGGCGCAGAGCGCCTGGCAGCTTCATCACAGGGGCAGTCTTGTGGCCTGGCCGCGTTCCTTTCGAGCCGCGACTTTATACTGAGCAGTGCTTGCGGGATGCGCTCCGGGCTAAAAGCCAGGCGCTCGCGCACTTCCACGGGCGCCATTTTATGATTGATGCCAATCAGCAGGAGCGGGAGAGAGGATAGATCAGCCATCTCGTTCTCCCTGAGCCAGTACAGGCGACCCGCCTTGCGCATAGGCGTAAGCGCGCGCTACCAGGGCTGGCGCCCAATCTGGCGAGCCATCCGCGTGCAGGTGGGTGTAAGAAGCCAGAACATTGCGGTAAACCAATCCATCCTGCTGCCAGGTGGATGGATGCCCCTCATTTGATTCTACCCGTCCGATTCCGTGGCCGCGCTGCAGCCGGTAGGCCAGCCACAGTTGGGGAGGCTGCGCTGTGCGCCGGTTGGGTTCAAGCCCTGCGAGGCGAGAATGGTGAAATTCATGGCCGCGCAGCAGTGTGCCTGGGGCGAAGAATGGGTTCTCTTGCGTCACTTCTGCCAGCACGTAGCCGTGGCCTTCCGGCCGGGCGCTCATTTCTACATCAATTGGCAAAGCGCCCACCATTTCGGCGCGACGCTCTCCCCAACAGAGATGCTGCGCCAGGTACATGAGCCCGCCACACTCTGCGTAGACTGGCAAGCCCGCTTCGATTGCCTCCCGGATTTCGCTGCGCAGGCTGGTGTTGGCGGCCAGGGTTTCCATGAAAATTTCCGGAAAACCACCGCCGATCAGCAGCGCGTCCACCTGCGGCAGGTGAGTGTCTTGCAGGGCGTTGATGAATATTAGTTGTGCCCCTGCCTGCTGCAATGCTTCCAGGTTTTCAGGGTAGTAAAATGTAAAAGCCTGGTCGCGCACCACCCCGATCCGGGCTTTCGGAGGTGGGGGAGGGGAGGGGTGCAAGGCTTGCGAATCGGGGCGCAAGCCTTGCGCCCCTACAGGTAATTGCACGGCTGAGCGAGCAATTTCCAATACGGCTGGCAGGTCGATGTAGCGCTCGGCGGCCTGCTGGCAGGCTGCCAGGGCGGGGATGACATTCCCAGAACCATCCGCGTTTTCTGCACCGCCAGCATTGGCCTCGGCACGCGGCACCAATCCCAGGTGCCGGTCGGGGATCGCCAGGTTTTCCTGGCGTGGGATTGCCCCCAGCACCGGGATGTGGCAGTGGTTTTCGATTGCCTGGCGCAGCTTGGCTTCGTGACGGCCCTGGGCGACGTTATTCAGGATTACGCCAGCGATGGGTGTACCGGCTTCGAAGGTCTGGTAGCCGTGCACCAGGGCTGCGGCGCTGCGCGACATGCGCGCCGCGTTGACCACCAGGAGGATCGGACATTTGAGCTGTCGCGCCACTTCGGCGGTGCTGGCCGAGAGCGCCTGCCCTTCGATCCAGTCTTCGCCATCGTACAAGCCATGATTGCCTTCGATCAGGCTCAACTCTGCGCAACAGGCGCCGCGCAGGAAAGCTTGCAGCAACTGCGCGGGGGTGCGTAGAAAAAACAGATCGAGCGAACGGCAAGGTTGTTTTGCCGCGGCGCTCAACCAGGAAGGATCGATATAGTCAGGGCCTTTCTTAAACGGCTGGACGCTCAGGCCTTGTGCTGTAAAAGCTGCACATAATCCCAGGGAGATGGTTGTCTTGCCACTGCGACCCTGGGGAGCCGCGATCACCAGGCGCGGCAGGAATCCTGTTGCGGACGGTGTTTGTTGGAGTCCGCTGGAGTCAGGCATAACGCTTCAAGCGTCCAATTATAAGGGCAGAGGATTCCCTGTTCAGATCTCGGTGACCGTAATGGCGCCCTCTTCGCAGCTTTCTTCACACGACAGGCAGCCCAGGCATTCGCTGGGGTCGCCTTCGAAGGTGGCGACCATTCTGCCATCTTCTTCAACCAGTGAAAGCATTTGCACGGCGCAGTTCTCAACACAATCGCCACAACCCTGGCATTTCTCAGTATCAATCGTTACGAGGTACATAATTTACTCCACTTTCAGGATATTGCCTACGCTCAATGAATGGGGTCTAATCGGCCGCATCACCGGCTTCTGCGTCAGCGGGCGGGCGCGGCCAGACAACTGCCGCAGCTACTAACTCGCTCAAGTTTTGGATCTTTACTTTCAATTTATAATGCCGGCGCACTTCGTCCAGTTGGTCCAGGCAGTTGTGGCAGGAGGTTGCCACAATCTCGGCGCCAGTTGCCTGGATCTGGTCGGCTTTAGCCTTGCCGGCTGCAATGCGCTCTTTGGCAAATTCGGTCATCGAAAGCATGCCGCCGCCGCCGCCACAGCAATAATTTTCAATGCCGTGCGGTTCCATCTCGACGAAATCCATCACTGAGTGGCGCAAGATGTAGCGTGGTTCTTCGATGATCCCACCGTTGCGCACCTGGTTGCAGGGGTCATGGTAGGTCACCCGCTTGGTGTTGACGCTGGGGTCGAGCTGGATGCGCCCATCATGGATATACTCAGCCATGACTTCCACAAAACTCTTGATCTGGAAGGGATAACGGTGCCCGACCCAGTTTTCACCTTCCCAGCGCTGCGAGCGAAAACCGTGCCCGCACTCGGCCATCACCAGCAGGTCTGCTCCCAGGTGATTGACCGCCTGCTCCAGGTTCTTGGCGATCGTGCTGGAGGCCTGATCGTCGCCGCTGAACAGCCCATAGTTGGTGGCGTCCCAGCTTTCGCTGCTGAGCGTCCAATCTTCACCGGCGGCGTTGAAGATCTTTGCCGCCGCCTGGATCAGGTAAGGGAAGTATTTCACTTCGCGCGGATTGAAGGTATATACCACCCGGGCGCGCTTCTTGTCGATCGGGATTTTAGCGGTTGGGTCGCCAACCTCCGCTTGTAGTTCTTCTTCCATCCACTGCAAGGTTTCAATGAAGTCCTCACCGGAAACGCCCATGTTGTTGCCATCTTGCAGGTGTACGTTGACCGTGGCTTTCAGCCCTTCAGGCGTCATGTCAATGGCAGTCAGCATGGCGCGCGCCGTGCGGATGATCTGGCGTGTGTCCACTCCCATTGGGCAGTTGAGCACGCAGCGCCCGCACATCGTGCAGGTGCCAAAGGCCGAGTACATCAGCTTTTCCAGCATTTCCTGATCCAGGGGCGCAGCTCCAATCCACCCAGGCGCTACTTTAGCCACCGGGTCGCTCATCTCTCGATAGATCTTGCGCAACTGTTCCGAGCGGTATGCCGGTACGTGCTCGGGCTTAGGATCGGCGACGTAGTAATGGCAGCTCTCGGCGCACACGCCGCAGCGCACGCATACTTCCAAAGATGCCTCGAGTTGCTGGTTCAGCCGCTTGCGCAGCACGTCCAGGGCCAGAGCCGACTTTTCGTCAGTCAATTGAAAACGTTCATCGCTAAACTTGGCAGTGAATTTGTCGTGAACCGATGGATCTTTTTGTTCTTCAGTCATTTTGCACCAATATCTTTGCCTTCTTATTCAGCATACTTGCTCTTGGGCTGCCCGATCACGCCGCGCCGGCCGTATCCCAACCCGAAGAAGAATTTCGAATAGAAGAAATACACGCAGTGGCGGATTTTACTCACCGGGATGTAGATCAGCAGGATCGCCGTCACGATGTAGAAAACCGGCAGAGCGCCAGGGACCAGCAGGACCACAAATGCCAGTGCCGTGAACAGGGAGCTCAAGAAGACGGAGAAATAATCATCCGGCAGGCTGAGCGTTCGCTCGTTTTCGCCCATCAGGCGCATGAAAATTCCGGCGAAGCCGAAGATAGCTCCCAGGCCGGTTACCAATAAAGCCAAATAAACCAGTAGTTTCGGCAACACCGCCAGCCAGGGGCTGGCGATCAGCACGCCGAAAGCCATAAAGATGCCCACATGGAAGAAAATCCCGCGCAGGTAGGCGATCCAATGCTGGCGGGTGCTTTCTTTTTCCCAGGGGGCCATGCCCAGGGTAAAGGCAAACAGGATGCCGCTGCGTATGGAACCCTGGGGGCGAGCCAGATCGGTTTTGAAGGGCCGCCTCAGGATCTCTCTAATTCGCAGAGCGATCCCCAATAGGCAGATTCCTAAGCCGATCAACACGATGATCTGCGTTATGGTTAGGGTGTTCATGGATTCTCCTGACAACGATAAGATTTTAGATGCTTGTTACAGTCTCATTTTCGATTTCTATTTGATGGCAATGCGCAGCGCGGCCTGATAGGCCTGGTCGAAAGCCGCCTCAGCTTTGTGCATATCCAGGGGCAGGAAAGCCAGCGCCAAATCCAGGGAGGCGCGCACCGGGGACAGGGCATCGCCGCGCACCCGGGCTGCCAGTGCCATTCCCAGGGCTCGCTCGAAATCATTCTGTTCCTGTGTGGCGACTGCGATGGCTCGCAGCGCCTGGGCTTTGTCGGCCTCGCGGCTCATTTTCTCAACCACCTCCAGAGCGGCCTGTTGGTGCGTGGGCGCCCAAGATGCTGCCAGGGCTACCAGCGGATAAGTATCGCTCAAGCTGCCAGCCGCTTCCCAGGCAGTCTGGAATTCTCCCAGGCGGGTCAGCGCATGCACTTTATAATAGACCAATTGGATATTATTTGCCAGTGACGAATCTCCTGTAACGGTGGTGATATCTCGCAGGGCCATGTCGCGCAGCGTGGGGATTTCGATCTGGCTGGCGGTTTCTGCATTTTGCCAGGCGCTGGCAATCACTGCCTGGGTGTGGGCCCGGTCGTACGGGTCGCTGATCGCCTGGGCGGCCTTCCAGGCCGCTTCGTATTGGCCTGTTCCTGAAAGCGCCAGGGCGCGGGCAGCCGGGAATTCTGCCGGGATATGCTCGACCAATGTGGCGTCTTGGGTAGCCAAAGCCAGGTGCAGCAGGGCATAAGCCCGGGCTGCGCCAGTGACTTCATTCAGCGTCGAGAGCGCTTCGCTGAAGAGGGCCGTGTCGCCATTCTGTTCGGCGATCTCGCTCAGCAGGCGCGCGCGCTGCACGGGGTCGTCCACCTGGCGAGCGGCTTGAACCGCTTGATCGTACACAGCGCTCTGCTGCGAGGCCGCGGCAATTTCCCGCAATCCCCACGAGCGCAGCGCCGGGTCCTGTACCTGCTGGGCCAGGGCGGCGCCTTTATCCACATCCATTAGTGCCCAGGTGACGGCTATAGCGCGTAAATCCAGGTCGCGGTAGGTCCCTACGGAGGTTTGTGTGTAGTCCAGAGCCTGTTGCAGGATGCTTTCGGCTTTTTCAGGATCCAGTTCCATCCACTCCAGGGCGATCAGGCGCAATCCCCAGGCGCGTGAGCGGGTAGCCTCCAGGTCCGCGGCAACCAGGGCCGCCTTTTCTTGCGTTGCCAGGTCGCCCACGGTGATTTCTTGGGCGGCCTGGGCCTGGCCCCACAGCGCGTAGGCGGAGCGTTCGGCTTCACCGGCCGTGGCTATCGAGTCGGCCAGGGCGCTTTCGCTGGCTTGCGGGTCAGATGCACTCCAATCCGCTCCTACTTTGCTCAAAATCCAGGCGCGCGCCAGGGCCTGGTCGGTGGAACTGGCCAGGCGCGAGGCGGTGTCGAGCGTGTTCTGGCGTTCCAACTCGATCTCAGTAGAACCAGCCACCGCTTGTGGGGGTTCGCGGAAGAGGGGCAGCGCGAACAGGATGAATACGAGCAGGATAACGATCAGCGGTTTGAGGCTGAGACGGCGTTTCCCGCTTGGGCTGGGCTGGGCGGAGTCCCCTTGCGCGGATCGCCGCTTGGCCACAAAGCGCTGTGCATTGTAGTAGCCCCATGCCAGCGAACCCAACAGGATCAATGAGATGATTATCCCGGCAATCAGCACCCGCTGGCGTTTCAGGCTGTCGTTGAGCGAATTGAGCTGGTTGTAGCTTTTCCCCAGGCGGAATCGCAGCATTTGAGCTTCGGAAACGAAAGCATCCAGGCTGGCGGTGGTGGGCGTCAGGGGCGTATCCAGCAAGCGACTGTAAGTTTGCTGCAGCGCCTGCACGCCAGTGTAAATTTTCTCGGCCTGCGCATTCGTGTGCGCGGGCAGCGTTGCGTAAAGCCGGTCGATAGCCAGCATCAGGCGTTCGGTGTAATAGATCTCCTGGTGCATGATCTGGCTGGCCGGGCAGGGGTTATTTGTCTGGCTTTCGATTGGGCCGTTCCAGTCCAGTGCGGTCGTCAAACGCTGGTCGTCAGGCATATGGCAACTGACGCAGTAATTGCTGGGGTATATGCCTGTGTTGGAACCCGATGTGCCAAAACCAGCCGGTATTTGCTTTTCAGGCGCGGCCGCCAGCGAAACTTCCTGTTTCGCCGAAACTTCCTGTTTCGCCGAATGCGGCATCGCCAACCCGATGATTGTGACAGTCAGCAGAGCAAAGAGAAAAATGCGCGCAGCTTTCATTGGGAATCCACCTTCGGAACTTCCTGTTCCGCCGGAACTTCCTGTTCCGCCTTCTCCTGAAGCGATCCGCCGATAATCCAGCGCGTCAGCCCGTAGTAGATCGCGCAGGCTGCGATCAAGACGATCAGGATGATCACACCGCCTGGGCCATCGCTGTCGATCAGGGCAAAAAGCAGGTTGCTAATCTCCATAGGAGCCTCCGTCTGCCGGGTGTGGAATATCCAGCGGAAGTTTTCCAACTGCGTAAGTTTCGCTTTCGGCAGTTTCCCACAAGGGGATGATCGGGAAATAGCGAGTGAATATCGCGTAGAGCAGGAACATGCCCGAGAAACAGGCCAGGGTGATCAAAAATTCCGTCCAGGTAGGGAAATAGCGGCCCTGGCCCAGGTCGTGCAGCAAGCGCGGCCAGATTTCGCTGGGCACGATCACGATGAAGCGTTCCAGCCACATGCCCACGTTGATCAGCAGCGAAGCGGCCACCATCCAGCCGATGCTGTTCTTGCCTTTGAAGATGAAGATCAGCAGCGGCAGCACGAAGACCAGCACGCCCATCATCCAGAACATCGTGGCATATTCGCCGGTGAATTTGTCGGTCAGGACGCGCATCTCCTCGGTCATGTTGCCGTAGCCAATCGTCAGGCTCTCGGCGATCATCATGTAAATCCAACCCAGGGTGAAGGTGATCAGCAGTTTGCGCAGCGAGTTGAACAGGCTGAGGGTGAGCACTTTTTCGAGTTTGTACACCCTCCGCAGGATCGACAGCACAATCACTACCGCCGCGGTGCCGGACAGGATCGCACCCAGCAGGAAGAAAGGTCCCAGCAGGGCGGTGTGCCAGCCGGGTTGCAGGGTCATGCCAAAAGCCCAGGAAACCACGGTGTGCACGGTAACAACCAGCATGGTCATGAAGATCGCCATGCCATCCAGCACTTTCTCCAGCCGGTGGAACTGCCCAGGGTGGCCGTTCCAGCCCAGCGCCAGGATCTTGTACATACGTTGCTGCCAGTGTGGCACATCTGTCAACCGGTCGCGGCACAGGGCGATGTCCGGCAGCAGCGACAGATACATGAACACAATGCTGGAAAGCAGGTACAGGCCCACGGCGGTGAAGTCCCACAGCAGGGGCGATTGGTAGCGCCCGTAAAAGATGATGTTGAAGACGCGCTCCGGGCGGCCCATGTCGGAGAGGATGGAGGCCACGCCGAACGGCAAGCTGAAGAGCGTGATCGCTTCAGCGGCGCGGGTGAGTGGTTTGCGCCAGCCCTGCCCGGCGACGCGCAGGATCGCTGAGATGAAAGTCCCGGAGTGCGCCAGGCCGATGAAGAAAACAAAGTTGGTCAGGTAAATGCCCCAGTAGACTGGCCGGTTCAAGCCGGTCACGCCCAGGCCCAGGATGAACTGCCGCACGTAAGCGCCAACCCCCAGCAGCACCAACGCTGACAGAAAAGCCCAGAGCAGTTTGTCCACCAGGGTGACTTTTTTCACCGTGGCCAGGACAGCTCCTTCGTGCTCATTTTCTGGATGCCAGCTTTCCATAAACTTCTAGCTCCTAACCTCTAATTTCTAACTTTCTCACCCTTGTTTCAGGTAATACACCTTCGGCTCAGTGCCCAGTTCTTCCAGCAAGCGGAAGGCCCGCGGGCTGTGCGACAGCTTGTAGACCAGGCTGGTGGGATCGTCCAGGTCGCCGAAGTAGCGGGCGTGGCCGGTGCAGGTTTGCACGCAGGCCGGGATGTAATCGGTGGCTGTGAAGGGCCGGCCCTCTGCATCGGCTTTTTCGCGGGCTTTGCGCAGGCGCTGGATGCAGAACGTGCATTTCTCCACAACGCCGACTGGACGCGGGGCTACTTCTGGATCGGGATTCAGGTGCGCTTTGAGCGCTTCGGGCCATTCCGGCCGGAACCAGTTGAAGTAGCGCATCTCGTACGGGCAGGCCACGGTGCACATGCGGCAGCCGATGCAGCGGGCGTAATCGACAACTACCAGGCCTTCTTCGTTCTTGTAAGTCGCTTTGACCGGGCACACCTTGGTGCACGGCGGCTCGTCGCAGTGCATACACGGGCGGGGCAGCATAGTCACCTTGGTGTAGGGATATTCCCCTTCCACGAAGGGCAGCACCTCGTTCCACAGGATCGCACGACCTACGCCAGTCTGATCGGGACCTGCCACGGGTGTGTTGTTCTCCATGCGGCAGGCGGCCGTGCAGCTCTGGCAGGCAAAGCATTTATCCAGATCGATCACCATTCCCCAACGGGGCATACCAGACCTCCTAACCTGTAATGATTAGCTTCGATAAATACGAACTCGAGTCGGGTTGAAGACCGCCTGGCCGCACAGCGGCTCGCTAGCGGTTTGCATCAGTTCATTCGGATTGGCGCCCACGCGCCATTTCTCTGGAGAATGGGCGCCCCACCTGACTGTGGTGAAATGTCCCATCCCGGCCGGCATGAACACCGCGTTGGGCCATATCCCATCATAGACGCGCACTATAGCCTGCACACGCCCGGACGGCGATTCGACCCACACCAGGTCATCATCTTTGAGTTCGAGTGCTTCTGCAGCCAGGTGGTTTAACTCGACCCAACTACTCCACTTGGTATGGACCTGCAATCCGTAGGATTCTTGCAAGGTTGGGATTACGCCAGGCCAGTTTTGTGATTGCGTGATCAGCGCCTGGGTGATGAGCAGGAAGGGGTATTCGCTGGCTTCCTGAGTCTTTTCACTGAGCGAGGTTGGCAGGTTGAAGTGCGGCAGGCAATCCAAATCGTCCGGGGATTTGCCCTGCATCTTCCCCAGCAGCGAAAACAATTCGCGCGAGAAGAAATCGAAGCGACCATCCTTGGGGGCGTTCAGGCGGTCGCGACCGACCACCTCACCCCAGGCCTGGCTGCTCGGTTGGGCGTTGAAATACACCAACTGCGCCCAAAAGCCATTGCTCACGTACTTTTCCCAATCCATGTCGATGCCGCTCAGGCGGTGTTCGACCAGGGCGCGGTAATCCTCCCAGGGCAAAGCCTGGCTGAGGCTGCCGCCCAGGCGCTGCGCCAGGTTGAGCAGCACGTCTGCCGGGTCGCGCGTATCGTGCACCGGCGCTACTACCGGCTGGCGCAAGGATACGCCCGGGTAACCCGTGCCTTCCATATAATCATCCCCCCAGACTTCCAGGAATGTGCTGGCGGGCAGGATCAGGTCGGCGTGCGCGGCGCTTTCGTCCATAATGGAGCTGAAACTCACCACGAAGGGCACCTGCATCAGCGCCCGAGCAAGTTGCCCGTTATCCGGGATGTCGTAGACCGGGTTGGCATTCAACAGCATCAGCAGGTTGACCGGGTAAGGCTGGCCTTCCAGGATGCGCCTGGCGACCTGGTGGTAGGCTGAACTGGCCAGGGGTAGGCTGGCTGTTCCGGCGCCATCCAGGCGCTCCTGGCCCAGGCTTTGCTTTCCCAGGGCGTCCTGGGCGTAATCAGGCCAGGCAGCTACATCCGGGAAGCGTTGCACCCACACGCCGCCCTGGGCGTCGATCGAACCGACCAGTGCGTTCAGGGCGTGGATCGCCAGGGCGGTGTACAGGCTGTTACCGCTGTTCAGTTCTCCAGTCTCGGCGGGCATGATCGCCACCGCCGGGCGATTGGTAGCAAACTCGCCAGCCAGGCGAGCGATGATATCCGTTGAAACGCCCGTGATCAGGGAGGCGTGCTCCAGGGTGTATTCCTCCAGCACCAGGCTCTTGAAGCCTTTGTGCACCTGGCCGTTTTCGTCTTCGAAGTCTTCAAAGCCAAAGGTGAAGTCGCGTACGAAGCTCTCATCATAAAGCTGGCTGTTGATGATCACATTGGCCATCCCTAATGCCAGGGCGGCGTAGGTTCCCGGGCGGATTGGCACCCACTCGTCGGCTTTGACGCCGGTCAGGGACAGGCGCGGGTGGACTGCCACCAGCTTGCCGCGCTGCGGACGGCCTCTGCGCATGAAGGCCGCCGATCCCAGGTAGCTGATCACGCTGCGGCTGGATTCAAGCAGGTTGCCGCCGAAGGTGATGGCGTAATTGCAGTTGTTCAGGTCATATACCGGCAGGCCATTGATGCCTTGAGAGAGCAGCATGCCCAGGCGCGCTGCCCCTTCTCCCAGGCTCTCGCGCGAGATCAGGTTGGGTGAGCCATAGGCCTGCATGAAGCGCTGCATGAGAGCGCGCATCTGGCCGCGCGTTTCACCATGCATCAGCGCCACCGTGTGCGCCTGCCCGGCCTTGCGCAGCTCGTCCAGCTTGTTAGCCAGCAGGGTCAGCGCTTCATCCCAGGAAATTTCTTTCCAATTTGCCTGGCTGGCGGGATCGCGCCGGTCGCCCGTGCGCAGGCGCGGGTGCTCCAGGCGCTCCGGGCTGTAGAGCACTTCCAGGCTGGCCTGTGCTTTCAGGCAGCACACACCCTGGTTGAGGGGATGCAAAGCGTTGCCTTCCACTTTGGTCGCTTTCCCGCTCACCACGCGCACTTCCAATCCGCAGCCGTTTGGGCACATGGCACAGGTAGTGCGCACAATGCTTTCTTCCAGGCTGCCTGTTGATGGGAAAGTCAATTCTGCTACCGAAGTGAGGCTGCCTTGTTTGCAAGCCAGAGTTGCTGCGCCCAGCGCGGTAGCCGCCGCGCCAGCCTTCACGAAATCTCGCCGGGTGATTTCCGGCCGGGTGTTTACCGGTTCTGGGTGTAATTGCTGCTTGCTTCTCGGTTCTTCCATATTACCTATTCCTGCTTCTTGCTTCTAACTTCTACCTTCTAACTCCCTAATTCCCATCGTAGTCGCTTAGCCAATCCTGCAAAGCGTCAGCTTCGGCGGGGCGGAGCGGCAGCGGTTGGGCGGGTTGGATGGTATCTGGGACAATTTCATAGTAAGACGGATCGACATCCAGGTGTACGCCCAGCGCTTCCAGGGCATCCACCAGGCTGGGTACCGCGCCTGGCTTGCCTTCACCTACCCAGGCCTGGCCGCGCGGTCCGCGCGGGCCACCGCCCGAAGGGCTGACGTGGCAGGTGGCGCAGGGCTCGCCTGTCTGAGCGGAATACTCTGGCAAGGCCCGGGCGTTGGTCGCAGGTTGCATCAAGATCACCAACAGCAGCAGGAAGGCAATTACCATCATTGCCAGCGGAAGCATCGGGCGTGCCCTATGCGCTGAATGCTGAGGAAGACTCTGGTGTTTTCGTTTGGTTGTTCGCATGCGCGCCTCCGGCTTAGAATACATCACCCACGATGACTTTGTCACCCTCCACCTTGACCGTGAACGATTCCAAAGGGATGGGCGGCGGGCCCGAAATCACTTCTCCGAATTGATCGAAACGCCCATCATGGCAGGGGCAGTAGAATTCTTGCTGTGCATCTTGCCATTGCACCGTGCAGCCCAGGTGCGTACAGATCATCGAGAAGGCCTTGATGCTCTCGGGTGTGCGCAGCACAATCGCAGGAGTGCCGCCGTAGGTAATATATTTGACCCCACCGATGGGTAATTCGGCCAGGGGAATTTCGATGGGCTTGGCTTCCTGTACGCCCGAGGTGGATGGGAAAACCTGGGATTGCAGAGCCGTGCCAGCCCAGGCTGCGCCCACCGCGGCGATCCCCAACTGGATGAACTGCCGCCGGGTGAAGAAAGCCGAAGTCTTAGGGAAATAGGGGGTTGCAGCTTTTTCGCTCATCTTTTAATTTCTAACTTCTAACCTAACTTGTTATGGTTCCGCAACAATTGGATTAGCGCCTACGTAGGCATGACAGTTGTTGCAGGATGTTTCTGGCACATGGCAGTACAGACAATCGGCCTGGGCCACATCGCCGCGATTGACGATCTCCCAGTGATGCTTGTACCACCAGTCCAGAGGACTGTGGTATTCCGGTGCGGTGTAACTGGCATCGATACGTACAGACAGCGGGCCAGGGCCATCCTTGACTGGTTTTTCCACATTAGTAGGGTAAAACACAATGACCAGCACAAGCACGGTCAGTACAGCCAGTACCAGGGCTATTTTGCGCATACTTCACTGCCTCCGTATACTAAAGCTTCAAGGCATTGCCTAAGAGTTGGATCACGCCGCCCACCTCAGCCGGCACTTCCCAGTATTTCATCAATTCTGGCAGGTTGGCTTTGCAAATGGCGCAGATGGTTGCCAGGAAGTTGGCTTTGACGTGCTTGACCGCCATGGCGCGCGGCTTGCCGCCTGCCATACGGATGGACATCAACTCGTCGGTGAGCAAGCCGCCGCCGGCTCCGCAGCAGTAGGTTTTCTCTCGGATGGTCCCGGCAGGCATCTCGACGAAGTGGTTGCAGCAGGCTCGCAAGATCTCGCGTGGTTCATCGATCAATTGCCCGGCGCGTGCCGGGTTGCATGGGTCGTGATAAGTGACCAGGTATTGGTCGTTCGCTTCTTTATCGATCCGCCCATTCAGGGCGCCTTTGCGCAGGATATCGACGATGAACTGGCTGATGTGGTAGGGGTAGGGCGGGTCAAACATATCCATTGGCCCGCTCAGGGTGGGAGTTAGAATCGCCCCGCGCCAGGCATGCCCGCACTCACCCCAGATAATCGTTTTAACATTCAGCATGCGCGCCGCGTCGAGAATACGGTTATTGACCTTTTTTAGGTTGTTGTAGTTCAAGAATAGGCCGAAGTTGCCGCCCTCGTCGCAATAGGTGCTGGTGGTCCAGCTCAACCCCAGGGCGTAGAACAGTTTCCCGTAGCCGATCATGGTATCCACGTTGGCGAAATTGTCGGCAGAAGGGGGTACCAGCAGGATGTCAGCGCCATATTCATCCACCGGGAAGCGAATGGGCTTGCCGGTTTCCTCTTCCATTTCATCCTCCAGGAACTGGCAGTTATCGATCCAGGCCGCCGGAGGGATGCCCAGGTTATTGCCAGTCTCGTACACTTTGGCGACAACCTCGGTAACGTACTTGGTCGAAACGCCAATCGAAGACATAATTTCGCGCGCCGCAATGGTAATTTCAGCGGTGTCGATCCCATACGGGCAGAACACCGAGCAGCGCCGGCACTCCGAGCACTGGTAAAAATAGGTGTACCATTTTTCCAGCATGGCCTCGTCGAAATCGGCTGCGTCGTTCAGCTCCGGGAAAAGCTGTCCGGCTGGGGTGAAATAACGCCGGTACACTTTGCGCATCAGCTCGGCGCGCGCCACCGGGAAATTCTGCGGGTCGCCGGTGCCCAGGTAAAATTGGCATTTGTCTGTGCACGCGCCACAGCGCACACAGATGTCCATGAAGACGCGCAGCGCCTGGTTCTTATCCAGCAGCTCGGCGAACTTGGCGATGCCTTTTTCTTGCCAATCGGGTACGCGTTCAGTGGGCAGATCGATAGCGCGGGTATCCTTGGGTTTGCTGGGCCAGCAGCGCACATCGGCCGTGGCGTGTTCGCGCAGTTCGGGCGCTGGCAGAACACCTTCTTTAGCAGGGTCTTTGAGGATGGGAGTTTGATCGAATTTCGCCATAAGCTTCCTTGTAATCTCTAACTTCTAACCTCTAATTTTTTCGATACGTCGGGTCCCACGGATTGGCATAGCGTTTTCCGGGCTTCTGGATTTGATAGGGCTGGTGTTGGGTTGGGCTGAAGAAAATACCCCCGGCGTGCAGCAGTTTGCTGAAGGGGAAATACAGCATCAGCACCAACACCAGGAAAAGGTGCAGCAGGAACAACGGATGCTGCGGCGGTGGTACGGGGTGTAGGGTCATCAGGCCCAGGATGAAGGCTTTGACATCCAGGATATACACGTGCATCCAATAACTGACCGTGATTCCTGTGCCGGCGATCAGGCCTAAAAGCACCAGGGCAAAGTAGTCTGGCACATTGGAAATGTATAACGTGCGCGGCAGAGCCAGGCGGCGCCAGAACAGGTAAATGATCGCCAGGCCGAACAGGTAGCCGAAGAACAAGGCCACGGTCTCCATGTTGAGCACCAGCGATGGTACTGGATAGGTGAAGTAGCGCAGGTGGCGGAACAAGATGGCTGCCAGGGCAACGTGGAATACCCAGGCGCCTCCCCACAGCCACTTGTCGGCTTTGAACAGGTTGGGGAAGAACAACACATCACCGATCACGCGCCCTACTGCTCCGGTTTCCGTTTCAGGGGCAGGGGTGGTTACGGTGGGCCAGGGCATGGGAGTGCGCAGGTAGCCTACCAGTCGCCAGATCAGCCCGGCGATAAAGGCGATCGCCGCAAAATAGGATAATCCAATGAAAAATAATGAGAGCAGCGTCCAAAGTACAGTAGAAACGTCCATATAACTGGTTTCCTCTGCTATGTTGAGCCAGGCCGGACACCTCTGCCAGGTTGATCGTGCCGCTGGCTGTAAGTGCTTCTGCAAGCTGAGGAGCGGGCGTTCCAGGCGTGGGGCATAGGTGGTCACCCGCACATTACACTTTCAGCAACGCTGAAAGCGTTCTGGGTATCCCGCTCCTCAGGTGGTAATGTTCGCCATAGGGGCAAAGCGCGCCGGACGAGGATCGTCCACAGTGCCCCTGTTCCGATCGGTCGGTTAAACGCACCCGGTCGGTTTTGGCAGCCCAGCGATCTTGCAGGCGCCTTTTGCTGGCCCGCTGGGGAACAGCTCGTAGATGTATTTGAGCTGGAAGCCGGTATCTTTGCACAACTTGCGGATCATGGGGGCGATCCCGAACTGCGCGTAATATCCCCGCAGGTAGTTCACCACTTTCCAGTGATCCTCGGTCAGTTCTGGCACCTCTTCCAGGTTAGCCAATGCCAACGCCAGGTCTTCACTCCAGGTATCAGGTTCCTGGATAAACCCATCCTCATCAACCTCGATTTGCTTTCCAGCCACATCGATATATGCCATATCTACCTCCGTTCTTTGATTTTCGCACGAAACCGTTTGCCTGCAAGGATTTGCGGTTCCGCATACCTTCGGAACTTCTAAGCGAAGCCGTTCCGTCACTATCCTTCAGGGATTTTGATAAAAGTAGCTCCGCCGAAGGACGTGAATTCCAGCGTGCCTTCATTGACCAGTTCGGTCAGCGCTTTTTTAGTCAGGCGATGGTCCAGGCCAAGGCCATTAGCCACGTCTCGACTGGTCAACATCTTGTTTTTCTGCTTGAAGAACTCGAAAATTTGTGTTTTCAGTTCTTCGGTTACTTCATCTGCCATTCCAACACCTCCATTGGACGTCTAGACGTTCCCCGTCCACACGGACGTTGACCGTATTACCACTTGAATGTGGGTGTCGATCGATAAGTATCCGGCGCCAATGTGAAGTCATCGATCAGTTGCACGCTGAAGGGGATGCCTGTCAAATCGAAGAAGCGTTCCCAACCCACACGGTCGATCCATTCGCCCATGCGCTCGTGCTTGTGGGCGTGTTTTGCCCAGGTTTCCACGATGTTTCTGACCGCGCCAGTTACTTCGGGCCAACGCGGCGGATTATTCGGCAGGAACGGGATCACCAGGCGGGAGAACTTTGGTGGAGTGCGGGCGCTGGAGATCTTGCCGCCCACCCAGATCGACACACCGTCGCCAATCGGATCAGCCAGCGGCATGCCTGGGCACATGGTATAGCAGTTGCCGCAGTACATGCACTTGTCTTCGTTTACGATCAGCGTCTTGTTCTTAGGATCTGGCCGGATGGCCCCTGTGGGACAGGCCGCGATCACGTTGGGGATTTCGCACTTGGCGCGTACTGTGTCGTGTTCGATGTGCGGTGGTTTGCGGTGGATGCCCAGGATGGCGATATCCGAACAGTGTACCGCCCCGCACATGTTCAAGCAACAGGCCAGCGAGATGCGGCAGTAGGCCGGCAGCTTCCACTCGGTGAAATACTCGTAGAGATCGTCCATCACGGACTTGACGATGCCTGAGGCATCCGTGGCAGGCGTGTGGCAGTGGATCCAGCCCTGGGTGTGCACCGGGTTGCTGATGGCATGACCGGTGCCGCCGATGGCAAAGCCCTTCTCTTTGAGGTGGGCGATCAGCGGCTCGACCTTGGCTTCGTCGGAGACCAGGAATTCCAGGTTATGCCGGCTGGTGAAGCGCAGGTGCCCATCGCAGAACTGGTCGGCGATCTGGCAAATGTCACGGATCCAGTCGGTGCTCACCAGGCGCCCGGAGCCCACACGCACGGTGTACAGGGCGTCACCGGACTCGGCCACGTGCTTGAGCACACCAGGCTTGACGCGTTCGTGGTATTTCCATTGTCCATAATTCTTTTGGATTATGGGAGGAAGCATATCCCGAAAATAGGGAGGGCCAAAATCTGTGCGTGACATTACTTCACCTCCTCAGGATCCCAGAAGTAATAGGGATTGGCGCGCGGTTGGTGGATCATCTGTGGCACGGGTGGCAAGCCAACAGCTTTCAAGAAGGCGCGCATCCCCAGCCGGTTGATCAACTCGCCCAGGCGCTCGCGCATCTTGCCGTTCTCATCCCACCACTCCCAGATATTGCGCACCAGTTCTTTGAACTCATCGAAGGGCGGCTCCATCTTCATGAAGGGGATGATCACCCAGGAGAGCAGCGCGCCATGCACGATGGGGGCTTTCCCACCCACCAGGATCGTGGCGCCGCGCTCTTTGCCGGGGCGCAGGGCCTTGGGCAAGATGTTGATGCAGTGCATGCAGCGGTTGCATTCACCGTTATCGATGGTCAGGGTCTTATTGGATGCATCCCAGGCCATGCAGCCGGTGGGGCACAGGTTGATCACCTCAGCCTGGATATCGAGTCCATTCGCAGCGTAATTCGCCACTTCGGCCGGGTCGACCTGGATCTTGTCGCGCCAGGTGCCAACCACGGAGATATCCGAGCGAGCTACGGCCGCCACACAGTCGTTCGGGCAGCCGGAGATCTTGATCTTGGATTTGTAAGGGAACATGGGCCGGTGCAGTTCATCCTGGAATTCCATAGTGACGCTGTAGAGCAGTTCCAGGGTGTCGAGGCAGGCGTATTCGCAGCGCCCGGGGCCCACACAGGCGCTTGGGGTGCGCATATCGCTGCCCGAGCCACCCAGGTCGAAACCGATCTCGGCCAGATCATCGAAGCAGGGCTGTAGTTCCTCGGTGGGCGCGCCCAGCAGGATGATGTCGCCGGTGGCGCCGTGCATATTGGTCAGGCCGCTGCCACGTTTGTCCCACACATCGCACAACTGGCGTAGCTTATCGGTGGTGTAGAACCAACCCGAGGGCATGTTGACCCGGAAGGTGTGGAATTCTGCTATTGCCGGGAATTCCTCCGGTAGGTCGGAGTAGCGCCCGATCACGCCACCGCCGTAGCCGCGCACGCCGACGATGCCGCCGTGTTTCCAGTGGCCGATGCGTTCGTTGTAGGAGCGCTCCAACTGGCGCAGCAGGTCGTGCGCAGATTCTTTTTTCTCGGCTGCGCGTTTAATTTCGGTGACGAAGCTCGGCCAGGGACCGTTTTGAAGCTCATCAAGCATTGGGGTCTCTGAATCTGACATAACTACCTCCAAACTCGCACGGACATTCTTTGTCCGTGTTGGGGATGGTTCACGCCCATCCATTGCAAATGTTCTATCTTGCGCTTTGTGCCCCCCGTTCTATGGGGCTCCCGTTCTATGGGGCTCCCGTTGGGGTCAAAAAAAGGAGGGGAGGTGGGTGCGGGGGCGATTTCTAAGCCCTGGCACGGTGTTGGACGGACGTTCTCCGTCCGCTGACCACCTCCCCCCTTCTGGCAACTCGACGTGATGGGTTCGTCGATGGAATTGAGTTGCCTCTCCACAAAGCGATCTAAAGATTCGCCTGTGCTGAACGATGAAACCTGCCCCGAAAAGCTACAGGGAGGCCGGGAACAGCCAGCCGAAGATTGCCCAGGAAACGCCCAGGGCCAGCAGGGTGTTGAAGACGGTCACGATCAGGTAGACGATGACCGGCGACCAGCCCATCTTCTTGAATTCGCCCACCGAGAGCTCCAGGCCCATGCAGACGAAGGCCAGGCAGAAGGCCCAATCTTTCAAGCCGGCGATCGCCTTGGCGCCGTCCGAATCCTTCACGATGACACCGAAAGTGAACAGCAGCGAAGCGATGATGAAGCCCAACACAAACTTGGGGAAGCGCTGCCAGATGATCGCCGCGCTGGGTTTCTCTTTCTTGCCTTCCACCACGGTGGTGAAGTACAGCGCCAGCAGGAAAGCCACCACGCCGATCAGGGCGTTCTGGGTCTGCTTGACGATGCTGGCAATCTCTTGAGCCTGTTTACCATAGATCGTGCCCGCGCCGACCACGGCTGCCGTGGTATCAACGTTGCCGCCGAACCAGGCGCCGGCTACCGCTTCGGGCATATTCATGGCCCCAGCCAGCAGGGGGGCGATCACCATCAGCGGCAGGGCGGTGACAATCACCAGGGCAGTGATGTAGGTGATCTCTTCCTTCTTCGCCAGCACCGAGCCGGCCGCGGCGATGGCCGCCGAGACGCCGCAGATCGAAACCGCTGTGGACATCACCGCCCGCAGCGAGTCAGACAGGCCAAACTTGCCGCCCAGCCACCAGGAGAAGAAGTACACACAGGTGACCATGATCAGGCCCTGGATGATGGCGCCAAACGCCGCCGTCACAATCACCTTGAAGCTGATGCCTGCGCCCAGCAGCACCAGGCCGACCTTCAGGAACAGCTCGGTGCGGAAACCGGATTTCACTTTTTCGTATACATTGGCGGCCTTAAGGATGCCATTGACCACCAGGCCGACCAGCGCTGCCCACAGCGGGAATTCCAGCACCTTGCCTGGAATGCCAAACGGCAGGCTGGCGCCATAGACCAACCCCTTCAGCCAGCGGGCCACAAAGGCCAGCACGACAACGATCACCAGGCCGATGATAAACCCAACGTAATCGGGTGATGCGCTCTGTTTGGAGACTTTAGATGTAGCCATTTTTTCGTTCTCCTATTCCTAGAATTTCACCCACGCGGGGTTGATCAGGCCGATGATGGCCAGCAACATCAGCACGAAGGCCAAAATCGTGGCGAGCCAGTCTTCATTTATTTTCTTCACGGCAATTTCTCCTTACTAGAGAATCTGTGGGGCGGATCATCTGCTTGTTGGACGGATAACCCGCATTGGTGAATAACAAAGTTTGAAAGGAACAATTTGCATTTACGATCTTTCTTCAAAGGGCTAACTGATCTTCACAGACTTTCCCGGCGGCACCTCCTTGTTTTCTCGGTCGATACTGCAGGTTTCACTACGGCGCGACTCGCCTCAGTATCACTGGGGGGCGTACATGTGCTTCGACAAGCTTGGGCAGCTTGCTGTGCACGGCTGTTCTTAACTATTGTATAGAATTTCACGACCTAAAGCAGTAAGACTAATCCAATTCTGATCTAAGGAAAGTCTTAGAACCTGTCTGAAAAGTCATGAGCGGGCCAATCTACGGAGCATGATTCTGGTCATCGAGATGTAGATAAAGGTTTCGCTCGAAGTTACCAAACCTTCATAATCTTTGCTCAAGCGGCGATAGATGC
>JBFMFR010000004.1:263918-269979 GCA_040752025.1 Chloroflexota bacterium | reverse complement strand
GTGGACAACACAAGAGTTGTTATCCTTTCGTGTTCCAGCTCACTTCTTGGATCAATTGTCAACGATCAAACCCTTGTTTGCCTTGCCAGATGAAATCCATCAAGTCAAATGAGGGACAATACCCAAATTTTTATGTTGTTTCATACATGTGACAAATGACACTTGAACCGATTTAATATATTCTATATACTTCAGATAGTTAAAATATGATTGACAATTTTGCCTGTTCTCTTGACGATCGTTTCACAATCATCACTTCAAAATTCTCGCTTTGCCCAGCACCGTAATCTAAAGAATTGTTATTGAGGGTAAATGACAAAAGGGAGGTTGGTTATGCATCAAAAGCGTGTTCACTTTTTATTTAGTTTGTTTTCTTGCATCCTGATATGGCTTTCTTTCGCCCCAACGTATGGAGCTAAAGCAGATTCAATTGTTTATGCTCCAGATGCAAATTACACAATTACTGGTCAAGTCACTTCTAGAAATTGGCCATATTGGGGGGTAATGGGTGTTACGGTTTCAACAGATAGTGGACAAACTGCTATTACTGATTCGAGTGGCAATTATACGCTAAGTAGTGTGCCATCAGGATCGCGCACGGTGACCGCGACTAAGTCTGACTGGTTTGCAGTAAGTTCAAGTGCATCTGAATCGAAGACGGTGAGTCTTACAGGAAATACAACGGTGAATTTCAACCAGTTTTCCTGCAAAGCGACAGCTTCCGCTACTATCAGCCTCGATAAAACTTCCGTATCACCGGGAGAATCGTTTAATGTCACAGTATCTTTAAAGAATACAAATTATAGTGTAAGCGCAGTAAAAGCTTATCTGGATGTATCTTTTGACAACTCAAAGTTCACCATTGGAACTCCAACAGGATCGGGTTGGAATTCAATTTCTACATACCCCCCAGGCACTACAGTTTGGGGTGTTACGAGCTCTGGTCAGCCAACCTCGATGACCGCAACGAAATACTTGGTCAGTGGAGAAAGGTCTGGCACTTACTACAATAACACAACAAATTCTTTTACAGTACCGATTACTGTAAAGAGCACTGCGTCGACGGGAACCGTCACTTTTTATTATCGAGGAACAATCGAAGATAAGCGCAACCCGACATCCACTGGTTCCGGCACTCGGGATCAGCAAGGGTGGAATGTGTATACGACGAATGTCACTATTGTTCCGCCATTTGCGGTAAGCAGCGCTACAGCGCGGATCAACAACTCGACTGGGCCAGTGAATATCACGACACTTGATTCAATCAGTCGATCGGGGACGATCGGCGGCACAGGCAGTGGGACGGTGACTTACCACTGGGAATACAAATCCACGAGTACTTCCGCGTGGACGGCGAGTTCGAACCAAACCACCACGATGACGAACGGCAGCGCCAGTGTGCCTTCATCGAGTGCGTCGAATCCTGGGACTGGCAGCTATGATTACAAAATCGTGGTGACCAGTCCATCGAGCGTAACCAGCAACCTGGTGCGGGTAAACATCACAACCCCACCGCCAGTGACGGTAACGGGCATCGTGAAGTCGCGCAAGTGGCCTTATTTTGGCGTGTCAGGTGTAACAATCACAACCGACACAGGACAGACGACGACGTCGCTGAGTGATGGCACATACACCTTGGCGAACGTACCGGTGGGATCGCGGACGTTCACAGCCAGCCGGACGGATTGGTATGCGACTGGGACAAGTGGTTCTGCTTCACAGACGCGCACAATTACCGCCGCCACCAATGATGTCAATTTCACGGATTTCACCACCAAGGGGTCGGCACAGGCAACGATCAGTGTGGATAAGACGACCGTCAGCCCAGGCGAGACGTTCAATGTTGTGGTTACCTTGAAGAACATGAATTTTGCGCTGAACAGCGGGGCTGCCTTCCTGGATCTTTCGTTCAATGGCGATAAGGTGACGATTGGCACGATTACCAGTAATGGGTATTGGACGAGTGCGGTTACCACCTATCCTCCCGGTTCCTCGAATGTGTGGGGTGTGACGAGTGCTGGAGTGGGATACAACCTCTCCCCCAGTCAGGTGGTGGATTACCTGATCAGCGCGCAGCGCCAGGGATTGATTCACTTCAACAATGCCTATAGTTTCACCGTGCCTCTGACGGTGAAATCCACTGCCACTCCTGGCACAATTACCCTGAAATACCGCGCCACCGTGGAAGACAGCCGCGATCCAGCTTCTTCAGGCAGCGGCACCCTGGATCAGCAAGGGTGGAATGTGTATACGACGAATGTCACTATCGTTCCGCCATTTGCGGTAAGCAGCGCTACAGCGCGGATCAACAACTCGACTGGGCCAGTGAATATAACAACACTTGATTCGATCAGTCGATCGGGGACGATTAGCGGCACAGGCAGCGGAACGGTGACTTACCACTGGGAATACAAATCCACGAGCACTTCCACGTGGACAGCGGATTCGAACCAGACCACCACGATGACGAACGGCAGCGCCAGTGTGCCTTCATCTAGTTCGCCGAATCCTGGGGCTGGCATCTATGATTACAAAATCGTAGTGACCAGTCCATCGAGCGTAACCAGCAACCTGGTGCGGGTAAACATCACAACCCCACCGCCAGTGACGGTAACGGGCATCGTGAAGTCGCGCAAGTGGCCTTATTTTGGCGTGTCAGGTGTAACAATCACAACCGACACAGGACAGACGACGACGTCGCTGAGTGATGGCACATACACCTTGGCGAACGTACCGGTGGGATCGCGGACGTTCACAGCCAGCCGGACGGATTGGTATGCGACTGGGACAAGTGGTTCTGCTTCACAGACGCGCACAATTACCGCCGCCACCAATGATGTCAATTTCACGGATTTCACCACCAAGGGGTCGGCACAGGCAACGATCAGTGTGGATAAGACGACCGTCAGCCCAGGCGAGACGTTCAATGTTGTGGTTACCTTGAAGAACATGAATTTTGCGCTGAACAGCGGGGCTGCCTTCCTGGATCTTTCGTTCAATGGCGATAAGGTGACGATTGGCACGATTACCAGTAATGGGTATTGGACGAGTGCGGTTACCACCTATCCTCCCGGTTCCTCGAATGTGTGGGGTGTGACGAGTGCTGGAGTGGGATACAACCTCTCCCCCAGTCAGGTGGTGGATTACCTGATCAGCGCGCAGCGCCAGGGATTGATTCACTTCAACAATGCCTATAGTTTCACCGTGCCTCTGACGGTGAAATCCACTGCCACTCCTGGCACAATTACCCTGAAATACCGCGCCACCGTGGAAGACAGCCGCGATCCAGTTTCGTCAGGCAGTGGCACCCTGGATCAGCAAGGGTGGAATGTGTATACAACCAGCGTTCAGGTAGGCGTTCAACATTCTGTTACCAGCGCGAGTGCTTTAGTCAATGGGTCGGCTGGTCCAGTACAAGTACCTAATGGTTCAACCTTAAACTTGAGTGGATCTTTGTCAGGGACGGGTTCGGGTGCAGTCACGTATCATTGGGAATGGAAAGCATCATCAAGTTCTACCTGGCAATCGATGCCTGATCGCACTGCTAATCTATCCAATGGATCTGTTGTTCTTACCCCATTCAATACATCTTCGCCTGGTGTAGGTTCGTGGGATTTTCGGATTGTAGTCACTTATCCATCTGCCATTAATAGCAATGTTGTTCAGGTTATAGTGCCTCAATCCGTCATCCTGCCAGTTCCTTATTTTAATCAGGGAATGAATGGGTGGTGTGCGCCAACTTCATTCGCGATGATTCTAAAGTATTATGGGAAATCGGCAACTCCTTGGGATGTCGCAACCTATTGGGGCTTAGGTCCTGCTGAAGGACCACTAACAAGGCAAATGGCCGCAAAAATACAGAGCTATTTGACAAATCATTCCGATACTCAAGATTTGACCCTGTTTGATTATGGTGTGGGGGGGATCCTAAATTTTGATAATTACAAGACATCCCTAGATAATGGGGTCCCATTATTCCTTGGGGCAAGTACTCAGAATGGTTACCTTGAAACAAACAATGATGGACATGCTTCAGTTATTGTTGGATATTCCGTTGAGGGAAGTAATAAATACTTGTACATTAACGACCCGAGTGGTTATTGGACAAAGACTCAATGGGGGTCAACGGAAACGGCTTTTGTAAAGGTTAACTGGAATGATTTCTACAATACTTTCAACTCTTGGGAGAATATCCTTTTTGATATGGATCTATATGCAATTTTAGCGCCATATTCCGCTAACTATCCTTTGGCATCGATAGGCGTTAGAAATACTGACTCTTTAATTTCGATTGGCGGTAATCCGATTCCAGGTTTAATCTCACAAGAGGATGGGGTCTATAACAAAGGATATGAGCTGAGACTAGGCAACCAATTTAGTGCCTATACTTCTTTGACGAACCTGCAAAATGGATTATCTTCATTGGGATACGAGGTTCATAATCGTGTTGAGGCGAATAGAACCGATGATATAAAAATTCAAGCTTACATTGCTTCAAATGTTTCTTATCCTCTTGATTTACAAGTAAACCTGGAAATAAAGAATTCGACTGACCAAACAGTTTATCAATCTGTTCTTCAGTTCCCGGCATTTAAGAGCCGGATTTACGACCCTGCCCAGCAATCACTGGAGAATTTGAGCTTTACAGTTCCCGCATCTCAAATTAGTAACTGGCCAGTGGGTACGTATAAGGTTTTCCTGGGTTTGTGGAAATTAAATCCGAATTACCAAATAGACAATCCATATATGGTGATTGGGCCTTTTGAAATCCGCCTTGCTACTTATGATTCTTATGTTACTGAGTCGCCTGTTTACACCGGAGTCACTTTGGGCGGTTATACCGGGACCCAAAATATCATTAGCGACTATTACAGTTATTTATATGATTATGGTAACGGGAGTTGGGGATGGCGTTTTTATGCAGATGCACGATTAAACATTTATCCTTCTTATGATAAAGGTGTTGGTGATACAGGAACGACAAGCTTGGAATTTAGAGTTCAAACTACTGATTTGGCAGGTAACGTGATTTCAGCATGGTCGCCATGGCAATCAACTGATCTCGATCTTGATGGGACATTTGGGGATGCCAGTGACAATGGAGGAAGTAATGCTTATGTGGATTCGGGTATATTGACCAGCGCGTTACCTCAGGATCTCTTATTTCAGGTTCAATGGCGGCTTGGTGGCTCAAATACAACAACTTCTAAAGTTGTTACAAAGATTTCAACAAACGCTGTAAATCTTGTGATCAATGAAGTTTCCGCGGATTCCAGCGCTATGAATTGGGTTGAAATCTATAACCCTTCATCTCAGCCAGTAAGATTGACTGCATATCATTTGTATTTTTATAATCGTCTGAACGATGATGATTTCTTGGATTACGACTATGCATTTCCGGATTTCACTCTAAATGCCAACTCATATGTAGTAATTCATAATGGAACTGGAACAAATAGCCAGACAGATCTATACTTTGGAGAGATGTCTATACTATGGTATTTTGATAATGCGGACGGAGCAGTAGCGCTTATTGGTACATTAGGTGGGATTGATTTTGTGAAATGGGGATCTTCGAGTATTTTACCCCCCCGGGGGACAAACTGGTTAGGGACTAATCCAAGTGTTCCTACAACTGGCTTGACATTGGGTAGAAGTTCTACTAGCTTAGATACAGATTATGGAAGCGATTGGACATCTCAGAATCCCACTCCAGGTGGCCAAAACAATTATTCTCCGAACCCCGTGCCAACCTTGAGCAACTTGAATCCATCATCGGCGACGGCGGGTGGGGCGGCCTTCACCCTGACAGTCAACGGGACGAACTTCGTGAACGGCTCGGTGGTACGCTGGAACGGCTCGAACCGCACGACCACCTATGTTTCGGCAACACAGCTTACAGCAGCGATCACAGCGGCAGATATTGCCACGGCTGGAACGGTGCCGGTGACGGTGTTCAATCCCACCCCAGGCGGCGGGACTTCGAACGCAGTGAACTTCACCATCAATACCTCGAACCCCGTGCCAACCTTGAGCAACTTGAACCCCTCGTCAGCGACGG
>JBFMFR010000004.1:0-263818 GCA_040752025.1 Chloroflexota bacterium | reverse complement strand
TGGTACGCTGGAATGGCTCGAACCGCACGACCACCTATGTGTCGGCAACACAGCTTACAGCAGCGATCACAGCGGTAGATATTGCCTCGGCAGGAACGGTGCCGGTGACGGTGTTCAATCCCACCCCGGGCGGTGGGACTTCGAACGCAGTGAACTTCACCATCAATGCACCGAACCCCGCGCCGACCTTGAGCAACTTGAACCCCTCATCAACATCGGCGGGTGGGGCGGCCTTCACCCTGACGGTCAACGGAACGAACTTCGTGAACGGCTCGGTGGTACGCTGGAACGGCTCGAACCGCACAACCACCTATGTCTCGGCGACACAGCTGATGGCGGCGATCACAGCAGTAGATATTGCCACAGCAGGAACGGTGCCAGTGACGGTGTTCAATCCCACTCCAGGCGGCGGGACTTCGAATGCGGTGAACTTCACCATCAATGCCTCGAACCCCGTGCCAACCTTGAGTAACTTGAACCCCTCATCGGCGACGGCGGGTGGGGCGGCCTTCACCCTGACGGTCAACGGGACGAACTTCGTGAACGGCTCGGTGGTACGCTGGAACGGCTCGAACCGCACAACCACCTATGTCTCGGCAACACAGCTTACGGCTGCAATCACAGCGGCAGATATTGCCTCGGCAGGAACGGTGCCGGTGACGGTGTTCAATCCCACCCCAGGCGGCGGGACTTCGAACGCAGTGAACTTCATTGTCAACCCGGCAGGAACGGTTCCGAACGATGATTTCAATACACCCTTCACAATCAATGCGACCCCATACACGAATTCGCAGGACATTACCCAAGCCACAACCGCCAGTGACGATCCGCTGCTCCCGTGTTTAGGCAACAGCCAGCGCTATAAGACGGTCTGGTATCGTTTTACTCCAACCGCAACAGGTTCACTCACTGTCGACACAATCGGAAGCAATTATGACACTGTGCTGGCGATTTGGACGGGCAGCCGTGGATCACTGGTCAACCAGGGATGCAACGATGATGATACCAACCTTCAGTCACGACTGAACATCTCGGCAACCCTGGGAACAACCTATTACATCGAGATCGCATCTTTTTCAAGCAGCGCATCTGGTACACTGGTGTTGAATGCTGGATTTGCACCCGATAACCCGGTGCCAACCTTGAGCAACTTGAACCCCTCATCGGCAACAGCGGGTGGGGCGGCCTTCACCCTGACCGTGAACGGTGCGAACTTCGTGAACGGCTCTGTGGTACGCTGGAACGGGTCCGACCGCACAACCACCTATGTGTCGGCAACACAGTTGACGGCAGCGATCACAGCAGTAGATATTGCCTCAACAGGAACGGTGCCGGTGATAGTGTTCAATCCCGCCCCGGGCGGCGGGACTTCGAACGCTATGAACTTCACTATCATTGCCCAAAACCCCGTGCCAACCTTGAGTAACTTGAACCCCTCATCAGCATCGGCAGGTGGGGCGGCCTTCACCCTGACGGTTAACGGGACAAACTTCGTGAATAGCTCGGTGGTACGATGGAACGGGTCGAACCGTACAACCACCTATGTCTCGGCAACACAGCTTACGGCTGCAATCACAGCGGCAGATATTGCCTCGGCAGGAACGGTGCCGGTGACGGTGTTCAATCCCACCCCAGGTGGTGGGACTTCGAACGCAGTGAACTTCACTATCAATTCTCCGAACCCCGTGCCAGCCTTGAGCAACATGAACCCCTCATCGGCAACGGCGGGTGGGGCGGCCTTCACCCTGACGGTCAACGGGACGAACTTCGTGAACGGTTCTGTGGTACGCTGGAACGGCTCGAACCGCACAACCACCTATGTCTCGGCAACACAGTTGACGGCGGCAATCACAGCAGCAGATATTGCCTCCCCCGGCACTGCTAGCATCTCCGTATACAACAGCAGCCCAGGCGGGGGCACCTCGAACGCGGCCAGTTTCAAGATCTACGCGCCGGCAGCCATCCCCTTCGCAGATGGCTTCGAGGCGGGCAGCCTGGGAACCGCCTGGGAACCAGTCATCACCGACCAGGGGCGCGTCCAGATTGGCAGTGGATATCCTCGCTCAGGCAGTTACAGCCTGCTGTTGGATGACACCACTGGTGACTCCATATATTCCTACGCCAGTGCAGTCTTGCACGTGAACCTGGCTGGTTACACTGGCGCGATACTGGATTTCTGGTGGCATGATTTCATCGATGAAGACGATGGCAACGACGGCGTTTTCATCCGCAACAATTCCTCAGGCAACTGGTGCCAGGCGATGACGTTCACCGGCAGCGTTTCCAGTTACACACAGGCCAGCATCAACCTGGCGACTGCCGCCAGCAACTGCGGAATCGCCTTCTCGTCTGATTTCCAGATCAAGTTCCAATTTTACGATAACTACCCGATTAGCTCGGATGGCTACACCATCGATGACATTTCGGTAACGGGGACTCAGAACCTCTCATATATTTATATCCCCTACGTAACGCAAATCACCAATACCAGCGGCCTCGATAATGGGGATTTTGAACAAGGCGCAGGCGTGGGCTGGCAAGAGACCTCTTCAACTGGCCAAACACTGGTTTTGAGCAGTGGTTTGCCAGTTGCCGCCCACGGTGGAAGCTGGGCAGCCCGGCTGGGTGTAGTCAACAACGAAACTTCCAGGCTTTACCAACAGGTTACGATCCCATCATCCAACCACCACCTGAATTTCTGGTATTGGATCGACTCGGCAGATGTTTGTGGTTATGACTATGCCTATGTGATCGTCAACAGCACAACCATGCAAACTTGGGATTTGTGTACAACTACTAACACCGGCGGCTGGACAAAAGCTACGCTGGACTTGAGCGCCTATATTGGACAAACCGTGACCCTGGAATTCCAGGTTTCGAACGATATCGTTTACACAAGCAATCTGTTCATCGATGACGTAGCCTTCGCCGCCAGCCTGGCAACGCTTGAGAATCCAGCACCATAACATAGCCCGCATCATTGTAACGCCAACGCGCTGGAAATCGAAGTTCAGCTAAGGCAACAAAGTCGTGGTATAACCCTGCCTACAAAGTTGCCGACAGAGAACAGGCATCGCAAGGCGACGCAGAGAGCCAGGTGTACGGGCGAAAGCCTAACGCCAGAACCGGCGCTGTTCGCCCCTCTCGAGATGCGAACAGTTGGAGGGGCATACCATAGCGCAGCGCCAGACTCCCGGAGTTTCGGAAACTCTGGGAGTCTGGGTTTTGGGAACCGCGTTCGGAGCTGCGGTTCGTAGGAGTGCGCTTGCAGCGCACTTGGCGTATCAGGCTGAGATTTGGAATCTCAGCCGTTGACAAGATTGCTATGATGCCCAAATTCCGCATCCCCCAACGGATTAACCTTCGGGGGATTTCCCCTTTAACCCCTTGCATTTTTCGAACATCCGTGCTAAATACAGGTATGCGCCTACTCACTACCTCACACCTGCTATTTCCCGGCTTGCACCCTGCAATTTCTACCCCGCAGCTTGCACCTTCGACCCTGCACCTTCTAATTCCGGACTGGCGCCTCGCCCCTTGCGCCTCCTGCCTTCGAACTTGCATTTTGCAACCCCTACCTTCGAACCTGCACCTCCTACCGCCCTTCGTTCCTCAAAAAACTTGCGATTAATATTTTTATTCAAAAATCCCATGAACCTCACCGACGAACAATGGCTGCTGATCCAGCCCCTCCTCCAACCCCTCCTCCAGCCCCTGCGCCCGGCCCCCGCCCGCGGCCCCGGTCGTCCCGCCGTCCCACTGCGCGCCGCCCTGGACGGCATCCTCTGGAAAATCCGCACCCACGCCCCCTGGTACGACCTCCCGCCCGAATACCCCTCCCACGCCACCTGCTACCGCTACTACCGCCGCCTCACCCGCCTCGGCCTGCTCGCACCCATCTTCCAGGCCCTGCTCCACGACCTCCAGGCCCGCGGCGGCATCGACCTCCTCGCAGCCCTGCAGCGCCGCGACCTCATCGTGCTCACCCTCCGCCGCCGCCATTTCGTCATCATCAACCCCGACCTGCCCCACACCTGGCAGCTATCCACCGCCCAGCTCTTCGTCCGCCTCAGCCTGGACATCATCGCCCGCGCCGGCCCAGCCCCCATCCACGACCCCTGGTCCCTCATCGCCGCCTCCCCCCTCTCCTGGCTTGATTCGTACTGACCTTTCCTCACCCAGCAGCCCCCCACCCCCGCACCTTACCAACCTCATATCCCACCAACCGCCCGCCGTTCATTCGTCCAATTCGTGCAATTCGTGGCTTCTTCCCAGGTGCAATGCACGTGCAAGCGGCGTACCTTGCCGCCAGCGTGCCTTGCACCTGTTCCCCCAACCATCAAGAAATTCGTCCAATTCGTGCAATTCGCCCAATTCGTGGCCTCTTCCCAGGCGCGCTGCACGTGCAAGCGGCGTACCTTGCCGCCAGCGTGCCTTGCACCCATTCCCCCAACCATCAAAAAATTCGCCCAATTCGTGCAATTCGTGGCTTCTTCCCAGGTGCAATGCACGTGCAAGCGGCGTACCTTGCCGCCAGCGTGCCTTGCACCTGTTCCCCCAACCATCAAAAAATTCGCCCAATTCGTGCAATTCGTGGCTTCTTCCCAGGCGCGCTGCACCTGCAAGCGGCGTACCTTGCCGCCAGCGTGCCTTGCACCTGTTCCCCCAACCATCAAAAAATTCGCCCAATTCGTGCAATTCGTGGCTTCTTCCCAGGCGCGCTGCACCTGCAAGCGGCGTACATTGCCACCAGCGTGCCTTGCACCCGTTCCCCCAACCATCAAGAAATTCGTGCAATTCGTGGCTTCTTCCCAGGTGCGATCTGTTATAAGAAAAATCTGCGCCCCTCTGCGCAATCTGCGGATAACCTCCCCAGCCCGGATCGTACTTAAGTAGGATCGCCCGCCCCCGGATTGCGGTATAGTATAAGCATAAGACACGGATTCTCTTTTCTAAATCCTTGAAATTCACGAGGCTGTATGGAGCAGTACGAAGAAACCCAACAACAGGTCGTCGAACTCAGCCAGGCGCTGGTCGCCAAAGGCTTCCTGATGGGCACGGGCGGTAACATCTCCGTGCGCATCCCGGGCCAGGCGGCGGCCCTGGCGATCACGCCCTCCAATTTCGACTATACGCAAATGACCGCCGGCGACGTGTGCGTGCTGGACGGCGACCTGCGCCTGCTGGCCGGCGCGCGCAAGCCCTCCATCGAGAGCGGCATGCACGCCGCCGTCTACGCGCTGCGCCCGGACGCCCGGGTGGTGGTGCACACCCACCAGGTCACCGCCTCGGCCGTGGCCCTGCTGGGCCGGCCCATCCCGGCCCTGTTCGACGAGCAGGTGCGCTTCCTGGGGCGCAGCGTGGAGCTGGTGGCCTACGCCCCCTCCGGCACCGGCTGGCTGAAGAGCCGGCTGGCCGCCCGCCTGAAGAACCACTGCAACGCCTACATCCTGCAGAACCACGGGGCGCTCGTCCTGGCCGACACGCCCGAGCGCGCCCTGCACAACGTCGAGCTGCTCGAGAAATGCGCCGCGGCCTTCCTGCTGGCCTACTACACCGGCGAGCGCCTGACGCGCATCCCGGCGCCCATCCGCGAGATCATCTTCGCCAAGCTGCGCAAGGACCAGAAGAGTGAAGAACTTTAACACGGAGCGCACGGAGTTTAGACGCATGAGCTTTTTCAACACGGAGAACACGAAGGAGGCACGGAGAACACGGAGTCTTTTTTATTTTTTTCTCAGTGAATTTCGTGGTTCTTCTCCGTGGCCTCCGTGTTAGAACAACACAGTTTTTTCTCCGTGAACTCCGTGGTTTTTCTCCGTGGTCTCCGTGTTAAACCTTGATTGAAGGAGTACGTTCGATGAGTCAAGATTACGCCATCTCGCAGTGGCACGACACGCAGGCGATTTACGCCCGCCTGGACGCCCTGATCCGGCAGCCGCCCCGCCCAATCCAGCGCCCGCAGATGCAGGCCTACCTGGAGTATTTCGAGCGGCGCTGCCAGAAGTCCAAAGCGCTGACCGACGAGGCGAAGAAATATATCCCCGGCGGCGTGCAGCACAACCTGGCCTTCAACTACCCCTTCCCGCTGGCCATCGAGCGCGCCGAGGGCGCCTACCTGTGGGACGCCGACGGCAACCGCTACATCGACTTCTTGCAGGCCGGCGGGCCGACCGTGCTCGGCTCCAACCCGCCCGCCGTGCGTGAGAAGGTCATCGAGCTGATGCAGACCTGCGGGCCGGTCACCGGCCTGTTCCACGAGTACGAGCTCAAGCTGGCGCAGTTGGTCAACCGCTACATGCCCGCCGTAGAGATGTTCCGCATGCTCGGCTCGGGCACCGAGAGCGCCATGGCCGCCATCCGCGCCGCCCGCGCCCACACCGGCAAGAAGAAGATCATCAAAGCCGGCGGGGCCTACCACGGCTGGAGCGACCAACTGGTCTACGGCCTGCACATCCCCGGCACGCGGCGCTTCGAGGCGGCCGGCATCCCGGCCGGCAGCACCCGCCACACGCAGGAGTTCTACCCGCACAACCTGGAGCAGCTTCGCCGCCTGCTGGTCTTCAACCGCCTGCGCGGCGGCACGGCGGCAGTCATCCTCGAGCCGCTGGGCCCGGAGAGCGGCACCCGCCCGGTGACCTTCGACTTCAACCGCCAGGTGCGCCAGTTGTGCGACGAGTTCGGCGCCCTGCTGATCTTCGACGAGGTCGTCACCGGCTTCCGCCTGGGGATGGGCGGCGCCCAGGGCTACTTCGACGTGCGCCCCGACCTGACCATCTTCGGCAAGTGCATCTCCGGCGGCTTCCCCATGGCCGGCGGGCTGGGCGGCAAGCGCGAGGTGATGCTGCACCTCTCGGCCGGCATCGGCGGCACGGGCGAGCGCGCCTACGTGGGCGGCACGCTCTCGGCCAACCCGCTCTCCTGCGCCGCCGGCTACTACGCCCTGCTGGAGATGGAGCGCACGGACGCCCCGCGCCTCGCCGGGCAGGCCGGCGACCGCCTGACGAAAGGCCTGCAAGACATCATCGCCCGCCTGGGGCTGCCCTTCGTGGCCTACAACCAGGGCTCGATCTGCCACCTGGAGACGGCCGGGGTGATGCTGCTGGACTTCAAGAACCCGGTCCGGCTGCTCAAGGAGCTCAAGCCGCGCAAGCACATGATGGAAGAGATGGGCGCCGCCTACATGGCCGAGGGCCTGGTCACCCTGGCCGGCAGCCGCATGTACACCTCCCTGGCCGACACGGACGAGGTCATCGACGCCGCCCTGGAGCGCTTCGAGCGGGTGCTGGCGGCCTGCCTGTAAGGGCGAACGCCGTTCGCCCCTACCGCCATTCGGGACAACCCCGCGGGGATGCACGCCGTTCGCCCCGTACGCCATTCGGGACACCCCGTAGGGGCACAGGGCCTGCGCCCTGCTCAGCGAAGCGGGCATTGTGCAGGCCAAGCAGCCCATTGGCTGCCTAGTTACACTTATGCCAGGGGCGCGCTCTCCCGAGAGCGGTTCAAGCCGATCACTGCCGCACCCAGGTAGACCGGCGCGAACCCCACGAGGATACCCAACGTGATCAGCAGCGGCATGAGCCAGCCGAATAGAATCACGTAAGGATGCCCCGATTCGTGCCGCAACCACACCACGGATCCATCCGCCAACAGCGCATAGTAGGCTTCAACACCCGTTTCTGCCGTCGTATCGCAGGCAACGCCGAATGTGCTGACGGCATTGCCTGGCGGGTGAACGCTCGGCGGCAAAGGAATGCGGCGCGTTCTTTCCATGATCGTAACCGGCGCGCCCACTTCTTGCCAGCATTCTTCCTGCGCCGCAGTGGCGCACTGGAGAATTTTTCCAGCGTCTGTGCGGACATAGACGTTGTCGATATCGGCGTCCACAATCTCGATCACGCGCTCGGGGGCTGGCTTGAGCGCTTTCCAGTCCGGCGTGACGCTGAAGCTGCGCAGCCACATCAGTAAAAAGGGTCCGGCGAACAAGACGATGAGGGCGAGCGGTGCGCCTGCGAAGAGGCACGAGGCAACGAGCAGGCGCAGCCCAAAGTTCGGGAGCCGCGCCAGGCCGGCAGCAATGCCCGCGCCGAGCCACAGCAGCGCAACGGCGATCAAGCCAGCCACAACGCCCCAGAATAACCGAATTTCAGGCGGCAAATTGAAAAGACTGGCAACAGAATTCTTGGAGGGCGCGACGGTGATCGCATTGCAAAGACAGAACCCGCTCATCATCACCAGTGAGAGGATCACCAGGACCCCTACGGTCAGCCTTCCTTTTGTCCAGGTTGCCTGTGTTTCCATTTCAACCACTGCCCCCTGATTTCCGGTAAACCGTGTGCCAGGTCCGCTGCCCGCACTGTGGACAGGCCCGCAACTGCTTTGGGTTACCCTTAGCTTTCCAGCGCATGCCCCCGCTTTCCCAAACCGAGCGTTCGAAGCCGCACGTACAATGGATCATCCAGGTGAGCGACTCAGCGCGCAGATCTTCTGCCCATGCCCTGGGCAGCACAGCCATCAAGAATTGTTGAATGAATGTCATGCCTGATCTCCCCGACAAGTTGGGAATGATTCGCCGATGTATTCAAATGCGCGCCGACAAATTTATAGATCGGGTCTAACCCTTTTTATTTCAGCAATCATCATTTGTGCCTGCTGGGCCGCCTCCGGCGATAATTGGGCTGTGGCAAAGCCGCCGCCGCCCTGCATAAAGATTTGGAGACTCTGCCGCCCCTTCTTGTCCGATACAATGCCGGCTGTCCTGACATTGGCAACATGATAGCGGCTCGCAGCCTGGCCCTGTGGGAATGCTTCGATGACGCGCCCATCAAAAGCGATGATCGTGTTTTCCAGGTGTAGTTCAATCATTGTAAAAACCCTCCAGGAAACTAGATTCGATTGTCTCGATATCATTTTACCATCTGTGCGGCTGGAGGGGTCAGCCATTCAGGGCGCACGCCGTGCGCCCCTACAAGTTGGTTGGGGCAGGTACAGGCTGGAGGGGTCAGGCGTTCAGGCGGCGGTAAACCCCGCGCATCTGGCGGTAGACCGCCACGAACTCGGCGAAGCGGGCCTCGTACAGGCTGCGCAGTCCCGGGTCAGGCGCGTAGGTATGCCGGAAGCTGACCAGCTCCGGGATGTCGTCGAAGCCGATCTCGCCCAGCCCGACGGCGGCGATCCAGGCAGCGCCGCGGGCGTTGGCCTGGATAGGGTCCTGCACCTGGCGCACGCTCACCCCCAGCACGTCGGCGAAGATCTGGCACCAGGCGTCCGAGTTGCCGCCCCCGCCCACCAGGTTGATCGAGGTGACTTCACGCCCGAGGAACTTCTCGACCGGGGCCAAGAGCCAGCGCGTGTTGAAGGCCACCCCCTCGTAGAAAGCGCGGATGATGTCCTCACGGCTGTTGTTCAGCGAGATGTTGAGCAGCCCGGCGCGCAGGCAGCGGTCGTCCACCGGGGCGCGCTCGCCCCAAATCCAGGGCGTGTAGAGCACACCGTTGCTGCCCGGCGGGGTGCGCGCCACGATGGCGTCGAAGATCTTGAACACGTCCGGGGCCTGCGCTTCGGCCAGCAGCTCGTCCTGGTGGTAGAGGATCTGGTCGCGCAGGAAGTTCAGGTTGCCGCCGGCGGTGGCCTGCAAGGCGGTCAGCAGGTAGCGCTGCGGGCGGGCGCAGGGCACGGAGGCCAGGTGGGAGGCGATGTCGGTCTTCTTGAAGGGCACGTGCGCCGCCATCCACGAGGAAGTGCCGATGTACAGGTGCGCCTGGTAGTCCTGCACCGCCCCCGAGCCGATGGCCGCCGCGGTGTTGTCGATGGCCCCCGCCACCACCTGCACGCCTTCACTCAATCCCAGGGCCTGGGCCGCCTCGGGCTGCAAGGGCCCCAGCACCGCCGTGCAGGCCACGATCTCGGGGAACTTACCGGCCTCGATGCCGCTGTCCGCCACGAGCTGCGGGTGGTAGGCGATACGCTGGCTGTGGCGGTTATCCGTCACCCAGGAAGTCAGGATCGAATCGACCGTGGCGGTGAAGCGCCCGGTCAGGCGCAGGTTCATGTAATCCAGCACGTTAAGAAACTTATAGGTCTGTTCGTAGACCTGCGGGAAGGCCTCACGCACCAGCAGCATGTGCCCGGCGGGGTCCTTGCCGGTCATGGAGGGCATGCCGCCGGTCAGCCGGATCCAGCGCAGGACGCGCCCGGCGCTGGCCCCGTCGATGTTGACCAGCCCGCCCATCTGCTTACGCAGGTACGGGGCGGCGCGCATGTCCATCCACAGGATGCAGTTCATCAAAGCGCGCCCCTGGCGGTCGACCGGCACGGTGCCTTCGCCCTGCGTCGAGCAGCACACCGCGGCGATCTCTTGCGTGTGCGCCAGGCCGCGCCCCAGCAGGCGCGTCGAGGCCGCCAGGAAGGCCGCCCACCACTCGTCCGGGTTCTGCTCGGCGCCGCCGTCGGGGGTCAGGTACAGGCGCAGGGGCTCGGCCTCCCAGCCCAGCACCCGCCCGTGGGTAGAAATCAGGGCCACCTTGACGCTCGAAGTGCCCAGGTCTACAGACAGGATATAACGATCATCTCCGCTCATGGTCAGCTCCTGTTCTCTTTGATCCGCAGATTGGCGCAGAACGTTCGCAGATTATACATTTAAGCATACATCCTTTTGGCGGCAAAATCTCATCCTTAAGAATGGAATCCCCATTAAAATAAGGGTATGCCCGATTTGCCGCGCACCAAGTTCACCCCGCCCGCCCTGCGCCAGGACACCCTGCCCCGCCCGGCGCTGGCCGCCTGGCTGAAAGACGAGCTGCCCGAGAGCCGCCTGCTGCTGGTGTGCGCCCCGGCCGGCTACGGCAAGACCACCCTGCTGGCCGGCCTGCCGCAGGTCTGCCCGGAGTACCGCCTGGCCTGGCTGAACCTGGAGGCGGAAGACGACGACCCGGTGCGCTTCCTGGCCGCCCTGGGGCAGGCGCTGTCCGCCGAGCTGCCCGAATTCCAGCAAGAAGTGGATGACCTGCTGCTCTCGGCGGGCATGAGCGGCGGGGTATCCCTGCGCCAGGCCATGCCCGCCCTGGTCAACGCCGCCGCCAGCGCCCCGGCGCCGCGCCTGCTCGTGCTGGACGACCTGCACGAGATCAGCAACCCGGCCATCTACGCCGCCCTGGCCGCCCTGCTGGCGCACCTGCCCGCCGGGCTGCACCTGGCCATCTCGACCCGCCACACACCGCCGCTGCGCCTGAGCCGCCTGCGCGCCCGCCGCCAGGTGATCGAATGCCTGTCCGGCGACCTGCGCTTCGACCTGGACGAGACCCGCCAGCTCAACGCCCTGCTGGAGCTGCGCCTGGCGGAGGCCGAGCTGGTGGAGCTGCACCGGCGCACCGAGGGCTGGGTGGCGGGCATGATCCTGCTGGCGCGCCGCCCGCGCCCTCCGTCTGACGTGGAGCGCCATCCCGGCCTGGTCGACGCCTCCAGCTTCGATTACCTGGCCGAGGAGGTGCTGGCCGGGCAGCCTGAAACGCTGCGCCGCTTCCTGCTGGAGACTTCCATCCTGGAGGAGTTCACCCCACGCCTGTGCTACCAGGTTACCGGCCACAGCCGGGCCGGGGAATGGCTGGAAGAACTCTACCGGCGCAACCTGTTCATCAGCAGAACCGCCGAAGAAGCAGACGCCGGGCCGCGCTACCGCTACCACAGCCTGTTCGCCGCCTTCCTGCGCAGCGAGCTGCAGCGCGCCTCCCCCGAACGCTGCCTGGAATTACACCGCCGCGCCGCCAGGCTGGTGGGGGAACCGGGACGCGCCCTGCAGCACTGGCTGGCGGCCCAGGAGTGGCAGCCGGCCGCCGACCTGCTGGAAAGCACGGGCGAAGCCTACTTCCAGCAGGGCCGCCAGGAGACCCTGGCCGCCTGGCTGGCGCGCCTGCCGGGCGAGGTGGTGGCGCAGCGCCCGCGCCTGGGCTACCTGCGCGCCATGTCGCTGCTGCTGCGCGGCGACATTCCCGCCGCCCAGGCCGCCATCGACGCCGCCTTGCAGGCCCCCGCGCCGGGAGCGGCGCGCGGGGCGCTGCTGGTGGGGGCCGGGGCGCTGGCCTTCCTGCGCGCCGATTTCATCGCCTGCGCCAGGCACATCGCCCAGGCTGAGGCGCAGGCCCTCGGCCCGGCGGAGCAGATCCACTTCCGCATGCTGCGCACCTCGCTGGCCCTGTTCGCCGGATATTACGAGCGCGGCGGAACAGGCAGTTCCGGGCGCGCCAGCCACGACCTGGCCGAGGCGATCACGCTGGCGCGCGCCGCCGACGAGCCCTTCCTGTGGTACCTGCTATCGCTGTACCTGGGGCCGGAGTTCACCCACCTACCCGGGGCGCTCGAGCAGATCGAAGCCGCCTTCCAGCAAAGCCTGGAGCGCTACGGCGAGAAAGCCGCCCCGCTGCGGCTGGGGCTGGGCGACACGCTGGCGGGTGTGCACCTGCGCCGCGGCCGGCTGCGGCAGGCCATCCAGACCGGGCGGGCGGCCCTGGCGGCCAAGGCGCAGTTGGGCGGCTACACCTTCCTGGGGATCAACGCCTGCCTGGCGATCAGCAGCGCCTGCGCCGCCCTGGGGGATTACGCCGCGGCCGAGCAAGCCGCCCAGCGCCTGCTGGCCCAGGCCGCCGACAACCCGCTCAACCGGGCGCTGACCGGCGGCGGGCTGTTCCCGCTGGCGCGCCTGCACTGGCTGCAAGGGCGCTGCGACGAAGCCCAACTGGCCTACCTGGAGCTGGTTGAACTGGAGCCCAAGCTGCCCCACGTACACACCCTGCAAGCCATGCTGGCCGGCATGCTCGAGATGTCCGCCCGGCGCTTCGCCGCCGCCGAGAAACACCTGCTGGCCGCCCTGGAGATGCAGCGCCAGGAGGAAATCTCGCAGGTGTACGCCTCGGCGCGCCTGCTGCTGGCGGCCCTGTACCAGCGCTGGGACCAGCCGCGCCAGGCGCTGGAGTACCTGGAGAGCGCCCTGGCGCGCAGCCAGCGCGACCAGACTCCCGGGGACATCCTGCAAGAGATGCCGCTGATCGCCCCGCTGCTGCGCCTGGCCGTAACGAAGAACCTGCGCGCCGGGCAGGCCGCCGAACTGCTGGAGCAGGCCGGCCTGGCGGGCGTTTCGCCTGCCAGCGCGGCGCCCCTGACGGCCCGCCAGATGGAAGTGCTGCGCCTGGTGGCGGCGGGCTACAGCAACCAGGCCATCGCCGATGCGCTGGTGCTCAGCCTGCCCACGGTCAAAAGCCACCTGGCCAACATCATGGACCGCCTGGGAGCCAGCTCGCGCGGCGAGGCGGCGGCCTTCGCCCGGGAGATGGGGCTGCTTTAGAGCGGCGGCCAGCGGCGCTTGTCGCGCAGGCGCTCCAATAAGCCGTCCAGGCCGTAGCGCTGCATGGCTTTCAGCGCCTTGCGGAAGCCCTCGCCGTAGGTGGGGTCGGGGTTGTTTTGCATGGCTTCCAGGCGGAAGCGCGTATGTGGGGTGTCCTGGGCTTGCAGCCAGAGGTAGGCGCTCAACTCACACAGGCCCTCTTCGACTTGCAGCGGCAGGCCGTCGAAGCAGTGAGTGAACAGCCAGGCGTGGCCCAGCTCGTGGGCGGCCACGGCGGCGAAGTGCTCGGCGGGCAGGCCGTGCAGGATGGCGATCTCCTGCACCTGGCGGCCCAGCTCTCGCCCGGCCTGGGTAACCACCTGGGTGCGCGTCACGCCGGCCAGGACGGCGGTCTGGCGGCGGGTGGACAGGCGCTTGAGCTCGGGCTGGTCGACCAGGCGCAGCGGGAAACTGGCCCCGGCAAAGCCCAGGCCGCGCCCGTCCAGGGCGCGCTGCACGGTCTTGAGCAGCGCCGCCGCCTGGCGCTCTTGATCAACGGCCGTGCGCCGGCAGCGGGTGCACATCCAGCGTTTGTCGTCGTAACGCACCCCGCCGCCCGTCAGGCTGTCGCACACCAGGCGCTCGCAGCTAAAGCATTTAGGCAGCTCCTTCACGTGGCGCTCACAAAATTGGTCGCCCCAGGCGTTGCTCAGGTAGCGGCCGGACATGGGCTGCTGGCAAACGTGGCAGCGCGGGTTGAAGCGTTCCTGGTAGCAGTCTTTGCAATATGGGCGGCCTTCCTTTTCCAGGAAGCGCTTGCCGCGGAAGGGTTTGCCGCAGCCGGCGCAGGTGAAGTGCCCGGCGTGCCAGGTTTGCCCCAGGGCGGTGACGTATTCGCCGGTGAGCGGCTCCCCGCAGGCGGCGCAGCGCGGGCTGTAGGCCTGCTGGTAGCAATCGGCGCACAAGGGGCGCCCGTCCTTCTCGTAGAACTGCCCGCCGGAGATGGGGCGCTGGCAGTTGGCGCAGGCGAAGTGTTCGGCGTGCCAGTTCTGCTCCAGGGCAGTGATGTACTCGCCGGTGAGCGGCTGGCCGCAGCCAGCGCAGCGCGGGCTGAAGCGCTGGTGGTAGCAGCCTTCGTGGTAAGGCTGGCCGTCTTTGGCGATGAAGCTGCCCGAGAGCGGCCACTTGCACTCGGCGCACACGAAGCAGCCCACATGCCAGGTGCGCCCCAGGGCGCTCAGGCTGCGGCCTTCGACCGGACGGCGGCAGGCGGGGCAGTATTCCATCGTGCATTGATTATGACAAATCTCCCCCGAACTGTCACGTGTTATTTGTCATATTTTGCCCCGGTCGATGCGTAGCAAAAGTCGCAGCGCTCGCCGCCGCGCCCCAGGGTCTGGGTGCGGTGGAAGGTGATGGAGGCGGGCAGCATCGCTCCCATCCAGTCGTCGATCTGGCAGAAGCTGGGGGTCAGTTCGGGCGCGCCGTAAGTCGTGAGCGTGCGGAGGTAGAAGCAGGTGTGCATGTCGAAGGCCACGCGCTGCGGGCTGTTCTCGCGCCAGGTGGTCTGCCAGCCTTCGAGAGGAAACTCGCTCATGCGCAGGGCCAGGCCCAGGCGGAAAACGCCGAAAGGGCGCGGGAAACGTCCCAGCATGCGCATCGTCGGGCGGTACAGGTGCTTGGTCCAGGCGTAGAACAGGGCGTTGATCTCGTCCAGGGCTGCCTGGCGCCCACCGTGGTGGAACTCGAGCTGGGCCTGGTAAATGGCCAAGCCGGGCAGGATGCTCTGGCGCAGGTGGCGGCGCAGGGCGGGGGAACGCGGCAAAGGGCGCACGCCGTGCGCCCCTACCAGATGGTGGTAACGCGCCTCAGCCCGGGCGAGCAAGGCGCGGCCTTCGTCTTCGCCGTGCTGTTGGATCAGGACCGGCAGCCAGGCGGAGGTGGGCAGCGGGGACCCCCGGCGGGCGCGGCGCACCAGCCCGGCGGCGAGCAGCGCCCCGGCGAGCAGGCCCAGCCAATTAAACCTGTTTTTCATCGGGAACTCCTTTCCGCGGCGCAGTGAGAACTATTCACACGTTTAAACCTCTTGAATCGACAGTGGGGCTATCGCTTCTAGGATATTTAGCGAATACAGCTTCCTGCCCACTGCTACCACTGCCCTGGATGCATCGTCAGAAATATCCATTATCGCAATATCCTTCAACCCCTTTAGCGGTTCCACGACAAATTTGCCATCGGCAGATACAAACTTGATACCCAGGTCGCCAGAAGTTCCCATCAGCACTGCCATCCATTTTCCATCATCTATCCAGCGCGCATCGCCTAGAATTGGGCCTTGGGGAGGGTCATCGAATAGAAGTTGTAAGTTTTCGCCGTTTGCCTGGATGCGGTATAGCTGATGACTAACATAACCACGGTTTTCACCCAGGGTAATCAGAACCAGCCAGTTGCCATCGGGTGACCAGTCGAGGGCAACGATTGTCTTCTTAGATGCTTTATCAAAAGCAATGATCACTTTGGAATTCCCGGTACTTCTATCGGTAATGGAAATCGAATTGCCTGGGGTAACAGTAGCCAGTTGTGAACCATCTAAAGACCAGGTCGCTATAATTCCAGGTGCGAGTAGCTGAGGGCCTGAACTCAAACCCAACTTCCAGATATAGGTGTTGACAGTCCAGTCCTGGTTGGATAAGCCATCAAAACTTATGCTTTTCCCGTCCGATGTCCATTGTACTTCCCCAATCGAAGGGAAAGACTCTGTAGTGAAAGTGTTTTGCACTTTTCCACTGACCAGATCTACCACATGGATGCTGGAATGTCTATCATCCAGTATCCCGCCGATTACAGCCTTTTGCCCCGTCGGATCGAGCGACACTGACATGATCACTCCGGCATCCCTCGGCAATTTGATCGGCTTGAGCCCCTTGTACGTGAGATTAGTTGCTGGCGCAAACGACCAGACCGGCATGAGGCATGCAAGCAGAACGATCGCAATCAGACAGAACGAGCCAACTCTGACAACTTGTATATCATTGGCCAATGAGCACCGCCCCAATCACTACGCCATCCAAATTCGCCAGAACAGTCATATCATCCTGGCCAGGATCTACTTTGACAATATGTTCATCTTGATCAAATACAATCTGGCCGCCTGACAGCCAAACCATACCTGAGGCAGATAAATCATCCATCAGCGTTCTTCTTGAATTGCCGCGAATGTTTACAACCTGGAGAATATTCTTCACTACGTGTGTCCCATCGAAGACGGCCAGGAATGAACTATCTGGCGACCACGCCATTGGACCACGAAATGCATATTTGGGTCGGGACACCGGCCCCTTCATCTCCCCTGGGCATGTTTGCGGTTTCTCCAGGCAGCCCGTTGCAGTCATGTACAAACTATCTTCAAAAGTGCTGGTTATTCCAGATGGGACGTTTATGTAACTGATCCACTTACCATCTGGGGACCAAACCGGCCATGCAAAGAAATAGTATGAATCATCACTGGCTGCCAGCAAGGTTTTGCTTCCATCATTCATAGAGATAACATAGATACTGGCAAAACAGCTTGCCACTAATTTTCCCCCTTCTGGAGACCAATTGGGTTGAGTACAATCAGCGCCTTGAGGGATTTCGTGTTCTATAGGGTGGCAGTACTGGTTGGCTGCCGGGATGGAATTGGCGTGGAGCTCGGATCAACAACTTTTACCGTACTCGAAGCCGATGCGGTAGGCGAAGATGCTTGCATCGAAGAAATCGTCACCGCCGGAGTTTCTCGCCTCACAGGCGTTGCTATCGAAGCGCCTGACAGTGTACATCCGGCAAGCGTAAAAGCAGCGGCAAACGTGACCAACCAAAGTGGCAGGCCTCTCGGGAAAAATCTCCTCCTCCCAAAATATCCTGAAATCGCAATACAAAAGCTCCAACAAATCCAGATGACCAAGTGCCAGCTTTGCAGGTTCGATCGTGGCCAGCATCCAAACAGGGTTCCTCCAGCAAGATTGCATTCCACACTATCTGCTTTCATATTTTCGAGCAGCAGCGCGCCTCCCAAAGTAAGGATAGTGAATAGAATACCACCACCCCATATCACATGCCCGGCAAAACTTGAGCGTACGAACCTGCGCAAATAACCCCCAACGAAGATGAATATGCCGGTGAAACTCCCAAAAACAATCATGGGGGTTCGGATCATTGGAAGGAACAGATCATCTGAATAATCGATCAATTTTGAAACGAAGAATGGATCATGTGCTGGGAAATCCCTGGATGCGATCTCCCTATCTGCAACGAAGCCAAACGCAAAGGCCGTAAACAAATTCAATACCAGCCACATCAAAAGCAAATAAAAACACTGCTTCAATCGGTTGTTTCTCATTCAGTAATTCCTCTACACCATACGTAAAATGAGCGATCTATTGGGATAAAACCCTCAGCCACGCATTATTCAGATCCCGTAGAGAGTCTAAATCAATCTCCCAAGGGTGGTCCGAGAAGAAAACGAACACCCCCGTTTTTGTATTTACCGCTTTCCCGCCAAGAGAAATCATTTCTTTCAGGTTGATTCCAGGGAGGCGCTCGTTTGGAAAGAAATTGAGCCAGAAAAGTTGGCGCGGGTTGCCCTGCAAGCTGATACGCTTCCACACATTCAAACCGCCAAAGAACGCCTCCGCTGTTCCTTCGTTGTACGAATAACCATAACGTGCATGAAAATAATCGCAAAGATCGGAGAAAAGCGTTTGGATATCGCTGGCAATGCCATTCCTACCAGCATCATGATCTCGAAAAAGCGTACCATCTATCATAATCGACAGCCTGCTAACCGAAATATTCCCGCGCTCCGAGAGGAGTCTGAATTCCCTTTGTAAATCTGGCTTCAAACCGAATCCAATATCTGCGTCTACGTTTCCCTTCCAAATCGTCAAAATAGAGCCATCGGCCCGAGTAGACGGCGAAATAGACTCTAAATCTTCATATTCCAGTTGGATTAGTTCCAGAGAGCTTTCATCCACTCTCGATACTACAATGATCCCGGTAAGCGGGTTTACTGGTGAAAATCCAACCTTCTTCATCAAGAGCTGAATATCACCTAACTCCCTTGGCTCAAGACTACTTCTTGAGGGAACATACAAATCATAAGACCAGACATCGCTCATATTATCATGCCTGCGAGCTAAGAAGAACTATAGTAATAACCCCTGTGAGCCGCAGGCGCGATGATCGCCCCGTCGTGGCGCGGCAATTGCCTCCACCATGGGCTTACACCGGGGCGATATAGACCAGCACGCCGATGAAATGCGCCAGGGCTCCCAGGATGACGAAGATGTGCCAGACTTCGTGGAAGCCGAATTTGCCGGGGAAGAAATCCAGTTTCTTGGTGATGTAGATCACTGCACCGACGGTGTAGAACACGCCGCCCGCCGCCAGCCAGACGATGGCCGCCACGGGCAGCGCCGTCAGGAACTCGCCTATCGCCGCCAGGCTCAGCCAACCCATGACCAGGTACACGCCGGCGGTCAGCCAGCGCGGCGTCTTGATGATGAAGATCTTGACCCCGATGCCGATCAGAGCCAGCGACCAGATGATGGCCATCATGCCCCATTTCCAGAAGCCGCTGAACATGTTGATGCAGTAGGGCGTGTAGGCCCCGGCGATCAGCAGGTAGATGGCGGAATGGTCTACTTTGCGCAGGATTTCGACCACCGCCGGGCGGGCTTTGACCATGTGGTAAGCGGCGCTGGTGGCAAACATGGTCACCAGGCTGACGCCGTAGATCGCCAGGGAAAGAGTCTTACCGGGCGGGCCCCAGCCGACCACCAGCAAAGCGACCAGACCGCCCAGGGCGACGAAGGCGGCGAAGAAATGGGTCAGGCCGCTGACGGGGTCGCGCAGCGAGGAGAAGAACCTTGAAATACTACGGGTGATTTTTGAAAGCATGGAACCCTCACAAAAACAAATCACGGAGACCACAGAGTAAACACAGAGATCACGGAGTCTCTTTTCTTCAGTAAGCGGAATCTACGTTATCTGACGCGATCCGGTTGAATATTGTAGCACTTAATCAAGTAGAATCAATGCATGCTGCGCAAATCCACACGCTGTCTTGTACGCTTATTGGCCATCGGGACTTATCTGTTGTTGGCTGCCTGTGGGGGGAGGGCGGCTGCGCCAATGCTCACGCAAACACCCACGCACACGCTCACGAATGGGGCGCAAGCCTTGCGCCCCTACCCAACGGAAACCGATCCGGGCGTATCAGCGCTTACGGCAACCTTGCCAGCTGCGCCGACGTTCACACCTACGTTGACAGATATCCCCCTCACCCCTACGGGTACACCAGCACCGGTGGGACTGCCCGAGCCGCCGGAAGGGCGCACGCGCTACGTGCTGCAGGCCAGCCTGGATTACGCCCGGCACAGCCTGAGCGTCGAGGAGCAGGTGACCTACACTAACACCACGCCGGACAGCCTGGAGGATATCCCGCTGGTGGTGGAGGCGCGGCGCTATCCCGGCGCTTTCAACCTGAAAAGCCTGCGCTGGGCGGACGGGCAGGCAGCCGCGCACCTGCGCCGGGAGAACCAGATCGTCCTGCCGCTGGCCGAGGCGCTGGCCCCGGGGGCGATGCTGCAATTCCAACTGTCTTACGAGCTGACCCTGCCCGACATCACCAGGCTGGCCAACGTGCGCCCTTACCCGCTGGGCTACACCGACTTGCAGGCCAACTTCGGCGACTGGTACCCGTTCATCCCGCCCTACCGGGCCGGAGAGGGCTGGCTGGCGCACCCGAACGGCTTCTACGGCGAGCACCTGGTCTACGAAATCGCCGATTTCGAGGTATCCATCCGCAGCACGCTCAACCCGAGCAACCTGGTGTTCGCCGCCAGCGCCCCGGCGCAGGTCGACGGCGAGTGGCAGCGCTACCAAAGCCAGGCGGCGCGCAGCTTCGCCTGGTCAGCCAGCCCGTATTACCAGGTGATCACCCAGACGGTGGAGCTGGCCTCCGGCAGCGCGGTGACGCTGGCCAGCTACGCCTTCCCCTTCTTCGAGGAGGCCAGCGCCAGCCTGGTGCGCACCATGGCGCAGGCCGTGCCGCTCTACACCCGGCTGTATGGAGAGCGCCCGCTGCGCATGCTCTCTGCCGTGCAGGTGGACTTCTTAGATGGCATGGAGTACGACGGGCTTTTCATGCTCAGCCGGGATTTCTACAACTGGCATAAAGAGGACGAGGCCGATTTCCTGGCAGCCTTGGGGGCGCACGAGAGCGCCCACCAGTGGTTCTACGCCCTGGTGGGCAACGACCAGGCCTTGCAGCCCTGGCTGGACGAGGCGCTGTGCACCTACAGCGAGCGCCTGTACTACGAGAACACCTACCCGCAGGCGCTGGAATGGTGGTGGACCTACCGCATTTACTATTACGAGCCCAAGGGGTACATCGACATCAGCATCTACGATGTGCCCGCCGTGGCCGGACAGTACCGCGCCTACCGCGATACAATCTACCTGAACGGCAGCCTGTTCATTGAGGAGCTGCGCACCCAGATCGGCGACACGGCCTTCTTCGAGTTCCTGCGGGACTACGTGCGCCAGGGCGCCTACCGCCAGGCGACCGCTGCCGACTTCTTCGCCATCCTGGGGCAGCATGCCTCGCTGGATCTGGCCCCGCTGTTGAGACAGTATTTCGACAAAGACCCGCTGGCAGCCCCGTGAGAAGGAGAAATTCGATTTATGTCAAAAATCGAATTTCTGGGAACCTGAACACACCACGCATAACGAATGGAGATCGAGAAAACTCATGCCCTTAGAAAACAATAATGCTATCGAAAACGCCTACGCCAATTTCTTGCAGCGCTACCCGGATTACGCCAGCACCTCCCTGCTGGATGAGCTGCGCCAGAGTGATTACAGCCGCCTGGAGGCCCTGGATCAGGTCTACCTGGACTACACCGGCGGCAGCCTGTATGCCGAGAGCCAGGTGCGCCAGCACATGCAACTGCTCAACACGCACGTGTTCGGCAACCCGCATTCGCACAACCCCACCTCCCAGGCGATGACGGCGCTGGTGGAGCGGGCGCGCGCTTTCGTGCTGCGCTACTTCAACGCCTCCCCAGAAGAATATACCGCCATTTTCACCGCCAACGCCAGCGGGGCGCTCAAGCTGGTGGGCGAGTCTTACCCGTTCGGGCCAGGAAGCCGCTATGTGCTGACTTTCGACAACCACAACTCGGTCAATGGCATCCGCGAGTTCGCCCGGGCGAAAGGCGCCGAGGTGGAGTATATCCCGGTGGTTGCCCCGGAGCTGCGCCTCGACCGCCAGACGTTGGAAGCAGCCCTGGAGCGGCTGGACCCGGCGCGCCCTAACCTGTTCGCCTACCCGGCGCAGTCCAACTTCTCCGGTGTGCAGCACCCGCTGGCGTATATCGACTTCGCCCGGCAGCGCGGCTGGGACGTGCTGCTGGACTGCGCCGCCTTCGCCCCCACCAACGCCCTGGACATCAGCGCCCTGCAGCCAGACTTCGCCGTCTTCTCGTTCTATAAGATCTTCGGCTTCCCCACCGGGTTGGGCTGCCTGCTGGTACGCAAGAACAAGCTGGCCAGGCTGCGGCGCCCGTGGTTCGCCGGCGGCACGATCACCATCGCCTCGGTGCAGGGCAATGGACACTACCTGCTGGACAACGAAGCCGCCTTCGAAGACGGCACGGTCGACTATTTGAACATCCCGGCAGTGGAGGCCGGCCTGCGCTACGTGCAGCAGGTGGGCATCGAGACCATCCATACGCGGGTGATGTGCCTGGCAGGCTGGCTGCTGGAGCAGTTGAGCGCCCTGCAGCACGCCAACGGGCGGCGCATGATGCAGATCTACGGCCCACAAACCACGGAGCAGCGCGGCGCGACCATCACGATCTCGCTGCTCGATGTGGACGGGGCAGTGATCGATGACCATCGCGTCGAAGAGCTGGCCAATACCGCCAACATTTCCCTGCGCACAGGTTGCTTCTGCAATCCCGGAGCAGGCGAGATCGCCCACGAGCTGACCGCCGGCGAGATGGTCACGTTCTTCGAGGCGGGAGAACGCATCTCGTTCCAGGAACTGCGCCGGCGCATGCAGGCCAACTTCAGCAAGAGCGTCAGCGCGGTGCGCATCTCGCTGGGCATCGCCAGCAACTTCAGCGACGTCTACCGGCTGGTGCAGTTCCTGCGCGGCTTCCTGGATCGCACAACGGCCGAGATCGGCATCGCCACCTACGACCGGGTCGATGAGTTCGCCAAACGCGACTCGGCTTGATTGAACAGGTTGCTGTTAACACGGAGTGCACGGAGATTTTTTATTTATAGACTCCGTGCGCTCCGTGTTCTAAAGGTTTATCTGCGGTTCTTGGGGTAAAATAGCTCCAGGAGGAAGGCGCGGCCTATGCCACTATCGCCAGGGCAAACGCTCAACAATCGCTACCGGGTGGTTAAACTGCTGGGTCAAGGCGGTTTCGGAGCAGTGTACCGCGCCTGGGATTTCAACCTGGAACGGCCGCGGGCGCTCAAAGAGAATTTAGGCACTTCGCCCGAAGCGCAGCGCCAGTTCAAGCGCGAGGCGCAGATGCTGGCCGACCTGTCGCACCCCAGCCTGCCGCGCGTACTCGACCATTTCATCATCCCCGGCCAGGGCCAATACCTGGTGATGGATTTCGTCGACGGCGAGGATTTGCAGCAATTGCTCGATCGCCACGGCGGGCCGCTGCCGGAAAGCATGGTGCTGCCCTGGATCGAACAGGTGCTGGACGCCCTGGCCTACCTGCACAGCCACAACCCGCCGATCATCCATCGCGATATCAAACCCGCTAATATCAAGATCACGCCCGAAGGCCGCGCCATGCTGGTGGACTTCGGCATCGCCAAGGTCTTTGATCCGTCCACGAACACGACCGTGGGAGCGCGGGCGATCACGCCCGGCTATTCCCCTCAGGAGCAGTACGGCAGCGGCTCAACCGACGCCCGCACCGATATGTACGCCCTGGGCGCCACCCTGTACCACCTGCTGACCGGCGAAAAGCCGCCGGAGAGCATCCAGCGCCACCTGGGAGCGCAGTTGGCCCCGCCGCGCGCCCTCAACCCGGCCATCTCGGTCACTACGGAAGCCAGCCTGATGCAGGCCATGCAGATGCACCCCAGCCAGCGCCTGCAAAGCGCCCCGGCCTTCAAGGCTGCCCTGCACGGCGGGGTTCCACGCGTGCCTGGCCTACCGCCCACCGAGGTGGTTTCGCCGCCGGCCGCGGCGGCGCTGCGCGGCGCAACCCCCGGGACGGACTCCTGGGGCGCGGCGCCGCCCGCTACCTACCCGGCCCAGACCGCGCCGCGCCGCTGGAACTGCGCGGCGGTTGCGGCGGTGGTAGCTGCCCTGGGCCTGGGGGCGCTGATCTGCCTGTGGGTTGGCTGGACGGTTTTGCAGAACCTGGCGCTAGTGCCTGTCGTCCCGGCGACGAAGGCCGTACTGAGCACCCCGGCCGTCGAGGCGGGCGGCGTCACACCCACCGCGGAGATCGTCCGCCAGTGGGCCAGCTCAGCCACGGCCAGCTCCCAATACGGCGATCCAGACTGGGGCGCCAGCCAGGCCACCGGCCGCCCGGACACGCCCGACTGCGGCGACCAAAGCAGCGCCTGGGCCTCACAGACCAGCGACGGCCAGGATTGGATCGAGCTGTCCTTCGACCAGCCGGTGACGGCCCAGGAAATCCGCATTTACCAGTCCTACCACCCATCCCAAATCAAGCAGGTTGACTTGCTCGGGCAGGAAGGGAATGAAACGACGGTTTACGAAGCCCAGCCATCCCAGATGGGACAGTGCCCCTACGTGCTGTCGATCGATGTCGGCGAGACCAGCTTCGCCGCCACGGGCGTGCGCATCACCCTGGACCAGAGCGTGCTGGGCCTGGGCTGGAATGAGATTGACGCGGTTGAGCTGGTAGGCGCCGCCCGGCCGTGGATGGGCGTGCGCATCGGCGAACTGACGTCGGCGCGCATCCAGGCCATGGGACTGCCCGAGGGCCAGACCGGCGTGTATATCGAGGAAGTGGTTCCCGGCGGACCGGCCGACCAGGCCGGGCTGCGCGGCTCGACCAGTGCGGTGACCGTTGACGACGAAACCGTGACCACGGGTGGCGACATCATCGTGGCCGTGGACGGGCAGACGGTTGACAGCACCGACCCGCTCTTCCGCATCATGAGCGCCGCCGTCCCCGGGCAGCGCCTGCGCGTCAGCGTGCTGCGGGATGGCGAGCGACTGGATTTCGATCTGACTTTGCAGGCCTGGCCGGAGGTGATGCCGACGGCGCAGCCTACGCCAGCGCCGTAACCAGCTCAATCAAAGTTCTGCCAGGCTATCCGCCCAGGCCTCGATGGCGGGCCAGTTGCGCTTATCGCCCAGTTGGGCCTGGATGATGAGCAGGACGAACAGGCTCTGCCACCACTTCAAGCGGTAGAGGTCCAGGCGACCGCCGAAGAAGGCCACGCTGATTGGTCTGACCTGGGGGGCTACTTTCAATACCGGGCGCAGGTAGTTCTCTACAGTGGCGTAGCGCTCTTTGAAGCTCAGGCGGCCCTGGCGGGCAGGCGGCTTGGGCAGGTCCGGGTCCACGCTGACCGGAACGCCGTCTACCTGGGCGGTATTGGTCTGCGTCAGGCTCATGCAGGTGACGAACAGCGCCACGGGGATCTGGGCCAGGCGGGCCTGGTGTTGCTTGAGGAAAGCGCGGGCGGCGCGGTGCCAGCCCACGATCATCGGGGCGCCGAGCAGGACGGCCTCGTAGGCCTCCAGGCTGGGGATTTCCTCTAAAAGAAACACATCCACCTGGTGACCGTGTTTCTGAAGCTGCTCGCCGATCCTACGGGCGACATCCGCGGTGGTGCCGGAATTGGTGGCGTAGGCGACCAAAATCTTTTTCATGATGTCTCTCCTGTTTTCCCTGTCTGTGCAAGGAGTATATTTTCCAGTTGGGCGGCTTCATCGCGCCAGGCGTACACGTACCGCAGGTTCTCCTGCAATTTGGCGGGGTCTTTTTCGTAGCCTTTGGCCAGCTCCGCCAGGTGATCGTAGTAGCCGGCCAGCTTCGACAGAGGCAGCCTGGGGACCTCGCCTTCGCCTTGCAGGCCGGCTTCCAGGCGCGCCAGGGCAGACAGCCATTCTTCCACGCTCATGCCAGCGCTCTTTTTGAAGTCGCGCAGCACCCACTGACGCTCGAAGAGCGAGCGCTGCTTCCAGCCGTCGGACTGCTCTTGCAGGGTGCGGCGCACACCCTGGCACAGCGCCAGCGCCGCCTGGCGCTGCCCGGCCTCGATCTCGACCGCTTCATCCTGACTGTCCCCCGCTCCATAGTTGATGTCGGCAACTTTCAGAGCCTGCAAGGAGGAGATCTCCATGCCGCGAAACTGTTCGGCCAATACGATGGACACGGCAAAGCCAGCGCCAGCTTCCTCGGGGGTGAGCACAGCGCCCCGGTTCATCTCGAAGAACTGCTCCACGCTCATGCCCATCTGGGGAGCCAACTGCTCAACGGCGCAGCTGGCGGTCTGGGTGGGCACCAGGCCGGGGCCAATCGTGAAGGCGATCACGCCGCTGCCTTCCAGCTCGGCGTCGAGGGTATTCGCCAGGTGCACCTGGGCCGCTTTAAAAGTCTCGTAGCCGCCCAGGAAGGCTGTGCCCGTGGAAGACACGCACACAAAGACGCCATGCTGGCGGCGGAGCATATCCGGGAGGAAGGCACGCGCCATCAAAACCGGGCCGCGCAGGTTGACGCGGTAGCTGGCGTCCCAGTCTGCGATGGGCAGATCGACCACTTTGCCGAGCACGGCGATGGTGGCGTTGTTGATCACCCCATCCACTTTGCCAAAGCGCGCCACGGCCTGACGGTACAACTCCTGCACGCTGGCTTCGTCGCCTACATCGGTGGAGACGAACAAGACCCGCGCCAGGTCGAACTCGGCGCCCAGGGTTTGGGCGGCCTGCGCACCACGGGGGGCATCAACCTCGGCGATGACTACGTTGGCGCCCAACCAGAGCAGCGCCCGGGCGGCTTCGTAGCCGATCCCACCGCCTGCGCCGGTGACGATGACCGATTCGCCGCGCAAGGCGTCGGGCTCGAGTCCAAGTTGCGAAATAACGAGAGTATCCATTGATCTCCTGCCGTGCCAAACCCGAACGTAGACGTCCGAAGGCAAAACAGTGCAATTTTACCAAATTCGGCGGCTGGAAATCACCGGAATTTCATAACGCAGGTAAATTTGAAAGGGCCCTTCGAAAAGTTTTTCTGTGGTAGGATTACATTTATTCGAAAGTGACACGCAGAACTCTATCATCTAACTTAGGAGAGCCATTATGCCGCACATTGCTATCATAACCGACAGCACCGCCTATTTACCCCCGGATTTGGTCAAACGGTATAGCATCAAGGTGATCCCGCTCAAAATCCACTGGGGCGAGGAAACCTTACTGGATGGCGTTGACATCACCCCGGCAGCGTTTTATGACCGCCTGGAAGCCCGAGACGATATCCCTACTACCTCGCAGCCTTCTACAAATGATTTCCTCCAGGCTTTCGATGAACTGGCGACTGGATGCGATGGCATCGTGGCGCTGTTGGTCTCTTCAGGGATCAGCGGAACAGTGGCCTCCGCCCAGGCCGCCGCGGCTCAGTTCACCAAGGCGCCCGTTGAAGTTGTTGATAGCTTTTCCACCACCGGTGGACTGGCATTGGCAGTGCTGGCTGCCGCTGGCGCGGTCGAGCAGGGTCGCAGCCTGGGCGAAGTCGCCCAAATTGCGCGCGACGTCGCCCAGAAATTGCATGTGTTCTTCGTCGTGGATACTTTGAAATACCTGCAAAAAGGCGGGCGGATTGGCGGCGCATCGCGCTACCTGGGAACCATGCTCGGCATCAAGCCGATCCTGTTCATGAACCAGGAGGGTAAAATCGATGCACTGGAGCGCGTGCGTACGAAACAGAAAGCCCTGGCGCGCCTGAGCGAGCTGGCAGAAGAGAAAGCCGGCAAGCAACCCGTCAACGCATCAATTTTCCATTCTAATGCCGCAAAAGAGGCTGCGACGTTCCAGGCCCGCCTGGCCAAACGCATCCAATGCGAAGAGATCCACACCTTCGAACTCAGCCCGGTGATCGGCGTGCACGTTGGGCCAGGCACGATCGGTGTGGCATTGTACGTGAAGTGAAACTGGGATAACTGACGGCGGTCAGTTCACCTTCCCCATGAAGAAGCTACCCATCTGCATCAACGTGCGATTGGGAATCAGAGGCATGAAGGGCCCCAACAATTTGAAGGACAGGATTTGCAGCCGGTTGGCGCCGCCGGCAATGACCACGCGCTGGCCCTTCAGCAGGGCGCGGTAGCCAATCATGGCCACCTGGGCGGCGGGCATGGCAGATTGGAAGAGGCGCGTGTCTTGCAGCCCGTGGCGCTGGGCGAATTCGGTTTGAGTCGCACCGGGGCACAGGGCTGTCACCGTCACACCAGTCCCGTCCAGCTCGGCGGCGATAGCCTCCGTAAAGCTGAGCACAAAAGCCTTGCTGGCGCAATAGACGGCGTTCAAGGGCCCCGGCACAAAAGAACCAGTCGATCCCAAGTTGAGGATCCTGCCGCGCTTGCGCCGCAGCATGCCCGGCAGCAGTAGATGCGTCAACTGCACCAGGGCAGTGATATTGACCTGGAGCATATCCACCAATCTTTGCGAATCTGCCTCAGCAAAAAGGGCATAAACCTGCGTACCAGCGTTGTTGACCAACACGTCGATTTCAATGCCCTGCTGCAGCAGATGGGCGACAATCTCGATCGCCGCGCCCGGCCTGCCCAGGTCGGTGGGGATTACAGCCACCCGCACACCGTGAGCGGAGCGCAGATCCTGCGCCACTTTCTCCAGCTTATCCTGGTTGCGCGCTGCCAGCGCCAGGTCGTAGCCATCCGCGGCAAACAAGCGCGCCAGTTCGAGCCCAATGCCGCTGCTGGCCCCGGTGATCAATGCAGTTTGTTCAAGTTTTGCTTTCATTCCTGGTCACTCCTGTTCTCCAAGCCGGCCAAAAGCGCCATCACCACCGCTTTGCACTCGCGGCAAAAATCCAGGTCAAAAACCTGCATGCCCGGTTCTTGAGCGATCACCCGGCGGATGATCGGCGAAGGATTGGTAAGCTGCTGTAAGCCGAGCAAAAAGGTATAAATCCACATAGCTGCCTGCGCCCCCTGCCCCGGGGGCAAAGCCGGCAAACAGGCTTCCAGCGCTGCCCCAGTACGCAGAATGCGCTCCAGCAACATTTGCTTGAAAGCCAGCGCGGTGGGATAAGCGATGTTTTGTTCCAGGACAACGTGCAGGATGGCGAACAGGCGTGTCAGGGCCGGGCGCTGGCTGAGCGTGCCGCAGACCACATCGGCCACTGCGCCAACCTGACCGCACCCGGCCAGGCCTGCCAACTGCCCTGCGAGAGCATTGGACCACTCGGCTAACTGCTGTTCCTGCACAGCCAGAAACAGCGCTTCCTTGGTGCCAAAGTAGAGGTAGACGGTGCCCTTTGCCAGCCCGGCTGCGCTGGCTACATCCGCAATGTTGATGGCTTGGTAAGCCTTGTCCTGGAAAAGCCGCCAGGCGGCTTCAACCAGGGCCTGGCGGCGTTCCAGCCGCTGTTCTTCCGTTACGGCGCGTTGTTTGATCGTCAATTTTGCTCCTTCTATAATTGACCCCGGGTCAATTATAGAAGCATTATAACTGACCCGGGGTCAGTTGTCAAGAGGAGGCAAGCGTTTCGAACCAGGTAAACGGCGTAGGGGATGAAGCCCAGGCCCAGGAAAATCGTAGCGACCAGCCCGATGATATCGATAAGATCACCGCGCCCCCACGGCCAGGAGGCCGCCAAAGAATCCCCACCAGGCGCCTCGAGTTTCGAGCAGGTTCATCAAGTGAATGACGATCACGATCAGCATGGGGACAGCCAGGACCATCAAAAAATGCCCGAAATGCAAAAGCTGGTTGCCGTGAAATTCGGCGATCTTTTCCAGGGGATCGTGGCTGATGCTCAGGCTGAACAGGTTGGGATGGACAGCGAAAGCGAACCCGGCGCAAATCGGATACAGGATGAAAGCCAGGGCAGTGCCCAGGAGGAATAGCAGGCAACCTGCGCACTTAGAGCTTGCTACCTCTTATACACATACTTCTGCGCCTTAAACATGATGGGGGAATATTGTTCTTGTGCTACCACCCGGGGACCGGACAGCTCCCACCGCTCCCATCCTTGCACCCCTTGCAGCACTTCAAAGATGGGCAAGGACCCACCAGTGTTGGAGGTGATATACCAGAACGTTTTATGCGCCGCCAGCAATTCCGGCAGGTCTTTTTCGTAATGCAGCGGGGGAACGAATGAATTGAGCACATCTCCCCATCGGGCTTCGTATGGATTGTTCTGATGATAGTGAACCGCCTGTGGCCAGTAATAGAACGCCGGGCCCAGGGAATAGGAATCGGATGTAATGATGAGATCGTCCGGCTGAACGGCTCCATCCAGCTTTTCCACCAACTGTCGCATCGGATGGTTGAAATACTGGGTGTAAATATCTTTGATGGCGAAGACATTCAAGATCGCAAACAGCCCTGCCGCGATCCAGGGCAGGTATTTACCCGGCAGCATCCCCATGCCCAGCGACACAAGCAGCAGGAACAACCCGGATACCACCAGGAGATAGCGGGAGAAGAAAATCGGAATCAGGTACAGGGAAACCAGCATCGTTGTGACCACTACCCCGAGGTACACCAGAAAAACAAAGCGGCCAAATCCGGCTTCCCGCTCGGCTCCCTTCCGCCAGGCGACGATCAACCCGCTGACACATAGGACTGAGGCCAATGCGAAAGCCAGGTATTGAGTTAACGGAACGTCTGATAGAAATTGGGCGAACGAGCGGGTGGGGAATTGCTCTCTATATGCGAACGGTTGGATGAAAGCGACCTGGATCCCATCCCACGAGAGCGGCCCCAACCAAAAAGCGTTATGCGCACTCAGCGTCTGTCGAATGAATACGATCAGCCAGGGAAGATACACAACTACAACGAACGCCGCAACGATCAGGTACGTTTTTAGCTGCCCGCGCCGCTTGATCAAAAGCCAGGAAAAAACAAACGCGTGCAGGAAAAAAGCTGCGATGAGGCCATAGTAATGGAGATAGGCGCTGGCCAGCGTTGCCGCGCCGAACAGCACCCAATCGCGCCGATGGTTCTCCGTTACCGCCAGATACCCATACAACGCAGCGGCTGTCACGGTGAAGATTGCCAAGGAGTACATGCGCGCTTCGTGGGCATAGATGAGAATTGCCGGCGTAAACAGCACCACGATCGCATAGAGAAACGCGTTGCGGTTTCCGAATATCCGCCGGACTGGGCCAGCCCCTAACGCCACCAGCCCTACCGCTCCCGCTACCGATAGCGAACGCAGAGCCCATTCAGAGTTCCCCAGAGCCATCCGCACCAGGCTCAGCAGGATGTAGTAGAGCGGAGGATGGTTGTCCACCATCACTTGCGCTGGAATCTGCCACGGCAAGTAGCTCGCTATGACCGACGAGTAGGCCTCATCATACCAGAAGCTCTCGTGCGAGACACCAAAGGTGTACATCACGGTAGCCAAGATGATTATGACGATCCATTTCACTTCGCAGCCACCCCACGCAGGAACAGCCCGAAAGGGATGAAGCAGATCAGGCTCATCACAGCAACGGTGACGAAATCCGCCACCGGGAAGGGCACGCCCGCCACCAACGGCTGCAAGATGAAGAAAATGAGCAGGCCGACGAACAACATACTGGCCTGGAAGAGCAGCCCCACCCCGGCCAGGTAGCCGAGCGCCCGCCGCCGCCACAGCAGCACCCCACACACCAGCCAGGCCGGGACGAGCAGCAGGTCGGCGACGCGCGCCGCCAGTTCAGCCCACGAGGCCTGCGATTGGCCGGTCAGGGCCGGGGCAAGCGCTCCGATCGCCAGCAGGAGGATCAAAATACCAAAGACGACCAGCGCCCCGCCGGTAAAGCGCTCGGGAACTTTGCCCTTGAGCCGGGCCTGGACTACGGCGGCGTCCAGGCCGGCGAGCAGCAGGTAGAGGGCGTACACGCTCAACAGCACCAGGGCCAGAAACAAGACAAACTGCCAGGAAAGCAGCATGGCCACGGTGTAGGCGATGTAGTTGTAGGTGGTATATAGCAGCGCCCCCGGCCAGAAGAGCAGGCCGAGCAGACTGCCGCGCCGGGCGAACCACAGCGAGCCCAGCAGGATGGGCAGCCCGATGAACAGGTTGACCACATCGTTGGAGATGAACGAGCGGCGCAGTTCTTCGCTGGGATAGGCAACTGACGAGAAAAGCAAACCGGCCAGGGAGGCTGCTGCCATCAGGAAAGCCACCACGGACGAGAGGCGGTAAGCCAGGGAAAGGTCTCGACGAACTACCGGTGAATGATCCATTATTTTCTCTCCAAAACTACACGAAATTCTCAATATCCTGCGCCAGATCTGCCAGGACGGTCAACGGCAGCAGTGCCAGCAGCCCATACCCGAGCGAGTAGAGCGTATCGGTCATGTTCTCTATACGCAGGTCGAACAGGCTGCCGACCAGCGGGAAAGTGCCAAAAACGGCCGCGTACATGGCACTGAGAAATGCCAGAGCAAACACAACCAGCAGCCCCACCCACAGCCTGGCCAGCCCGCGCCGCAGGAAACCTGGCAGCAAGACGCGCCACCCTTTCCAGGGGGCGTTGATCTGGGTGGCGGCAGCCGTGTTCAATAGGACCAGGAAGATTTGGGCGAAGCCGCCGCCGACCAGGAACTGGAAGACTGACAGCAAGAAAAAGACCAGGCTGCCATATTCGCGCTGAATGAACGCCGCCGACCATACGATCACCAACAGGCTGGCCAGCATCGCCAGTAATCCGGTAACAAAAAAGTTCGGCACGATGGTCAGGGCCGTTTCGGCGCCGCCCGGCCAGAAGCGCTGCGCCGGGCCGATGGCGCTGATCAGCAGTTCGGAGGGCACGGCGCTGCCTTGCAAGGTCTCGAAGAAGCCGTGCTCGAGGCCTGAAATACCGCACAAAACGCCCACCGTGGATGCGATCACCCGCGTGGCGTTGAGCTTACGCTGTCCTGTTTGGTTTTTCATATTGCTCCCACGCAAAGGGTTTGCCATGCCCGGGGTATACACTGTGGATATTGAGCTGATCCAGCTTAGCGAGCGCGGCCTTGAATGCCTGGCGGCCGAAAATGAGCGGCCCGGGCGCGGGGCGGGAATAATTCACGAACAGGTCTCCGCAAAGAAACGCCCCTTCGGGTGTGAGAAGCCCGATCGAGCCATTGGAATGCACCGCAATGTGCACCACCTGGGCATCCACACCATAGGCGGAAAGATTGTCGCCATCCTCGAGCAAGATATCCGGCGTGAACCTGTCCTCGGGCTTGAGAGTGAACAGGCGCAGCATGGCTTTGTTGATCGATCCCCCCAGGCTGTGCGGGAACTTGCGGATCAGCGTCGCGTCGCCGGTCTGAGCAGCTTCCACATCGGCAGGGTGCATGGCGAGCTTTGTCGCATAGCGCTGGCGCAGATAAGCGGAGCTGCCCACGTGGTCTGCATCGCCATGCGTGGCGATGACCAGGTTCAGACCTCCGGGCCGGCAGCCAGCGTTCTCCAACCCCTTTTCCAGGCGAGGGCGCGACGTCGACGCCCCGCTATCCACCAACACAAAACCTGCCTGCGCTTCGAGCAGGTAGCAGTTGGCCAGACTGAGCTTGATGGTATGTATCTTCATACAGTCTCCTTGCCGGCATTGTCCCGTTAGCCAAGGGCGCAAGCTTTCTACCCAGGCCTGGATGGCTCACCCAGGCTGCTTTATTGTCTACGCATAGGAAGAAACAGAATATCCCAGCAACAAAAACAGCACCCAATGATAAGTATTCTACTTCCTAGAAAATGGCAAGAAGATACACACTGCGTTTCCAATCTCAAGGTGATCGAAGATGTTGATCAAGCTGCAGTTCGACCCACTACTACTGCCGAGCCAGTCAGACTCAAATTCGATGGCCGTATAGGGATTCTCAATATCAACAATTTCCCAGGCATCCTGGATACCTGAGGCCAGCTTGTCCCACACTTCTACTTCACTATCGAACACATCCCATAATGCAGCTGCCACTACGCTCTCAACATCCGCACCTGTTAATTCTATCTGCGATGATGGGTGAAGCGGCATCTCTAAACTATAGATGAGATAAGCATTATCCATATCCTCGTAGAATTTATCCCCTTGAATTGCGGCCTGCAGATAAGTCGGCCACCCCTCCTTCCATCCACACTCTTCACTAAATGGCAAATACCAAACATGACCTGTACAATCATGGGTCGGATAATTTGTATAAATCTTATGCATCACAAAGTGACCATATTCATGTAGAATTACATCTGGATCTCTTCTATCCAAATGTCCAACGTTGATTCCCTCCACACTGTTATCATAGTATGAAGATCCGAAATTATTGAGGTGCCATTGAACTCCTAGGTTGTAATGATTGTCCCAACCCACGGTGTAATACAGATAATTCCAGGCATCATCAGCAATGAGATCATAGATGTAATATGCCCATCTATAGTCATCGTAAGGAATATTCCGCATTCCGAGATTGAGTGTGCCCCCACCAATATTCCAATACACTTCATCTTCCGTTGAATAAAAGTATGTAGTGTTTGTATCGTTGAAAGAGGCACCCACCCAAACACTATGGCCATTGCATGCAAATATCTTATCATAAATATCAGGGCCTTCAACCTCAGTGCTTGTCACAGTGATAGAGTAATACCCATCCGAATTAGTGTAAGCTACGCCGAGAAGAGTGTGAGAGGTAGTCGCATTGTAATCCCAAACTTCAACACGCGCGTATTTTAAATCGCGCAAATTGGAATCTTTGTCCCAAAATTTCCAATAACCCGTCACCGTAACCGTCGATTTAGGGAAATCCGGTATAGCTACCGCCCCTACTAGTGGCACTGCTAAAATTATCACAAGAAAAATTAAGGAGAATCGGGTTCGCCCCATCTTTTTCCTCCTGGTTATTTTATCAGCTATCTGATATACCTTGACTATCAGTCCAGAGAACAGTGTAAGTATCTACTCTTATTTTATAAGCGTCAAGATACTAGAAACAGATCAGAGCAAATTCCAGCGAATGGCTATCCAGTAACGATCGTAGGCATTCTACGCAAGCTGGCTCGTTTCCGACTTTAGGGATAAGCATCGGGTGACAGAGTAATTATCGGCGTTGAAGTTATTTTAGGAACTGGTGTTGATGTTATTTTTACAATTGGCGTCTCAGTCCAAGAAACAGGAGGCAGATTCTTCACTCCAGATGAATCATCCAGGATTTTAAAATTCTCTGGCGTAGGCGTCAAGACAGATCCCCCAACAGGTGTGCTATACCCCTCTCCAAAATAATAATCTTGAGAAAACTCAAGTTCCCCATCCACTCGCTGGCGTACGCAAAGCACAATACCTTTACCCACAGCCCTGAATGGATCCTGCCTGTCCCCTATGAGAGCAAATAAATGCAAAACTGCAGCAGAATTCAATTCGCCGACCTTGATTTTAACCTGGCGCAGAAAAATCTCCTTTGGTGCCAGTTTTGTCTCCCAGGTCAAATCTCCTTCAATTAGCTTCACCTGTGCTGGAAGTGTGAGCGTAATGTGGGCTGGCAGAATCATATCAGCCGGAGCAAAATTTTCCCAAGGCTGCACATAAATTTCTAACACGGCCTGATCGTCCTTCACATCAATCGCATCAAGGCGGAGTTCGATGGGAATAAACGAATCGACATCTTTGACGCTGGTCACTACCGGAGTCTCTACCACGGGTGTTAGTGCTATGCTTCTATCCTGGTTTGGCTGCGTGCAAGCAACCACTAGCGTCAATAAGAGAACAACCAATAAGGCTTTGCAAACTTTGCACATGGACACGCCCCTCCTTCCCGACTTTTACAAAAACCAAATAACCTTTTTATCTGATTATTCTATCCTACATCTTGCATCTTGCATAGAAGAGTACAAAACGAAAATGGTTATAGACTCGGGCGCAGTTCTTCCGCCCAGGTCTGGATGGCGTTCAAATCGCGGTGGTCGCCTTCCTGCCAGACGCCGAACAACACGCTCAGGCGGAACTTCAGCCGGTCGCCCAGGGAGGGCACCTTGCGGATATCCAGCCCGCCGGCGAAGAGGCCTTCGCTGACCGGCCTGGCCAGCGCCCGCACAGGGGCCAGGAACTCGGCCACAAAGGGGCGGTATTTCTCCCCATCCCGCATGGCCAGGGTCATGCACACCAGGAAAGCGGCGAAGGGTCGGCGCGCCAGCTCGGCACGGCGCTCCCGGACGAACTGCATGGCTTCCGGCAGCCAGCGCTTGGCCTGGATGGCGCTGCCCGCCACGACTGCCTGGTAAGGCGAGAGGTCTTTGACGGCTTGCATCGGCAACACATCGACATCGAAGGCGCCGCCTTCGGTCAGGGTTTTGCCGATGGCTTCGGCCACGCCCGGTGTAAAACCGGTGCAGGTGGCGTAGGTGACGATAATCTTTGGGGACATCGCAGCTCCTTTCACGAGACGATTTGTTTCGCCCAGGCCCCGGCGCGTTCCAGTTCGCCGTCCTTAAGCGGCCCTTGCTCGCCGGTCACCAGGAAACCTTCGGGTGGGATCACCAACTTGCCGCCTTTCTTTTCGAGAGCCCTGGCAATGGTGCTGGCGGCGTAACCGCCCTTATCCACAATAAAACGCAGGGCTTTGGAGTCGATCGTTTCCAACCACAGACGCGTATCAAAGGCAGCTATGCGCACACCGGACAGGCAATGTTTAGGTAGGACTTTGAGCCACTGGCTGATGCCCTCGGTGGGACGAAGGCTGCGCGTGGGCGAACCGACCACCAGGAAATCCAGCCCCTGCAACCTCTCCGCCGTCACCTGGCCGACCGGCAGGGTTTCTACCTGCCCTTGAGGGCCGAGGGCAGCACCGATAGCCTGAGCAATAGCCTGGCCAATGGCCTGGGCGATCTTTTCAGTGTTGCCAAAAACCGAGTCGTAAACAACCAAAGCTTTCATCGAACAATCTCTCCTGATTTTTTATACTGCGCCTTAGCCAACCGGAAGAAATCCCGCGCCAGCATGGGGAACCACACCAGGTAGAACGGTCCCATGAGCATCTGGACCGGAGCTGAGATGGCCGGGGCGAAGGGGTGCAGCAGGTGCTGGGCCAGGTCGAGAGCGTTGCCCAGCAGCCCGGCAATCGCAGTCACTTTGCTGAAATCCTTGCTGCGCAGCATCACCAGGGAGATGATCACGCCGCCGCCCTGCAAAAGCATGCCCGACATGTAAGCCCCGGAGCTGTTCCACATATCCGAGGCGATGACCGCCTCACCCGCCGCCAGGAACTGGGCGCGCAAGGCCTCGCTGGTCGCAGCAGCGTAACGCTCGCCCAGGTAGAGCAGGGCGAAGGTTGACTCGCTGGCAAAGCAGATCGTCACCGCGATCAAAGTGAACAGGGTAGCAAAGAGCGTGGCGACCGGGCTGAGGCGCCGCAGGGCCATGTATAGAGCAGGGAAGGTGCCCAAATAAGGCGCTAACAGGAACAGGAGCAAAAAGTCGCCTCGCAGCACGCTCGCCAGCCGGCTGGTCTGCTGAATGGTGAAGTACTCCTGGGCGCTGGCTGGCTTGGAACCCAGCACGGCCAGGGCAACGGTGTAGGAGAGTACGGCAGCCAGTTGCAGCAGGGCGGCCACGCCGCCAATGAGATACAGATTTTTCCAGTTGGGTTTTTCGTGTGTAAGAAGTGAGTTATCCATGATCCAATCCTAACAATCCTTGAACTGCAACAACGTGCGGGCGATCAGCAGATACCAGATCGCCCCGCACAAGGTGGCAACCAGCGAGATCATCGGTCCCGCCACGGGAATGAAGATGCCAGGGCCGACAATGGCGCAGGCCACTCCCAGGTAGCCGGTCGTCTTGCTGAATATCCGGCTGCGCAGCATCAGCACAGCAGTGATCAGCGTGGAAATGGCGGAAAAGATAGTGTACACCATCCAGCCTGTGCCATTGAACAGGGTCGTCAGAGCATCCCCGGCGGCCAGGTATTGGCTCCTGGCGGCCTCGCTGGTCGCCGCGGCGTATTGGTCGCTCAAGAAAACCAGCTCAACGAGAGGCCTCGAAGGAATAAAGGCGAGGATCGAGATTAATCCGAAGAACAAAGCGATCAAGGCATAGGATTCTTCCACGCGCTTCAGGGCAGCGTACAAAGCTAACAGCGGCAAGAAACTGACCAACACAATCGCCAGGAAAGGCAGGTCGAGCGACATCAGCGCGCCCAGCCGGTTGGTTTGCAAGGCGGCGTAGATGTTTTCCGTGGAAGTAAACCCGGGTTTGAAGGGCCAGATGAAAAAGGCGACAATGGCGAAAATCACCAGACCTGTAATCAGGATGCAAAAGATCGCTCCGAGGCGATAGAGTCCTTTCCAACGCGGGTCGAGGCCCTCGGTATTCATAATCTGGTTCTTTTCTGCGGACATAGTTTGCTCCTTTTTGAGGCGGCCGCGCGCCGCGGCAGTCGCCGTTGACGGTAGGGTAATGACACAATAAAGTTGTTTCTTCCATAATCATACGTTTCATGGGTGCGTTTTATTCGGTCTCGATGGCCGGGTTTGCCTGAACGCTTCAGACAGGCTGTCTGAAAACCAAGACGACTACCACGATCGCCAGGTTGATCAACAGGCCGATCCCGCCCTGGTCGTCCAGCGCCTGGAACTTTCCATTCCAAAACAGGATATAGGTTATGGAAGAAAGTGCGGCCGCGCCCAGGACCACCGGGCGCCACCAATCCTGCCGGGCGAAAAGCCCCAAACCACCCGCCAGGTAGGCCAGGGCGGCCAGCGCCAGCATCACGCTGGCCAGCAGCCGGCTGGTTTCGTTCCCCAGGAGCCGCGAGAAGATCCAGGAGCCATCCGGCCAGATCATCCCCGGTCGCAGCTCGAAAAAACGCCAGCTTTGCCCGGCGTAGAGCAAGTGCACCAGGCCGTGCAGAAAAAGAAAGACACCTGCCAGGATTTGCATCCTATACCTCCAATTACGGTTGGCGTAAAAACGCCAGAACATCCCGCTGGAACTGTTTCCCGCCCGCAGGATGGCCCATCTTTTCATACAGAATCAGCCTGGCGTCTGGGATACCAGCGGCAGTTCCGCGGAACAAGGCCTCGCTGTAAAAGGGATCATCCATTCCCGCGATGACCAGGGTCGGCGCAGTGATTTCGGCCAGGCGATCTTCGAAGTTGTGCCTGTCTTCGGCTTCGACCGTCACCACCAGGTCGGTAGGGTCTTTGGGTGCGCTCGAAGCCATCAACCTTGCGCCGAGCCAGACGAGGAATTGAAGGGGCGTTTTCATCACACCTGCGCGGGGCAGGCCCGCCCCAAACATCACCGCGTAGGCCTGCACCCAGCGGCGCTGCTGCGCCAAACGCCCAACTTCGAGCTGCAACTGATTGGCCTCGTCGCTCAGAGTGTACGCGCTCGAATGGATCACCAGGCGGCGCACCAGTTCGGGATGATCGGCGGCAAAGTGCTGGACGATGGAGCCGCCCGTCGAGAGGCCGATTACATCCACCGGCCCGCCAAACTCTTCACCGATCATAGCTGCGTAATCGCCAGCCATATCTCCAAGTGTATACCCTGGCGGCATACCCGGCTTGCGCAACACCGAATAGACCGTATAATTGCCTCCCAGGAATCGGTATAGGAGCGCCAGCGCCGCTTGCGGTTTGTTTTCGAAGGTCAGGCCCTGAAAGACGACCAGCGGGCGAGGCCCCCGGCCCAGGCGATTATAGGGCAGGCCGCTGCGGAAGTAGCCGGACTTTGCAGGTTTCCCAGTCATACCTTCACCCTCCAGACGATGCCAATTCGGGCGCGACCAGGACGATATTGCCCACCACCTGCCCGCTTTCCAGCAGGCGGTTGGCTTCGGCCGCTTCCAGGATGGGGAATCGGGCCGCAATCACGGGTTTGACCTTGCCCTCAGATAGCATCTCGAACAAGGTCGCCCAATCCTCCAGGAAGGATCGCCAGTTCAGGTAAGAAGCGCCTGTGCCATACAGCGTCGCCCGCCGCCCGTTGGGCAGCAGGTTGAGCCAGGCGATGCGCCCCAGCAGGCGGAACGTGGCGGATAAACTGAGCGGGTTGGCATATCCCACCCAGATGCCGCCGCGCTTGAGCAGCGGGAAACCACGCCTGAGGTATTCCCCGCCGATGCCATCGAAAACCGCCTCCAGGCCGCCCGGCTCCAACTGGCGGATCACCTGGACGAAATCCTGCGAGTGATAGTCAATAGGGACAGCGCCATATTCACCGAGAATGGTGTGCTTACTCTTGGAGGCGATCCCGTACATCTTGAGGCCGGCTACCTTGCCGAGCTGCAAGTAGGCCGTGCCGATCCCGCCGCTGGCGCCGATGACCAGCACTTTATCCCCTGCCTTGACCTGCGCCGAGCGGTGAAGCGTCTGGTAGGCAACGATGTAATTCAGGATCAACGGCACCACCTGCGCCGGGTCGAGCCCGGCCGGAACGGGAATGAGCTTCTTCTCGCTCCAATACACGTACTCGGCATAACCGCCGTAGACGGTCAGCGCAGCCACGCGCTTGCCCAGCCCGGCTTGGCGGACGCCTTCTCCCAGCGCGTCCACCTCGCCGACAATGGCATAACCTGGCGTGTAGGGCACCTTGGGCGGGAAGGGCGAACGGGCATAACGCGACTCTACATCCGGCAGGGAAACGGCTGCGGCCAGGGTTTTGATGCGCACTTCTCCAGCCGCTGGCGAGCGCAGCTCGTTCTCGACGATTTGCAGCATTTCCGGCCCGCCGCGCTGTGTGACAACGACGCTCCTGTATTTCATAACAGGCTCCCCAACAGATAGCCCCCAGTCCCAATCGCAACCACCAGCAGCGCCAGCACTGCACGGTGGATGTTCAGCGTGAGAGCGTGATCCAATTTGCCGATGCTCATCAGCGCCCCGCTGGCGAACAGTGCCACCACGCAGACGCCCGCTAGAACGAGCAGGCCGATGATCAGCGCCGGGGCTTCGACGGACTTCAAAACTTTAGAAAGCTGAATAACGACAGCGATCACCCCACCCAAAGCAATCAGCTTGTGAAGGTTGAAAAGCACCCCGTTGTAAGGCTTGCCAGAAAGGCTGAGCCACACGCCAAAAACCAGGGTCAGCAGGAAAGCGATTCCGGGCAGGCTAAGTTGAGAAATTACGTTCACGAGAAACTCCAAGGCATTACCGGGTTCCGGCCAGGCGGAATAATGTGCGAGCGACCAGGATATACCAGGCCATGCTCGCTAAGCCGCCCAGCATCGCCAGGGCCATCGCTGCCCCGCTCAAGCCCGAAACAAATGATGAGAGGTATTCGAAGATCAACAACACGCCGAACCCGAAGAGACCGGCGTAAGCGGCAGCTTTGCCGAAAACCTGGCTGCGCAGCATCACCAGCGAGATCATGATCCCGGCAGCTTCCAACAGAAAGAAGCCCAAAAATGTTCCTGGCGAATGGCTGGCGCCCACCGAGAGCATGGACTGCCCGGCGGCTTCCAGCATGGCGCGCTGCGCCTCGCTGGAGGCCGCGGCGTACTGCCGGCTCAGGGCAAGCATGGCAAAAGCCCGGTTATCAGCAAAGAAAACTCCTGCCCCCAGAAAAAAGATCAGGGCTGCCAGCGCGGCGTAGGGCCTGTATGGGCTCTCCCTGTGGGCGGCACACAGGGCAAAATAAGTCAGGACCCCCAGGGCGTTGAGGAAGATATTCAACAACCCCAGGTTGCGCAGGCCGAGGAACCAGTTCTCCTGGAAGAGCCTGAACCAATCCAGCACGGTCTCGTGCGGCGCGTTCCCGCCCGGCAGGAAGGTGATGGCGATCTCGAGCACCCCGACCAGGACCGCGCCCAGGGCGGCCGCGCCGCCGGTCCGATAGATCGCACGCCATTGGCCGCTATCGCTGCCAACATTCTTCATTTCAGGCTCCTTTCGCGGCCACGTCAACATCGTGGGCGTAGGCGCTGTACACGGATATGGGCAGCATCGCCAGGATCAAGGACACGCCGAAGATCATGATGCTTTGCATGAATGTATTGAAGAAGTAGCCCACCGGCACCTGCCCCAGGACCCAGACCACGAAAATCACTAACGGCCAGGGCCACAGCCTGGCAGCCAGGCGCAGCAGCCAACTGGCTTTTTTTGCGGGCAGCGGTTTGTTGATCTGCGTACCTGCCAGGCCGCCGACAATGCCAATCAGGGGTGGGAAAAACCCGCCGCCAAACAGCAGCAGGACCACCGAGAGCAGGATCAGGGTCAGGCCGCCATGTTTGCGCTGAACAAAAGCCAGCGCCCAGACCATGACCACCAGACCAATCAAGATCGCCAGGATGCCTGTCACGAGGAAATTGGGCAGGATGCTCATGGCCGGTTCGCAGCCATTCCAAACCTGTTCCGCCACACAGGGCGGCCCGATTGAAGGAAAGGCCAGGCTGGTGGGGCGGATATTGCCCTGCAAGGTTTCATAATAGCCATGTCCCATCCCGGCGAGCCCGGCAATGAAACCGAGCCATACTGCGACGGTTTTCGTTGCTTTCCTCATTTTTCACCTCCAGCAGCTTCTCTATGAAGAGGATACTTCCAGGCCAAAATAACGATCACGATGGCAATCACAACGCCCGCGATCCATATCCGTGTGCATATCATTGGTTCCTCAGTAATTTGATAGCAATCAGGGTATACCAGATCAAGCGGAAAGGTGCAGACAGGCTTGGGCCGATCCAGAGCAAGGTCGGCGCAAGGATGAAAGTGGGGAAAAGCAGCATCCCAAACCCGCTCGCCAAAATCCCCATCCAGGCAGTGGTCTTGCCAAAAACCGGGCTGCGCAGCATCAGGATAGAAAAGATCATGCCGGCCAGCAGCACCAGGAACAGGCCCACAAACCACCCGGTGTTGTATCCGCTCCCCAACAGCGCCTCGCCAGCCGAGAGCAGCGCAGCGCGCCGAGCCTCTGTCGTTGCCGCGGCGTACTGCTGGCTCAGAGAAAGCATGCCAAAGGCACGATTCGAGGCAAAAGCCACCGTGATGCCGGTCAATCCAAAAAGCAGCGCCAGCAGGGCCGCGCTGCGCCGGGTGCGCTCCAAAGCAACGTAGATGGCCGTAAACATCAGCCCCACCAGGGCATACTCGACCAGGTCGAAGAAGTCTAGCAAAGCCAGGCCGAGCAGCCCGTCGCTCTGGAACAGGGCGAACCACTCGGCGGCTGTCGCCGGCATGGCCGGAGGCATGGCGAACAAACCGCAGCCATTGAAGAGCGATAATTCGGCGCTGATGCTGCGGCGGAACCCATAGGCAGCCAGCAGGGCGGCGATGGCGCCAATCTGGTAAAGCGGCTTCCAGCTCGAGTTGGCAGTGTGCATGAGTCGTTCCTTTCTACGTTCTAGCCGGTCAGGAAAGCGGCCTGGGTTCGAGACGCGCCAGCCGCAGCAGGCCCAGGCCAGTCAGCGACCACCAGCCCAGCCAGAATATGCCGCTCGAGACCATCAGGGGCATGGCAAGCGCCGGGGCGAGGTACAGGCTGAGGTGGTCAACGATGGTCAGCGCGCTGGCCAGCATGCCGGCCCAGGCGTTGATTTTGCCGAAGACAGGCCCGCGCAGCATGACGATCGAGATGATCAGGACGGCAACCGCCATGAACAGGAAACCAACCGTTTGAGGCGTGGCGGTTCCCAGCGAGCCCAGGGCGTCCCCGGCCGCCAGCAGGCTGGCGCGCTGCGCCTGGCTGGCGGCAGCCGCGTACTGGTCGCTCAGCGTGAGCATGGAGAGCATGGCCACCCGCGGCACGATGAAAACGCCCACGCCCAATAAGCCGAAGAAGGCCGCCACCGACATCCAGGAAGGATTGAGGCGGTGGATCGCCCGGTAGATGGCCAGGAACATCACCCCCAACAGGGCGATGGAGATGATATCCAGAGCGTTGAGGTAGAACAGCCCCAGGAGCCGGTTGCTTTGAAACAGGGCGTACCAGGCTTCGGTCGAAGCGGGGAATTTATCCCAGGAAATGAGCAGGAATTCACTCAGATAGAAAACGATGGTCAGCAGCGGCGCTACACCGCCCAGGCGGTACAGCGTCTTCCAGTCCGAGTGCTGCGGGTCAGGATAGGTGTGTGTCATTTCAAACTTCCTCGCTTGCGCGCAATTGCGTAGATCGTTATCCCGCCAACTAACAGTATCACTTCCAATACCCCGCTGAGAATCAGGCCCGGGCCGCTAGACCACAGGCCCAGGCCCACCTTCGGCGAGCCTTCGAAGAGCAGCGGCAGGTCAGGCAGGTGCACCACGAAATCCAGCACCCAATGGCTGAAAACCACCAAGCCAATCGCCGCGCTGGCGGGGCGGTCGCGCAGGAGCAGGTAAGCCAGCAAAGCAGCCAGCGCCGACCAGACGACAGACATGAACAGCCCGTGCGACCAGGGGATCGAGCTGGGCTCGACGATTCTGATGCCGTGGGCAACATCCGCCTGGGTGACGCCGAAAGTTTCGATCCCCGCGGCTGCAAACCCGAAACACAGCAGGTCGAGCGCTTCGCTGGCGACCAGCAAGGCCCACAGCGGCGCCCTGGGCGCCAGCGGCTTGACCGCCAGTGCGACTCCAAAATGACCTGGTCCCATTACAAATCTCCTTTTTTGCTCAGTCGCCAGAAATCTCGCGCCAGCAAAGGGAACCAAAGCAGGTAGAGCGGTCCGGCAATCGCCATCAAGATCACGCCCCCAGTGGAGAACAAGACGCCCACCAGGACATGGGCCAAATCCAGGCCGTGCGTCACGATGCCCGCGATAGCCGTGGATTTCCCAAAAGCACTGCTGCGCAGCATGGCCAGCGAAAGCAGCGTGGTAGCCACCTGGAGCAGCACCCCACCCAGGAATGCGCCTGTGCCATGCCAGATATCCGCGGCCAGGATGGCCTCGCCGGCGGCCAGAACCAGGGCCTTTTGCGCCTCGCTGGCAGCGGTAAGATGCCGGTCGCTCAACGCCAGCCAGGAAAAGACCGATGGGGAGGCGAGGAAAAGCGTCAGGCCAGCAAAACCGAGCACGGCAGCGATGCTGGCGTAGAGCGCCTGCGCTTTCTTCAAGGCCATATAAAGCGCCAAGAGGAGCAGGTAATACAGCGGCATCACCAGCATGGTGAGCAGGTCCAACCTGAGCAGGCCCACCAGGCGGTTACCTTGCAGCATGGCGAAAATCTCCTGGACGGTCCCGGGCTGCCCACCCACAGCGACCATCAAAAGCATGGTTACCAGGGAATACACCAGCAGGATCACGGCAATCACTGCACCGATTTTATAAAGACCTTGCCAATGATTGTGCTCTGTTTCAGACATCTCTTGCTCCTTTTCGCAGCACGCCTCCGGTCAGCATAATCATAATTCAACCAGGCGGAATTGCCTATGACTTTTCCTGCAAAAATTGTGACATTTAACGCAAATCTATACCCAACGTGTCATTAACAACACAATTACAAAATGCTAAAAAAGATTTTAATCTTTATTAAAATTTTCCCGGTACACTATTCGGTATGGAACGCAAAAAAGTACTGCTCATCGGTGGCTCTCTCAACCAGACCAAGATCGTGCACGCTGTAGGCCAGCATCTGGCCGACAAATACGAGTGCTATTACACCCCGGCGTTTTGTGATGACCTGCTGGAGATGGCTCGCCGCTTTGGCTGGCTGGAATTCACCGTCATCGGCGACCGCATCCGCCAGTGCAGCGAAGCCTATCTGCGTGAACACAGATTACGCCTGGATTATGCCGGCCAGCAGAACGAGTATGACCTGGTGGTAACCGCCTCCGACATCATCGTCCAGCGCAAGCTGCGCGACAAACCATTTATTTTGATCCAGGAAGGCATGACCGACCCGGAAGATTGGGTCTACAGCCTGGTAAAAACGCTGCACCTGCCGCGCTGGCTGGCCGGCACTTCAACGGCGGGCTTATCCGGCAGCTACCAGTATTTCTGCGTGGCCTCGCCGGGCTACCGCGATCTGTTCATCCGCAAAGGATGCGATCCAAACAAGCTGGTCGTCACCGGCCTGCCGAATTTCGACAACGTGCAAGTCTACTGCCAGAACGATTTTCCCCACCGGGATTACGCCCTGGTCGCCACTTCCAACGCCCGCGAAACCTTCAAGCAGGATGACCGCCAGACTTTCCTGCAATGGGCCATCGAAAAAGCGCAGGGCCGGCCGCTGATCTTCAAACTGCACCCCAACGAAAATGTGGCGCGCGCTACCCGCGAAATCCACGCGGTTGCGCCCGAGGCCTTGGTATTCTCAGAAGGCAACACCGATCACATGATCGCCAACTGCGCGGCCTTGATCACCCAATACTCCAGTTGTATCTACGTGGGACTAGCCCTGGGCAAAGAATGTTATTCGTACTTCGATATGGACACGCTGGGCAAGCTGACGCCCACTCAAAACGGCGGCGCTTCAGGGAAGAACATCGCCCAGATTTGCAGCCAGGTGTTGGAACAACGCGCCCCAGCGCCTGTGGGTGTGCCACGCCGTGCGCCGGAAAAGGTTAGAGTTAGCGCTCGATGAAGTATGCCTCAGGCAGGTTCTGACAAAATCACTTCAACCAATACTAACTCGGCGGCTTTCTCTGCCGCCATGTTGGGATACATCAATTGTAGCAAGCGCTGGTGATCTGGATCGCCAGGGCATGGCTTAGCAAACGCCGGCACTTCTTTGCCCTTCAAAACCAGGCGCACCGGCGCACCGCCCTGCAGATTCTTGATCCACGCCAGACCCCGGCCCGAGAAGAACACCAGGCGCTCGCCTTCGCGACGATATGCCACTGGCGTGGTGTATAGCTTGCCAGTCTTGCGCCCAGTCACGGTAATCAGCATCAACCCGTGGCTGGCCAGGAAATGCAGCCGTGAACGCAGCAGAGGGAACATGATGGCGTTCATGATCTTGATCATTTTGTTTTCGGCCATGAGCACCGCCTTTGTATTTTATTCGCTGAGTTCTAATTAAGTGAATATATTTTATCACTGAACTCAAATTCAGTCAAAAGAGTCCATTTCCCTAAAATAATCTGTAGTCGTTTGCAGGAAAATAAGTTATCATTAACGGCATGAAAAAAGCAAACTCGCCCGCCCCTGTCGAAGTGTCTGTCACGGTTCTGTCGCAGATGTTCCTGTATCTCAACTCTTTGAACGTGGACATCGACGCCTTCCTGCGCTCGCTAGGCATTGACCCGGCATCGGTCAGGTCGCCGGACGCCTACATCCCAACGCAGACCTACCTGCTCATCCAGGACGAGGCCGCCCACTACACCAACGATCCCTATTTCGGCCTGCACATGGGCGAGTTCGCCGAAGCGGGAAGCTGGTCGATTCTGGGTTACATGATGATGAACTGCAAGACGCTGGGGAAAGCCTTCGAAAAATCGGCCCGCTATGCGCGCATCATCGGCAATACCATCGAGGCCCGCGCAGAGCTGAAACTCAACAACATCCGCGTGATTTTCTTCACCCCGCCTCACGCCCCGAAGATGTCCCGGCACTGCTTCGAAGCCACGCTCTCCAGCAGCGTGCGCATGATGCGCACCCTCACCGGCGTGCACCTCAGCCCGCTCGAGGTGACCTTCGCCTATCCGCAGCCGCCGTCCACGGCGGAATACGAGCGCGTTTTCTGCTGCCCGGTGCGCTTCGGCCAGAAGCACAACTCGATGACCCTGGACATGGGCATCCTCCATACACCCATCTTGATGGCCAACCCGAGCCTGCTGGCCCATTTCGAAAAATACGCCCAGGATTTCCTGGATCAGGTGGAACACAAAGACGCCAGACCGAAAGAATATACCCAGGCGGTGACCAAAATCATCCTGGCGCGCCTGGATGACGAGGCCCTATCCATCGAAAAAGTGGCCCGCGAGATGGCAGTCAGCGTGCGCACCTTGCAAAACCGCCTGGAAGACGAAGGCGTAGTATTCAGCGACCTGCTCAAAGACATCCGCCAGCGCCTGGCGCAGAAATACCTGCGCGAGAACTACTCCGTCGAGCAGATCACCTACCTGCTGGGCTTCTCCGAGCCAAGCGTCTTCCGCAAAGCCTTCAAGAAATGGTCGGGGATCACTCCACGCGAATACCGGCAGCTTAGCGCGTAGGTATGCCTCTTCTTATTATTCTTTGACAACCAGCGGCAAGAACAAAGGATAAGCCAGCACGCCGCTAAGCTGGATGCGCGTGAGCGAGCGCGGCGGAAAGGTGTACTCGAAGGCTGGCGCGGTGATTCCGCCGATCATGGAGGCGCTGGGCGCCAGGCCCATATCGCTCCAGTCCAACGAGGTCAGTTGCCAGATGGCGGCTGCACCGTCCGGCAAAAAGCCCAGCAGAGAAATCGTTGCCGGCTCGGGCTGGGAGCTTTTGTTGGTAACGATCAGAGAGACTTGATCGCCGGCCGGGTTGCTGGTAGCATACACAGCCAGCACGGGCGCTTCTTCAACATATTCGGTATAGAAATACCAGCCATCCAGCGGGCCTGCGCCGTAAGTGGGCGCAGCGACCGCGCTTTTCAACAACCAGTGCCCGGCCTGCTGGCTGCTCATTTGCAGCATGTAGTACTGGGCATAAAGGAGGGCGGCCGGAGAAGGGTCGAGCGAGGGCCAGGGGCTGCCGCACAGTGTCCAGATATGCGCCCCATCCACGCCTTCAGCAATCATATCCCACAGCATGTCAGCCCCCAACACAGCCTCGAACAGGGTCTCGGAGATGCGCAGGTCTTCCACCAGGTTCGTGGTATCGTACCACAGGTTCCACTCGCTGGCCTGGATCTCCAGTGGGCGGCCAGGAGCGTAGAAATCGGCCTGGGCGCGCAGATCGGCAATAGTGTGAGAATTCCACAGGAAGGCAGCGGTTTTGAGAGCCGCTTCATCGCCGAAAGCCCCCAATTCCTCTTCAAAACCGCCATCCTTCATAAGCTGCATACCATCTGACATCCTGACCAGCGAGACGCCATCCAGCCAGACTTCGCCGGCCGCATCCCCCAGGGCGAACAGCAGAGCCGCCGCCGGGTCAGATCCCAGGGCGTCGAAGGTAAACTCGAAATATTGCCACTGGTCCGAGAGCATGGCTGAAAAATAAGGGCTGTAAGCCATCCAGCCGCCGCCGTCCTGCTGCACAACGATATTGCTGAGCAAGCGCGGGCCCGCCGCCCGGCCCCAAAACGAAAGCTGATATTGGGCGCTTGCCGCCACCGGCAGATCTGCCTGGTACAGCGCAACGTGATAATTGGCGGGCGTTGCCGCCTGCACATCGACTCTCAGCGCCGCCTGGCCTTCGGCAGCGCTGGCTTCCCGGCGCATGCTCGCCCTGGCGCCTTGCGCCCGGTCCACCCACAAGCGCCAGGGCCGCTCAGAGTTTAGATAGGAGGTCACATTGGCGTAGGGGTGGATAATGAGGAAATCCAGCGCGCCGGCAGCCTGCTGGAGCAGCGGCCCGTTCCAATCCTCGCCCAACTCCCTGCGGAAGGGCGCATCCACCACCGCGCCGATCTTGATGGTTGGGTCGACGGCTTTCATGGCAGTCGACCAGGTGTGAATTTTCGAGACGTAAGCATCCAGTGGCAGGAGGTTGTATGGGCGGTTGAGGTTGACTTCGTTGCCCAGCTCCCAATAGGCCACGTACTGCCCGCGGGTTTTATTGGTGTAAGTGACCCAACTGGCTGCCACCTCCGGCGTAATCCAATCCTCGAGGGCGGGCCGCCCGCGGGCGAAAACGTTGGCAGTGATCATCAAATGCGGGATGTCGGCATCCCTGGCAAAATTCAGGAAATGAGCGGTATCCACCCCGTTGTAATTGTACTGGTTCTCGCTGCCCGGCATCCAGCTCAACCAACCCTGGCCGCGCGAAAAATCGTAATACGTAGCTTCGCCGCCGCCGGGGTAACGCAGCCCGCTGACGCCCATTTCTTGCACCGCCTCGACAAAGGTGCTATCTGTGAGCACCTGGCCCCAGGCGGCGTTATAGTATTCGGCGTTGCTGCCAAACGCCTGCTCGGGCACCTGCAAGAGCCTGGATCCGACCTCAACCGAGATCGTGCTGCGCTGGATGACTTCAACCCAGGCGCTGGCCGCCAGTCCGTGAGCATCCGTAACACTGATCTGGGTGCTGCCAGGGGCGCTGGCCTGGAAGCTGGCCGTGCCGCTGCTGCCAGGGACCAGGCTGCCCACGGCGGGGTTGCTGCTGGCCCATTGGTAGGGCGCCGCGCCGCGCAAGAAGGTAAAGACCTGGCTGTCGCCAGTGCGCAGCCTGACCCGCCCCGGCCTGAGTTCGGGTGATGAACGCACCAGGCGCACCTGATCGATCCAAACCTGGCCGGCGACATCGCCCAGGCAGAAAGTCAGCCAGGCCTGCGAGTCTGTTCCGCTGGAGATGAAAGTGATCTCATAGTCCCGCCACACGGGAGTGAGAGTGACCTGCTGGTAACCGCTGTAAGCCGTCCAATCTCCCCCGCCCTCCTGGACAGCGATATTGCTGATCAGGCGCGGCGCAGAGGCCCTGGCCTGGAACGACAGGGTGTAGTGGGCGCCTTCCAGCACCGCCAGGTTGTCCTGCACCAGGGCGACGTGATAATTGGCCGGCGAGGCAGCCGTCACAGCGATTTTAGCGGAGGCCAGCCCATCCCCGGCAGCGCTCGTGTCACGCTCCAGAGAGGCCTGGGCCCCGGAGGCGGCATCGACAAGCAAATGCCAGTCTTGCAGATCGATCTCGAACCCGCCGTTGGATATCAAATTTACCTCAAAGGGCTGGTCAGCCGCCACCAGGCGCATGGCATCGATCCAGAAAGTCCCCGGCTGGCTGCTGTAATTCTTGATCGAGATGCGCTGGATGGCTTGCCGGTTACCAACCAGTTCGGAGAGCGGGATACGCACGCGCCTCCAGGTATCGGAAGGGATCGTATCGCCGCCGGTGTAATGGCACTCACTAACGTAGCGCAGCTCGATATCGCTTTCATCGTTGGCGTAAACTCGCAGCGGCTGGTTGGTGGCGGTTTTCCTGACGTAGAACTCCAACCAGTGGTAAGGCGAGATCTCCAGGTTGGGATAGTGCAGCGATAAGCTGCCCCAGGCCGGAGCGGTCACCGCCAGGGCGCGAGAGCCCTGGTGAACCGGGCTGCTGACCGGAGCAACCGTCACGCCCAGGGAGACATCCTGCCAACCGGCTGCCAGCGAGTCGCCAAACACCTCCACAGCCCGCGCTTCATCCGGCTGGAAGCCATCCAGCACGCCCCGCCGCGGTGGCGCGCCATACCAGGCGCGCAGCACATCCTCGGCCGGCTTGTCATAAGGCGAAAAGCCGCTGTCACAGGGGCCGCCATCCGCCGGGTCAACCAGCCATAACCACCAGTATAGGCCGGCAAACCAGGGCTGCTGGTAAACACTCTCGAAAACAGCCTGGTAGGCGTCGGCCTGTTCCTGCAAGTCGATAGTACCGCTGATCGTCCAATCCCAGGGAGCCCGGTTGGCGCCATCCCGGTTGAGATAGCCGATCTCGGTGAACAGAATCGGCCGGTTCCAGGACTGCGATAACGCCGCCAATGAAGGCAGGCGAGACTCCCAGGCGGCTTTGAGTTCGGCCAGGGTCGGGTCATTCTCATCGGTGAGCGGGTAATAAGCATTCAGGCCGATGTAATCGAGGGCCTCCCACCAGGTCAGGTCCCAGCCATCGCCAATGGCGGCGTAGGTCAGCGCGCCATTGTACTGGCTGCGCACAGCGGCAGCTACAGCGCGCCACTCGGAGGCGCGGCTTTCGGCAGCGCTCAGCTCCGTGCCAATGCACAGTTGCTCCACCCCATGCGCCTGCGCCAGTTGGGCGTAATGGCCGATAAAAACCTGATAAGATGCAAACCAGGCCGCCCACTGAGCAGCGTGGAAACCCTGGCCGATTGCCCCGCGCCCGTGCTCCGGATCGCCAGCCAGGTCCACGTGCGGCTTGAGCATCACCTTCAAACCCAACTCATGCGCCAGGTTGATGGCATAGATCAGATCAGCATCGCTGGGCGTCGCTGGGCCAGCGGCGATGCTCACAGAAGCAATGGTTTCCTGGTATTGGGTGACGATCAACGCCACCCAGCCCGCGCCGCTTTGGGCAGCATTACGCAGCGCCCGCTCGCCGTCAGCGCTGGCGTATTGGCCAGGCCACCAGCTTCCAAAGGTGACACCGGACTGCTTCGGCGCGCCGATACGCGCAGCCTGGCCCCGCGCCTGCGGCGCGAATTGCAGCAACAGGCTCGAAAGCAATACAACCAGAAACAGACCCGCTATCTTTCTAAGCGCGCTTGTCACTCTGATCGCTCACAATCCCTTCTTTCCAGGCGTAAACGGCGGCTTGTGTGCGGTCGTTGAGCTGCAGCTTGCTCAATACGTTACTGACATGCGCTTTGACGGTACGCTCAGAAACGACCAGCCTCTCAGCAATCTCGGCGTTGCTCAGCCCCTGGGCAACCAGGCGCAGCACCTCCACCTCGCGTTCGGTCAGCGTCTCGGATAACTTGGGGGCCGGGCTGCGTTCCTGGCCCGGGGCGGCGATTTCGGCCATCAGGCGGCGCGCCACGCGAGGATGCAGGATGGCTTCGCCGCGCCGGGCGGAGCGGATGGTGGAAAGCACCGTCTCCGCATCCGCGTCTTTGAGCAAATAAGAGAGCGCCCCGGCCTTGATGGCGGCGAACAGTAATTCGTCCTGGGCAAAGCTGGTCAGGACGACTACCTGTGTGCGAGGGCTGACCTGGCGGATACGCCGGGTGGCTTCGACGCCGCCCTGGTCGCCCGGCTCGCCGCCCGGCTGCAATGGCAGCAGCAAATCCATCAAAACCACATCCGGGGCGAGGCGGGCGACGGCTGCCGCCGCGGTTTGGGCGTCGCTCGCCTCGCCGACAATAACCACATCCGCATGGCCGCTCAGGTAAAAACACAACCCTTTGCGCACGATCTCGTGATCGTCTACGAGAAAGACCGTGATGGAATCGTTGGACATCATGAATTACGGCTTGACCGCCACCGGCATATCCCCCACCAGCAGAGTGGGCGTGATGCCTTTATCCGTGACGATGATCTTGGCGTTGTCTTTCAAGGCAGTTTCTACCATTTCGATTTGTTTCAGGTTCTGGGCGTTGCCCACGAAATATTTCTCGGCCGCCTCGTTGACCAGGCGGATGGCTTCCGCACGGCCCTCGGCGACTCTAATGGACGCCTCACGCTCGCCTTCGGCGCGTTGAATCGCCGCCAGCTTTTGTTGTTCAGCAGCCTCGAACTCACCCGTCGCCAACAGGCGCATCGAACGGCGCTCTTGTTCAGCCGTCTTCTGCTTGTGCATGGCCTTCTTGATATCTTCGGGCGGATCAATCAGGCGGATTTCTACCTTGCTGACGGTCAGCCCCCATTCTACCGCAAAGGTACTCAATACCGCCTTGAGGTTGGTAGCGATCTTCTCGCGCGCCACCAGGCTTTCATCCAGGGTCAAGTCGCCAAACTCCTGGCGCAGGTTGGTCATTGCCAGTTGCGCCACAGCCCGTTTCCAGTCATCGATGTTATAGAAAGTGCGCTTGATCGATTCCTCGTCGGCCGCAGGGCGCACCCACATGATTCCATCCACCGTGATCTCAACATTGTCTTTGGTGATCACCGTTTGAGGGTGGATATCCATCGTATGTTCGCGAATATCGCGCACCCGGATCAAATGAATAAAGGGAAACTGGAAGCCCAGGCCAGGCTGGATGAAGCGGTTGTACTTGCCCAGCGATTCCTGGATACCGCGCTCGTAAGGCCGCAGGGTGAAAATAGGGGAATGAATGGTTCTCATGGTTTGCTCCTTTTGCAGAAATTGCTGAAACTTTGGGTCTCGTAATCTTGGGTTAATGAGCGGCCTTTTTCTCATCCAAAAGCCGCAACAATGCAATGATTAACAAATTCAGCGATAGTGGGCGGTAAATTTCAATCTCCAGGCCAGGGCGGCAGTTGAATTGAGCGATCTCCTGCCCGTCTTCATCGTAAAATTGAAACATGCCCGCTTTGTGGCCGGCTGCCAGGCGATAACCCCGCCCGATGTAGACAAACTCGCTCCACATATCCATTTGCCGTCCCTGGTATTGTACGGCAGCCAGAGGTTGGCCATTGCGGAATAATACCTGGCTGCCATTCGACGACAGGCGTTTGAAGTTCCACCTTGCACCGTGCAAACGCCAACTGTAGCCGTGAACAGCTTGCCTGACCTGGACAGAGAGATCGCCGGTTTGGAGCTGCAAGCCCTTGCCCAGGCCAAACACGCCGTTCGCAACCTGCGCCCGCACCACCTGGGATTTGTCCAGCAGTGGCCGGCGGAGATAATCTTCATCGGCTGGCAGCCACGGCCAGGTCTGCCCAACCGGGATCACCAGGCGCTGGCCCAACCACAGCCAGTTTTCGATATCAATCTGCGGGCGATTGGGGTCGAGGCGAGCCTGCTCGCCAGGCGGCAGCAAGGGGCGGCCCAGGCCCACCTGAGCAATCAGGATGGTACCGCGCCCGGGGCTGCTGTTCAGGCTCAACCGTCCACCAACGGCTGTCAGGCGATCCTGCATGCTGGTGATGCCCAGCCCGCGGCGCGGGCGGCTCAAATCGAAGCCCCGGCCATTGTCGCGCACCGTCAGGCTGGCTTCATCGGGGAAACAACTCAGCTTCACGTCCACGCGAGTGGCGCTCGCATGACGGGCTACGTTGTTCAAAGCCTCTTGGGCGACAAGGTAGAACATCTCAGCGATCGAAATTGGCAGGAGCCCATCATTGCCCTGCACATCCAGGTAAATCAGCAGGTGTTCGCGCGCCCCAAACAAGAGGGCATACTCGTTAAGCGCAGCCCCCAATCCGCGTTCCTGGATCGAGATCGGGCGCAGGCCCTCGATCAGGCGGGTGAGATCCTGTTGCGCGGTTTGCGCAGAAATTTTTAGCTGCCCGATCATTTCAAGCATTTCAGACGGCATGCAGTCGGCTTGAGAGTTCGCCCGGTCCTGGATTCCACTGGCAATCATGGCCATACTGAAAAGCTGCTGCTTGACGCCGTCGTGCAAATCGTGCGCCAGGCGGCTGCGCTCTTCGGAAATCGAAAGGACGCGCACCTGATCGCTCAAACGATCCTCGCGCTGCTGTAACTCAATCAAATCTTGCTTGTAGTGGGCCAGTTGCTGGATCAATTGATCCAGGTGGTCCGTCAAACGCCCGAATTCATCTTCCTCCGCCTCCTCGATGCGCAAGTTCAGATCACCGCGCAGCCAGGCGCTGCCGATCTCCGCAGCACGCTGCAAGCGGCTCGTAACGATCCAATGATTTGCCGCCCAGCCGAGGAGGCTGGCCAACGCTGCGCCCAGGCCGCCGATCCATAGCAGATGTGCGCCTGGATAACCCGGCAGCCAGCCCAGCCACCCGGCTGCTGCGGCTGAGCTGACTGCCAGGATTGCCAGGAAAGTCAACACAAATTGGGCTCGGATCAATTTCAGATCAAGATACATACGGGGCTCCTTTTGCGGCCAATCGTTCACTACTCTTATTGTACGCCGCTTCCCCGTTACTGTCATTCGACTGGAGGCCAATTTAAGATTGTACTGGAGGACAATCTTAAATGGCCATCTCCTGGAAGAAACACACCCTGTTATGGGCTCTGGCGCACCGCCGTCCAGACGCCGTTGAAACCGTCATCGTGCTGCCAGTCGCCGCTCATGTTGTTCGCATTGGTGAGCGTACCTTGCCAGTTTTCGTCGCCGGTGAGAGTCACAAATGCGCCATTAACCAGGTACTCGCCGTGGTATTCAACCTTATAGATGTTCAACTGAACGTAAGCGCCGCGAGCCGGGTCGCCAGTGAACGTGATCGTGCCCGTATCGTAGGTATTGCCATCTGAAGCGGTCATGGTGTAGTTCCATACGCCGCGAATATCGTAACTGGCATTGGCCCCACAAATCGCGCTGGCGGATTCGGCGCAGTAGACGCTTTCCCCGCCAATGAGGGTCATCAGCACCTGCAAGCCGTACAACTCCCCGGCTGGCATGCTCATTGGATCGTCGGAGAGCAGGATCAGGTCGGCGAACTTGCCGGGGCGCAGGCTGCCCACCTCCTGATCGCGGTGCAGGGCATAGGCAGCGTTGATCGTCATCATGCGCAGCGCTTCATCCACACGCACCCGCCCGGCCAGCATCTCCGGCGGCGGCTGGCAGATGTGCCCATCTTCGGCCACTTCTGCGCGGGCTACAAACCCGAACAGGTGGCGCAGCGGCTCGAAGCCCTGCATGCCAAAGATGGGCGCGTCGCTCTGCCAGGCCACGATGACTTCAGGGTTGGCATCGATCAACTGTCGCCAGGGCCATTCCCAGGCCTGGTATTGGTTAGGGATATCGAATTTCAGCGGATTTTGTGTATCCACTTTTCTGCAAATGGGGTAGGCCCCGAACACGGATAGCACCGCCCGGCTGGCGGAAAAACGGCTCATCTGATCTGGGCGGATGACCGCATTGTGTTCGATGCGGTGACGCAGCAGATTGTCTCCACCGGCCATCAGGCTGGTGTAGGCATCCAATACCACATCCAACGAGCGGTCGCCCAGGGTGTGGATGCCGATTTGATAGCCGCTGGCCTGGATATTTTTCATCACGGCCAGCAGTTCCTGGGCAGTGAAATACAGGTCACCCATGCCCAGGCCAGGAAATTCAAAGGAGTAAGCCGGTACATTGCACGAGCCGCCATCCGAGAAAATCTTTACCCCGCCTACGCGCAGCAGCTCGCCGGGATTGCGTGTGGGGGGGTACTTTTTGAACCAATCGCCCTGGGTTTCGCCGCAGCTATTGTTATATACAAGATACATGCTGACGCGCATCTTCAATTGTCCGCTTTGCTCGAAGGCGCGTAAATTATCCAGGAGCGGCTGGTCGACATAGAACTCGCCAATGCTGGTGATGCCGTTGTTCAAAGCTAACTGCTGGGCTTCGTTGTATGGCAGCCCGGAAAGATTGAACAGGTGGGCATGGCTATCGATAAACCCAGGCATCAGCGTCTTGCCCTGCAAATCGACCAGGCGCGTCTGGTCGGTTTTCAGCGCCAGCACCTGCTCGTTCGCGCCCAACGCCAGGATCTTCTCGCCAGCGATGGCCAGCGCCTGCGCCACCGGCTGGTCTGCCTCCATCGTCAGGATATTGCCGTTGTGGAAGATGACCTGCGCTGGCTGCACGCCCAGCTCGCCTGCCGCCGGGCGACCGTAGACCTCGATCTCTCTCCAGGCAACCCAGGAAGGGCTTTGCGTGGTTTCGATTTTCAAGAAACGCGCCGCCGGTAGCCCTTCGGGCTGGAAGGCGGCTACGCTCAGGGTTTGCTGGTCAACGGTGGCGCCGCTGAGCTCGGTCAACTGCCAGTAGTCCCCCGGCTCCTGCGCCGCCCATACCCGGTGGTGGGTTTGCCCATCCGGGTACTGCAAGACGAGCAGGCGGATGTCTTCAAGGTGGTACACTGCTCCCAGGTCGATCTCGATCCACTGCGGCGCATCCGCCCCCGAGTTCCAGGCCGTCTCGGGGTTGCCGTCCACGGCGAATTGGGGCGGGTCTTCGGCGCTTTGCGCCGAGGCGCTTACGCTGAGAACAGCCAGCGGCGACCCGGCCTGGACGATGGGAGTTTCAGCCATCACGGCTGTGCTCGCCGTAGCGGTGGGAGCCGCTGGCTGTGGCGTAGCAGTGGGCGGCACAGTCGCTGCCGTCTGTGTAGCAATCCCCGTGCCGCAGGCCGTGCAAACCAGCAGCACGGCCAGAAATGCCACCCTCCAAAACTGCCACCCCAGGTTGATATTGACTTGCTGATCGTGAATTTTTCGGTTCATATCTCATCCTTTCATAGCGAGATGAACAACAACACCAGCCGGGCCAACAGATCGGACTTCGCGGCCCACAACTTTCACAGCCAGCCAGAATACCAGGGCCATACTGGGCAGCACAAGCAGCGGGACTAGCTGCGCCAGGAGCGAGGGGGAAAGGCGTTTCTCGTGTCGCATCTATTTATTGGAAGAATGGGTGCGCGCCAGCCAGGCTGACACGTGATCATGATACTCGTTCGGGCGCTCGGTGAAAGGCAGGTGGCCGGCGCCGTGCACGACAGCCAACTCGGCGCCCTCGACCAGTTCGACAACCCGGTAAGACTGCGCAGGCGGCACAATCGGGTCGTGGTCGCCGGTAATTACCAGGGTCTGCGCCTGGATGCGCGGCAACCGCGAGGTGATGTCGATGTCCGGCATATGCTTGAAATACGCCAGCATAGCGTCCAGGTCGAGGCGGCAGTAGCTCGGGAAAGTGCGCTGGATGGCCTCGGGCAGGTCGGAGTTGGCGTACAGGGCGCGCCAGTCGGCGACATAGAAGCGCATCGCCCAGCGAAACAGCGCCGGGTGCAGCCTGAGCGCCAAGTACATGGCCTTGAAATAGGCCTGGCCCGGCCAGCCCAGGCGGGCAGCGCGCTGGTACACGCCCAAGATACCTGTCCAGCGCCCGTGTGCAAAGCCCGAGATGCTGACCACGCGCCGGGCCACCTCGGGGCGCTGGGCGGCCAGCGCCAGGCAGGCAAAACCGCCCGTGGAATGCCCGAACAGGGTAACCGGGCGCTCGCCCACCAACTGCTGCACGGCTGAGTCGAGCAATTCCACCAGCGCCTCGCTGGTCAGCGCCTGGCGCTTGAAAACCTGCGGGGCGCGCGCCGGGTAGTGCCCCGGCAAACTGAGGGAATAACACGGCCCGATCTCCAGCAAATAGGGCGCCGGATTGACCTGCCAGAATGAAACTGTGCTGGTAATGCCATGTATCAAAACAACCGGCTCGCCAGGCGCGCCCGGGTTCAAACAAACCGCAGCTAATTGATGGTCAGCAACGCTCAATTCAATATATTCCGGTTCCATAACGATCATGCTCCTCTACGTTTAAAAGGAATTGGGGTCAGGGCTTGCGCGCCTGGGGCTCCAATTCGAAGAATAAGGCTTCCAGTAATTTCACCTGGTCGATAGTGGACAGGTTGCTCAAAACCACGATGGTAGCGCCGTCCGCCACGTGTTGCATGGCAATCCCGGAATAACCCGGGATCGTGCCGGTGTGCCCGGCGAAAATATTCCCCCCCACCTCCAGGCGGCGCAGGCCCAACCCGTAGCCGGTTTGAGCAGGCACATCTGCATCGGGAGCGTCTATAAAAGTCAACATGCGCGCCAGGCTGGGGCGCGAAACGATTTTCGCTTCGAACAGGGCGCGGACGAAGCGGGCCATATCCTGCGAATTGGATAGCACCCCACCGGCGGAATAACCGCCGCTTTCCAGCGAGCGGCGGAAGCCGCTCAGGTTGGCGCGCCCCAGGTGCAGGAGCGTCTCGTCATAAGCGTTGGCAATCCCCAGGCCAGAGAGCGGAGCAAGGTAATAGGTTTCTGATAGGCCCCATTCCGAACGGACAGGATCAGCAATGAATTCCGCATAAGACTTTCCGGTCGACTTCTCCAACAGCAGACCCAACAGCAAGTAATTCGAATTCGAATAGCGGTGCCGGCTGCCAGGCTCGAACTCCAGCGGACGGTTGGCGATCCCGGCGGCCAGTTCAGCAGGCAGCCAGGTCTTCTGCGGTAGCCCAAAATATCGCACCAGGAACCAGGCCTCCTCGGTGTAACTGGGGATGCCGCTGGTGTGATTGAGCAGGTCAGCAACGCTGACCCGGCTGGCCCAGGGGGAATCGAACCAGGGCTCCAACGTAGAATCCAGCCCGAACGCCCCGGCTTCCACCTGGCGCACCACCAGGGCGGCAGTGAGCAGCTTGGTCAGGCTGCCGATGTAGAGATGGTGCTGCGGAGTAAGCGGGACCGCCTGTTCATGGCTGGCGTAACCGGATACACCCGTCCAGGAATCGCCATCCGGCAGCACCAGCGTGGCTTGCAGCCCTACCCCGGCGTGTCCAGCGCTATAGGCATCCAGGACAGCTTGCAAATCCGTGAAGCGGGTGGGGCCCGACCCAGAGACTGGCGGCGCGGGAACCAGGCAGGCGCGGGCGTTATGCCTGGTCAAAATGACAACATAGGTCAGCCAGGCCACAACGCTGAAGAGCAGCGCCACAGGCAGGAGCAACCAGTACATTCTTCGTTTCAAACCAAAGCCGTCCAGGCTTTGCCGGCATCGTCCAACAAAGCCTGGAGATCCTCCTCAGTTGCAGGATTATCCGCATTCACTGTGCGCTCCAGGATGATGCAGTCGCCGCCGCATTCGATTTTTCCCTGGTCCCTGGCGCTAGCCAGCCAGGCCAGCCGTTCCAGACGCTCACGAGTCAAGTAATTCCTGGCAGCTACCTGGTCATCTTCATCTACCATCACCTTCAGCCTGGAGTTGATCTCCGGAAAAGCAGCCAGGTCCATGACGACGAAACGGTTCTTCCACCTGGGTTGAGCGGAACTGCCTGGTCTCTTCGAGACCCTGTCCGGAGCACGGGCAGCGTTTTGCGGCAGAGCCCACTGTGCGAATTGCTCGACAGCTTCGCCCATTCCACCAGGCGACCGGCCTGCGATATGCAGGCGCGGCAGGTTCAAATCGGGAGAGACGACCCCAATGGCTTTCGACCCCAGCCAGCTTTTATCGTTCTGGCTGGTTTCGACCAGGCTGAAGTAATAATAAACTGCTCGAGGGGTGCGTTTTTCGAAGAGCGCCTGCAATTCGAATTTCTGCTGCGGGCGGCGGCGGTAAAGCTGACCGGCGCGCTGTAAGAACGCCGAAGAAGGCGGCAGAACTTCCTCAAATCCCAGGCGATCCAGCAGGCGCTTACGATCCTCTCTCCTGCTTTTCTCCAACCAAAAGGCCAGGGCCAGCAAACCGGCAAAGGCAATGATGACCAGCAAAATCAGCATCGGGGTCAGAATATCTGCTGCTGTGCCAGGCGTATCCATAATTCGCTATTCCTCGTATGGTTTCCTAAACGATACTTTCAGATGTTATTGCATCGAATAATTCGGCCGCCGATGCAAAGCGCTGCTCAGGGGCTTTTTTGAGCGCCCGCAGAATTGCCCGCGCAGTGGCAGGCGGCAGCTCTGGGTTGATCTGCAAGGGATCCGGGGGCGGGGCCTGTAAATGGCCGAACAGTACCTGGCCCAAATTGCCTTCGAAAGGCAGCCTGCCGGTCAGCGCCTCGTAGAAGATCGCTCCCAGGGCGTACAGATCGGCGCGATAGTCCACATCACTGGCTGAACGGATTTGTTCAGGAGCCATGTATTGGATCGTACCAATGACGCCCGACCCGGTCAGGGCCGAGCGCTCAACGGCAACTTTGCTGATGCCAAAATCCATCAGCACGCTTTCAAAACTGCCATCAGCGCCATCTCGCAGCATAATGTTCGATGGCTTCAGGTCGCGATGCACCAGGCCGAGGCTGTGGATGTAATCCACGGCCTGCACCAGGCCGGGGAAATACTGCCCGGCTTCCGCCAGGGTCAGGCGCTGGCGCTCTTTCAGGATGCTGGACAGAGACCTGCCTACGATGAATTCCATCGCCAGGAAATCGTAACCTTCTGCCTGGCCAACGCCGAAAAAGCGCACGATGTTCGGATGGGAAAGCATCGCCATACTTTCGGCCTCACGCTCGAAACGACGGTGGAAGTCCGGCTGGTCAGCCAGATTGGAAGGCAGGACCTTGACCGCCGCCAGCCGCCCGGTCTGGGGGTCCTGGCCCTGGTACACCTCCCCCATCCCGCCGCACCCGACCACATCCAACAGCATGAATTCGCCGAACTGCTTACCGCTCAGAGCGCCGGGGGTCTTGACGGCAGGAATGCGCTGCGCCTGGCGAATTTCGTCCAGGTCGTAGCGCAGCCTGTAGATACGCCGGTCGACGAACTGGCGCGCCAACTGGCGGGAGGGCCCAAACAAAGCGGTGGTCACAACCCCAGAAACGCCGGCCGCCAGAATGGCGGATTGATTCCCCAGGAAAGTGGTAATCCCGGTATGCAATAAGAAAAATTGCAGTCCAAAAACCGCCAACAGGGCGATACTGAGCAAGGAATAAACCAGCGAGCGATTGATAATAACATCAACGTCATACAGCCGGTAGCGCAAAACGGCAAAGGCGAAACCCAAAGGCACGCCAACGGTCGAAAACCAAACCAACTCATTCTGAACGGTCAATAAAACTGTAGGAATGTTGCCATAGACAAACATCACCAGAAAACTGACTGGTACGGAGATCAAGCCGATCGTTGGCGGTACAGCCAGCGCCAGAAAGACCCACTTGGCTTGCTGCCGCTGCAAGAGGGTAAATTCCTTGCGATAGCGGTGGACAATGATCCCACAAGCTGCGACGACGAAGCCTGCGTCCAGGATCGTACTGATGCTCAACCAGAGATTAGCGCCTGTCGTGCCCGAATAAAGCAGATTTACCCCGATGTTGATCAGTTGTTTACCTACATAGGCGGCTAACAGCAGCCAGGCGCGCCGTGGAGAAAACCTGCCAGTGGGAAAGATCAGGGCGAGCAGCATGATCAAGGGGTTGAGCCAATCATACACCCAGGTTAACGATGGCGTATCGGGCACCTGGTTTGGCTGCAACCATAGGGCGAGCAGCCCGGCAGCGGTGATCAGTGCAAGCCAATCATCCGAACGATAGCGAACGAAGAGCGCCGCCGCCAGCAAAAAAACCAGCAGGCTGCTCAGGCGCGTCAGCAGGTAATACCAGACCGCGCCAGTCAGCGGCAGACCGTAATATGAAAAGATGCGAGCAAAGGGCTGCACCGGGCAATAGGTAACTTCCACAGAGCGAGGCTCTTCGCCAGCGGTTTTCAACTCCAGAGAGACCGCCTCGCCGCTGGCGCCAAACATGGGAATGTCCGGATTCAAAACCTCATCGCCAAGCCTGATACCCAGTTGGCGAATCTGGTCCGAGGCAATCAGAACAATTGGCTTTCCATCGACCTCCTGAAAGGCAAGGTCAGCCTGAAGCGTGCCATGATGAACGTAGTTCGCCTGACCGATCAACCCGGCAACCGCCAACGGTGTGAAGATGGTGAACAAAACCAGCCAGGCGATCCGCAGGAACAACATGGCCTTTCCCGGCTTGATGCGCGTGGTGAAAGTCGCTGTGTTGATCCCTTCAGCAGCATCGCTAAGCCGCGCGCGCGAGGCCGGCTTTCTGGAGCGAAAACGCGCCAGCAGACGCCAGCCCAGGGCAATGCCGGCGATGCCAGCCACGGCTAAAATGCACCAGATTGGCAGAGCTAACATGAACAAATGCCCGAGGAAGCCTGGTTGTGAATAGTTGCTTTCCGAATAAAGCTGGCCTGTTTCATCCAGCACTGCCGTCACCCCCCCGGCCAGCCCATAAGACAAGAGCAGCGCGGCGAACAACCATACCAGCCACAGGCCAATGGCGCAGCCCAGCCCGGCTTCGTTGTCGATTCCCAGAACCTTACTTTTCAGCCACTTCATTCAGCGACCATAAACGAGGACTTCCCGTTGAAGAACCTGGCAATGTACATTAGCTGATTCTAAAGATTCGTGCTTTATTACACAATACGCCATATGTAAAGGTTTAGTTAACATTTCCGCGCCAGTCAGCCAGGGAGCAGGCCGATTGCCAGCAGCGGCAGATGCTCTCGACAAGATTAACAATCGATAGCAAACTGAAAACCAGGTCTTAAAGTAGCCTTGAAGGCCCATTAACAAGCGCATGCTACACTCATGACTGTGTGAGATTCTCATACTCACAGATATCTTGGAAGGATAGGAAAATACTATGGGACTTGCAGACCTGCACATCCATACGATTTATAGTTATGACGGCACCAGTTCGGTATCGGCGGTGATCAAGTACGCAGCGCATCACGCGAAATTGGATGTGATCGCCATCACCGATCACAACAAGATCGAAGGCGCCTTACAAGCCCAGGACCTGGCGCCGTCCTACAACATCGAAGTCATCCCGGGGATCGAAGTCTCCAGCGAAGAGGGCCACATTCTGGCCCTTTTCGTTTCCCGGCCGATCCCGCCTGGCTTGAGCATCGAAGCGACCGTACTCAAAACACTGGAACAAGGCGGGATTTGCATCATCCCGCACCCAATGACCTACAGCCGCATGGCGGTTCACCCCTATGCCATCCAACGGGCCTTGCGCAATCCAGAAGTGTCTCGTGGGCTGGTCGGGGTGGAATTCTTCAACGCTGGCATGGCCGGCGCGCAGCGAGACGAGCGCGCCATCTACCTGTGCAGCCAGTTACCGATATCCCAGGTGGGTTGCAGCGACGCACATGTGAACTGGATGATCGGCCTGGGCGCCACCCGCTTCCCTGGTCGTTCTGCGGCAGAACTACGCCGGGCGTTGGAAAACCACCAGACCCAGGCAGTTGGCACAGACCAAATGGAAATGGGCGATTTCATCATCCGCTACGTGCCCCGTCTGGCCCTGCGCCACGCGGGCTGGGTGCCCTGGAACGAGAACCCTTCAGAACCGCTGCGCATGACCTGGCGCGGAAACCGGAAATTCCGCCAGGAATTGCGCTACGCTCAGTCACACCCGGGTTTGTCTGCATAGCCAGGAGGCGATTCGATGGGTGCAAATATCTTGCTAATCGGCGGCTCCCTGAACCAGACTACCATGATGCACCAGATCGCGGCCTGCCTGCCAGAACAAAACTGTTTTTTCACGCCATTCTTCGCTGAAGGGCTTCTAGGCAATTTGAGCCGCATGGGCCTGACAGATTTCACCATCCTGGGAGGCAAGCACCAGCAGAACACCCTGACCTACCTGGAAAAACAGCATCTTCCGGTGGACATGGGCGGCCAGGCGCGCCAGTATAATGCCGTTATCACCTGCACCGATCTGATCGTCCAGAAGAATATCCGCGGCAAACGCATGATCCTGGTCCAGGAAGGCATGACCGAGCCAGAGGGGCTGCTCTATGAGTTGGTGCGGCGGTTCAAGCTGCCGCGCTTTCTGGCCAACACCGCTGCCACGGGCCTCTCAGACGCTTACGATCTGTTCTGCGTGGCCTCGGCTGGCTACCGCGACCTGTTCATCCGCAAAGGGGTGCGGCCAGAGAAGATTGCCGTGACCGGCATCCCCAACTTCGACCACGCCGCCGCTTACCTGGACAACGACTTCCCTTACCAGGGTTACGTTCTGGCAGCCACTTCTTGCGCCCGTGAGACTTTCAAACCAGACGACCGCCCGGCTTTCATCCGCAAGACGCTGGAAATCGCTAACGGGCGTTCGGTGATCTTCAAACTGCACCCCAATGAAAACTTCTCGCGCGCCCGGCGCGAGATTCAGGAACTGGCACCAGACGCCCTGATCTTTACCGATGGCAACACCAACCACATGATCGCCAACTGTTCTGTGCTGGTCACGCAATATTCATCGGTGGTATACGTTGGCCTGGCGCTGGGCAAAGAGGTGCATTCATACTTCGATGTAAACATACTGCGCCGGCTGACGCCCCTGCAAAACGGCGGCGCATCGGCCCAGCGCATCGCCGAACTTTGCCGGCAGTTGCTACACGTCCCACAATCCGAGCTGGCCGCAGCTCGCTCCGGTTTTTCACGCCGCCCGATCTGGAAGCTACCCGACCCGGCCTGATGATGGATCGATCTCCATCAGCCGTGTGGCCGTAGCCATGATCTGGGCCTGGATAACGCCCTCGTTTCCGAGGGTGTATGACGAAGAGTCCAGTTCAGCGAAAGCCACCTGGGGTTGGTTTGATACCCGGCGGTTGAACACGACCTGCTGGATGACCTGGATAAATTCGGCCAGCTTCTGCCGAGTGTCATCGCCCGGTCGCAGACGCACCAGCGGGTTGCGCAAATACTCCGGGGCAACAAAACCAGAATTGATCGCCACCACCAGCCTGGCCTGGGGCGCTTTGCGCAAGAACAACTCCAGGCTGGCCGACCAGCGCGTCAGGGCCTGTCTGGCAGCCTGGCGGAAGTGCAGCGGATCGGGGTCGAGCTTGCCGCTGGGGAAGATCAGCAGCGCGCCGCCGCTTTGCAAGTGACGCAAAGCCCGCCGTATGGTGACCATGCGCACATGAGTATCCAGAGTCGAGTAAATGAAATATTGCCTGGCATTGGGCAGCGTGCGAAAGAAGGGGTTGGCGGCAGTGACGATTTTCAAATCCTGGCGCGGGACAGCCGAAGCGATCGCCAACCCATCGAAAGTGCCCGGGTGGTTGGCGGCAATCACGATGGGCTGGTCAGTTGGCAGATGCTCCTCCCCGACTACCTGCAAACCCGGGATCCACTTGTGCAGCCAGTCCTGAGCTGAACACTGAAAACCGTGATGCGCCACGCTTCGATCAAAAGCTGCCGCCTGACAAGCAAAGCCGCGGACGAGTGGGCTGAAAACCGGCCCAAACCAGTCTCGCCAACGGCTGTCAGCTCGCCAGCCCAGCGCTTTGAAGATTTCATCGATCAGGTAACCCTCGACTTCGGCGGGATGCGCCGCCTCGACCACCGCTCTCCAGGATTGGTCGGGAAGCTTATCAGCGGGTTGCATGCTCATTATCCTTGGATTGCACGCCGGTCAAGCGATAAGCCGGGCGATAGTTGGACACATAACTGGATGAATGGTGCGCCGCAGGAAAATTATCCTCTTGCAGCCAGTTATCCAACTTTCGGGCTTCAGGGACGGCAATCATCGGGAAGCGCCCATCCTCGACCTGATCCAGGAACCAGACCCAGATACGGCGCAGCTCTAATTTATCGCCCCAGGCGCGCCGGCCAGCTTCCAGGCAGGCTTGCGCCAGTTGAGCCACATCCTGGCCGGAGGCCAGCCAGGGCCGCAGGTGGATGCGCTGCAATGCGCCGTCCGGCCGGATGGCTTCCAGGAGCGCCTCTCCCGCATCGGGCTGCAAGCCAGACAGCTCGTCCTCCAGGCGGGCAATGAAGATATCGGCCGAGGGCATGAGGTGTTCTGGCCCCAGGATGCCCTGGTAGAGCAGTTTGTAGATATCGCGGGCGGTCATGGCTGGATAACGTTCGAGATGGTTTTGCAGCAATTGCCCCCAGCTTTCGAAATCTGTCGATACGCGCTTGAGTTGGTTCATAGGCAAACCTGGCGAAGATCAATGCACAAACTATCGGATGAGCAGAAGTTATGCTCCCGATTCTAACCACAATACTGGCTGCAGCAGGTTATCGTCTTGTTAACATTCCCAACCCCCACTCTGTGACCCTCAAAAATCCGCGCGTCAACGTGGCGTTGAACCACACCTCAGCGCCGCCCCGGAACCTGCCAACGACCGCATCCAGGTCGCCATCGCCATCCAGGTCGCCCAGGGAGGGCTTGCCGGTCATGTCCGTCTTAGCGCCCATGCGCAAACCGCTGTCGATGAACTGGCCGTTATTGTAGAGCCAGACCTCGTTGGGCAGGTCCATGTTGGCCACGAAAACGTCCAGGTCGCCGTCGTTGTCCAGATCGCCCACCGCCGGGTCGGCCCCCAGGCTCTTGTTCAGGCTCTGCCCGCTGTCAGTGAACTGCCCGGTGCCATCGTTCCACAATAGCCGGCTGGGGAAGCTGCCTGTCTCGCGGAAACCATCCAACACCAGGGCATCCAGGTCGCCGTCGCTGTCAAAATCGGCCAGGGCCACGCCGCCCACGGTAGTATCCGGGTTCTCCAACTGCCAGCCCTCGGTGAAGTTACCGTCGCCATCGTTGAACTGCGCCACGTAGCCCTGCCCCCCGCGCTTGCCGAAGTAATCCACGTCGCCATCGCCGTCCAGGTCGCCCCAGGCGATGGCATCCTCACCCAAGGCCAGGCCGCTGTCGCTGAAATTGGCCTGCCCATCGTTCAGATAGATTTTGTCGGGCACCCCGAAATAGAGCACGTGCACATCCATGTAGCCATCCTGGTTGAGGTCCAACAGGTTGACTTCGTTGCCGCTGATGCCAGAGTCGCCCAGGTCCTGGCCGGAGTCTTGAAAAACACCAGCGCCATCGTTGAGGTAGATTTTGCTGGGCTTGACGAACTGGTGGCAGGTGATAAAAGCGTCCAGGTCGCCGTCGCCATCGAAATCGGCCAGGCCTACACCATGCCCGTACTGGGTCAATTCCTGGCCGGTGTCGACCAGATTCCCACGGCCATCGTTCAGCCAGACCTGAGAATTATTCCTCTGCTGGTTGGCGAAAACGGCGTCCAGGTCGCCGTCGCCATCCAGGTCTCCCAGGCCGGCCTGGAAGGTCTCAGGAGAGCTGAACTTCTGCTCGCTCTTCTCCATGTTCAAAAGCAAGGCCAGGGTCGGGCTGGGCTCAGGAGTCAAGGTGGCAGGCCTGGGCGTATCCGTGGGAAGCGGCGTGGCGGTGATCACCCGCGGCGGCGGGGCCGTGTGCGTGGGCGCTGGCAATGCCGTGGCCGCGGGGAGCTTCGAGAGCGCGGCTGGGCTACACGCACCGAGCAGAGCGATCAGGGTAACCGCAACGATCGTCTTACAAAGCAGTTTGAACATGTTCTTCCTCCCAGTATCGTGGAATGCGAGCAAGTGTGCAGGTGCGTATTGCACCTGGCAGACGCTGCTCCAGGTTGGTCGAGCACTGCAGGGAACGGCTTCAGAACGCATCTATTTAGATACAGTGGAGGCGCGCAGCAAGTTCAGAATTTCTCGAAGTGAAATGCCGGTTTTCTATGCGCCGCTCAGCGCTGAAAATAGCGCAGCAGTTTCTCCCCGCTTTCATCCCGCCAGGGTACGTATTCCGCCACCCGGCACGGATCGTGCTTGAGGAAAGCTGAAGCCCACAGTAACATCGTGGCAAACTGCGTGGCGACGAACAGGTCGAGCTGCGCCCACTGCGCTTCGGGCAGGCTGCGCACCCGGGCGTACCCCTCTCGGAAGGCATCGCGCATCCGCTCCCAGTCCTGGCCCCAGGCCCACTGGCACAGCGCCACGGCAATATCCCACATCCAATAGCCGAAGCCGCAGTCCTCGAAGTCGATCGGGTAGGCTTTGCCAGCCTTGAACAGCACATTCTCGGGGTACAGGTCGGCGTGGATCATGCCAAAAGATTCGGGGCCTTTGCCCAGGGATTCCATCGCCTGTTTGGCCTGCCGGGATACCTGCTCGAACGGCTCCTGGAAGCGGGCTGGCATGCTGGCGACCAGTTCTTCACGCGGCCGTTCGAACATGCTGCCGCCAAGCTGCGAGTCCCAATCCCAAACGGGGCGCTCGAACCCGGCGGGAGGCTGCCAGTTCGCCGCAAAATCGTGCAGTTGGGCCACCACCTGCCCCAGGGCTTCCAGGTGCTGCGGGCGCAAGCCGCGGTTCAGTTTACGCCCATCCAGCCAGTGCATCAGCGAGACGACGCGCCCATTAGGCAGGCCCGGGGCAGCGATGGAGGCCAGCAAATAGCCGTCCGGCGTGGGAACCGGGGCGGGCACGGGCAGGCCGGCCTGCTGGTTCAGCGCCGCCAGCCAGGTCAATTCCGAGGCAATCGCCTCTTCGTCGCCCATAGCGTGAATGCGCAGCAGGTAGCGGTTGGGCAGGTAGGGGCTGGATTCTCCAGGAGAGGTATCAGCGCCAGGAATGTCCACACGGTAGATGATATTTTCCCCATATTGGATGAAACCCAGGCGCGCCCCCTCCAGGCCATAGACAGTCAGAGCGGTTTGCGCCAGCCGGCGCAGGCGGCGCAGCCGTGCCAGGCGGCCGAGTTCTCGAAAAGGTTTCATGAGGCTGTCCCAGGTAGTGCTTTGAACCAGGACTCCGAGACCTGCCTGGTTGTCATCACTGAGCCGTACAGGGCGTTGGCGGGCGGGTCGTAGGCGTTGGCGAATATACGCGTGCAGCCCAGCTTTTGCAGCCGCCGCATGCCTTCGGTCATGACGGCTTTGCCCAGGCCGCGCCGCCAGTGTTCGGCAGCCGTGCCCACCAGCACCGACACGGCGCTGCGGGTGAAATCATCAAAATAAATGGTGCAGAACGCGGCAATACTCCCATCCGGCGCAGCGGCGACAACGTCCAGGTCACGGCGGTAGAGCGGCGCCGACTGCACGTTCTGGTACCAGGACCAGTCGCCGTCGTAATTCTCATCCCCCTCATCAGAGTGGAAAGCCCGCCAGGAAGCCCAACTGCGGGCGGGGTGCTCGTCGAGAGCGCCCATCGAGCGAATGGTGTAACCCGGTGGAAGCGGCGCTTCCGAGATGGGAGCGCCCGTCCCGGGCGACTCCAGATCCCGCTGCCAATGGTAGACGATGCCTTCCCGCTTTGAATACCCTCGCTGGGCCAGGACCTCCTGGCGCAAAGTATCCTCATCGAAAGCGGACACATAGCACAGCCGCCGGCCGTCCGCCGCCGGCCTGGCGAGATGCACTTCGGCGTGCGCCAGCATTTCGTCCTCCAGCGCCGCTGTGCGGAAGTGGGGGTGCACGTGCAGGCGGAACTCGCCCCACTCCACCGGGTGCAGCGCGGCAGCGATCTGCCCGTGCGGGGTTTCCCACAGGGTGGTGACCTGCTCTACCGGGTCGCACGCCTGGCAGGTCAGGATGAGATGCCAGCGCCAGTAATCCAGGCGGGCCACGTTCCAGGAATGCTCGCGGCGCTCATTGAGCAGGAAGACCTCCCGCAAGAAGTTGCGCATGCGCCAGTAATCGTCTTCGTTGTTGCAAGGGAGCAGGGTCAGTTTCATAGAGGTATTTGCCTGTGGCGATATCCTATCATACTTGGATACTATGGATGTGCACGGCAGGTTCAGATTCTCTGAAAATAAAAACACCGCGAATAGCGGTGTTCACTAGCTTGCGGCGAATACAGCGATCTGGCTACTTGGGGGTGCTGCCAGTCTTGCGCGCCTCTTGTTTCAGCCGGCGCACATGGGTGCGCTGCCCCTTAGGCAGGCGCTTCTTTTTCGTCTCACTGCTCTTACTTGCGCCGCTTGTTTTTTTCGCATTGTCTACCATCTGATTTACTCCTCATTCGTATGCCGTATCAAGCTGACAGGCTTATGTAGACGGTCTGGCTGTGCGGGCTGTATCCGGCCCAGCATTTGGCGCCGTCTACCTTATATACATTCATGCTAATCGACTGCCCGCTTTTGCCAATTTGCTCCACAAACACTGTTTTCCAATTTGCCAACCGCGTGATCTTGATGCCATCATCTACCACGCTGTCATTGCGGCAGTACTGCTCTACGATCCCTTGTATTTGCTGCGCGTCCATAAACCCTCCACTAGATCGAATACGAACTTCAAGCTTTTCGCGTGATTGCTTTTAGGTACCCCTGGAGCTGTTCCTCGGCTTGCTCCCTGCCACAGCCGTAGCGCTTCTGAATCACAGCAATAAACCGGTCGTACTTGCCGTCGATCTCATCAACGTCCTCTTTAGAAAGTTTGTTCCAACGGGTGCCCACCTGGCTGCGAACCTGCACCCACTTGCTTTCGAGAACCGCTTTTGACACAGGCCGGTTTCGGAAAAAGCGCACGGAATTGGCGATCGCCAGCAAGACCATGGTGACCACCAGCGCGACCAACAGAGCCGGGAAATTGAAATCCTGCTGGTTGATTGTGCCGAGGTGGAGCAGAGGCGCCAGCAGGTAACCCGATAAGATCACGCCCACGATGCCCAGAAACACGTTACGCAGCAGCGCCTTTCGGTCGCGCAAGATGAGCGCGGCCAGGCTGCCGATGGCAGCCCCAGCAATAAGCCAGATCACGTAATTAATCATCGCGTTTTCTCCTCACGACTCACAATGGCTCGCCCAGTAATTGCATCATCGCCTGCTGCGCTTGAGGCATAGGCGTTCCCAATGAATAGCTCCACTCGGTGAGCAGTGAACTCTTTGCCCGTTCCAAAATAGCTTTCTCCCCATCGTTCAACTTTTTGCTGCGTTTGAAATGCGTCAGATCGCGCACTACCCGGAAGATCGACGCCAACTGCCCATCGTTCATCTGCGCCATGAGCTGGTCTTTGCGCAGCACCCGATCTTCCAATAACTTCGCGCCTGGCTCGGCCAGGATGGTGAACAAATGTTCAAAATCCTCGGGCGGGGTAGGCATGCGCAGGCTGTGCTGCCGCAGGTTATCAGTCGGTATCCAGATCGTCAGGCTGGGCGTGCGAACCACGTAGCATTTCGTGGGGCGATCGTGAACGATCTTCTCTTCGATGCGCACCACCTCACCCAGGCCATGCGCCCAATGAATCACTTTATCGCCAACGTGAAAGCCCATCCCACACCTCTTTCCCAAAACAGGTTATGAAATCTCCGGGGCTGCACGCCGCGGCGTGCAGCCCCGGAGATTCTAACAGGCTGGTTTAGTAGCGCCGTCTTTCGTAATTATTGCGCTGCGGTCGCTCTTCGCGCGGGCGGGCAATATTCACGCGGATCGCCCGATCATCCAACGTTTTCTCGTTCAGGATCTTGATAGCGTTCTGCGCTTCTTCATCACTGCTCATCGTCACAAAGGCGAAGCCCTTCATACGCCCCGAGTCACGATCCTTGATCATATCCACCGAGACCACCGTTCCAGCCTTGGTAAACAAGGTTCGCAAGCCATCCTCGGTAGTATCATACGACAGATTCCCAACATACAATTTCGTTTCCATTTCCTATTCCTTTTCACTTGTGCGACCATCGACTGATCCTCAGTCGTTGACGGCCGCCGAAAAATCTTCCAGATCAACAGAGAAAAAAAAGGCCGCCATTCGATGCAGAATGGCGGCTCATACTTCAAACGCAAATCTGGAATTCGTCAAACCCTATTATACCAGGTAAAACCTGAACGGGCGTGCGCCTTCAAATGAGAATTCACTCATTGTACACCTTGCGCGGAGTGAGCCACCGCTTGTTGCCCGACGAAATGGACTAGAAATCTCTACTGGAATCGAAGGTTTCGGGAGCCCCAGGAGTCACGTCGGTGAAAAGATTGTCCTTGTCCAGGTAGCGACAGCGTAGGGTAAGCACAAGGGCAATCGCCACGACGACCATCAGAATATCTTGCATGATCGAGATGCCCGATCCTGGCTCCCAGGGATAGGGGATGTTGCTCAGCCAGTGCCAGAAGAACATCAGGGGGATGCTTCCTCCCGAACCATTGTAGATAACCGTCATTGCGATAGTAGCGGCAATACCCCCAATGAAAAGCCGGAGCAAAACGACGAGTATGTTACCCTGGATGGCACCGGTCATCACCGTTTGAACGAACAAGGCCGGTACGTGCCACAACATCCAGAAAAACCCCAGGATAACCGCCGCTGCCAGGCCGCGGTAGCGCCTTTGCAGCAGAGGCAGGGCAAAGCCGCGCCACCCGAACTCTTCGAAGGGGCCTTCGCTGCCTTTCAACAGCGCCGTCACCAGGAAAGCACCCAAGGGAACCGTTGGTGCTACGAGCCATGAATCGCTGGTGACCTTCATCAATGCTGCCGCCAGCAAATTCATCAAAGGCACACCCAGGAGCACGGCTGCGTACCACACCCAGCCAACCTTCCAATGCAGCAGTCGGCGGAGGTAAGCACGAACGCCAACCAGGCCTTGCGACAGGAAAATGACGGCGAAGGCCGAAATGGCCGGCGACCAGATCGCCAGGTAGGACAGGGGAGAATATTCAGCGAGGTCAACCTCGAAAGCCCTCGTCCACGCCGACAGCAGCAGGGCCAGGCCCGGAATGCCCCAAGAAATGCCGTAGGTGATCAGGAAGAAGGCTAAGAGACGATGGCGTTTTACGAATTCAAGCAGTCGATTTTGCTGCATTCCAGTCTTCTCCATAGTTTTCATGTGCGCTTCCCACACCATCACATTTTAGCATGGAAACAGCCCAACCAGCCGCTACCCGCGAACGAAGACACTCATTACGGTCAGGCCAAATAATTACGCGTTTCTTAACGCCTGCCCGGTGCAAAGTTTTATGGGGGGTGATATGGTATACTCCAAAACGTATTTCGTTTTCGCAATCGTTTTAGCATGTCCTCATTTGTTGTACAAATGCAATATCCATGACCTGTCAAAACCTGGTACCCACCCATGAGCCACTTCAATGCGTGGTCCAATCCTTCAAAAGCCGGCGCGGCTGATAGCCTGCGGATGGCGGCCTTTCTGGAAGAGCGATCACACCTCCCAGATTTACAGGAAGTCAATCAGAAACTGTGTGAGAAGCTGGCGGCCAGGCCCGGCGAGCGCCTGTTGGAAGTAGGCTGCGGCAGCGGGGCGATCTGCCGCCAGTTGGCTGAGGAAGTGCTGCCAGGCGGCTGTGTGGTGGGCATGGATATCTCACCGGTGATGTCCGCCGAAGCGCGCAAGTACACGCATGCAGCAGGAGTCAAGGCCGGGATCGTCTTCGGGGCCGCCGCGGCGGAGACCCTACCCTACGCAGACGCAAGCTTTGACGGCGCACTGGCAGCCAGGCTGTTATTGCATGCGCCGGACCCTGGCGCAATCTTGCGCGAGGTGAAACGCGTGGTAAAGCCTGGCGGTAGGCTGGTGGTGATGGATTGGGACTTCGATACGGTCACGGTGGACCATCCCGACCGGGAACTGACCCGGCGGCTGCTCCACTGGCGCAGCGACCATCACGGCGGGAACAACTGGAGCGGCCGGCAGTTATGGAGTTATATGTACAACGCCGGCCTGCGAAATTTGTCCGTACATCCTGTGGTCACGGTTGCCCACTCTGAAACAGAAGCATTGACGCAGTCGCTCTGGCGCACCGCCCAGGTAGCCTGCGAGGGCGGCGCGATCACACCTGCCGAACAGGAAGACTGGGTGCAAGAACTAAAAGGCCGCATCCAGGCCGGAACATTTTTCGCCAGCATCGTGTACTTCATCGTCGAGGGCCTGGTGATGACTGATTCATTACAGGTGGTGTAACATGGGTTATTCCGTAGGAATTGGTTTGACGAATGCATGCAATCTGAACTGCGCACACTGCTACCGCGATACCGGGCAGATCTCATCGCTCAGCCTGGAACAGGTGCAGCGCATCTGCCAGGCGATCCCGGTAACCTCGATGGGCATGGGCACCGGCGAGAACGCCCTCCATCCTGAATTTATCCCCATTGTCGAGTACCTGCGCAGCAAAGGCATCCGCCTGAGCATCGCCTCCAACGGCTATTCCCTGACCACGATCCCCGAAGAGGTCCTGACAGCCTTCCAGGATGTGGAAGTCTCAATCGACCACCCCACCCAGGCCGAGCAGGACGACTGGCGCGGCGAGGGGAATTGGGCTTTGGTTCACCAGGCAATCGAACGCTGCCAGCGCCTGGGCATCGAGGTTTCGATCCTGACGACCATGATGCGCACCAACTACGCCACAATGGATCAAATGGTGGCCCTGGCCCGAAAGGATGGCGTCAACCTGCGGGTGAACGCCTACCAGGCGGTCAAGACCAATACCTACCGCTTGCAATACGAGCAGTTTTGGGAGGGCTATCGCCGGCTGTTCGCTCAAGGCCTGGTGATCGCCTGCAGCGAGCCGGTCGTACGGGCCGTAATGGGCCTGGGCGAGGCGCGCTCCCCCTGCGGGCGCGGCAGCATCCGCTTCAACCCGCGCGGCCAGGTGATCCCCTGTGTTTACTGGCCTACAAATCTCGGTTCGATGCTGGAGATCGAAGACCTGGCGCGCCTGGGCAGCCAGATCGTGGAAGATGGTTACTTCCAGACGGCGCGGGAGCTGCCCCCCAGCGCCGCCGATTGCCCCTGCCAGGGTGGCTGCGCCAGCCGCCGGGCGCTCAACGGCAAACTGGACGCGCACGATGATTACTGTCCCTGGGTGCGGGGCGAAGAAATCCAACTGGCCTGGCAGCCAGCGCCAGCCAAAGATTTGATGCGCGCCGGCAACGTCTGCACCACGATTGTAGCGTGAGATCTATGCACCCCGCCCGATCCGGTTTTCTGCTCCTCGTAATTCTCTGCATGACGGCTTGCAGGCCCATCTCGGCCTCGCCCGTGGCAGATCAACGCGCCCGGGGCAAGGAGATTTACCAACAAGGCTGCGCCACCGAAACCTGCCACGGGGTGAATGGCGAGGGAATCCGCATTGGAGACGAGTTCCGGGATTGGCCGTTAATCGGCGAGGAATTCCAGCGCCGCAATCCAAGCGCTCAGGTGGTCTTCGAGGTAGTGCGCAGCGGCGGGGAGCCAGCCCTGCGCGCCCTGACCGACCAACAGGTGTACGATGCGATTGCCTATGAGTTGAGCCTCAACCAGGTTGAACTCGCTGAACCGCTGGGCTCGCAAAACGCCCCGGTCACGCCCAGTGGGGCAGCGGCTGGTGCACAAAAACCCGGCAGCCTGTTCCCCCCTCCAGGCAACGCCAGTCTCATTTCCAAATGGCCTGCGCCGGCCCTGCCCGCCCAGGTGGAAAGCCGCGACCTGCGCCTGCGCCTGACGCAAATCGCCCTGGCCGAATCGATTGGAGGCGCAGCCCCACCCGGCGGAGGGAGCTATGCCCTCGTGGTTTTCACCCTCGAAGCGCTGGCGGGCCAGCCCCTGCAGGTGGGCCCGCAGCACCTCAGGCTGGTAACCGGAGAGGGGCAAACCCTCGAACCATTGGAAATCGGCCTGGATTATCCTGTGACCCGCTTCTATCCCCAATCCATCCAACCCGAACACGGCACGGCGGCCCTGGCGATCTTCGCTCTGCCAGATTCTACCGGTATCATTTCTCTTAACTATACGCTGCCTGGAAAGCAGCCTTTAATCCTGGAATTGATCCCATAATCTCAATATCCGGTAATTGTTTTGGTTCTACCAAGAAAGGAGAAAAACATGTTCAACCTGTTCGACTCACACACCGCTCGATTCGATGCCCGGCTTTACAAAGTCTGCATGCTCATCGCTCGCCTGATTTTGGCGTATTTATTCTTCACCCAGCTCTTTTGGAAACTGCCCCCCACTTTCGGCTGCGGCTCTGATTTCTCTTTCCCCAAACCCGCAGAGCAGAACAATTACGACACCAACAACAGCAGCGGGCTGTGCTACTGGATGGGCCTGGAGTCGATCTACGCCTCGCAGCCACGCCAGGTGCTGATCGCCGATGCGCGCCCGGCGGGCTGGCCGACGATCAGCGTAAACATCACCCCCCTGGCTAAACTCAACGGCGTCATCCTCGACAAGCTGTTCATTCCAAACATCCGGATAACCGGCTGGCTGGTCTGGCTGGCTGAGTTCTGGATTTTCCTCTCGATGCTGCTGGGCCTGTTCACACGCCTGGGAGCGCTGGTCTCGATCGGCGTGTCCTTACAACTCTACGTCGGCCTGGCCAACATCCCGCGCCCGTTCGAATGGGAATGGAGCTACGGCACGATCGTGGCCCTGTCGATCGCTATGCTGGCAGCCGCCGCCGGGCGCAGCCTGGGCGTGGACGCCCTGCTGCGCCGCAAGCTGGCCGGCCCGGCCGGGCGCGGCAACCGCCTGGCTAAGATCGTACTCCTGCTCACCTGATATGCCCAGGCCCGATACCCTCCTGGTGGTGGCCAAAAAGCCCACCCCCGGGCAAACCAAAACGCGCCTGTGCCCGCCGCTGGCCCCTGGCCAGGCAGCCGATTTGTACACCTGTTTTCTGCAAGATACGCTGGAGACGATGCGCAAAGTCCCTGGCGTACAGCGTGGCATCGTCTACCTGCCGGAGGATGCCCAGGATTACTTCTGGCAACTGGCGCCGGACATGACCCTAACCTGCCAGCGCGGCGCCTCGTTGGGAGAGCGCCTGGATCACCTGTTGAGCGAGGCCCTGGCGGGCGGCTCGCCGCGGGCGGTGGTGATGGACAGCGACAGCCCGACGCTGCCCGCGGACTACCTTGTCCAGGCCTTCGAGCGCCTGGCTGGGGCGGACGTGGTGCTGGGCCCGACCCAGGACGGCGGTTATTACCTGATCGGTTTGAAGCAGCCCCAACCGCATCTGCTGCGCCAAGTGCAGATGAGCACGCCACATGTGCTGGCCGACACGCTGGCGCTGGCCGAAGCCAGCGGGCTGGTCGTCTCCTTGCTGCCCTCCTGGTATGATGTCGACACGATCGACGATCTGCACCAGCTCCACCGTGAGATCACCGGCTCGAATATCAACGGCCACGCCGCCGCCACGCGCCGCTGGCTGGCCCAGACCGGTTGGCGCGGCCCTCAGACTTGATGCAAGCGCACCATTAGACTACACGAAGTCCCTCGACGATCATGCCCAACATCTCTCCAGGCGCTCGTTCCTTACGGGTAGAAGAACTCCCAACCCAGGTGTATATCGAAGTCACCAACCGCTGCAACTCGCGCTGCATCTCCTGCCCGCTGACCTACGACCACTTCAGCGCCTACGAGCCCAAGCATCACCTGTCTTATGCTGATTTTCGCCGCATTGTGGACCAGTTTCCCCGCCTGGAGCGCGTCGTTTTGCACGGCATCGGCGAACCCCTGCTCAACAAAGATTTGCCGCGCATGGTTGCCCACTTGAAGGAACGCGGCGCAGCGGTGCTCTTCAACACCAACGCCATCCTGCTCGACCGCAAGCGCGGCGATGCCCTGGTCGACGCCGGGCTGGATGAGTTGCGCGTCTCAATGGATGCCATCACGCCAGAGTTATACGCCCAACTGCGCGGAGTCGACCGCCTGCCGCAGGTGATCCGCAACCTGGAGGCTTTCGTCGAGCGCCACGGCGGGCGCTCTCAGCCGAAAGTCTCCCTGTGGTGGGTGGCGATGCAGAGCAACCTGGCGCAACTGCCCGATTTTGTGCGCCTGGCTGCCCAGATCGGCATCCCTGAAATCTATTTGCAGCGCCTGGTCTACTTCGGGGGCGGCGAAGAGATCGGGGAGGACACCACCATGAAAGCCGGACAGTCGCTGTATTCGGTCCTGGAGCAGCAGCAAGCCGAGTTAATCAGCGAGTGCGAGCGCCTGGCGAATGAACTGGGCCTGGCTTTCCGCGCCTCCGGGGCCGCCACCCCCAGCGAAAGCATCTCCGCCAAGGGAGCGCACCCCTGGCAGGGCTGCCTGCGCCCCTGGATCTTGATGTACATCACTGCCAATGGCACAGCGCTGCCTTGCTGCCTCTCACCTTTCGCCACGCAGGATTACACCCAGATCATCCTGGGGAACGTGGCCCACAGCCCTGTCGCCGAAGTCTGGAACGGCGCGCCCTACCAGCAACTGCGCGCGGCCGTGTTGAGCCAGTCGCCCGCGCCGTGGCCCTGCCAGTATTGCGGAGTCAAGTGGAGCCTGTAAGCCGCCAGAAGCCGGGCTGGCTGGCAGCAACCGCCGCAGCCTCACTGGGGCTTTACCTGTGCCTGGCCGTGCGCTACCCGCTGGGCCCCAGCCTGGAGGACCCGCGCGCCTCGTGGGCCAGCCAGGTGGATCCTACCTGGCAGAACGCCGCCCTGCACCTGGTGATTTACCTGGGCCTGACGGCGCTGTACCTGGCAGCCCTGCGCCTGCTGGCCCCGGCCCAGGGAGGAAGCGAAACGCCAGCGCGCCGCCCGGTCCCGCTGATTGTCATTGCCTGGCTGGCCTGCTCTGGGGTGCTGCTGTTCGTGGCGCCGGCTGGCGAATCCCACGACATCTTCGATTACCTGTTCCGCGGACGCATGATGGTGGAGTACCAGTCCAACCCGCTGGCCGAAATCCCCGACTCGTTCAGCCTGTCCACCCCCTACTCGCGCTACCTGGCCTGGCGCAAGCACGTGGACACTTACGGGCCCATCTGGGAAGCCTCCAGCGCGGCGGTCGCCAAAGGCGTACACCTGCTGGCTGCCCGGCTGGGCTGGTGGGACGAGTCGGCTGCGGTTTGTCCCAAATCACCGGAATCGTGCCGGCTGTTGATCGTATATATAACCAGCTATCGTTTGCTGGCGATCAGCCTGACCGGGCTTGCGGCCTGGCTGGTCGCCAGCATCGTCGGGCGCCGCCGGACCGGCCTGGTACCCCTGGCGTTGGCTGCCTGGCTGTGGAACCCGCTCACCCTGATGGCTACCGCCCTGGGCGGGCACAACGACGCCATCATGCTGGCGCTGGCCCTGCTGGGCTGGTGGCTGCTCCAACGCCAGCGCCCATTGTGGGGGGTACTGGCGTTGATTCTGGCGGCGCACGTCAAGCTGACAGCCTTGATCTGGCTGCCGGCCTGCGCCTTGTGGATCGTCTGGCGCTATGGCTGGCGGCAGGCGCTGAAAATCGGGGTGGCGAGCGCCGCCTGCGCTCTGGCGCTTTCCTGGCTGCTCTATGCGCCTTTCGGCGGCTGGCAAACGCTGCCGCGCATGCTGCAAGAGCGCTCGACCTTTTTAGCCAACTCGCCGTGGGAAATCTTGCAAGAACTGCTCAAAGAAACTTGGGGCTGGCAGTACTGGGACGCCCACCGCCTCGCCACCAACCTGCCGAACTGGCTGTCCCTCGCTGGCGCGCTGCTGATCCCCTTGTGGATGTTCAACTTCCGCCCCAGGCGCTGGCGCAGCGCCCCGGCTACGCTCGAAGAAGCAGAGCACAGCCTGTGGCGCGCCCTGGCAGCGGTCAGTATGCTCTGCCTGCTGGCTGGCACGTTCTGGTTCCAACACTGGTACGTGCTTTGGGCGCTCGCCCCGGCTGTGCTGCTGCCGGAGGGCCAGCTCACCCGCGCCGTGCTGCCCTGGCTGGCGCTGGGAGCCCTGGCATCGAATGCGGCGGTCAGTTTCTACCTGTCCACACTGCCCAAAGACGCGCCGGACATCTGGGGCGCTACCGTCTCGGTGGCGATCACCTGGGGGCCGGTGGCGCTCGTCGCCACCCTGCGTGCGCTCGCCGGGCGCTGGCGCAAGCGCTACAGGCTCGTGCCAGCGATATGATCAACGCAATCCCCTAAGAAACCGGGAGTTCCACCTCGCTAAGCGGGTGGCTTTCAAAAAAGGCCCACATCAATTCGCTCGCATGGATCGTATCGCTCGTCCTGCCAATCCATGTCGGCGAGCCTCCCGGCCAGGCATGCCCACCCCCATCGATAACGTAAATCTCCACGTCACCGTTATTCTCACGGTTCGGGTATCTCAAGCGGCGCACATCGGCATCGACTTCCCATTGCGCCGCGGCCAGGTCACAACCGTTACGCCTGGCCCAGGCAGCCGCCCAATCTTCGAACGCGGGCACTTCGACCACCTCCCCAGGCGAAAGGCCCGCCATCTTCATGATGCCCAATAACAACCGGCTGCTCTCCCGTCGGCCTCGATAGGCGCCGGTCGGATCGGCCGTGCCTTGAAAGGCGATCACCGGCATCGCTCGCTGGGGCGTGCAGACTCGCGGCAAAGCCAGGTAGCTGCCCGCCACCATGCCCGCAGCAGCCACTTCTCCCGCCAGCTCGCAGGCGAGGCGATCGGCCATGTGCGCCCCTCCCGACATACCGTTGACGTAGACGCGCTGCCGGTCGATTTTGAAGTATCGATCTAACTCAGCGATCAAGTCCCTGACCATCTGCACGTCATCGATCCCGGGAATTTTATACACCGGCCCAGCGTTGAACCGCAGCGGGAAGGAACTCCCCTGCGGGTAAGCCACTAAAAAGCGATGTTTATCGGCCACCTCGTCCCACCGGCTCACATAGCGCTGGAAAGCCGGGTTCATTCCAAAGCCCGCCAGGCTGATAACCAGCGGAACAGGTTTGCCTCTGACCAGCCCGCGTGGGACATACAGCCCGTAAACCCGTCGCAACCCACCCGATAACAGACTGCGCAGATGGAATCCTGCGCCCGGGGGCCCTTTTGCGCTGCTTTTACCAGGGGATAATGGCCGAGTGAAATAAACCATCACAGCACCCACCAGGGCGCATCCCAGCAGGCTCAGAAATTTGAGCACGCTGAAAAAACTCGCAACCAGTTTCCGCATAGGCACACTCCGACCAGCCTTTCCAGCTTCAAGAGATATCTGACCCCGGTCCACCCACAAAGGTATGCTGCCAGGTTAATTTACACTGGAGATTGGACTCAATTATATCCTGACGCAAGTTCTCAGCAAAGATTCCAGCGTTGGCCTGTGGACGGGGAGACCCATGTAGCTTAGAAGAGCAGTCCCAGGCGGATATAGCCCCACACGATGTGCCAGAGGAGGTAAAACACCAGCCAGAGTGCATACCTAGAGTCAATCAGCGGAGAGTTGCAATGAATACCGGCTAATCCTCGACTCATCCAAATCGAGCAGTTTTGGTGCTAGAATCAAGATACGAACTACGTGAGCAGAACATCATGACCATCACGCAACCAGGGGTTGGAACTTTGTGAGGAAAAGCAAATGAATAAGAACACGCTATACTTGGGCCGCATCCTCGGGATCCCCATTGGCCTGGACCCTTCCTGGTTTCTCATGTTTATCCTGATTACCTGGATGCTGGCCGCCAGCTATTTCCCGGGCGAATTCAAAAACTGGCCCGTTACCCAATACTGGATCGTCGGGGTAGTGACCGCCATCCTGTTCTTCACCAGCGTCGCATTACACGAGTTAGGCCACTCGATCGTGGCGCTGCGCTTCAAGGTTCCGGTGACGAGTATCACGCTGTATATTTTCGGGGGCATCGCCCGCATCGCCTCTGAGCCTCCCAGCGCCATCGCCGAATTCTTCATCGCCATTGCCGGACCCCTGACCAGTTTTGCCCTGGCAGGGATTTTCGGCTTGCTGCAGCGTGTAACGGCCAGCTTTGCACCGGTGTTCGCTGTGGTCGAGTATCTGGCGTACATCAACGGTGCGCTGGCTTTGTTCAACCTGATCCCTGGCTTCCCGCTGGATGGCGGGCGAGTCTTCCGGGCCGTGGTGTGGGGACTCACCCGCAACCTGCGGCGCGCCACCGAGATCGCCGCGGCCATCGGACGGGGAGTGGCCTTCCTGTTCATCCTGTATGGCGTGTGGCAAATCTTACAGGGAAGCTGGGCAAACGGGTTGTGGATCGCCTTCATCGGCTGGTTCCTGGAGAACGCCGCCACCGGGCAGGTGCAGCAGCAGCGCCTGCACGATTTATTGGCCGGACGGACTGTGGCCCAGGCTATGCGGCGCAGCTGCGCCACAGCATCCGCCAACCTGACCTTGCAGGAGCTGATCGACCGTCACATTCTTGGCGAAGGGCAGCGCTGCCTGATGATCACCCGGACAGGGGAAATCGTTGGCCTGCTCACGCTGCACAACATCCGCGCCGTGCCAAGGGAGCGCTGGGAAAACGTCACGGCGGGCGAGGCGATGACCCCGATCAACAACGTGCAGCAAATCAAGCCAGAAATGGAGCTCGAAGTGGCCCTGGAGAAGATGGGCGCGGACGGCGTCAACCAGTTGCCCGTGATACAGAACGGTCAAATCGAAGGGATGCTCAGCCGGGAAGACATCATCCATTATCTGCGCACACTGCAAACGCTGAGCGGTATGTAAAAAACGGAGGATTGAGCCATGATTAGCGAACTGCCTATCGATAAGCTACGCCGGGTGTGCCGCCCTGAAACGCTGCGCTGCTTTCGCAGCGCAGAGGTCAACGCGCTGAGCACGATCATCTTCCGAGACAGCGCCCATCCCAGGGCCCTGCGTTTGCCGGCAGGCCTGGCAGTGGAATTTCTCAACGACATGGAGAGCCTGACCGCTTCGGCCGTCAGCGAGATCCGCAACGCCTTCGACAGCGAAGAATACACGGCCCGCCGCGAAGAAACCCTCAAATCCTTCGAGCAGCAAAAACAAGAGATCCTGGCGCTGAGCAAACCCGAAAAAGACGAGATCGCCAAAAAACAGGAAGCGCTCCAGAGCGAACTCGAGGCCAGCATCCGCCAGGCCAAAGGGCTGGATAAAAGCGCCCGCAGCGCCCTGCAAAAATTGGACGAAACCGTGGCGCAATATGCCGTCAGCCACCTGTTCGAAGATGTCAAAGAAAAATTCAAAGAGCAGGCGGCAGCTATCCTGAAGACTGTATTAACGCCAGGGTGGACCGGCGCCTGCTCCAACTGGCCGAGCAGCTCATCGAGTTTGGAGAGCCCAAGAAGGAGAAGAAGAGCAAGCGTAGACAGTAGTAAGAAGTAAGGGGGGAACGCTACGGAGATCACGGACGAGGCGGTTTTTTTGACCGGACGAGGCGGCGGTTGGAAGTCTACTCGGGTTTTAGCATAACTATTCGAAGATCTCAATGAGCAAAACGAGAAATCCCCCAAAGATTACCCTTTTGGGGGTGGGGTTTGCGCAAGCAGGGAACACAGATTCCAGTCAAGGCGCGGCTGGTGATTGAAAAATGGGCGGTTTCCATTGTATAATGACATTATGTTGACACCTGAAGATCAACGCATCGCCCGTAAACTCAAGCGCCGCTTACAAGCCATATCCTCCGTGAAGCGGGTAATCGTATATGGCTCGCGGGCGCGCGGCGACGCGTCCGAAGATTCCGACTTGGATGTTTTCATTGAGCTGGCCGATCTCACCCCGCAACTGCGCCGGCAGATCAGCGATATGGCCTGGGAGATCGGTTATGATGAGGGGGTCGTAATCTCCACTTTTGTGGCTACCAGTCGAGCGCTGATGGATAGTCCTTTATCAGCGAATCCAATCCTGAAAGCCATCCAGGCAGAAGGAATTACAGTATGAATGATGCTTCTCTTGAAGCGTTAATCGAATATCGCCTGCACCAGGCCGGTGAGACCTTGCAAGAGGCTGACGGCCTCTACCAAATGTCTTTATGGCGGGGGGCGATCAATCGCTCATATTATGCGATGTTCTATGCAATCCTGGCGCTGACAGTTTTACGTCAACAAGCGATTTCTAAGCACAGTGGCGTGATAGCGTTCTTTGATCGCGAGTTTGTGAGAACGGGAATTTTCTCAAAGGAACTATCCCGATCGCTTCATCGGACATTCGAGAGCCGGCAAAACAACGATTACGGCGAAATTTTTACAGTGAACGATGAAGAAGCAAAACAGAGTATCGAAAGCGCCCACACTTTTGTTGGTGCTGTCGAGAATTACATCCGATCAACTTTCTCCTAAACAATGCGATTCTGTGAATACAGCAATCGCCATCGCCTTTCCCAATATGCTTTGATCAAATCATGGGGGATTATCATATCGCCACTTTTTGGGATCATGGAGGAACTGGACTCAGACGATTGCGGGCAGGGGAAATCATTTTCAAGTAAAATAAGACAAGTAAACAGTTCACATTCTAAAGGTTGGGGCCATGACGCTTTCACCAGGACAAACGCTCGACAATCGTTACCGGGTTGTACAATTGCTCGGACAGGGTGGGTTTGGGGCAGTCTACCGCGCCTGGGACACGAACCTGAATGGGCCGTGCGCGGTGAAGGAGAATTTCGACACCTCGCCGGCGGCGCAGAAGGTGAATCCAGCGGTGTCGGCAGGGGTGAGCGCGGCGCTGGAGAAGGCCATGCGCATCAGCCGGGCCGAGCGCTATGAGGGCGTGGCGGAATTTTTGTAGGCCTCCATCGTAACTCAACCGCCCGGCACTCTGCAGCGCTCGCATCACTACTTCAGCCAGGATCGGCCGGGTGATCTGATCCAATACAGCCGCAATTTGCTCAGCTTCAGCCTGTGTCAGCCCAGTCAGGGTGCGACTAACCCCACTGTAGTCAGCCCAGCCTGACTGTCCCCACGCTTTTGCCACGGCTCGATCCTGATCGAATGGATGCGCTGAACGGCTGATGTCTTGCAAGTGCTCCAACCCAGCCAGAATGGCGATGAAGAATTCCAGTATTTTTGTCTGCGGGCTGTGCTGCACAGTTTTCTGATACAGTTTCACCAACTGGATAGGATTGATTAGCCCAATACTGTGCGCAAACTGGCCCCAGACAACCAACATACCCACATTCCGCACCCAAAATAATGTGTTTTTGATAATTTGTTGAAACACTATTTAGGACGACCGCGATGGAAAATCAGGTAAAAATGGGTATGCCGGTACTAAATTCAGGATGAATGGATTGAAAAACCTCAATCGAGCACAAAGAAATGGCGCAAATCAAAGCTTTGAAGATTCAGCAAGTCCTGATTCATAGCTTTTGCCGCCAAATCAGAACTAACCTGAACAGAATCGGTCGCGAGAACATCCAGGTTCGGGAATATTGTGTTAAAAATCGATTTTAAGGTGCGGAATGTGGGTATTTCCATTGTGACCCCAATCTTTTCTTTGCCTTGCCTATTCAGCGGATTGCTATTCTCGTAGGCGGATATTATGCCATCCAAAGGGCGAAGAAACTGAGGAAGTCGCCAGATTCATTTGTATTTCAAACTTCGGGTATTAAAGAAAAATGCTGATGCTGTTCAATCCCGTTTGGATCTGACTCCGAACTCACCTTTATTCCTTCTTGTTATCAAAGCTTTCTGGAGAAGCTGCGACAGGCCAGGCTAGAAGCCGGTTTCACCCAAGTAGAGGTGGCTCAGTTGCTGGAAAAACCACAATCTTACGTTTCCAAATGTGAGTCTGGGGAGCGGAGGGTGGACTTCGTTGAGCTCCTGGATTTTGCTCGCATCTACCAAAAGCCGATAGATTTCTTTCAGCCTGACGAAGTGGATTAGAGTTGTATTGATTCTTGGGGGCAGGTCAACCCTCAACATCCGCAGGTGATTCCTCTATTGAGATGGTTTTTAGATTTTCGAATTTAGTCTTGAATCCGCTGTCAATAACCTGTATACTAGTTATGCGTCATTAGTCCATCTGGGAGAAAGTCTCTTGAGCTGGTATCTTCAGACAAGTAACATAGACATATTTGGGGCATTGGAGGCGATCAACCAAATGACGAATTTGATCCCTTACCTTAAATCATTGATTTACAATTGAAAATAGGTGGATTCTTTTGCGGAGTTCTTAGCAAAACAAGCCAACGTAGCCGGATTCTTACGAAAAATCAATATGCTGGAGATCAACAATGAAAACTAATACTGCTCGCTTATTTATTCCCATTGTTTGCTTGGTAATTTTATTTTCAACAAATGGATTTTCTTCAGCATTTCAGGCGTCGACCTATATCTATCAACATAATAATCCTTATCTCAATGTGGATTTTTCGGGCTGGCAAGGAATCGTTTCACTTAGTCATGAGGTGGCAATTAGGAAAGAAATCCAGCGAAATGTAGAGGCACTCGGCTTTGGTGATAATTATATTTTAACTGCATTTGATGAGTCATTCGATGGTTTTTGGGCTAGAGCAGTTATCGTGCCAAGTTATGTAGTAGAGGCAGGTTGGGAAAACCTATCTACTGAGGAAATAATTGAGTTACTAATGAAAAAGTCAGAAGATAACAGTTGGAATGCATACATTTATAATTCGCCAGAATTCCACAGTGTAAAGAAAGATGTCACTAGATCTTTCATAGATTTTTCGTTTATGGAAAATTACCCAACTTCAGTGGAGGAATACCATTTCCCATGGACTTATGGACACAGTTGGTGGAAAAATGGAGGATGGCATACAGGATATTGGGGGTTACCAAATAATGCAATCGATTTTCAGCCAAAATCAACGAGTGATGTAGCAGTATTAGCTGCGGCAAATGGCACTCTAGGTACGGTTTGTGATCGTCCGGATGATCCCGACCAAATATGGCTGAAGATGACAAATGCTGATGGAACAACTGGCTATGGACATATTGACAAACAATCGTTTAATCGAGATCTATTCGGTCAAGCAGTTACTCGTGGCACAAGTATAGGGAATTTATATAATCCGGGTGGCTCATTTAGCACATATTGTGGGTATGGCACAGGAACCCATCTACATTTTGTTTTTCCAACAACATCTGGTATTTCTATGTATGACTTAGAAACCGAGAGAGACGTACCTGCATCGGAGATCGGTCAATACACACCAATTGGGGAAGTGTCCTATACATCCGCGAATACTGGCGGTGGCGGTAATATTTGCAGCAGCACTGTCAATTTACCCTCAGGATATTCATGGTGTGCAAATGAAGGTGGGACTTGCAGTTTTAGCGGGACAGCGGATGTTGCATATGGAGCGGATAACAAGTACACAATTAAAACCGGTATTGCTAATAGCATTGCTTGCACAAATGACGCTTTCGGATGTGATCCGAATTATGGTGTGACCAAGGCTTGTTATTTCAAAAATCTGACAGCCCCTTGCAACCCGAACAATGATCAAATTGCCCTTTTTGTTGAGCCAGATTATAAAGGCGATTGTGTTGTAAAAAATTATGGTGATTATCGCAATTCAGGTTCAATCGGGTTGTCAAACGACTCGATCTCCTCGATAAAAGTTGGTGCAAACGCACTGGCGGTTATCTGTGAACACGATGATTACTATGGTTCTTGTAACATTTTCACTGGAGATGATTCGAATTTAAGTGATAATGGTCCCGGTGGGGAGTGGGTCTCATCAGTTTGGGTTGATAACCGCAATCCAAGTTATAAGGCTTTGTTATACGAGAATTCAGATTACTCCGGAGCCGCATGTGGCATAACTGGAGCCGGGGGCGGAGATATGTGCAGTGGTCTTGATAATACGACCTCATCCATACGAATCCTTCCGGGATGGTCGGCGCGTGTCTGGCGGGACCCAGGATACAATGGGCCAAACCACTGTTTCACAAGCAGCGACCACCATCTAGGCGACAATAATTTTGACGATGGCAGCTCGATGGATAATCAGATCTCGTCATTTATCGCCTATAACCAATCAAACTGCCCCCCGGTTGGCAGTCCGCCTGATACACCGACCCTGATTAGCCCCTATAATGGAAGTTTTTTTAACGAGGGAGAAAACATATCTTTGTCCTGGTCGGATACCGGTAATGAGTATTACGGAGAAGTCTGGGGTGGCCCGGCAACAGTGATGGTTTTTGGGTGGCAGAGCGAAAACTTCAAAGATATTGGCTCGCAATGGGCAGGATATGCTTATACATGGAAAGTGAAAGCACGGAATGATTGGGGGGAAAGCGATTTTACCCTAAGCAGAACTTTTTATGTTTATCCCGCAGCCCCAACAAATCTTTTGGCTCAAGCTGCTTCCTGCAATCAGATTAACCTTACCTGGAATGATAATTCCGGTAATGAAGATGGTTACCGGATATACCGAGATGGCTCTCATGTAGGAACAGTTGGAGCAAATGTGCAAAGTTTTCAGGACAATGGCTTAAGTGGGAATACGAATTACTCCTATATTGTCCGGACTTATCACGGTAGTTATGAATCTATTGCTAGTAACACTGCCGATGCCATAACACCATCTTGCAATACGCCACCTTCGACGCCAACGAATCTGCACCAAGATGGGGCAACCTACACGAGTCTATTGTTGTCGTGGAATGATGTAGCTAATGAAACTGGTTATAATCTATATAGGCTGGGAGTAAGTGACTTTGAATTTCTAGCATCGATATCGGCTAATGTAAATCATTACTTCGATACTAGTTTGACTTGCAGTGAAGTTTATGTATATTACATAACGGCGTTTAACAATTTTGGAGAATCAGACCCATCTCCATACCTATGGGCATTTACCTCTATATGTCCCAAGATTTACTTGCCGGTTATTCTTAATGCACAGCCCACTTCAATTGAAAAAACTATTTATGGGCAAACCACCGATGGAGAAGTTCTAAATCTCAATTGCTCAGATTGGTTAACTTGCAGAAATGCCAGTAGTGGTAATGCGAGATGGCAAGATATGACTGTAGGCACCGTGGGGGCAGGCTTTAGCAGTTCTAATTCTACGTATTTGGTCGAAAGAGTTTTTCTGTTCTTCGATACATCCATTATTCCCTCAAACGCAAATATAAGCAGCGCAACTCTTCACCTGCATTCAGGACAATTCTTGAACGGCAACAATAAAATTCACATGGTGCCCTCAACGGCACTAATACCACTGTCGATAAGCGACTTTAGCAGATTCTCATTTATTTCAGGAGGGGCGGTTACGCCCATATCTCCAAATGCATGGATGACTGTAAACTTTAATTCCACTGCTTTGGGCTGGATTGTAAAAAATGGTTTGACAAAACTTGCTCTACTAAACGACCTCGACCTCTATAATATCACCCCAACCAGTTCAAACGATGTGTTAGTAGGTCTTGGAGAAGACTCCCTATATAAACCATATCTTACAATAATCTATACATTGCCATAGGAGACCAGCAGATTGAAAACGCAATTCATCAAAGACTTCATTAGAAACCTTGTCATTCTTGCGATTCTTGGCATCGTCTTATTTGTTCTCTTTCCCGACATAATGCGCCAGGTGTTTGAGCTATACAGCGCACTTCTCGGGCCAATTGCCATACTCGTAGTTGTGGTGGCCGCTTTACCGCAGAAGAAGCGGAAGCGGCAACGATAGCAACTCGAACAACCTGGGCAAAGGACACAAAACCGACCACTTTTTCGGTGTGGCGAAATCGAGTTGATAGTTGATGAAAAGGTAAACCTGAAAATATTGCTCACTAATTGGGAATAAGGAAGGGAAAAATGTTCAACCTGGTCGGTCAGACTCTTGGGCGATATCAATTGATCGAAAAACTCGGCGAAGGAGGCATGGCAGCCGTCTATAAAGCCTATGACCCTCGTCTGGATCGGTTTGTGGCTGTCAAAGTCATCTCATCGTCTATTCAACAGGATGCTTCATTCTCTCAGCGATTTGACTTGGAAGCGAAATCTCTTGCCAAATTATCCCACCCCAATATTGTGCAAATTTACGATTATGGTGAGCATGATGGTATTGCCTTTCTCGTAATGGCGTATGTTCCGGGTGGAACGCTGAAGCAGAGAATCAGCGGCCCTATGAATTATCCAGATGCTGCTAAGTTGCTTATTCCTATTGCAAAAGCTCTAGAGTTCGCTCATCAAAACCAGGTGATCCATCGGGATATCAAGCCAGCTAATATTCTCTTGACACAGTCAGGCGAACCGATGCTTTCCGATTTTGGAATAGCAAAAATGCTCGGTGAAGGGCATACTTTGACAGGCACTGGCGTTGGCATCGGCACACCAGAATATATGTCTCCAGAGCAATGCAAGGGGGGGAAAATAGACCAACGCTCAGATATCTACTCTTTAGGGATCGTATTTTTTGAATTAATCACTGGACGAAGGCCATACCAAGCTGATACTCCAATGGCCGTAGCCTTCAAACAAGTATCAGAACCGCTGCCCAGACTGCAAGAACTTGTGCCTGGCCTTCCTGAGACGGTGGAAAAGGTGATTTATAAGACCCTGGCTAAGAATCCTGACGACCGCTATCAGAAGATGTCTGAATTTTTCGCTGCCCTTGAGAAACTTGCTCAAGAAGAATTCCCGCGACAGAAGATCGCCAAAACCGTAGAAGTTGGAATAACTCCTATAAAGAAGAGGATAAACGTACGTTTTATATTGATAAGCACTCTTGGAATTATGGGGCTTATAGCATCAGGTATAGTATTGTTTGGAATAAAACCAGGGTTTATAGGAAAAACTGCTTTTGCTGAAGCATCTCCAACACCCCAAAAACCAATGCTTACAGCAACACTTGCTCCATCGTCAGTCATTTCTACTTTAGCACCTACAAAAACTCGGATGAATATCTCCTCTGAGCCACGAATATTGTTTGACGAGTTGCACAATGATATAAGTTTCGATCTAGAGCGCGCAAAAATAAACAATCCTGATAACCCTGAGTTTGCTTATGCTGGGTTATTTGCTAGAGGTGTAAGTGAAAAATATGTAATTGACCCATTGCGAGACAAAGATGAAATACTTCCAGAATATCTTGTCGATTACAGAGTTCTAGTACTATATGGTGATGTCGGTCTATACACCCAGAATGAAGCAGATACTATATTAAACTTCGTTCGAAGTGGTGGCGGTTTGTTTATTGTGGGGGCTGGAAAAGTGGGTTCAATATTTCTGATAACCGAACCTCTTGGTATCAAACTTATTGGCTCTCCAATAGCATCTCCTGATCATTTGGATTGGGGACCTTGGGGATTCATTATCCCAGTAAACTCAACGGATGAAATTCTTAGAGGGGTCTCCTCACTTACTATCAATGCAAGTGTTGCTGTAGAAGTTAGCGATGAAACGTTTGTTATTCTGTGGACTGATGAAGACACCTGGATTGATAAAGATGAAGATCAGATTCAAGATAGTATAGAGAAAGTAGGGCCTTTTCCGATGGTAATCAAAATGTTTTATGGAGAAGGGAGAGTGGTGTTGTTCCCCATGATTCCCTGGGGTGGTTTTTATTACGATAATGATACTTTTATTTTGAATTCCCTTGATTGGTTGATGGGCCATTAGGATAGGGTGTTGATCATGAGGTTTTCGCCAAACTAAAGAAAGACATCTTTTTCCTCCTGTTGATAGCCTCAGCGGTGTATAGCTCCACCCTTTGTGGCTATAATAGTGAGACAACTTCGTCCAATTAATTCGGTGTACAGGGCGAAGGGAAAACGCTCACGGAGACCACGCATGAGGCGGGGGTGAAAGGGCTACCTCCAATCCATCGATCAATGCCGGGGAACTGCCTGGCTAACAATTCTGTACGTTCAGGCGATTGGGCGCGTCTTAGCGGCATTCTATGATGGGGGTGATGTTACAATAAAAGTCGTCTTTCCCGCAGTTTTCGAACTGCGCGCTATGTTCCCCTTTGGAGGCCCATGATGCGAACCAGGCAATACACTTCCCAACGCTGGACCCTGATCCTCCTGAGCCTGCTCCTGCTGGCAGGCTGCAGCCTGCCCACCTTCGACAGCGGCAGGGAAGATGAGCTGCGCCAAACGCAGGTGGCCCTGGGCGTCCAGCAGACTGCCAGTGCGCTGGCGGACAAAGGCGACCCGCAGGCCACCATTGCGGCGCAGCAGGCCACCATCCAGGCCGCCGAGACTGCCGCAGCCGTGGGCAGCACGGCGGGGCCTGACCTGCCGGCTACTCAGGCCGCTATGGCCGCCCAACAAACCGTCGCCGCCGGCGCCAGCGCGCCAACGCCTGACATGATCGCCACCCAGGTCGCCATCTATGTCCAGCAGACCAGTATTGCGGTTGGCGGCGCCCAAGGGGGCGTGGTTACTCCTACCACGCTGGCCTTGCCCGGTTTCTCCAATTTTACCGATAATTTTAACGACCCTACCAGCGGTTGGCCGGTGCAGACCGCTGGCCCCAACCAGTGGTACTACGCCAACGACCATTTTTATCTCTCGGTCGGCAACCCTGATACCCAGGTTGTGGTGACCTCGGGCTACAACCTGGGAGACGGAGTCGTTATGGCGCAAGTTGCCCTGGCGCAGGAACAACCGACCTCCTATTATGGCGTGGTGTGTCGTTTCCAGGATATCAACAATTACTATTTCTTCGAAATCGCCTTCGATGGCTATTACCGGATTGGCAAAGTATGGAATGGGCAGATGTCGCTGATTGTGAATCCCTCGCTCAATTCACCCGCCATCGACGGCCGTCCGGGGGCCTATAACCAGGTGGCCGGGCACTGCCGCGGCAATGAGCTAAGTTTGTTTGTCAACGATATCTTTGTAGACAAAGGCTACGATAATACCTTCTCAGCCGGCCAGGTTGGGCTCTCGGCCAGTACGGGCAGTTTCCCTGGGTTGGTTGCGGCTTTTGATTATGTTTTTGCAGAGGAATAGCTGGTCAATGATGTGCAGAATGCTGATTCTCCATTTTCGACCACTAAAACACTCCCGCCCCCGGGAGTGTTTTGCTGAATGGGTGCAGCTATAGGGAAATGATCGATTGCCATTTTCATTAGATGGTGATTAGAATCAAGGGGTATATGTGATAATTATGGTAGTATTTATTCGATTTGCAAACCGGGAAATTTCACAAAATCAAAGAGAAGGAGTTTTCATGTCCATCCAGTCGATTTTCAAGCGATTTTTTCGCATGGTATTCATCCTTTCGATTCTAACAGTGCTGCCTTTACAACCGATCCTGGCGAAATCCCTGGATAGCGGCCTGGGGGGAGCAGCCAGCCAGGCGGCTAACCTGCTGATGGCAAATACCTGGAGCAATACCGGGAATCTCAATACGGCGCGGGGCCAGCATACTGCGACGCTCTTGACGAACGGGATGGTGCTGGTAGCAGGCGGCTCGGATGCGAGCCCCCTTACCGACGCGGAGCTGTACAACCCATTGACCGGCGACTGGAGCGTGACCGGGAGTCTCAACACGGAACGCCGTGAGCACACGGCTACGCTGCTGGCGGACGGGCGGGTGCTGGTAGCTGGAGGCGCAAACGCCTCCGGCAAGCTGGCTTCGTGTGAGATCTATGACCCGCTGAGCGGGGTATGGAGCGAAACCGACAGCCTGGGAGAGGCCCGATCAACGCACACTGCCACTTTATTGGAAGATGGACGGGTGCTGGTTACTGGCGGGCAGGGGAGCATCGCGATGCTGGATAGTGCGGAAATCTTCGACCCGGTGAGCGAAACGTGGAGTTCGACGGGCTCGATGACCACGACGCGACGCGCCCACGCGGCAGTTTTGCTGTCAGATGGCAAAGTACTGGCGGCAGGCAGTTATGGCAGCGGCGGAGCTTATAAAGATAGCGCTGAGATCTATGATCCGGTTGCAGGAACGTGGAGCAGCACAGGGAATATGGGCAGCGGGAGGCAATATCTCTCGGCGACTGTGCTGACGAATGGCAAAGTTTTGGTGGCAGGCGGGCATGGCGCGGCGGGCAGCCTGGACAGCTCGGAAATCTACGACCCGGTAGCCGGAACGTGGTCACCTACGACCGGCAATCTAAACGCGGCGCGAAGACAGCACAGCGCCACGCTGCTGCCGGATGGCAGTGTGTTGGTCACCGGGGGTCTCGATTCCGGGAATGCACAAACCCTCGAATGCGAAATCTACGACCCGGCGGCAGGCACCTGGAGCACCACGGACAGCCTGAACGCCGCCAGAGCCTTTCATACGGCTACTTTATTGCCCAGCGGCGAGGTGCTGGTCGCGGCGGGGGGCTTATATCTGAGCAGCGCCGAATTGTACGACCCGCGCGACGGCGCCTGGTCTGTTGGGATGACTTTGAACCGCAGCCGCACCGGTCACACGGTCACCCAACTGCTGGATGGGAGCCTGCTGATCGCAGCGGGTAAAACTTCCGCCGGTTTTGCCACCACGGCCGAGATCGCCAGTCTCAATCCGGCCTCGATCACGGATACGGGCGTGATGAATGAAAGCAGGTACCGCCCCAGCGCCACACTCCTGGCGGATGGGCGCGTATTGGTGTTAGGAGGGCAAGGATTCGCTGCCGTTACACTGGACAGCGCCGAGCTTTACGACCCCGGCAGCGGGTCGTGGAGCTACACGGACAGCTTAAACACGCCTCGGGAGAACCATACGGCGACCTTGCTCCCCGATGGGCGCGTACTGGTCGTGGGCGGAGCCAACGGATCTATTCTGGGCACGGCTGAGATTTACGATCCGGCGACTGAGGTTTTCACCTATACGGCGAGCCTGAATGCGGCGCGTTCCTGGCACACGGCTACGATGTTGCAAGATGGAAGGGTGTTGGTGGCAGGCGGCTGGAATGGCTCCGTGAGCCTGGACAGCGTTGAGATCTACGATCCTGCGACAGGAACCTGGTCCCTGGCGGACAGCCTCAACGCAGGCCGCAGGTTCCACAGCGCCGCGCTTCTGGCAGACGGGCGGGTGTTGGTGATGTCCGGATACCTGGGCAGCAGCCGGATTGTGTCGACCGAGGTCTACGATCCGTTGCTGGACGCGTGGAGTTACAGCGGCGACATGATCGTCGCCAGGACTTATCACCAGTCGTTGGTGTTGGGCGATGGACGCGTGCTGGTTGTGGGCGGTTACGATAACAGTGGGATCACCAAAGCGACCGAGATTTACGATCCTGTTACGGAGACCTGGAGCAGCCTTGCAGACCTTGCCACAGAGCGCTTCTATTTCGCACTGACATTGCTGCCCAGTGGGAACGCATTGGTCAGCGGTGGGACTTCCTCAACTGCCGCCGCTCTGGACAGCAGTGAGATCTTCGACCCAGGCCTGGGGTATCTCAATAGCTGGCGGACCACAGTGGATGATTACAGCTTCCCGCTGAATATGTGCGCCTCCTTGGAGACGACCGGCAGCGGCTTCCGTGGGCGAAAATTCAGCGAAGCGTCTGGCGGCGGGACGACCAACTCGGCCAGCAACATCCCCCAGGTGCAAGTGAGGCGCATCGACAGCGGGCAGATTGGATGGGCCTTAGCAGACTCCAGCAGCCCGTTCTCGGACAGCACGGTCACCACGCTCCCGCCGGCCTTCTTGCACCCCGGCCCGGTTCTGGTTACGGTGTTCGTGAATGGCATCCCGAGCCGCTCAGCGGTGACGGTCTTCGAGACCTGTTCGATTTTCTTGCCAGTCATCATGCGCTAATTCAATCGAACATCTCTCTGGAAATTGACGCTCACAGGATTGACAGCCGTATTAAGACAAAATGATCGCGGCGCTGCACGTCCAGGCTGATTATTTACTGACCCGCAATGTAAAAGATTACCAACCCGCGCCGCTGGCTTACCTGCTGGTCATCTTCGGGATCGTAGGCCTGTTGTACTTTATCTCGGCAGAAATTACCAAACGCTGGTTCTTCAGGCACTTTGGGGATTAGTTGTTTTATAGATTGTAAGTGGATTGTAAACCCAATATACCGAACATTTGACAAAACCCGCCATATGGTTAAAATGGCGGAATGAAAGAACAACCTATACGATTTTACACAGTGGAAGCCCGGTTCATTCACAAGAGATAATCATGCCGATCATTGAGCCTGAATTTATGGAACTCACCCGCGATCTTGATACAGAGGCTTTCTGGGAAGAAAACACGCGCTGTCTTCCATTTTCTACGGAAAAACCGCGCTGCGCTGTCGATTTCACGCCGGACGATCACTGGATCTTTGGATTGATGCATGTCCCCTCAACCATCCGCTATTACCAAGATAAAGCCTACCGGGATGCGCTCCACTATGAAGTGAACCAGATCACGCAGCAGTATGTGGGAAAGATGTTTTTCGACGAGGATACGTTTGAGAATAATCCGCGCCGCATCGAGAATCTATTTCGCTGTGAGTTTAAGTACCACGAAAACAGTACGCCCTGGCTGACAGCGGTCACCAAAGACCCGGACGAGTTTGCCCGCATCCTGGATGAAGCCGACGCGACGGATATGCGCTCCTGGGCCATCCCGGAAGCTTACAGGAAGGAATGGGAGCAGCGGCGGCGCGAAGGACGCCCTTTGCCTAAACTGGGGGATGGCAGCCGCGGCCCGGCCACCATCATGACTTCGGTTCTGGACGTCGAAACAGCCATCTTCTGGATGTACGATCACGCTGACCTCATGCGCCGCTTCCGGGACATCCTGGCGGTCAAGATGGTCGAGTTCAACCAGGTGTTGCGCGCATTTTCTGGGAATACGGAACCGGGCTGGTGGATCACCGACGACAACTCGGCGCTATTCAGCCCGAAGCTCTTCCGCGAGTTTTGTTACCCGGTCCTGGAGAAGGTGCTTGCGGCGATGGCGCCGGGTAATGCGCGCCGCTACCAGCATTCGGACAGCGCGATGGGTCACCTGATGGAAATGCAGTATGAGCTGGGGATTCGCGAGGTGAATTACGGCCCTGAAATCGATGTCGCCACCATCCGCGAGAAGATGCCGGACGCGTTCATTCATGGGCATACGCCCCCGTTTTTATTGCGCAATGGTTCGCCGGATGAAATCCGGCAGCGTGTTGTGGAAGACTTTCATAAAGCCGGCGCGACAGGCGGCCTGCTGTTAACGACTGCCGGTTCGCTGGCAGCGGGAACGGGCGTCGGGCGGATGCGCTGGTACATGAAGCTGGCGCAGGACTGCTGCCGCTATCACTGAGCTGTCCGAGCCGGTTGGCAAGGGTTGAGGAATGGGAAAATGAGGAATTGCAAAGGAGGATGATATTCGATGGAGAAAGTAAAGCTGGGGTTGATCGGGGTGGGGGTGATTGGCAATTTACACCTGGGCAATATCGCCAGGCTGGAAACGGTGGAGCTAACGGCGGCTTGTGATATCCTTCCAGAACGGGCGCAGGCGGCAGCCGAAAAATACCAATGCCGAGCGTATACCGAGAGCCAGGCCCTGCTGGATGAGCATCCTTGCGAAGCGGTGTTGATCGCAACGCCGCATTATGCGCATACCACCATTGGTATAGCGGCTTTGGAGGCAGGGTACCATGTGCTGGTCGAAAAGCCCATCTCGGTACACAAGGCGGACTGCGAGCGCCTGATCGGGGCGCATCAGGATAGGCGGCTGGTTTTTGCGGCCATGTTCCAACAACGCGTCGATCCGCATTTCAGAAAGATCAAAGAACTGCTGGAGGGCGGTGAATTAGGAGAGCTGCTACGCATCCATTGGATCCTGACGGATTGGTTCCGCACTGAGGCTTATTATGCCTCCAGCAACTGGCGGGCGACCTGGAAAGGCGAAGGTGGCGGTGTGCTGCTCAACCAGGCGATCCATAACCTGGATATGTGGCAGTGGCTGTTTGGCATGCCCGATAAAGTGTGGGGACACTGCCGGTTTGGGCAACGGCATAAAATCGAGGTCGAAGATGAGGTGACCGCATACCTGGAGTATGGCAATGGATGCCGAGGGGTGTTTACGACTTCGACCGGGGAAGCGCCTGGCACCAACCGGCTCGAAATCGTCGGCGAGCGAGGTAAACTGGTGTTGGAAAATGGGACGCTAACATTTATACGCAATAATGTCCCGGCAATCGATTTTTTACGTGCTTCCCAATCCTTGTATGACCCCCCGCCTGTCACGATGATCCCGTTTTCGTTCGATAGCCCTGGCGACCTGCACGCAGCAGTGCTAGTTAACTTTGTGAACGCCATCCAGACAGGGTCGGAACTGATTGCGCCGGCCGAGCAAGGGATCCACTCCGTCGAGCTGGCCAACGCGATGATCTATTCCACAATCATTGGCCAGCCTGTGAACCTGCCGCTGGATGGGCAGGCGTATGAGCAGTGGTTGAAGCGGTTGATCGTCAATACGACACCGGGCAAGCAGAAAGACTAAGCACAGCAAGTTCGCTAACGGATTTGTAAACAGATTTCACGAAGAAGAGCAATAATTCTGCTGAGAGAGGATTTAAAATTATGTACCTGACTGGATTTGCAGATGAAGCCGCCTTTGACCTGGCTGGACAAATCCGAGCGACACAGGCTTTGGGCTGGAAGTATATCGAGTCTCGTAATATTGGCGGGGTCAATATCCACGATATTCCGGAGAGGGATTTCGAGACGGTTTTAGAACAATTCGGAGCAGCGGGAATCCAGGTGAATTGTTTTGGCTCAGCAATTGGGAATTGGGCAAGCAAGATCACCGATCCGTTCGAGGTAAGCCTGGCACAAGCCCGGCGGGCTATTCCCCGGATGCGGCGTTTGGGCGCCCGAATGGTGCGGGTGATGAGTTACGCAGTGCTGGGGGAGCGCAGCGCCTGGGATCAACTGGAAGCAGAGCGATTCCGCCGGATGCGGATTTTGACTGAGATGTTCAAGGATGCAGGGCTGACGCCAGTGCACGAGAATTGCATGAATTATGGGGGGATGAGCTGGCAACATACACTGAAGCTGCTGGAAAATGTGCCAGGGTTGAAGCTTGTTTTCGACACCGGGAACCCGGTCTTTTCGGCGGACTGGTCCAAACCGGTTCCACATCCAAGACAATCGAGCTGGGAATTTTACCGGCAGGTGAAAGAGCACATCCTTTATGTGCACATCAAGGACGCCATTTGGGATCAGGAAAAACAGACCGTGAAGTACACCCTCCCCGGTGAAGGGGAGGGTGAGGTAGCGCGCATCGTGCGAGATCTGGTGCAGAACGGCTATGATGGAGGCTTTTCGATGGAGCCACACCTGAACCTGGTACAGCACGACTCGAACATCGCAGCTACAGCGGGAGAGATGTTTCGAAGTTACGTTGAATACGGAAGGAAATTTGAAACCTTATTACGGGGTATAGTATAAAAACGATCTGTTAGCTTATAGGAACCATACAGGTAGGTACGCCCGTATTTCGACTGCCGCGCTTCAACGTCAGGGACATGATGTTGGATGGATAGAATAGGGTTGGTCTTAAGTTCAGGCGATCTTAAACTCCGCTCGCAGCGCTCGTTCATCCAGCGAGTGCTGTCCAACGATCAGCGTGTAACTGGTTGGTTCCACCGTCCAGCCCGAATGCTCATCATAATAGGCGAGATCTTTGACCGGGATGTCTACCTGGATAGTTTTGGTCTCGCTTGGTTTCAACCCAATCCGCCGGAAAGCCTTTAGCTCTTTCGGAGCGCGCTCGACTCGCGAGGTTGGCGCGGAAATATAAAACTGGACTACGGTGTCTCCGGATTCCGGTCCACAGTTGGTCACTTCCAGTGTGGCGGTGAGGGTATCAAGCGCACCCAGCGACAAATCGGACAGGCGAAGGTGATCATACTCGAAGGTGGTGTAACTCAACCCAAATCCAAATGGGAATGCCGGGATAGATCCATCCCGCTCCAGCTTGCGGTAGCCATGCCATAGATCGTAAGTGATCGCCTTGGCGTTCATGTCATAATAGGGAAGATCCTCGGGCCGGGCAGCAAAGACGCAGGGCAGCTTGCCGCTCGGATTGACTTTCCCCAACAGGATATCCGCGAATGCACGTCCGCCTTCCATTCCCGGGTACCACAGCATAAGGATCGCTGGCACCTGCCCGCGCCAGTTCTCAGTGACAATCGCGCTTCCTCCCATCATTGCTACCACCGTGCGCGGGTTGGACATAGCAACTGCCTGGATCAACGCTTCATCATCGGGGTGCAGCGTCAGCAATTTGCGATCTCCGCCCGGAGGCATGGTGTTGGGAATGCTGGTTGTCGCTGCCATATTTGCCATCATTGCCTGCGCGATAGGCATTTCTTCGGGTGTAGGTGGTGGAAAATTCTTCGACAGTTCGACCATCGAATCGGGTGAAGTGTACTCGCCTTCATCCTCTTTTGTGTAACCGGCAACCACGATTGCCACTTCCGCTTCGCGGGCAGCCCGCGCTGCTCGGGCGAGGTCGCCCCCATCGTCATAAATGATTTCTGCCTGTCCCTCCAGCGCTTCTTGCAGCCCCTGGAGTGGGGTGATCACATAAGGCGGGCGCGTGCTCGAAGAACCGCCGTCGCCGGTGTTCGGCACGGCGGCCAGTTTGCCGATCACCGCCACCTTCTTTATCCCTTTCAATGGCAACAGTGCACCTTCGTTCTTCAGTAGAACAATTGCCTTTTCTGCCGCCTCGCGGGCGACCTTACGATGGGCTTCGCTGCCGACTACATCCAGGGAATACTCACGCGGATCGCGGCCCTGGGCGAAACGAACCTGTTGGCGCAGCACGCGCAACGCAGCGTCATCGATGCGCTCGCTCGGAACTTCCCCGCGCTCCACCAGTCCCTTGAGGTGCTGTTTGTGTATCATATCGAAGGGCATCTCGATATCCTGCCCGGCCAGCGCAGCTTTCTTGGAATCGCGCATGCCGAAGATGAAGTCGGTCATCACAAAGCCCTGGAAGCCCCACTGCTGCTTGAGGATACTGGTGAGCAGTATGTAGTTCTGCCCGCACCACTCGCCGTTGACGCCGTTATACGCGCTCATGATCGAAGCAACGCCTTCATCCACAGCGCGCTTGAAATGGCGCAGGTAGATCTCGTGGAGCGGGCGGGGCGCGATGGTCACATCCACGCTGAAACGAGCGTTTTCCATCGAATTCAGGGCATAATGCTTGGCGCAGGCCATCACGTGCTTCTGAACACCGCGCATCAGGGCGGCCCCAAACTCACCCAAGTGAATAGGATCTTCGCCGTAGGTTTCCTGCGCGCGCCCCCAGGCCGGGTGTCGCAGCAGGTTGATGCACACACCACCGAAGAAGTTCCCACCCATTGCGCGAAGCTCGCACCCAATCACATTGCCCACTCGTTCTTCCAGTTCGGGATCAAAGGTAGCGCCGCGGCCCATGGAGACTGGGAAGGTGGTACCGCCATCCATGATCACCCCACGCGGGCCGTCTGCGAAGCGCACACCGGGGATACCCAACCGCGGCACAGCGCCTGCCACCCAGGGATGGTCGGCGTAGCCACCTCCCAACATATCGGCCATGCCTGGCCAGAACGGCGGGTCTCCAGACATCATCTTAATCTTCTCATCCCGTGTGAGCTGCCTGAATAATTCCCGCGCCCGCGCATCGATCTGTTCGTCGCTCAAATGTTCGGCTGTCTCTAACCCACCAAACGCCAGGCCGTGAAATTTAGCTTTTGTTCCCATTCAGCATCCCTCCAAGAATAAATCTGTCGGCTTTTTTATTTGTTTTATCAAATTGCTTATTGAATAGATTGTAAACCAAATATTCAGCGTCTTCTATGAGAATCTTCCAGCAGACGAAGCCCAGGCTTTAGCAGAGCAATTTGAATTCTACTACACACCCAAGTCTGCCAGTTGGCTCAACATGATTGAAATCGAATTCTTAGCCCTCACTCGCCTGTGTTTAGATCAGCAGATACCCAACAGGAGAGGTTTAAACGAAAAGTCCTTCAGAAATTCAAGGATATTTAGCTTTTTAAGTATTGACATTATAGTGTTTTTTTGCAATAATTACCATATAACGTTACCGGTAATGCTACCGGGAACGTTATCACCCAAAAAAAATATGAAACATACCCGAAAACCAATCACGATCCAGGATGTAGCGAGAACAGCCGGTGTCTCGGTTTCTACTGTTTCGCGGGTATTGAACGGCAAGGTTGACGTTGCTGAGGAGACCACCCAAAAGGTTAAGGCTGTGATCAAACAGTTGGGGTACACCTCCAGTCTGGCCGCACGCGGTATGCGCAGCCATCGCACCAATGTGATTGGCATGATCATACCTGATGTAGCTTCTCCCTATTGTCACGAAATCATGCGTGGGGTAAATCAGGCAATTGCCCAACTTGATCAAGACTTACTCATCTACACGAGCGGGAGTTGGGATGCAAAACTTGATAAAGAACTGCGAGGGAAAATCGGGGGAGGCGCGGACATAGAAAATGTAGCCCACTACGAGCGCTCTCACGTGACGCTGCTGAACGGTGGGATTACTGATGGGGTGATTGTAGTCACACCGACATCTACTTACTTTAGCACGCCCGCTCCGCTGGTCATTATTGACCCCAATAATGAAACCCCAGATTTCCCTGCGGTGATCTCTACTAATCACAAAGGCGCTATATCGGCTATGAGCTACCTTACCGGCCTGGGTCACCGCCGCATTGGCTGCATCACCGGGCGGCTGACCCTGGCCAGCGCGAAGCAGCGCTTTCAGGGATACAAGGATGGGCTGGCGGCGGCTGGTATTCCTGAAGATGAAGAATTGGTTGCGATTGGCGACTATACCATCGAAGTTGCCCTTACCTGTGCCCGCAAGCTTTTATCGCTCGCCGATCGCCCAACGGCGATTTTCGCAGCCAATGATATGTCTGCGACAGGTGTTTACCAGGTTGCCAGAGAGTTTGGCCTAGAAATCCCCGGAGACTTATCCGTGATCGGGTTTGACAATTTGCCCGAAGCCACTTACCTTAACCCACCTCTGACAACCATTGATCAATTTATTGAGAAGATGGGGACCGTGGCAACGGAGATGCTTATGCAGTTGGTGAAAGGAGAGTCCTTTCCAACGAAATCCGCCGAAGGTGACAATTTGTGTGTCATTCCCACCGAGCTTGTGATCAGAAATTCGTGCTCTCCAATATCCTGAAACACAAAAAAGGAGGCTGTCTATTGCCGACAAAGAAACAACATCCATAACCGTTCCTTTGGTTTGAGTAACTGACTCGTAAAACATTCAAAGAATTTCAGGAGGATGAAATGTCTGATAAAGTAAATCGACGTGATTTATTGAAATTCCTTGCCGCTGGAAGTTGTGGAGTGTTCCTGGCATCCTGTGGCCCTAACGCAACTCCAACCCCTGAGAAAATCACGGTTGTAGAAACCAGGATCGTGGAGAAAGCTGGTGAAAAGGTTATCGAAACCGTGGAGGTCATCAAAGAGGTTACCCCCACGCCTGCACCTACTGCGACACAAGAAGCGGTAGCCGAAGTGATGGGGACTTTCCCTCGTCGGGAGACTTTGATCGCCAGGCAACTCACCGGGCGTGTTGGGACACCCGACAACTTCAACCAATGGGTTGGCTGGAAATGGCAAGACCGCGGCATGCAGAACCTGGCTGACGAGCCGTTCTGGTCAGTCGACTTCGCCACCGGCAAGATCATCAATGGTGTTGCGGACGGAGATCCGAAGTATAGCCCGGATTTCAAGAGCCTTACAGTTCCTTTGCGCAAGAATGTCGCCTGGTCTGACGGCGAGCCCTTCACCGCTGCCGATGTGGTCTTTACGATCGAGACTCTGATGAAGTTTACAGGCTTCAATGCCAACTCCTTCTTTGTAGATAACGTAGCCTCTGTAACTGCTGTGGATGATTACACAGTCAAATTTGAACTGAAGCAGCCCAACTCTCGCTTCCACACCACCTTCCTCGACCGCTGGGGTTGCACCAGGTTCTTTCCCAAGCACATCTTCGAGAAGGAAACAGATCCGGTCACGTTTACCTTCAATCCGTATGTAGGCTGTGGCCCTTACAAGTTACACAGCTTTGATCCCCAGGGGTTCTGGACTGCCTGGGAAAAACGCGAAGATTGGGATAAGAGCCCGACCGGCATCATGAATGGTGAGCCGCAGCCCAAGTACATCATCCTTCAGGCTTTTGAAAACGAGGGCGCCCAGATCCTGTCGCAATTGACTCACGAATTGGATGTGGCGGAACTCTCGGCCGATGGCCTCAAGGCGCTTTTAGCGCAGTCGAAGACATCGCGCGCCTACCAGCCCACCTTCCCGTTCGTGGTGAACAACGACCCCTGCATCACCGGCATCCTCTTCAACACCGCCCGGGCGCCATTCGACAATGTCGATGTTCGCTGGGCGTTGGTGTTGGCGATCGATATCGTGGAATATACGAGCATCGCGGTCGATTGCACCGGCACCTTGAGCCCGGTGCACGTCCCGCACCTTGGCCCTTACCCCAAGGATTATATCGAGCCGATGCAAGACTGGTTGAAGGAGTTCACCCTCGATATTGGCGATGGCGAAACCTTCGCGCCCTATGATGCGGATGCGCCGAAGCGTATCGCAGAATACGCCAAGAACCGCGGCTATGTCTTCCCTGACACTCCGGAATTCCAGGAAAAGGCTTTTGGGTTGGGCTGGTATAAGTTTGCCCCGGATATTGCTGAAAAGCTGCTGGTGAAGAATGGCTTCAAGAGGGATAAGGACGGCAAGTGGCTGCTGCCTGATGGCAAGCCCTTCAGGATCTCCTACATGTGTGGCACTGTACTTTCCAACCATGATGCTCGCAATGCTGCTGCTGCCGTGCAGCAGTGGAAGAAGTTCGGCATCGATGCCGAGATGCTTTCAATGGAACAAAATGATGGCCCGCAGGCCGTCGGCGACTTTGATGTGAGCGGCAACTGGCCTGCGCAGGAGCCTTGGGGTGCAGGTCCCGACCTGTATCGCGTGCTCGATAGATGGAACTCCGCCTATAAGAAGCCTCTGGGAGAGCGCACCCAGGGCATTTACTCGCGCTGGTCGAGTGACACGATGGACGACGTCATCAAGAGGCTGCGCGAGACGGATCCCTTCAATACCGAGCAGGTCATTGCCATCGGCACCGAGGGCCTCAAGGAAGCGGTCAAGAATATGCCCGGCGTACCGACCTATGGATACATCGGCTTTGTCGGCTGGGATGAATATTACTGGACCAACTGGCCTGGCAGCGAAAATGCCTATAATGAGCCTTATACCCACTGGCCCAACTTCAAGTACTTTACTCCATTCCTGAAAGCCACTGGCGCGTAAGGTACTTCAACATGTTACAATAATCCCTGGGCGGGACACCCGCCCAGGGAGGTTGTTTTATCACTTCTTTAGTGGTTTGTCCTGATAAGAGATAAACTTGGTTGACTCGAATTGAATAGCGCAAGAGGATATAACCATGTCCTTCGTGAAACGATATTTCATCCCCCGTCTTATTCAATACTTCTTAGTCGTCTGGTTGGGTATCACCATTGTATTCTTAATTCCCAGAATCACCCCAAATGACCCTGTCATGGCAATGGTAGGTGTATTGAGGGCGCGCGGTGCAACACTGGAACCGGGCGCAATGGATGGCATCATCCGCGACCTGACCGAGATGTATGGCTTGCAGGGCTCCTGGCTCGATCAATACTGGGCTTTTTGGGGCAGGCTGTTCCGTGGCGATTTCGGCGTTTCCTTCTTCAATTTCCCCACACGCGTTAACCAGTTGATTGCCATTGCCTTGCCCTGGACTTTGGGGCTCTTGCTGACCACAACCGCCATCTCATGGATATTAGGAAATATCATCGGCGGGCTAGCGGGTTACTACTCTCGGAAGGGTTGGTCGCGAGCCCTCGATGCCATTGCCATGGTAATCCGCCCGCTGCCCTATTACATCTTTGCCTTCGCATTGCTCTTGCTTTTTTCTTCAACGCTTGTCTTTCGCTGGTTCCCGGTTACAGGCGGGGCGTCCATGGGCGCCATACCCACTTTCACCTGGGCCTATATCAAAGATGTTCTCTGGCATTCGGCCTTGCCTGCCCTCTCGTTAAGCATCTTAGGAGGGGCAGTCACGTTCCAAACGATGAAGCTGCTTGTACAGAACATCAATGCGGAAAATTATGTCCAGTATGCCAAACTGGGCGGCGTTACCGAAGGCCGCATTGTGAACAAGTACATCATTCGCAACGCCTTACTACCGCAAATTACCGGCCTGGCGCTTTCGCTTGGACAAATCTTCAGCGGGGCGCTGATTACAGAGATCGTTTTTTCATATCCTGGCATGGGAATGCTGCTTTATAACGCTATCATTAGAGGCGATTACAACCTGATCATGGGGATCACTATCTTTTCTATTGTTGGTATCACCACGGCGATTCTGATCGTCGACCTGACTTACCCTTTGTTTGACCCGCGGGTGAGATACTATTAGGAGATCAATCACGTGACAGTCCTCAAAGATTTATTCAGAGATTATCGTTTCTCCTTCAGCTTCGTCGTCCTTGTGATCGTCCTGATCCTGGCCTTACTTTCCATCTTTTCACCCTATGACCCCACTTTATGGAATGTCGTTCCGAAAGATATGAAACCTTCGGCTGAGTACCTGCTCGGCACCGATTCGAACGGGCAGGATATCTTCTGGCAGGCTACCTTTGCGGTGCGCAATTCCTTGATCATCTCCCTCATCGCCGGATTGGTTTCAAGGCTGATCGCCATCCTGGTCGGCATGGTTGCCGGATATAAAGGAGGCTCAACCGACCGGATATTGATGTTTATCAGCGACAGCCTGCTGGTGATCCCAATCTTTCTAATTATGGTGATGTTCGCCATGATGGTGCGAAAGTTTATGAACCTGGTTGTTCTGGGGTTGTTATTGTCTTTCTTCGGTTGGGCATGGGACGCGCGCCTGATTCGCTCGATAATCTTGAGCTTGCGTGAGCAGGAGTTCACCCAGACAGCCATCCTTTCAGGTACGGGGACTGTCAAACTGGTATTGAACGAATACATGCCCTTTGCCATGCCGTTGATCTTCTCGACTTTGATCAATAATATCGCATGGGCGATTGGGTTAGAGATAACGCTAGCATTCCTTGGATTGGTCAATCTCAACATTCCCACCCTGGGCACGATGTTGAATTGGGCGATGTTCTACCAGTCTATTCTATTAGGACGCTGGTGGTGGGTCTTGACTCCAGTGGTTTTGTCACTCTTCTTGTTTATTGCTCTCTACTGGCTCTCGGTCAGCATCAGTGAGTATCTCGATCCCAGAACACGCATCCAGCGGGTTGGAACGTAGAGGAGATGCGGCTATGGCAAAAGAGAAACGTACGATCCTACGAACTGAAAATCTCAAAGCTTTCTATATCCTGGAAATGCGTGGTACGCAGAAGATTGTCAAAGCCGTTAACGATGTAGAAATGAGAATTTATGAAAACGAAATTTACGGCATCGCCGGCGAAAGTGGATGCGGCAAGACCACGCTGTTGAAAGCGCTGTACAATGACATCGTGCCACCCCTGCGCCTGATCAGCGGCAAGGTTTATTACCGTCTCCACTGGGATGAAGTGGATGTCACCGGGATGAGCCCGGAAGAAAAGCGCAAGCTGCGAATGGAATACATCTCCTATATTCCGCAAGGCTCGATGAGCGTTCTCAACCCAGTGCTCAAGCTGAGAGAGACCTACGAGGATTTCATTGGCAGCCATGTCAGCGGGCGTAGCCGGGAAGAGATCCTCGAACTGGCCCGCAAGCAGATCCTGACGCTGGGCTTACCTAAAAATATCCTTGACGTCTACCCACACCAGCTTTCGGGTGGAATGCGTCAGCGCGTAACCATTGCACTGGCTTCGCTGCTGGCACCGAGCATCTTGATCGGCGATGAGCCCACCACAGCGCTGGATGTGGTCGTGCAGCGGGGTGTGATCCAGATGTTGAAGAATATCCAGGAGAATCTTGGGAATACCATCATCCTGGTCACCCACGATATGGGCGTGCACGCTAACATAGCAGATCGGATTGGCATTATGTATGCCGGGAAAATCGTTGAAGAGGCGACCACGGAGGATATCTTTGGTCAGCCGAAGCATCCGTACACTCAATTCTTGATCAACTCGCTGCCCAAGTTCGGAGATAAGAACATGCGAAGTAGTGTACCTGGCAGCCCGCCCTCGCTGGTGAACCCGCCTGACGGCTGCCCCTTCCATCCGCGCTGCCCGCATGTTCATAAGATCTGCATGCAGCAAATGCCGGACTTCTCTCATCTGAGTGAAAACCATAAAGTCGCCTGCTGGTTAGTCGGAGAAGGAAATAATGGAAAAGCTGCTTGAGGTAAGCGATCTGACCAAACAGTACTCCCAGGGCAGCGTGATCGCCAGGATCACCCTTACAGCCACAGATCATGTCAGCTTTTATATCAAGCCAGCCGAGATTTTCACCCTGGCTGGAGAAAGCGGATGTGGGAAAACCACCACGGCGAAGGTTGTTCTCGGGTTTGAAGAAGCCACCTCTGGGATGATTTACCACGATGGAAAACAGCAAATCCACAAGGAGAAGGTTTGGATCACCAAGGGTGTGCAAGCGATCTTCCAGGATCCGTTCAGCACCTTTAACCCGTTGCGGACGGTGGATTCCTATTTCCACGAAACCGTGCACAACTACCGATTAGCCAGGTCAAAACCAGAAGCCATTGAATGGATCGATCAAAAACTACGCTTGGTCGGCCTGACCTATCAGGAATTTGCCGGGAAGTACCCAAATGAATTTTCCGGCGGTCAACTCCAGCGCATCTCGATCGCCCGGGCGCTGGTAACCGATCCGAAACTGATTATCGCCGATGAGCCAGTTTCGATGGTGGATGCTTCTTTACGCATGTCCATTGTTAACCTTTTCAAACAACTCAGGGATGAGCTGGGTGTGAGCATTCTCTACATCACTCATGACCTGGCGACAGCGTATTACGTCAGCGACCGCATCGCCATCATGTTCCGCGGCAATATTGTCGAAATGGGAACGGTTGAGCAGGTGTTAATGAATCCCAGGCATCCCTATTCACGACTTCTGCGCGATTCCATTCCCCAGGCAGACCCAAAGCTGCGCTGGAGGGATACCGTCACCCTGGCCGAACTTGAACAGGAGGAATATCTACGCCAGGGTTGTAAATTCGCAGGCCGGTGCCCGGACGTCATGGAAATCTGTAAAGGCGTGGTGCCAGAGGATATTTATGTAGACGAAGTGCTTGTGAAATGCCACAAGTATTCCAACAAGCGGGAAAATTAGAGCTTTCTGGGCATCAATCGTGAATTACGACCCATAGCCTTCTGCCCTTACGGCTTTTATCGTAAAACTGGCTTCACCTAACGACGAGTTCTACTGAAGAAAGGAGCAACCCTTGCCTAGAATATATCGTAACCCTATTCTGCCAGGTTTCTATCCTGATCCCTCAATCTGTCGAGTGGGCGAGGACTATTACCTGGTGAACTCTACGTTCGAATATTTCCCAGGTCTACCGATTTTCCACAGCCGCGACCTTGTCAACTGGCGCCAACTGGGCCATGTCTTGGATCGGCCTTCGCAACTGCCCCTGGATGGCGTGCGCGCCTCAGGTGGGTTGTACGCGCCGACCATTCGTTATGCCAGGGGTACTTTCTACGTGATCAATACCCTGGTGGATGGAACATCGAAAAAAGGCAACTTCATTGTGACGGCAACCGATCCTGCCGGGCCGTGGTCAGAGCCGTACTGGTTAGAAAACGCCCCAGGCATCGACCCTTCCCTGTTCTTTGACGACGATGGCCGTGCGTGGTATGTTGGCAACCGGCCGGTAGCCAACGGCCAGTATGTAGGGCAGAACGAAATCTGGCTCCAGGAGTTGGATCTGGGCGCGATGCGTCTCATCGGCGATCCGTATGTGCTCTGGGGTGGAGCGGCCAGGGATGCAGCCTGGGCAGAGGCGCCTCATCTGTACAAAATCAACGGACAATATTATTTGATGATTGCCGAGGGGGGAACGGAACACGACCATGCCGTGACGATTGCGCGCAGTGTAAAGATTACGGGACCTTATAAAGGGAACCGTCGTAACCCGATCATGACCCATCGACACCTGGGGCTGGACTACCCAATCGTGGGCACGGGGCATGCAGATCTTGTCGAGACTCAATTCGGCGAGTGGTGGATGGTCCTGCTGGCCATGCGGCCCTACGGAGGGTACTTCTATAACCTTGGACGCGAGACTTTTCTTGTTCCGGTGCGCTGGGAGGATGGTTGGCCTGTGATTGCCCCCGGCAGCGGGCGGGTTGAGTCTTCATGGCAGGCTCCAGACTTGCCCGAACATCGCTGGCCCTCTTCCCCTGCCTGTGATCACTTCGAAACCCGGACTCTCGCATGCCAGTGGAACTTCCTGCGGACGCCACACGATGACTTCTGGAGTCTCAGCGCGCGGCCAGGATATTTACGTTTACGACTGCGGCCTGAACGCTTGATGGATCTGGCGAATCCGAGTTTTATTGGAAGGCGGCAGCAGCATATGCGCTTTGCCGTCCGGGCGGCACTCGAGTTCAGTCCCCAATATGAGCACGAATGCGCAGGGCTGGTCCTCCTGCAGAACAACGAGTTCCATTTCCGCTTTGTCATAACCGGGGGAACGGCTACGAACGTGCGCCTTGTGAAACGTTCGACCCCAGAACCTATCCGACGGTTGTTGCCGATTCCAACCGGTACGGATGTAACGCTAACTGAGCGTCCCATCGAAGGCAATCGCTTCTACTTCAAGGTAGAGGCTGATGGGCAAGCCTACAGTTTCTACATTGCAACCGAGCCGGAGGCGTGGCAACCTGTTGCTGAAGGTGTGGACGGACGAATATTGAGCACCCCCTTCGCGGGAGGATTCGTGGGGGCGTACATTGGGATGTACGCCAGCAGCAACGGGCAAACGAGTGCAAATACGGCCGATTTCGACTGGTTTGAATATATCGGGCTGGATGAGGTTAGTTAACTTACTCCTCGGCTTCCTGCTCTTAATGGAGAGGAAAGGCCAGGAAGGCTCAGACATTTACTACTCTAAACCAAGGATGCCTAATGGACCAACCTGCTTATCTTGATACTAAACTTCCCTTTCCCGAGCGCGTTCAGGATTTGCTTTCCCGCCTGACCCTCGATGAAAAGGTGGTGATGATGAACCACCCCGCACAGGGCGTGCCACGCCTGGGCATTCCCAGCTATAACTTTTGGAGCGAGGCCCTGCATGGTGTAGCTCGCAATGGGCGCGCCACCGTCTTCCCGCAGACGATTGGCATGGCCGCCACCTGGGACAAAGATTTGATCCAACAGATCGCCACCGCCATCAGCGATGAAGCCCGCGCTAAATACCACGAAGCCTTGCGTCGTAATGGCTACACCGAGCAATACCAGGGACTGACCTTCTGGTCGCCCAATGTGAACATTTTCCGCGACCCACGCTGGGGACGTGGGCAGGAAACCTGGGGCGAGGACCCCTTCTTCACCGGCGAAATGGCTTCTGAGTTTGTGAAAGGTTTGCAGGGAGATCACCCCAAATATCTCAAGGCGGCGGCTTGCGCCAAGCATTATGCCGTTCATTCCGGGCCGGAGAAAGACCGCCACACCTTCAACGCTATCATTACAAAACGCGAACTTTACGATACTTATCTGCCGGCCTTCAAAAAACTGGTTATGGAGGCTAAAGTTGAAGCGGTGATGGGCGCCTATAACCGGATGCTCGGCGAGCCCTGCAATGGAAGCAAACTTTTGTTGGAAGATATCCTGCGCGGTGAATGGGGCTTTGATGGGCACGTTGTTTCAGACTGCGGAGCACTAACGGATTTCCATCTTAATCATAAAGTCACTCAAGACGCCGCTGAGACGGTAGCCCTGGCCCTCAAGCGCGGCTGCGACATGGGCTGTGACCATGTTTACAGCGAAATACCTGAAGCCATTGCGCGCGGTATCATCACCGAAGCGGATGTTGACCGCGCCCTGGCGCGCACACTCACCACACGTTTCAAACTGGGTATGTTCGATCCCGCGGAAGAGGTACCCTTCACATCCATTTCGATGGATGTTGTCGCCTGTGATGTGCATCGCCAGTTGGCCTATCGCGCCGCGGCCGAATCCGTTGTCCTGCTCAAGAACAAGAATAACCTCCTACCGATAAAGCCCTCTGCCCGCAAGATTTTCATCACCGGTCCCACCGCCACCAGTATTGAAGCGCTACTCGGCAACTATTATGGCTTCAATAACCAGATGATTACTCTGTTGGAGGGCCTCGCCGGGCGCATCCCCGAAGGCATGGGCATGGAGTATCACCCCGGCGCGCTGCTCAACCAACCGCGTGAGATCAAACAATCCTGGGCGCCGTACATGGCCCAGTCTGCGGATGTGTCCATTGTCTGCGTCGGCCTTACGCCGCAGCTCGAAGGCGAGGAGGGTGAATCCCTTCTCTCGCCGCTCAATGGCGACCGCGAGAACATTTCGCTCCCCGAGAACCAGGTTGACTTCATCAAAGAACTGGCAATTCATAGCGCAAATATCGTGCTAGTGGTGACCGGCGGCAGCCCGATTGCACTGGGCGATGTGGAAGATATGGTGGAGGCGATACTCTTTGTCTGGTATCCAGGCATGGAGGGCGGTCGAGCGGTGGCCGATGTGCTCTTTGGGGATATTGCACCCGCCGGCAGGCTGCCGCTGACCTTTCCTAAATCGCTCGAACAGTTGCCGCCCTTTGAGGATTACAGCATGACTGGCCGTACATACCGTTACATGGCCGAAGAGCCGCTCTATCCCTTCGGGTTCGGTCTGTCATACACAACCTTTGCATACCGCGATCTCCAGCTTACTGTGCCCCGCTCGTCCGGTTTCGAGGCGGCGGTTACAGTCGAGAACACGGGCACTGTTGCAGCGGATGAAGTTGTCCAGTTCTACCTGAGCACGCCCAACGGCAGATTGTCCGCGCCCTTCAGCCAACTGATTGGCTTTCAGCGCATTCACCTTGAGCCGGGACAAAGCCAAACCGTAAAAATAACGGTCAAGCCCGAAATGTTGATGCTGTTTGATGAAAACGGGAAACAGGTTTTCCAGCCAGGTAAATTCTGCTTGATGGCGGGCGGTTGTTCGCCCGGCACACGCGGCGCGGCCCTCGGCGCAGCCGAGCCAACGAGCGTAGAATTTGAAATTTCCTGAGAACGCGAAACAACCTGATTCCGATTGACACCACGCTTGCTGAAAAGGATCAGCCTCTTCCTCAATCCTTCAGAAAAGTGGAAGAGGCTGGATTCGATCTGCTTTTCTAATCCCTGGATGAGCTAGATCTGTTTGCCTTCGAACTGGCTGTTGTAGAGCTCGGCGTAGAAGCCATTCTTGGCCAGCAGTTTTTGGTGCTTGCCCTGTTCTACGATGTCGCCATCCTTCATCACCAGGATCCAGTCTGCATCGCGGATGGTGGACAGGCGGTGAGCGATGATAAAGCTGGTGCGACCTTCCATCAGGGTGTCCATGGCCTTCTGGATGAGCACCTCGGTGTGGGTATCTACCGAACTGGTGGCTTCATCCAGGATGAGAAAGGTGGGGTCCACCAGGATGGCGCGGGCAATGGTCATCAACTGCATCTGGCCCTGGGAGATGTTGGTGGTTTCCTCGTTGAGCACCAGGTTATAGCCTTCCGGCAGTGTGCGGACAAAGTGATCGACGCGCGCAGCCTTAGCAGCCTGGATGACTTCATCATCCGTGGCGGAGGTGCGTCCATAGCGGATGTTCTCCATAATCGTACCGTTATAAAGCCAGGTATCCTGCAACACCATGCCAAACATACAGCGCAGATCGCCGCGTTTGAAATCCTGGATGTTATGGCCATCGATCAGGATCGCGCCACTGTTGACATCATAGAAGCGCATCAGCAGTTTGACCATGGTGGTCTTGCCGGCGCCGGTTGGGCCAACGATGGCGATCTTCTGGCCGGGTTCGGCATAGAAGGTAAAATCGTTGATGATGGTCTTATCCGGGTTGTAACCGAAGCGAACGTTCTTGAAATCCACGCGGCCTTCGAAGGTTTCCAACATAACCGGATGCTCGGTATCGGGAATTTCCTCTTCTTCAGCCAGGAACTGGAACACACGCTCGGCTGCGGCCAGCGTCTGCTGGAGAACGTTCGAAATGTTCGCAATCTGCGAGATCGGCTGCGTAAACGAGCGTACATATTGGATAAAAGCCTGGATATCGCCGATGGTGATGGATGCATTGACCGCCAGGTATCCGCCCAGGATACAGATGCCCACATAGCCCAGGTTGCCGACGAAATTCATGATCGGGAAGAGCAGGCCAGTCAGGAATTGTGACTTCCAGGCCGAATCGTACAGGACCGTGTTGATCTCGTCGAACTGTTCGACGCTCTTGGCCTCGCCATTGAAAGCCTTCATGACGATGTGTCCGCCATACATTTCCTCGACATGACCGTTGATATGTCCCAGGTAATCTTGCTGGCGCTTGAAGAAAACCTGCGATTTACCAATAATCAGGCCAATGATGCCGAACGACATCGGCAGCATGGCTAAGGCCACCAGGGTCATTTGCCAGCTTATGGTGAACATCATCACCAGCACACCCAGGACTGTGGCCACGGAGGTGATGATCTGCGTCATGCTCTGGTTCAGGGTCTGGTTGACCGTATCGACATCGTTGGTGATGCGGGAGAGCACCTCGCCGTGGCTCGTGCCGTCGAAGTATTTCAACGGCATGCGGTTGATCTTTTCGGCAATGTCTTTGCGGAAACGGTAGGTGATATTCATCGCCACGTCGGCCATGATCCAGCCCTGGCCGTAGCTCAGCAAGGCGGAGAAGACATACAGCAGCAAGGTCTGAATGATGATATTGCCGATAGCGGTGAAGTCGATCGAACCGGTGCCGGCGATCTGGGCCATGACACCGTTAAACAACTCGGTGGTAGCCTTGCCCAGGATCTTGGGGCCAGCGATCGACGCAACCGTCGAGGCAATCGCCAGTAACCAGATGAACAAGATCAATAAACGATATTGCCCAAGGTATCGGACGAGCTTCTTGAGGGTGCCTTTGAAGTCACGCGGCTTTTCGCCTCTGCGCATCATCGCCATCGGACCGCCACGCGGCATACCGCCTGGGCCTTGACCACCCATTGACCCAGGCCTGCCTGCCGGGCTTGATTTCGTTGTTGGGTTGCTTCTTTGGTCGTTCATGCCAACTCCTCCTTGCTCAACTGCGACAAAGCAATGCCTCGATAAACTTCGCAATCCTTCATGAGTTCATCATGGGAGCCTTTGCCTACGATCTTGCCTTCATCGAGAACGATGATCTGGTCGGCATTCTTGATCGTGGCAATACGTTGAGTCACGAGGAACATGGTACTCGAACCGGTATGCTGCTTGAGCGCTTTGCGCAAGGCTGCATCGGTCTTGAAATCCAGGGCAGAAAAACTATCGTCGAAGATATAGATGGGCGCTTTTTTCACCAGGGCGCGAGCGATCGAGAGACGCTGCTTCTGGCCGCCGGATACGTTCGTCCCGCCCTGGGCGACTTCAGTCTGCATGCCGTCTGGGAATGTGGAGATGAACTCGCTGGCCTGGGACACATCGGCGGCTAATTTCAGCTCTTCCTGGCTGGCGTTTTCATCTCCATAGAGGAGATTGCTTTCGATTGTGCCAGAAAATAGCGTGCCTTTCTGCGGGATGTATCCAATCCGGTTGCGCAGGTCGTGCTGGGAGACTTCCCGGATGTTGATCCCATCGATATAGACGCTGCCCTCCGTGGCATCGTAGAAGCGCGGGATCAAGCTGACGATGGTGGATTTGCCCGAACCCGTGGTGCCGATCAAGCCTGTGGTCTGACCGGGTTGGGCTGTGAAGCTGATATTATGTAAAACATCCTCTTCGGCGCCGGGGTAGCGGAAAGAAACATTACGGAATTCGACGATGCCTTTGAACGGCTCGGCGAAGCGCCTGGGTTCCTGCGGATCTTTGATGATCGGTTCAGTCTCCAGCACATCGGCAATGCGGTCGCCAGATACAGACGCCCTGGGCAGGAGGATGAACATCATGGCCATCATGAGGAAGGCAAAAACGATCTGTATGGCGTATTGCATGAAGGCCATCATATCGCCAACCTGCATGGTGGACTCGGCAACCTGATGGGCGCCGACCCAGATAATCAGCAGAGTCACGCCACTCATCACCAACATCATGACTGGCATCATCACCACCATGACCCGGTTGATGAACAGGCTGTTGCTGGTCAAATCCTTATTGGCTATATCGAAGCGGTTCTCCTCGAAATCCTGCATGTTAAAGGCGCGGATGACCATCATGCCAGACAGGTTTTCACGCGTCACCAGGTTGAGCCGGTCAATCAGGCTTTGGATGATCTTGAACTTGGGCAGGGCAATCGAAAATACGGTCAGGATCAGGCCGAGAAGCACAACGACCGCCAGGGCAATGGTCCACCACATGTTGGCGCTTTTCCCAATGGCGCGGATAATACCGCCAGTGCCAATGATGGGTGCGTAGAAAACCATGCGCATCATCATGATGACCACCATCTGGATCTGGGTGATATCGTTGGTTGAGCGGGTAATCAGCGAGGCGGTGGAGAACTTGTTAAACTCCGCGCTGGAAAAGCTTTCAACGCGTTGGAAGACATAGCGGCGCAGATCGCGCGCCAGCCCGGCAGCGGTGCGAGCTGCCAGGTAGCCAACGATGATCGTACAGGCTCCAGAGAGCAGGGGCACGAGCAGCATCAGCCCGCCGATGTGAATAATATAGTTGGAAGACAGCTTCCCGGTATCCATTCCGAGGGCAAGATACTCGGCCTTGATTGGCGCGGCGGCGGCCTGCACGACCATGCTTTCACCTAAGGCGACAAACTTTGCATCGAAGGTGCTGCCTAGCTGGCTAAGCTGGGCAGGCGGGAGCTGCCCAAGCACGGAAAAAATATCCATCCCGGGCGGCAGCCTGGAAAGATCGAAGCCCATGCCGCTGGCCAGGGCGGCTGCCCTGGCCGGGTCCGCCAGGACCTGCTGGATGCCCGAAACGATCAAAAAGGCTCTGCCCATCACGGGATTCAGCCAGGCGGTCTCCGCACTGTCAATTTCGTTCAGGACGTAAACAGCCTCCTGAGCAAGCACGGGATACAGCCTGACATTTTCAGCATACGAGGGGGAATTTTGATCCACCAGGGTGTAGTTGGAGAGCGCCCTGGTTTTCTCCTCGGCGCTCATGAAGATCGTCAGTTTGTCCATTTCAGACTGGCGGATCGCCACGGGGATGGCGTCGGGCACACCTCCCTGCTGGATGCCGACATTGACGATGTCAGACATAAAGTCGGGCAGCGCCAGGTCTGCATTGGCCTGCACAAACAACAAGGCGATGACCAGCAGGATCCAAAAGGCGTAGGGTTTTAAATACTTAATTAGTCTTAGCATGGTTCTAGAGACTCCTCTAAAAAGATTTACAAATTTTGTAAATCACAGGATTGGCATCTACTCATTTGTCTTTTGCGCTGCTTCGGTGAGCAAGATGAGCGCCGCGGCGATCATTTCTCGCTGTTCCGGGTTCAGGGCATTGGTGACGCTTTCGATCCATTTGCTGCGGGCTTCGATGCCGTTCACAATGGTAGCATGACCTTTCTGAGTCAGCGCCAGGCGCTTGGCGCGGCGGTCTTGCGGATCCTCTGCCCGTTCGATCAGGCCCAGCCCCACTAAGCGGTCCACAGCCTGGCTGGCTGCGGCATTCGTTATGCCCAGTTGGCCACCGATCTCCGAGACGCTGGTATAGCCTCGATGGTGCAGGCGCATCAGGATGTTGATCTGGGAAAACGATAGTCCCGTTGAATCCATGAATCGCTTGAAGTCACGCATCGAGCGTTGCATGAAGACTTCCGACCATTCACGGATCACCTCTGTTAATATTTTAGTTGGCGACATAATCAATATCCCTGTATAGTTAATTGGGCTTGAATATATCCGCCAACGTTCATCTTGTCAAGGACCTGACGGATAAGAAATGGATTAGGAGCGGTGCTAGAGATCGACGGTTCGATCAGCGTGAGGCCTATCTATTCACCCGCTAAGCTTTTCGGCCAGTTGCACGATCGCCAATACGCCGATGAGCAACAGCGCCACCACCGCGTAAGCCGGGCGGATGGTGATGGCGTCGGCCAGGCGGCCGAGAACCAGGGGCAGGGCCAGGATAGCGGCGCCCGAGGCCAGGGTGGTGCGCGCGCTGGCCTGCACGGTTTCGCCCCTGGCTGCGCCGAGGGCCAATGCCAGGATCAGGGGGTACAGACTGGCAACGCCCAGACCGGTGACGAACAGCCCGCCCAGGCCCAGGGGGATGCTGGTTGTAAGCCAGTACACCAGGAAGCCCGCCCCGGCCAACAACACGGAGGCGCTCACCACGCGGCGCGGCGCGAAGCGCTGCACCAGACGGCTGGCTGCCAGTCGGCCCACGATCATACCGGCCAGGAACAGGCTGACCGACTGCGCCGCGGCAACCTGGGGCATCCCCAGAACATTCTCCAGGTAATCGGCGCTCCACGAGATCATACAAAATTCCACGGCCACACCCAGCACCAGCGCCACCCACAGCAGCCAGAACAGACCCGGCAGAGAATTTCGCCCTGAGGCCAGGTCAGGCCGGGATGAGGCTGGCGCAGGCGGCCGGGCCTTGCGGAAGCCCAGGAAGAGCAGCAGTGGAGCCAGCGCGGGGAGCCCCAAGGCCAGACGCCAGCTCCCGGCGGAGCGGGCAAAAAAGCCCACCAGGAGCGGAGCCGCGGCGGATATCAGCGATGCCACCACGTTAGCCTCCGAATAGGCTACGGCGCGCTGTTCGCCGTGCTCGTCGGAAAGCGCCGAGGCAACGATGGGCAGGATCAGCGAGCCGATCACTCCCATGCAGAAAGCCGCCCCAATGGTGACCAGGGGCGTGCGCCCGGCGATCAACAGCAGGCCGCCCAGGCTCAACCCCGCGGCGCCCAGCCAGAAAGAGCGCCAGCGCCCGAGGCGTTGGACCAGGCCGTGCCCGAACAGGCCAACGATCAGCATGCCCACCGCAAAGGCAGTGAAATGCAGGCTGCTGATCGTGTAGGTCAGTTGTAATTCATCCTTCAGGAAGGGCGTGATCGGTCCCAGGATGTTGAGGAAGTAGCCGTAAAAGGCCAGAAGGAAGTAGGCCAGCCAGGTGAAAGAGGTGCGACGAAAGGGTTGGTGCATTTCGGTTTGGGTGAGATTATACCCTACCTGACTCTGGCGTGGCGCCAAAGGCCTGCGCCAATAACCAGGCTGTATCCGATGTGCGAAGCAGGGCTGGCTGATTGAATGATAGGGTTTGTCTTTCACCACGAAGGACACCAAGAACACGAAGGTTTTTGGGAAAAACTATGTTATCGATGTAGCGGCCAGTGGAATTGCTGTAAGGCGTTCAGAAAACGGATTGTTGGCAAAAAGAGGATTGACAGCCGTACAAAATTATGCTATTCTGTACGGCACACGGAGGTGTGTATGGATACGAAACTAACCGTTCGAGTGCCGCGCAAATTGCTGGAAAACGCCAAGCGCTACGCGCGCACCCACAACACCACGCTGACCGAGCTGGTTTCGGCTTATCTGGCGCGCATCCCAGTTGAGGCAGAATCGCTGGATAACGCACCGGTCGTTCAGAGATTGACCGGCCTGCTGTCCACAAACGTTTCGGTGGATGACTACAAAAAACACATGGAAGAAAAATATGGCGGGCGCTAAGCCAAACGTGTTGTTCGATCTAAACATTATCCTGGATGTCCTTCAGGAACGCGCCGAGTTTTATGAGTTTTCGGCGCACTTGCTGGCGCAGGCGGAGACAGGCAAAATTCAGGGCTGGGTGGCAGCCCATTCGGCAGCGACTCTGTTTTACCTGATTGCCAAAGACAAATCAGCGGAACAGGCTCGGGTAGCTATCACCAGCCTGTTACAATTTCTCAAGATCGCTCCAGTAGATCAGAGCACGATCGAACAGGCTCTGAACCTGCCCTACCGGGATTTCGAAGATGCCATCCAGGTGATCGCAGCACTGCACGTCCAGGCTGATTATTTGCTGACGCGCAATGTAAAAGATTTCCAACCTGCACCACTGACAGTGATCCAGCCAGCCGAGTTGCTGGTGATCTTGTAGAAAGCAGCAGCCGCCGGGATTGGTATCGCCTGACAAGGGCGATGAGTATAGTCGAATTATTCAAAGGTTGACCGGCCTGCTGTCTACAGATGTTTCAGAAGTAGAAGCCAATCGGAAATGCTGTTCTGGAGGAGGCCCGCTATGAGCCTGGGATTTACTTCATGGAAGGATGTACTGGAGATTTTAATCATCCCCATCGCGATTTTCGCAATCGGGGCGCTGCTTCCGAGTCTGTTCGATGCGGTGAAAGCCCGCAAGTTCCTGGCATTGATCAGGCGCGAGCTCGAAGAAATGGGGCCTCGGCCGGAAAAGGCTCAAATTGATCACAAGTGGCATCAACATTTGAATAAACACTTCGTCCACGAGGAGATTTTCAGGAACGTCTCGGATAACAGGGATTTCATCCTTTCACTGCCTCCAGATGTTGTCTATAACCTGGCGCAATTGTGGGCTCATTTTGATAAAGCGGCAGCCTCGCAAGCGAATGAGAGCATCGCAGAACATGGCGCTTCCTGGTGTGACTATTTACGCGGATTATGTTGGTTCTTTGATCGCCGTAAAAGCGGAAACTTCCGCAGATGTGTGTATGAACCCTGGGAACAACTGATTCTGGCGTATCATCCTGAATTGAGGGAATCGGAGCGGCTGCCAGCAAAACAAAATAAATAAAGGGTTGCTCTACAATCATCAAACCTGGCAAGCCTTTATACCTGCCAGGTTTGATTTATCTCGATTGGTTCGCCGCGCTTATGCCAATGGCTCGAACTTCAGGCCGTAAACGTCTTCGCCGTGGGTGACGCGCACGGGCTCCCAGACGGGGTGGACTGGCATGCCCACTTTCAGGCCGTCCAGCGAGTCGGCTTTGATCTGGCCCATGGCCTTGACGCCGTTCTCGAACTCGGCTACGCCCAGCACCAGGTAGCGCTGGTCGAAGCCCCAGGGCAGGTTGAAGATCTGGGTGTAGGTGAGCAAGCGCGCCTCGCCCTGCGGGGCGATCTTCTCGAACTCCTGGCCCTTGCAGCCCAGGCAGCGGTCGTGGAAGGGGTAGTGCACCTTGCCACATTTCTTACATTTGTAAGCGACGATCTCGATCGGTTTTTTCATGACTGCACCCTCTTGAGCACGAAAGCCACGACGTTGTTGCCAAAGCCGCCGAAGTTGATGCTGAAGCCGTTGACGGCGTTCTTGACCTGGCGGTTCTTGGGCAGTTCGTGGCGCAACTGCCAGGTGAGATCGACGACCTGGGCTACGCCGGTAGCGCCCACGGGATGGCCGCGGGCTTTGAGGCCGCCGGAAAGGTTGATGGGGATCTGCCCACCCAGGCGGGTCTTGCCGGCCAGGGCGGCCTTGCCGCCCTCGCCCTTCTTGAAAAAGCCGACGTGCTCGCTCTCGGCGATCTCCAGGATGGTGAAGGCGTCGTGCAGCTCGGCCACGTGGATGTCGGCCGGTTTGAGCTTGGCGCGCTCGAAGGCCTGTTGGGCCGCCAGGGTGACGGCTTTCAGGTCGGTGGGGTCGTCGCGCTCTTGCAGCGTGTGCGTGTCGGTGGCCTGGCCGAAGCCGGCGATGAGCACGGGCGGCTTGCTGTGTTTCCTGGCCAGCTCGAGCGGGCAAATGACGATGGCGGCGGCCCCGTCGCTGACCGGGCACATATCGTACAGGTGCAGCGGGTCGGCTGCGACGGGGTTGTTGACCACGGCGTGCGGGCTGGTATAGATGCCTTCCAGGTCGAGGGCCATCTCTACGTGAGCATAAGGGTTGAGCGTGCCCATCTCCTGGTTCTTGATCGAGATCGACAGCAGGTGCTCACGCGTCACGCCGTACTTTTCCATGTACAGGCGGGTGAACATGCCGGCCATGCCCGGCAGGGTGATACCGTAGGGGTATTCGGCCTGCGGGTGGGTCATGGTCGCCACAAAGTCGGTGGCGCGCCAGCCGGTCACCTCGCGCATCTTCTCACCGCCCACTACCAGGACGTAATCGTAGTAGCCGGAGGCGACGGCCAGCAGCCCGGTCTTGACGGCCGAGCCGCCCGAGGCGGGGCCGTTCTCGACCGCCTCGGCAGCGGCGGGCAGCAGGCTGAGGCGGTCGACCAGCGAGCTGGCGATCGAGGATTGGTGCTGGAGCATGCCAGCGCCCATGTTGCCAACGACCACGGCGTCCACGGTTTTGTCTTGCCCGGAGGGGCCGAGCATGCCGGCGTCTTCCAGGGCCTTGAGCGAGGCGTAGGCCAGCATATCCAGCAGGCTGTCCTCGTCGCGCCGCCCGAAGGGGATCATGCCGGCGCCGATAATCGCAACGTCTCTCATGGTCTTATCTCCCTTTCAACCCCGCAATGCGCTCACGGATGGTATCTTCATCGGCAAACTTGATGTCCGCTTCGGCTTCATCGAGCAGCTCCTGCGGCACCGGGCGATCGCCCACCACCAGGCGCGGCTTGGCCTTGAAGTAAATCTCACGCGTCAGGCGGTAAGAGTCGCCGCCGCCCAGCTCGTGGGGGATGGTGGTCTGTTCCAATGGATATTCGACCATCCAGCGCCGGAAGCCGATCGGGCTCTCTGCTACGATCAAGACGGAATCCTGGTTGAGATATTCCATGTGGTATTCCATCTTGGCCGCAAACAGGTGCGAGCCGATGCGCAGGCCGCGGTCGATCGCCAGCGTATGGTAGCTCATGCCCACCTTCTCGTTCTCCAGCCGCCCGTTGACCACCCCCACCAGGTAGCCATCGATCTGCCCCAACAGGCAGTACTCGCTTTTGACCCGGTAGCGGTACCAGGCCAGCAGCTCACCGTACAGGCGGGCGCTGACGATATCGTAATAATCCCGTTCGATGAACAGGCAGGGATGCACAGACTTCAAGATTTCGGGGACATCCTCGCGTTTGGCCTGGCGCACCACCAACTTCTTGCCGTTGGCCAGCGTGATCAGCTTGGGCGGGTACGGCGCCAACGGGTACTGGTGGGGTCGCAAGACCATTTCAAGTTCCATGTCTACGGCCATAATTTTCTCCTGGAAACTGGTTTGATCGAGGAAACTTGTTTCCTCATTTCAAGTTTGCCTGGCTGAACTGGTTGATGCTCTCCACGTGCTTAGGCTCGAAGGCATCGCCGAACTTCGTTTTGGGCAGGGCAGCTTTCCTGGCCATCAACTGCTCGTACTCGTCATCCTCCACCATCGCCACGCAGCGCCCGATGCTCGATTCGCCGTCCACGAAGCGCCAGGGGAAGAAGCCGATGTTGACGCGCTGGTTGACCAGCAGGTCGATCTCGCCGCCGATGCACTCGGCGTGGATGATGCCATACGGGAACATCTCCAGGTGCATGAGCTGGTACTTGCTGTCATCGAAGAACTCGGCCAGGGGCATGCCGTACTTCTTGTTGAAGACCTTGTCGGCCTGGCGCGCCTGGCGCGGCATCCAGTCGCGGATGATGGTGTTCATCGGGTGGTCAGCGCTGCCGCAGTCCACGCCGATCCAGCGCAGCTTCTTGGCCTTGGCCCATTCGGCGAACTCGCGATCCGGGCCGGGATGCATGACCATGTAGCGGATCTCGTTGGCGGTGGGCATGTCCCAGCCGAAGTGATGGTAGCCGGTGTGGATGATCAGGATGTCGCCTTCTTTGACTTCCACGCGCTCTTCGACCATCTTGCTGGTGTAGACGTCGTAGTCGCCGCACACGTCGCTCAGGTCCACCACCACGCCCTGGTGGACGAGGAAATCCATCTCCAGCGAGGCGATGTCCTTGCCGGGGGTGTGGAAGTGGATTTCGCCATCCAGGTGGGTGCCCAGGTGGTTGGAGTGGGTCAGCACCTGGCCGTTGGCGCCATTGGGGGCCAGCCGCTTGAAGTATTTGAGCTGCAAGGGCTCGTAAGTCGGCCAGGGGGGAGTGGCTACTCCCAGGGGGACGGTCAAATCAATAAACTTCATTCTGTACTCTCCTTTTTCTGATTAGCTTGTTGGGTAACATACTTCACCACGGAGTTCACGGAGATGCCACGGAGATCACGGAGTTTTCTTTCTTTAGCTCCTCATAGCAAGCGCAAGGCCTCGAAAGCATCTTCGAAACACTGCTGCGGGGCGCGCAGGATGCCCGCCCCGACCATGCCCACGCCGGGGTCCTTGTGGGCAATGCCGGTGTTGATCTGCGGCAGGATGCCGGTCTCCATCACTTTGCGCACGTCGATGCCGCAGGGCGTGCCGCGGAAGTTGAGCGCCGGGATAGTGAACTGCTCGTGCTCGCTGAAGGTGATTTCGTACATTTCGAGGGTGGTGTGCAGGGCCAACTGCGGCGAGCCGCCGACGAACTTGACGATGGCCGGGGCCGCCGCCATGGCCATGCCGCCGTAGCCGGCCGTCTCGGTCACCGTGCTGTCGCCGATGTCCGGGTTGGCGTCTGCGGCGCTGTACTGCGGGAAGTACAGGCCCTGCACCTGGCCGGCGGGGGCCACGAACCAGCGCTCGGGCATGCTCGCCAGGCGGATGCCGAAGTCGGTGCCGTTGCGCGCCATCACAGTGACGATGCTGCTGCCCGGTACGCCTTCCGCCGGCTCGAGCATGGCTTTGCCGGCCGGCATGCTCAGGTTGAGGAAGAAGTGGTCGTTGCGATCGATGAACTCGATCACCTTGGCCAGGGTTTCGTTGTCGCCATTCGTGTGCGTGCGGGCCAGGGCCGGGCCGATGGCTCGCAAGAACAGCGAGGTGGCGGCGCGGTTGCGATTGTGGCACTCGTCGCCCATGTGCATGGCCTGGGCCATCAGGCTGCGGATGTCGATGCCATCCGGCAGGCTGCCCAGGGCACGGTCCAGCGCAGGATACAGGTCGGTCTCCATCCACTTCAGGCGGGCGTAGACCTCCGGGCCCATGCCTCCGTAGCGCAGCACCTTGCCCAGGCCCTCATTTTGCGTGCAGTAAGCCTGGTTGCCGAAGGCTTTGTTCTCGAGGATGAAGACCGGCATGTGCGGCGAGACAATGCCCGCCATCGGGCCGACGGCGTGGTGATGGTGGCAGGGGGAGAACTCGATCTCGCCCGAGGCCGCCAGGCGGGCCGCTTCGACCTCATCCTGCGCCAGGCCTTCGTAGATCAGGGCGCCCATTACGGCGCCGCGCGTTGGGCCGCACATGCGCTCCCAGGTGACCGGCGGGCCGGCGTGCAGGATCATGCGGGCGTGCATGCCGGGGATCACCTGGCTGGCGATGCCCATGCCCACCAGCACCGGGCGGCCCTGTTTGATGCGCCCGCAGACTTCCTGGTTAGCGGCGTCGATGTCGATGCCAGCATGAGTAACGCGCAGGCGCGGCACGCCTTCTTTCGGCGGGCTCCAATCTACATCTACAACGGGAGTGCCCTGCTCGCGCAGGGCCTGGGCCATGCCCTCCAGGCCCAGGTTGACCACGCTGAGCGGCTTTCCAAACGTAGTCAAGATATCGTTGACTTTTTTCTCAGACATTGTTTCCACCCCCCTTTTACGCTTGAATGATCCTGGCTGCCAATCGGGCAGCGGCGGCGTTGCTCTCGCACAGCACCACGCCAGCGGCCTGCAAGGCCTGCGCCTGGCGTTCCAGACCCTGCGGATCCTCGGAAGTGCCGGTGAGCGAGGCCAGGCAGAGCAGCTCGCGGCCGGCCTCCCGGGCGGCCTGGCGCGCCTGGCGGACAGCCGGGGCCAGTTCAGCCGCCGGGTCGGGATGCGCCCCATAACCCAGGACAACGTCCAGCAAGATCAGCGCCGTTGCGGGGTCGCGCCCCTCTTGCAGCAAGCGCCGGATGCGCAGATCGTTGTCGATCATCGGGTGCGGGCGACCCACGGTGAACTCCTCCTCCCCCAGGTCCACGGCTGTATGCCCCTGACTATGAGTTGAATCGAGCATCTGGTTTTTGGCCTCCAGCGGCGCGTTCGAAAGCACCGCTTCGGAAAGCATCTCGCGCCAGATGACCTGGGCCTCGTAGCACAGCGTGCCGCCCGAGAACAGGGCGCGCAGACAGCGCTGCCCGGGAGCCAGGCCGGAGCGCAGTTGGGCGGCCTGCCCCGCCAGGGCGCCTGCCTGCTGCGCCAGCCAGGCGCTGTACTCGGGCAGGTCCGCGCCGGCAGCGCGCGCCCCCAGCCAGGCGGCTTCTTCCAGGGTGCGGGCGTATTCGTGTGCGTGTGCGGCGTTGGGCGCATTCGTGAGCGTGTGCGGCATTTGGGCGGAATCCCCGCCTAACAGGCACACCACGGTGGGCTTATCGCTGCGCGCCACCTGCTGCCACACCTTTTGAGCCACGGCGGCGGCAGGCGGCTTGCTGACCAGCACGATCACCTGCGTGGCCGGGTCGGCCTGCAAGGCCTGCAAGCCCGAGAGCATCATCAGGCCGCCCACCTGTTCTTTCAGGTCGCGCCCGCCGGTGCCCAGGCCCTGGGTGAGGCCCACCCCGTGGCGGGCCAGCAGCGTGCTGACCTCCTGCAAGCCGGTGCCCGCCGCCGAGACGATGCCCACCGGGCCGGGCGGCAGACGGTTGGCGAAGCCCAGCGCCACCCCGTTGAGGATCGCTGTGCCGGCCCCGGGGCCCATCAGCAGCAGGCCGTTCTGGCTGGCGTACTGCTTGAGGGCGATTTCGTCTTCCAAAGAAACGTTGTCGCTGAAGAGCAGCACGTGCAGCCCCAGGCGCAGGGCATCCCAGGCTTCCTCGGCGGCGTAACGCCCGGCCACCGAGATGACCGCCAGGTTAGCCCCCGAGCTGGTCGCCGCGGCCCGTAAAGTCTTGGGGCGGAAACCACTCTCTGCGGTTTCGGGGTGCTTCTTCTGCAAGAGCTTTTCCGCTTCGGCCAGCGCCTGTTGGCATTCGTGGGCGTCGCTGCCGCTGACGGCGATCACCAGGTCGTTGGGCGTGGCGGCCTGGGCGGCAGGCGTCAGCAGGTTGGCGTCCTTCAGGATGGCCTTGTTGGCCTCCGTCGCCATGACCACTGCCGCGTCGCTCACCCCGGGCAGGCGCGCCAGCTCGCGCGCCACCAGCATCAGGCTGACCGAATCGTGGTACTCAGAGGTTTTGATCAAAGTTTGGACTGGCAATTTTCTTTCCCTTTCTACTCTTTCACCAGACCGGCGTCGAGCATTGCCAGGAACACTTTCTCAGCCGTGAACGGCGGCGCGCCGACGCGGATGCCGATGGCATCGTAGAGGGCATTGGCGATGGCCGGCACGGTGGGCACCATAGAATGCTCGCCAACGCCGCGCGCTCCCCAGGGCCCATCGTCTTGAGGGTACTCGACGATAATGGTCTGGATGTCATGCGGAACGTCGCTGCTGGTGGCAATACGGTAATCGACGAAGCTGGGGTTCTGCAAGATGCCCTGCTCGAGCTGCAAACTCTCGAAGAGCGCCGTGCTCATCCCCTGTACGAAGCCGCCTTCCATCTGGCCGCGGATCATTTCAGGGTTGATCGCCCGGCCCACGTCGAAGGCCGACACGCCGCGCAGCACATCGATCTTGCCGGTGTCCATATCGACCTCGATCTCGGCCGCCTGGACGCCTACGGTGTAGTGCACCACGGCGCGTGGGCCCTGGCCGGTTTCAGCATCCAGGCCGGTCACGTAAGTGGGCATGAAGTTGCCGCGCCCCAGCACGGGCCCGCCGATCCAGCCCTGGTCATCTGGCAAAGCGATGCCGTAGATAGCGATGTTCTTGATCGAAATCGTCTCCTCAGTCTTGTAAGAGACGACCTTGCCATCGATGATGTCCAGATCTTCGATATTCTCGTTCCAGGCCTTGGCCACCAGCTCCAGGATCTGGCGGCGGGCGTCGCGCGCCGCGGCGCTGATGGCATTGCCCATGCTCCAGGTCAGGCGGCTGGCGACGGTCTGCCACTCGTAGGGGCTGTAGTTGGTGTCCAGCGGCGTGGCCACGCGCACCCACTCGACCGGCACGCCCAGGGCGGCGGCGGCCATCTGGGCGGCCACGGTAAACGAGCCCTGCCCGATCTCCTGCCCGCCCACGCTGACTGTGACCGTGCCGTCTTCGTTCAGCGCCACCCGGGCGCTCGAACCAGCGTTGGGCGGCATGGCCGGCGCTTTCCACATCAGAGCGATGCCCTTGCCGCGGCGCTTGTTGGGCGCGCTGGGCGGATCCTTGCGCCCCCAGTTGATCGCCTGGGCAGCTTTCACCAGGCATTCGCTCAGCCCGGTGGGGTGCATGACCATGCCGGTCACCAGGATATCGCCGGTCTTGATGCAGTTGAGCTTGCGAAACTCGACCGGGTCCATCTCGATGGCGTAGGCCAGTTCGTCGATGCACTGCTCCAACCCGGCGTGCATCTCGGGCATGCCGAAACCGCGCATCGGCCCGCCCACCGGGTGGTTGGTGTAAACGCAGTAGCTGTCCGTCTTGACGTTGGGCACATCGTACGGGCCGCTGCTGCTGTAGCCCGAAGCGCGCGTGATGTTCACGCCGTACTCGGTATAGGCGCCGCCGTCCCAATAGAACTTGTTTTCCATGGCCAGCAGGCGGCCGTCCTTATCGCAGCCCATCTTGAAATGAGTGACCACACCCTGGCGCACGAAGGCGGTGTAGAACTCTTCCTCGCGCGTCAGGCGCAGCTTCACCGGGCGGCCCTTGACCTTCGTGGCGACCGCCACTGCCAGGGCTTCCATGCTGACCCCGGCCTTGCTGCCGAAGCCGCCGCCCACGTAAGGAGCGATCACCTGCACGTCCGACTGGGAGATGCCCAGGGCCATAGCGATCAGGTTACGCTGGGCGAAGGGCGACTGCGAACTGCCCCACAGGGTCACTTTGCCATCATCATCCACTTTGGCCACGGCCACGTGCGGCTCGATGGGCACGTGCTGGATGTGCGGGACGCGGTAAACGTGCTCGACAATGGCCGCGCACTGCTCCCAGGCCGCATCGGTATCCCCCTTGCGGATGCGGAAGTGGTTGGCGATGTTCGTGCCCGCCTGGGGGAAGATGAAATTGGCGACCTTGTATTTTTCGAGGTCGGGATGCAGCAGGGGCGCATCCGGGTCGGCTCCGGCCTCCGGGTCGAAGATGCCGGGCAAGAGTTCGTACTCCACCTCGATCAGATCGAGGGCCTGCTCAGCGATCTGCTCGCTAACGGCTGCCACGCCGGCGACAGGGTCGCCCACGTAGCGCACGCGATCACGGCAGAAGATGTGCCGGTCCTGCAGATATAGCCCGAGGTAGCCGGGGAAGTCCTCGCCCGTCACCACTGCCTTTACGCCCGGCAGGGCCTGGGCTTTGCTGATATCGATGCGCTTGATGGTTGCGTGTGGGTGCGGGCTGCGCTTGATGCGGGCAAAGAGCATACCCGGACCGAACTGCAAATCGTCTGCAAACAGCGCCGCGCCGGTCACCTTTTCACGCGCGTCGACGCGCGGCACGCTCTCGCCGATTGGATGGGGAATGTTTGCGGGTTTCATCCGTTCGTTAAATGTTTTAGTGTCCATAGCCATCTCCTGCCGGATGAAATCCGCCCATCATCGCCTGCTGGCGAGAGGCGGCATCCTTCACGGCTTCGATAATGCTCAGGTAACCGGTGCAGCGGCACAGGTTGCCGACCAGCGCTTCGCGGATGTCGTCATCGCTGGGCTGCGGGTTGCGGTTGAGCAGTCCCTTGATCGAGATCAACATGCCCGGCGTGCAGAAACCGCACTGCACGCCGCCGTGCTCAACGAGGGCATCTTGAATCGGGTCGAGAACGCCATCCTTTGCCAGGCCTTCCACCGTGACCACGTTAGCGCCCTCGCACTCGACCGCCAGCACCATACAACTGTTGACCGGCTCACCGTTCAGGAGCACCGTGCAGGCGCCGCACTCACCCGCCGCACAACCGTTCTTGGTACCGGTCATAGCCAGTTTCTCGCGCAGCATCTGCAACAGGGTCATGTTGGAGGGGACGTCAACCTGCTCGTACCCGCCATTAATTGTCAAAGTAATACGATGAATCGCCATAACTCACCTCTGCACGGATAAAATCCGCAATTTGCTCCAGGTTCTTACCAGCGCCTTCTCGGTCAATTTGCCGACCATCGCTTTGCGATAGCGAGCGCTGCCGCGCACGTCGTCGATGGGATGGCAGGCGTCTTGCGCCAGCCTGGCAGCCTGTTCGAATGCCTGCGCACCGGGGGTGTTTTCGGCCAGGAAGGCGTGCACCGCCGGCACCAGCAGCGGCACCGGCGCCACCGAGGCCAGGGCGACGTGGAAGCTGTAGCCGGAGGGCAGCGTGGCATCCGCATAAGCAAACACCGTCACGCCGACGATGGATAGATCACTCCAGGTATTGCGCCCCAACTTGATGTAGGTTCCCGCGCAGCCATTCGTGTGCGTGGGCGGCGGCGGTGGGAAGTGGATGGCGGTGACAATGTCACCGGCTTGCAGCAAAGTCTTCCCGGGGCCCAGGAAGAAGGCGGATTTCATCCGGGTCGACAGGGGGATGTCGCGCCAGCCATCCGTACCGTGTACTTTGAGCATCCCGCCCAGCACCAGGCAGGCGCCGATCGTATCCCCGGCGGGCGAGGCATTGCAGATATTGCCTGCGATGGTGGCGCGACTGCGCAACTGGTAGGAAGCCACTGAACGGCAGGCCTCAGCGAGTAACGGGTAGTGCGCCCGCACCTCCGCCGAGGCGATCACCTGGTTCATGTTCAGGGCTGCCCCCAAAGTCAGGCCCGATTCAGGGCTAAAAACCAGCTCACCGGTGCCGTCCAGTTTCTTGACGTCCACCAGGTATTTATCGTGCCAGAAACCATCGCGCATGCGTACGAATATGTCTGTGCCGCCCAGGAGTGGTCGCGCTTCCCCTGGGTGTTGGGCCAAAAACCGGCTCGCTTCCATCAACGTGGATGGCCGGATGTAATCGAATTCAGGGAGTTCTGGATGTGCATTGATCGCCATATCGATCACCTCATTTCGAGATGTCAGGGCGTTGAATGCCTGTGACTGCACTTCAACGCCCCAACTCTCCAGATTACAGGTTTACAGGTTGATATTCTCGCGTTCTTCTACGCCGAACAGCTTGGGCGGCAAGATCAAGAAGAGCAAGTTGACCAGGATGCCCAGGATGGCAGCAAAGACGATGGCCGGAATGCCGCTCGGGAAAAGCACCGGGATGGGGAAGGGGAACAAGCCGTCCGGCAATCCCAGGTTGCCGCCGATGCCGGTGACCAGAATGATCGCCCCGACAGCCAGTTGGCGCGGCTCGAACAGGTTGACTTTCTCGGATTGGATCAGGGCGATACCTTGCATGCCGATCACACCGAACAGGTAGATCGACAGGCCGCCGGTGACGGCCGTGGGCAGCGTGTTGACGATGGCCGCCAGCTTGCCGACGAAGCCCAGCAAGATGGCAAGCACCCCGGCTGTCATCAGCACTGGCACAGAATAACAGCGCGTGATCGCCATCAGGCTGTTGTTCTCGCCGTAGTTGGTGCCAGCGCAGCCGCCCAGGAAGCCAACGATCAAGTCATCGCTGCCGTCCGCCACCAGGTTGAGGCCGATCAAGCGCTTGATCTCCAACGGGTCGCGGCCGAGTTCCTTGGCCAGTTGGTCGATGTACAGGCTCATCTGGTACAGGTGCGCCGTGCTTTCGGGGATGGTGGCGATGGCGATCAGGGCGATGCCGGTGATGGCGCCCCAGGCGTTCGGGTCGGTGAAGGCGGGCAGGGTGAAGGCCGGCCAGCGCAGCCAGGCGGCCTCGCCGATGATGCTCCAGTTGATCAATCCAAACGGGATCGAGATCAGCCAGCCGGCCAAGGCGCCGAGCAGGATGGGCAGCATGCCGATCAGGCCCTTACCTTGCAGGTACACCGAGAGGGCAATGGTCACCACCAGGGTGATGAAGGCCACGGCCCAGTTGGCGCTGGCCATGCCCAGGGCGGCCCCGGCCAGGGCGATGCCGATGACGATGGCCACGCTGCCGGTGATGACCGGCGGCAGGACCTTGTCCAGGGCCTCTTTGCCGATGCGCATGATCAGCAGGCCGACCAGGATTTCGACGATGGCGGTGCCCATGATACCCAACTGGACGATGCGCACCCCGTCCGGGCAGTAGAAGGTGTTCGGGTCGGCGAAGCAGTCGCCGGCGTACAGGCTCATGGTGGTGACTACCACGGTGATGTAGCTGAAGCTGGAGCCGTAGTAAAGCGGGATGCGCCGTCCCGAGACCAGCAAAGCCACGATCGTGCCAATGCCGCTGGCGGTCAGGGTGACGCCCACGTCGAACTTGGTCAGGATGGCGACCAAGACGGTAGCCGGGAACATGGTCAGCACTTGCTGGAAGCCCAGGCTGATCATAGCCCCCCAGGGGGGCATATCTGGGGGCAAATAGCCCATGATTTTTGTCTTTTCTGCGGTACCCATAGTTTTTCTGTTTCTCCTGAATGTGTGAAGCACGAAACGGATGAAATCCGCAACGGATGAAATCCGCAACGGATGAAATCCGCAAACGATAGGGTCTAGCTTGGCAAAAAGAGTCGGGTGACGAATATTACTCTAGGGGATATGATGAGAACCTCCTTCCTGATTGGCCTGACCTGACGATCGATAGAATGCCCCTATGGGACCGCCGTATCAAGTTGATCAACGCGTGCGCAGAATCCCTGGCGACATCGCCCGCAGCCGCTATTGGAGAGCAGCCGGTTGGAATATCGTTTGCTTGTTGTGATGAGATCAGGGGGAATTAACCGGCAGGGTTTGCCAGGGGATAATTTTGCTACCCGGTGCGCAGCAAAGCTAGGCATACCAGGTAAGCATTTGAAACAGGTGGGCGGCAATGTTCGAAGGCTTTGTCATTTCACTCTCCGTCCACAGTACATAACACCGAAGGAGCCCTGCGGCCTCGCAGAAATGCCAGGCTTTCATAAAGTTGTAAGACATATTTATTATTGTGTCATTCGTAATATCTAGCAATGGATAGATGTCATTTTCCCACCATGATCTATGTCATTATGAGGTATATTTAGGCTGGCGTGACTCTATACATTCGAAACAGGATGTGAACACCTTATGAAAATTGACACCGGATTGGCGATCGTCATTGTAGCCGTATTGATTTTCTACCTGCGGCTGATCATCTTACAGCGCGAGCGCGCCAAGCGCATCGCCCGCGCCTCCAGAGAAACGCGGCAGAAAAAGGATCGCAGCCGGGCGGAGGTTGGCGCGCCGCGCTATTCGATCCTGAGCCAGAAGCGCAGTGACCTGATCATCGCCGGGGCCGGCCTGCTGGCAATCGTGTTAGGCGTCCTGCTCAACGCCGGCCTGCTGCCGCTCTTTGCCGTCCAACCCTATTGGTGGATGCCCACTTCGATTGGGATCGTGGCCTTCAGTTGGGCCTTCAAACTGTAGCCAAGCGCCATGAGCGAGTCACTGAACTGCCCCATCTGCGGCCAATCTGACCAGGTCGAAAAGGTCAGCACGATCTACATCCTGGGCATCGGCGTCGGGCGAGCCTCAAAAGGAACCGCCTCCCTGGCAGAGCAGGCCGAGCCATCCCCCTATCGCCTGGAGCTCGAGCACCTGCCACCCGCCGAGCTGCGCGCCCTAAGCCGGCGCCTGGCGCCGCCCGATTCCGGCAAACAGGCGGTCATCCGCCCTATCCAACCGGACCTGGTGGCGCTGACTTTGGGTCTGATCGCGCCTGTGTTCCTGTACGGCATCCTGACCACCCAACCCTACCTGTTCATCCCCGTTCTGGTAGTGCTGGCCCTGTTCTATGCCCTGTACTTCTGGAAGCGCAGGGGGCTCCTGGGGCGCTTCCAGCAGCAGCAAGATTCCCAGCGCGCCGAGCAGGAACGCGTGCGCACCGGGATCGAGCGCTGGCTGAAGCTATATTACTGCGCCCGGGACGATGGCGTGTTCGAGCCGGGCAACCCGGCCTTCACCCCCAGCGACCAGATGGCGGGCGTGTTGCTCACCAGGGGATAAGGGATGCGAGATCAGGCGGCTTCATCTATGCGAAATCTGTATGCCACCCGCTGAGATCGTCGTCGCCGTCATCGGCAGCGCTGCCCAAAGCGCCCTGGTTCGGGCATCCCAGGCCAGCGTGCTCGGGGTGACCTCACGGGGCATATTTCTGAGCCTGCCCCCGCACCGGGTGGTCTTCCTTTCCTACGAGACCTACCGCGGCCCGCTGACGCTCAACCTGCAGGGCGATGTGCAGGCATTGCAGCGCCTTTCATCGCATTTCCCTGTACAGGTCACGCCCGATCGAATCGCCTTCCCCAGTCTGGGGCTGGTTCTACGATATGGACAGTCCGCCAACTGGGCCGCACCCGCACCGCCGCAAAAGCGCCTGAATCCAGACCAAATTCAAGCAAACCTGACAGGATTGGCTGGTCTGGTACTGGAGCAGCGCGCTGGCGCGCCAACCAGCCCGGGAGCAGCGCTGCTGGAAGCATATCGCACGAATAAGGACGCGTGCCAAACCAAGGGCGCACACCGTGCGCCCCTACCGGATCGGGATATCATCATTTTGGGGAAGGATTTACAGGCCGCATTACAAACGCGCCAGGTGCAAGCGCTCGCTACTGCGCTGGGCGCTTTCCTGGGAATGGGTCCCGGCCTGACGCCCTCCGGCGATGACCTGGCAGCCGGCTTTTTGCTGGCGCTGCACCGGATGCAGCGCTTCAGCGCCCGTGAATGGGAAGCCCTGGGTGAAGCGCTGCTGCCTGTGGCCTACCAGAAGACCACCACGCTGTCTGCCAGCCTGATCGAATGCGCCTGCCAGGGCCAGGCCGACGAGCGCCTGGTCACCGCCCTGGACGGCCTGCTGACTGGCGCGCCTGACCTGCCCACTTGCGCCGGAATGCTGCTCAGTTGGGGCAGCTCTTCGGGGGTGGATGCGCTGGCGGGGATGGCGTTAGCCTTTCTCAATACCGAAAAGTCCAAAAGGGTCCGCCCGTAGAAATTCTTCATAGATATCTACCACTGGCTTTCCTTCGAACAGCAGGCATTCTGCTTCCCCGATACGCCCTCGCCGGATCGACCCTCTTCGTTCAGCTTCTAGCTGTACTTTCCCCCATGCATCTGCGGGCACTGGCTTGTGAGGGTGATTGTATTCAACGTACCAATCCGCCTGTGGATATTGGCATTGTATCTCTTGCGGCAGCCGAAAATGCTCCACGATCTGCTTGGGCATTTCCACTTTATCTTCCGCGGTGTGCATGCAAGAACAGCGGTGAATGTCCACACCTAGCCTTTTCTTCTTCCGTCAGCGGCAGCGGAAGGGTTACGAGATAGGCAGACATTACGATGGCGCCCTCTTCGCCTACAACATCCATCAGGGCATTGATTACGGCAGGTGCGCCGCCTTCTACAAAGCCCATACTGCTCAAAGAGCTGTGGACTTCAACGGCTGCACCGCGATAAAGCCCAAGCGCTTTGAGGTCATCAACGATGTCTTTCTGCGTCAGTGGTTTTTGCATATGTAAACATTGTACAACCAAAAAGCCAAACAACACAAGTTCGAAACTGGCCCAATTGCAGGGCGCCGTAAGCGGGTATAATTCCTGATAACGCCCCCGACAGGGCCGGGCCGGGCTTTTTTTACTGCTTCACCAGGCTGGCCCTGGAGTTGATTCACTCGAGGAGCAGCATGAACAGTCGATCGGACCTCAGCAGGGCCAGCACACGCCGGCGGATAGAAATGGCTTGTATCTTTTTATCCGTGGTAGTTGGCCTGGGGATATTGCTCGCCGATCTGTTAACGGGCGTGGGAAGCGCCGCGGCCGGGAAGGGAACAAGTTTCCTGAGAGAAAGCACACAGGTGACGGCGCAAGCCAGCGCCATGCCCAACCAGGGCTGGGCCCCGCTGCGGGTGTACTTCAGCGCTTACGGCAGCCACGCCGCCGGCGCGCAGATCGCTCGCTACGAATGGGATCTGGATGGGAACGGGCAATTCGACTTCGACGCCACAGACCAGGGGGGCTACGCCAACTATCTATATTCTAAGCCGGGCGACTACACCCTCACGCTGCGCGTGACCGACGCCCAGGGGCGCTTCGCCGAAGACCACATCACGGTCAGCGTGCGCCACCCAACCGCCAGCAGCGTGGACTATTGGACAGTGTTCGATGACAGCCGCGTACAGCGCATCGATATTTCCCTATCGCAAGCCGATTGGAACCAGATGTGGGTCGACCCTCCGGCCAAGTATCAGGCCCGGGCTGATGCGATCGTATCCGGCGAGCGGCTGGATGATGTTGGCTTCAGGATGCGCGGCCAGTTCTCACTGCGCGAGTCGGGCGAAAAAAAGCCCTGGAAGATCGACACCGACGCCTACATCGATGGGCAGGAATATTACAACCTGCGCCAGCTCATGCTGCTGAACAGCATCGGCGATCCTACGCTGCTGCGCGAGAAGCTGGCCTACGAGATGATGCGCTTCGCCGGAGTGCCCGCCAGCCACGCGGCTTACGTGGAGCTGTGGATCGATATCACCGACGATCCCAGCCCGGCGACCTTTTGGGGCGTCTATCTCCTGGTGGAGCGCGTCGACAACAAATACCTGAGCAACCGCTTTGGGCGCGACAGCCAGGGCGGCAACCTGTACAAAGCCAGCCACGCCCAGCGCGGGCCGATGGACCTGGTCTACTACGGCGAAAGCATTAGAGATTATCCCACCCAAAACGGGCAGTATGCCTACGGCAAGATCAACAACGAGACTGAGAACGACTACAGCGATATCGTCGCCCTGTGCCGGGTGGTAGATGGCGCCAACTACACCAGCGAAGACGAGCTGGTACAGGCGCTGGAAGGCGCCATCAACGTGGACACCTTTCTGCGCTACATGGCGGTAATCACCCTCCTCGATAACTGGGATTCGTACCCCTACACCGGCAACAACTATTACTTGTTCAACAACCCCACCAGCGGGCGCTTCGAGTGGATCCCGTGGGACCTGGCCTGGGGCGAAAACGCGCAGGCCCCGCTGTTCCCCACCCCAGGAGCCGGCCTGGTGGAGCGCGCCCCTCTGGCAGACCAGGTTTTCGGCGTAGGGAGCTACCGCAGCCAGTACCTGGCCTATATCGATTTGCTGCTGCGCTACTGGTTCACCCAGGATAACGTATCCGGCCAGGTGGAGAGGTATCACCGCCTGATTGCCCCTTACGTGGAACAGGGCACGGGCGACAAAGCTTTCTACGGCGAGCGTCCCATGTTCCCACCCCAGGCTTTTACGGATTCGTGGCAAAACCTAGTGCGCTTCGCCAGCCAACGCAGCCAGTTCCTGCAAGCTGCGCTGTCGAACGTAACACAACCTTGAAGTGATGATCACATCTGTCTGGAGGCACACAATGAGCCGAAAATTCACCTTATGGAGCGTGACTTTGCTGCTTGGATTGGCAGTGCTTGGATGGGCGGCTGCGCCGGCCTGCGCCCAAGAAGGCCCGCAGGGGTTTACAGAGACCTTCGATGCCCCTGAACTGCCAGGCTGGGAACATGCCCCCGAAGTGATCGTCAGCGAGGGGGTCTTGCGCATTGGGCCAGCCCAGTTTGCCGCCCGGCCGGGAAGCTGGCAAGACTTCACCCTGTCGTTCAAGCTGCGCTATTCGGGTGAGGGTGAAACGCACATCAATTATCGCGCCTCCGACCAGGGCAGCTATCTGCTGGCGCTGAACCCCGAGGGAGTTACCCTGCTCCGCACAATTCCGCAAAGTGAGCCCAGGGATTTGGGTCACACCGGAATGGGAGCGATTAGAGGCGGCGAATGGATGGATTTCCAGATCACCCTGGCGGGTGGCGAACATACGATCACAGCCAATGGCGAGGCCCTGATCCATGCAACAGACCCTGATCCGCTCGGGCCAGGCAGCCTGATCTTCGCATCGATGGGCCAGCGCACCACCGAATTAGACGATGTCAGCTTACAAACCACGTCCGTGCAGGGGGGCATCAGGCCGGTCGAGCCCGCGCCCACGGCCGCGCCGACCAACCAGCCAGCCTCAACAGGCTCCTGGCAGGATCTGCTGCGCAGCCTGTCTGCCAGCCAGGGCAGCGCTTTCGAGGCGGATGTGTTCGCCATCAACCTGATCCTGGCAGTGGTTACATCCTTCATCCTGAGCCGGGTGTACATTTATTGGGGCAGCTCGCTGTCGAACCGGCGCAAGTTCGCCGCCAACTTCATGCTGCTGACCGTCACGACCACGTTCATCATCCTGGTGGTGCGCTCGTCGGTGGCCCTGTCGCTCGGCCTGGTGGGCGCCCTATCGATCATCCGCTTCCGGGCGGCGATCAAGGAGCCCGAAGAGCTGGCTTACCTGTTCTTTGCCATCAGCCTGGGGATTGGTCTGGGCGATAACCAGCGCGCTGTCACGCTGATCACGCTGGCTGTGGTGGTCATCATCATCGGCCTGGCGCGGCTGCTGCGCCAGACCCAGTCCGACGTGAACCTGCACCTGGCGATCACCAGCCGCGGCGCCGAGAAGATCACGCTGCAGCAGGCCATGGATGTGCTGGCCCACCACGCCGATAAGCTGCGCCTGCTGCGCTACGATGAAACGCTGGACGCCATCGAGATGTCTTTTGTGGTCGAGTTCCGCCACATCTCGGACCTCGAACAGGCTCGCGCCGCGCTGCAAACGCTGTCGCCATTCGTGCAAATCTCATTCCTGGATAACAAGGGCGTGTGGTGATGGCTGCGCCAACCCAAGCGATCCCTGTAGAGCAAGGCTATACGCCCCTGCGCACCTACCGTTACGAGCGCAAATTCCTGGTGGAAGCGCTGCAGCCTTTCCAGGTGGAAGCGCTGATCGAGCTGCACCCGCGCCTGTTCTACGCGCCCTATCCGCCGCGTTTCGTGAACAACCTGTATTTCGATACGCCCGACCTGCAGAATTACTACGACAACGTCTACGGCGCCAGCCAGCGGCGCAAAGTTCGCCTGCGCTGGTATGGCGCGCCGTTTGGCCAGATCAGCGCCCCGATGTTGGAGATCAAGGTCAAGGATGGGCTGGTGGGCACCAAGCACACCTACCCGGTTGCCGCATTCGGCCTGCAGCAAGGCTTCTGCCGCCAGGATTTCAGGGCGATTGTGAAGGCCAGCGACCTACCCGAAAACGTGCGCTTCGACCTGTTGGACCTGGATAGCGTCCTGTTCAACCGCTATTACCGGCGCTACTACGCTTCGCGCGACGGGCATTTCCGAGTTACGCTCGACTCGCAGATGACATTTCACAAGGCAAACGATGCCCTGGGCAACTCGTTCAACCATCACCAAACCAATTTCCGAGAACTGGTCGTGGAACTGAAGTATGAGATCGAGCAGGAGCCGCACGCCAACCGGGTGGCGAGCTTCTTCCCTTTCCGGGTGACGCGCAATTCTAAATATGTGCAAGGGATCGAGCGGGTGTTCTTCTAGCACGGCGTTCATGGGTACATGTTGAACCTGTACAGCCGCGTTCGGGTATGATAAAAAGATTACTAAAAAGGAGCCCTGAATGGACCACGTTGTTTACCTGGACGCCAGCGCCAAAGAACTGGAGCTTTTGCTGGCACACGACAAAACTATGATCATCCGCGGCGCCACCGGGCGCAAGCTGCCGCACGGGCGGGTGCACGCCGGGGACGTGCTCTATTTCATCAATAACAACGCCGAGGGCCGGGTGCGAGCCAAAGCTACGGTGGTGAACGCCCTGCACTCGGACAAGCTCACCCCCGAAGAATCGGCTCAACTGGTCGAGCAGCACCAGGGCAAGCTGCGCCTGAGCCCCAGGCAGGCGGCGCGCTGGGCCGGCAAGCGCTACCTGGTGCTGGTCGAGGTTGGCGAAGTGGAAACCCTGGAGCCGTTTGGCATCGATAAGAGCGCTTATGGCAACATGGATGACTGGCTGCCAGTTGAAAACATTGAGCGTGTAATCGTAAGCAAATGAATACCCGACCAGCCTGGTTAGCTCTACTCACCCTGTGCCTGGCGCTGAACGGGCCATTGGTTGGCGCCCCGGTTCTGAAAACCACGCCCAGCGCCGCGCTGGATTTGTACGGCACCTTCCACGCCCTGGGCGTGATCGTGGAACTCAACAGCGGCGACGACCCGGACCTGGACGCGGTCGCCAGCCTGGAATACCGCCCCAGCGGCTCGGGCAGCTTCCAGCCTGGCTTCCCGCTGGCGCGCACCAGCCTGACGCGCTTCGTGGGCAGCCTGTTTTGGCTGCAAGCCGGCGCCAATTATGACGTGCGCGTGACCTTCTCCGACCCCGATGGCGCCCTGCATGGCGTCAGCGTGCAGGCCACGGCCTCCACGCGCGCTGAAGTGAGCGTCCTCACGCCAACGCACAGTTACTACGCCAGCCCCAGCGGCAGCGGCAGCGCGTGCAGCCTGGCGCAGCCGTGCAGCTTGCAAGAGGGGCTGAACCAGGCCGGCCCGGGCCAGGCGGTTGTCTTGCGGGGCGGCGTGTATTTCCAGGGCGGCTTCGATCTGTCCACCTCCGGCGCAGCCGGTGCGCCAATCATCCTGCGCAGCTATCCCGGCGAGAGCGCCATCCTGGACGGCGGCGACCCGGCGACCTTCACCTGGACAGCCCAGGGCGGGGGCGTCTACCGGGCCACGGTCAACAGCGCCAGCCCGCACCTGGTGACAGCCAACGGGGAGCGCCTGTACCCTTACCAGAGCCTGGCCGACTTGCAGAGCCTGGCCTGGGGTATCCCAGGCTTCTACGCCAGCGGTACAAGCCTCTACGTGCGCCTGGCGGGGGACGCTAACCCCAGCACAGCCACGATGGTGATCTCGCGCTACAACTACGCCTTCAGCGTGGGCGCCAACTACCGCTACTTCATCGACCTGACTTTCCGGCATTACGGCCAGGGCAGCTACGCCAAGGCCCTCTACCTGAACGACGCCAGCGACAACCTGGTGCAGGGCTGCACCTTTGCCATCAATGACCTGGGCATCGGCATCAAACGCCAGTCAGAACGCAACCTGATCCAGGACAACACCTTCTACGATACGGACTTCAACTGGCCCTGGGATGCCGTCAAGAGCGGCAGCGCCCTGGAGACGGGAGGAGTGCGCTTCTACGACCCGGCGACCGGGCGCGGCAACGTCATCCGGCGCAACGTGTTCCACGATTACTTCGATGGCTTCGGCGTTTGCCCAGAGAGCACGGCCGCGACCACCAACGAGACTGACGTGTACGAGAACCTGGTTTACAACGCCGGCGACGACGGCTTGGAAACCGACGGGCAGTGCAGCAACGTGCGCATCTGGAGCAACACCTTCCACGATGTACTGATGGGCATCTCGCTGGCGCCGGTCTACACTGGGCCGGTCTACGCCCTGCGCAACCTGATCTACCGCACGGGGGCAGGGAACCATTCCTACAGCGGCGCGCCGTTCAAATTCAACAGCGGCTATGCCGCCTCAGGGATGATCTACCTGTTCCACAACACCAGCGACGCCTTCTACGCTGGGAATAACGGCTTCGAAGTCAAATCGCCGGGGTCATGGGCTGGCATCTACGCCCGCAACAACATCTGGTCGGGCACGGAATACGCCCTGAGCAACGCCAACCCCAGCCAGCCGCTCGACCTGGATTACAACGATCTGTACACCACGCTGCCCGGCGAACTGGCCTGGTGGGATGGGCTCCCCGACCGGCATCTGAACACCCTGGCCGAGCTGCGCAGCGCCACCGGGCAGGAAATGCACGGCTACAACCTGCCACCCGGCTTCAGCGACGCGCCCAGCAGCGATTACACCCTGGGCGCCAGCAGCGACCTGATCGACGGCGGGCTGCTCATCCCTGGCATCAACGACAGCTACGCGGGCAGCGCCCCGGACCTGGGCGCGTTCGAATATACCGGCCCGCCGGTAATATTATTTTTGCCTCTATTGTGCAACTTTCCCCAGGAGGCTTCTGGCTACATCATGGAGAATTAGATGTAGCAGGTCATCTATGCAGAGGTTTGCAATCCTATTGCAAAGACACCTGTTCGGCCAGCCCATCCATCAGGACTACCAATTTATTGAGCACGTTACGTCCAAGGACGATTTCTCCCCCTTGATCATCACCGATCACAAAAACCCCTGGAAGCCGGGTCTCTCCGATCTCTAAATCTACCAGGAACAACTGCACACTCCGCCGCTCGCCCCAATGACTGCGGATGAATGCATCGTGAAGTGGGGCAACAAGCAAATCTTTCAGATAAGCAATCGGGACAAGGGTTCCGTCTGACCCACTATCCAGCAATGCAGATAGCAAATCGGAGCGTAAACCCTCTTCTCGATTAGCCAATATAATTTCAACAGCAGAAAAGGCCGGTTGGTAATCCTGGCGATAGGCTGATTTCATGAATGCTACTCTTCGCGGAAACCATGCCGAAACAATTCAGTCGCTGGCTGTTCTTCGACCAAGATCATCATCACAGGGACCCGCCCAAAACGCTGACGCACGCGCTGGCGTAAAACCGCAAAATCAGCATCGTGGTCCACTACCTTGGCATCCCGCATAGCAATATATTGCCCCAGATAAGCAGCCTTGATCTGGGCATGCTGGCGGCGGTATTCGCCAGTCTCCTGCGAAATCTTCTCACGATCCAGATCCCACAGGTAGCGGCGTACAGCTTCATTAACCAAGGCGTCAGGTAGCATATTGCGCCTGACAGATTGCATTCGCTGGTATAGTTCTGGGTCAATCGATACAGTTGGCATTGTTCCTCTCTTGCTGGTCGGCTCTCACCAGAATACCTTCACGTACTTGTATTATACCGAATCCGGCCCCCAATTCAGCACCAATTGCGCGCCAGATGGCTCTCACGCCGGAGCCAGTTCGCCTCGCCAGAGCTGGCGCATCTCTTCGCAGGTCTCTAAAAGCTCGTCCAGCGTGCCCTGCGCCTCGACCCGGCCGTCTTTGAGCACGATGATGTTATCGGCGCGGCGCAGCACCGGGCGGCGGTGCGTCACCACCAGGCAGGTCGCTCTCGAGCCATCCCCATTTTCATCGAAGAGCCGCTCCCACATCAGGCGCTCGGTCTCCACGTCCAGGGCGCTGGAGAGGTCATCGAAGACCAGCAGCTCGGGCTGCCGCACCAGCATGCGCGCCGCGGCGCTGCGCTGGGCCTGCCCACCGGAGAGGCGCACACCGCGCGGCCCCACCAGCGTATCCAGGCCTTTCTCGAACTCCGCCAGGTCCTGCTCCATGACAGCCAGGTGCAGGGCGCGCTGCAAAGCCTGTGCATCTTCCGGCAGGCCCAGCAGGATATTTTCCTTCAGCGTATTGCTGAACAGGCGCGGCACCTGGGCGGTATAGGCGCTGCGCGGCGGCGCGAAGAACGCACCCGCATCCTCGACCAGCTTCCCGTTCCAAAGGATTTCTCCATCATCTTTAGGCAGCAGGCCCAGCAGAACCCGCAGCAGGGTGGTCTTGCCCGAACCAATGCGCCCGGTGACCACTGTCAGCGAGCCGCGCGCCAGGCGCAGGTTCACATCCTGGACGCCGTGCTGCGTGCCCGGATAGGTGAAGCTCAAGCCGCGCACCTGCAAATCGGACAGCCGGTCGGCGGGGGTGCGTTCCGGATAAACGATTTCGGGCAGCGGGCCCTCCAGGTTCACCGGGCTGATCTCGACCAACGCTTCCAAAGGCGCGCCTTCCATCAGGCGGTACATGCGCTCGACCGAGACGCTCAACTGCTTGTAACGCGCCACCAGCATGCCGCCGAAAGTGGTCAGGTCGCTCATACTCTGCAAAAGGTAAACGAACAGCGAAAAATCGCCCAGCGTGAAAGTGCCGGCGCGCATGCCCTGCCCGGCCAGGATCAGCACGAAGCCGGTGCCCAACCCGCCGGTGTTGCGCCAGATCGATTCCAATACACTGTCGAACAGGCGCTCGCGCAGGGTGACCCTGCGGCGTTCAGCGTTGAGTTCATCGAAATGGGCGATCACGCTGTGCTCGGCAGCCGCCACCTTGACCGCCTGCACCGCACCGAAAACTTCGCCGATGAAACCGGTCACCTTGCCGGCTGCCTGGCGGCTGGCGCGGCGGAAGCGCAAGATGCGGCTGGCGGCGGCGTTGGCAACCAGGGCCACGATGACCAGTGGAAGCAGGGCCAGCAGCGTGATGCGCACATCCATGCTCACCAGGATGCCAATCGAGACCAGGATGATCAGCAGGCCGACCAGGATATCGTTGATCCAGATGACGAACAGCGGGATCTCGGTGACGTCCCCGCGGAAGCGGCTGACGGCCTCGCCGGGCGAATCGGGCAATGGGGCGGCCCCCGGGCGGCGCAGGATGTGCCGCAGCAGGTTCTTGCGCAGCAGCGTGTTGATATCGGCGAACAGGGGCACGTCGGCGTAATAAAAACCGTAAGCGCCCACTTCACGCGCCAGCAGCATGGCCACGAACAGCGCCACCACCCCCCAGATGCCCAGGCTGACCTGCGCATCACCCGTCAGCAGGTTGAAAAAAGTGCGCAGCACAAAGCCCGGCAGGAACTGCCAGGTCATGCGGAACAGGAAGACCGAAACCAGGTCGACCACCCAGTACCAGGTGCGGAAGCGCAGCATGCGCAGGATCACCTTCCAGGCGGGCAGGGCGGGCACTTTGCCGGGCGCTTCGCCCCCCACGCCGTTCTCACCGTTGGGGGCGCTCATACCAGCACCTCCTCCAGGCCGGTCTGCAAGAGGCTGTAGAAGCGCGAGCCCGGGTCGCTGGAGAGTTGCCGGCGGTCGCCGAACTCGCTCACCCGCCCTTGCTCCAGGATCATCACCTGGTCGGCGCGCTGCACCGTGCCCAGGCGGTGGGCGATGATGATGGCCGTGCGGTTGTGCAGCAGCTTCTCCATGGCGCGCTCGATGCGCTGCTCCGTAGATGGGTCCAGGCGCGAGGAGGCTTCATCCAGGATCACCAGCCCGGGATCGCGCAGGAAGACGCGCATGAAAGCCAGCAACTGGGCCTCGCCGGCCGACAGGCTGCGCCCGCCCGACTCCAGATGCGTATCCAGCCCATTGGGCAGCGCCTGCACCCAATCCTCCAGCTCCAACTCGTGCACCACCTGCCAGATGCGCTCGTCCGAGACGCTGTGGTCGAAGAAAGTCAGGTTGTCGCGCACGCTGGCCTGGAACAACTGCACATCCTGCGTGACCATCGCCACGCGCTGGCGCAGCGCCTGCAAGCGCGGCGTGCGCACGTCGGCGCCGTTCAACAGGACCGTACCCGCCAGCGGGTCGTAAAGGCGGAAGACCAGGCGCGCCAGGGTAGTCTTGCCGCTGCCGGTGCGCCCCAGCAGCCCGAGCACCTTGCCCGGCGCCAGTTGGAACGACAGCTCGTGCAGCACCGGCTCGTCGGCATCGTAGGCAAAAGTGACTTCATCGAAGGCCAGCGGCAGCGGGCCATCGGGCAGCCCGTCCCCGCTGCCGTCCAGCACCTTGCGCTGCACCTTGCGCAGCTCCGCCAGGCGCTCGACGCACGCCCCGATCGTCTGGAAGCTTTGCACCTCGTGGGTCAACGTCCAGATCGGCGTCTCCAGCAGGTTAGCGTAGTGCACCAGCAGATACACCGTGCCGATGGTGATCGCCCCGCCGGTGAACAGGAAATAGCCGCTGCCCACCGCCAGGATGCTGCCCAGGGTGAGCAGCCCGCCCATCACGATCCCCAGGATCCAGCGCTTGAACTCGGCCTTGCGGTTGTGGCGCAGGATATTGGCTTGCAGGCGGAACAGCTCGCGCAGGCTGAAGCCCACCGCCCCGCTGGAGCGGATGTCCTCCGTGCCGGTGAGCTGCTCCTCCACAAAGCCGAACAGATCGGCCTCCGCCTGGCGGCGCGCCTTTTGGTGCGGGACGGCGAGATCGCGCACGCGGTTGAGCGCCAGCAAAGCCAGCAGCGCAAACAACGAAAACGCCAGGCCCACGCGCCAGTCCTCGATGAACAGGGCCGCCAGCACGCCCACCAGCAGGAGCAGGTTGCCAAGCAGGACCACCACGAACTGCGAGAAGAAGTTGGCCATCTCGGCCACGTCCCCGTCGATGCGCTCGATCAGCTCCCCAGGCGTGTGTTTGTTATGGAAATCCATGTCCAATTGCAGGCAGTGACGGGCCAGCTCGGCGCGCAGGGCGTTGGTCGCCGTCCAGGCCACGCTCTCGCCCAGGTAGGTGACCGCCACCGAGACGACCTGCTGCAAGATAGCAATGCTGATGAAGGCCAGCGCCGCCGCCATCAGCCGGCGCGTGGCTTCCCCGGCCAGGGCCTCGTCGATGAAGGCGCGCATGATCTGCGGGTTGATCACCTGCAGGCCGATGCTGGCGAACATCAAGACCACCAGCAGGGAAAATCGCCCGCGCTGCGGCTGGATGTGGCGGGATAGCAGGTCCCAGTACTGTCGCAAAGGCATGTTCATACGCAGGTATACACTTTCACCCGGGTGAAAGTTCAATGATTCTAATCGAAAAGGGGGTAAAATTAAGCAGCGGATGGGCTTGTGTTATGGTAAACTTGGTTTTTGATTAACCCATTACAGGACGCTCCCGGTTGGCCGTTTCGAATTTCGTAGGGGTCAACGAACACCGACCTTAGCGGCCGGTTTGGCTTATCCCCACGAAAGAATCAGCCTCTGGCCCGGAACACGATGAACCAGGCCGCGCCAACGGGAGTTGTACGCTGTCCATACGCACGCCCTACAGCCGCTCGCCCGGCTGTCGTCACCGAAACGCAATGTCGGAAGGGCGGAGCGCGCCTGGTTCTCACTCTCCTGGCTTGAGTAAAAACAGCCACGAATTTCACAAATTTACTCGAAAAATTCTTGAATAATTCGTTCAATTCGACTAATTCGTGGCTAGAATCTCCGCCCCCTCTCCTGGCATGAGAAAAGAACCGCCACGAATTTCACAAATTTACTCGAAAAATTCTTGAATAATTCGTTCAATTCGACTAATTCGTAGCTAGAATCTCCGCCCCCTCTCCTGGCTTGAGTAAAAAACAGCCACGAATTTCACAAATTTACTCGAAAAATTCTTGAATAATTCGTTCAATTCGACTAATTCGTGGCTAGAATCTCCGCCCACTCTCCTGGCTTGAGTAAAAAACAGCCACGAATTTCACAAATTTACTCGAAAAATTCTTGAATAATTCGTTCAATTCGACTAATTCGTGGCTATCTTCCAAAAAACTTGACCACTGAAATCATTCATAAGGATTTGTCTTACGCCATTGTCGGCGCGGCTTTGGAAGTGCACCGCGTTCTTGGAAGGGGCTTCCTTGAGGCTGTCTATCAGAAAGCCCTGGAGCACGAGTTCAGCCTGCGCAGCATTCCCTTCGAGGCGCAGAAGAAACTACCCGTGCAATATAAAGACATCTCGATTGGCGAGTACATCGCCGATTTCCTGGTCGGCGATCAGGTTATTGTGGAAATCAAGGCCATCTCCGCCCTGGATAAAGTTCACGAAGCCCAGGCACACCATTATCTGGCGGCAACCGGTCTGGAACTTGCCATCCTGCTCAACTTCGGCGCAGCCTCCCTCCAGCAGAAACGCATCGTGCGCAAAACGATCTCAACGGCTTAGGAAAACCAGCCGCGAATCCCACAAATTAACACAAAATAGTTCTGAAAAATTCGTTCAATTCGTCTAATTCGCGGTAAAAGGTTTTGAACTTCATCGCCCGTAGCATAAGCAAATACAGCCGCGAATTTCTCGAATTTACACGAAAGACTCCAAAAAAATTCGTTCAATTCGGATAATTCGTGGCTAAGATTTCTTCCATCGTCCCTGGCGCGGTATAATCCTTTCCACAAAGGATGTGAAACATGGATACTGCCTACCAATTCGAACTTCTAAAAGAAGCCTATTCGGATGACCCTGAGCTCAGCCAGGTGCTTGCAAAACTGCTGGACATCGCCTTAGGGCAGCAGCGCCTGCGCCTGAAACGGTATGAGCGTGATCTGCGCGAGTTCGAAAAGCGTTTCGGAATGGACTCGCAAGCCTTCTATCAGAAATTCGAAGCTGGCGAATTGGGCGACGATATGAACCTGTTCGAATGGGCCGGCCTGCTCGAGCTTTATCAGGACCTCTTGAAAAAAATCAACCGCCTGGAATTAGCGCTTTGAAAGATGCTTCTGAATACCTGGCGCACGTCAAAGCGCTGGTTATCGCTGCACCCTATATCGTGCATTGGAAGGTAGTGCGTGAAGAGGCGCAGGGAGACATTGGCCTGTTCCGATATCAACTCACATTGGCCGATGGCGGGATGCTCGAAATGTTCGAGCGCTTCCAGATTGAAAATGAGAATTTGATTGTAACAAAATACAGCTTTCACTGGCAAGATGCAAACGGAAGCCTGCGAAAACGGTGGGACAATGCCAGGCACCATCCCGAAATCGTTACACAACCCCATCACGTCCACGAAGGGCGAGAGAACAACGTAGCGCCACACAATCCCGTAAGCGCCGAGGAAATTCTAGAGATCATCCGGCAGTCAGCGTTCAGCGAAAATTTGCCTGAATAATTCGCCCAATTCGTGGCTAAAAAAGCATGCACTTCCTCCCCACCGCCATCCCTGACGTGATCCTGATCGAGCCGCAGCGCTTCGGCGACGAGCGCGGCTTCTTCATGGAAACCTACCAGCAGCAGCGCTTCCACGCCGCCGGCATCACCGCCCACTTCGTGCAAGATAACCACTCGGCCTCATGCCAGGGCGTTTTGCGCGGCCTGCACTACCAGATCCAGCAGCCGCAGGCCAAGCTGGTGCGCGTCATCGTTGGCGAAATCTTCGACGTGGCCGTCGACCTGCGCCGCAGCTCGCCCACCTTCGGGAAGTGGGTTGGCGAGGTGCTCTCCGCCGAAAACTGCCGCCAGGTGTACGTCCCCACCGGCTTCGCCCACGGCTTCTACGTGCTGAGCGAACGCGCCGAAGTGCTCTACAAAGCCAGCGACTTCTACGCCCCGCAGTGGGAGCACACCCTGCGCTGGGACGACCCGGCGGTGGGCATCCGGTGGCCCTTGCTGGAGGGCCAGCCGCCCCGGCTCTCCGCCAAGGATGCCCAGGGCTCAATTTTGGGCCAGGCAGTAACCTTCACCTAGCCATCCGGAACAATTTTCATCCTCTGCGGAATACCCCCAAAAAATGACCAGCGAACAATCCTCCGGTACCTCGTCTCCACAAACCATCCATCAAATCATCATCCAGCCCAGCCGCGGCTGGACATCCCTGGGCCTGCGCGACGTATGGGAATACCGCGAACTGCTCTACTTCACCGTTCTACGCGACATCCAGGGGCGCTATCGCCAAACCGCTTTTGGTTTTACCTGGCTGTTCCTACAACCGGTAATCAACGTCCTGGTGCTCAGCCTGACCTTCGGAACAGTAGTCAAGGTGCCTTCGGACGGGCTGCCTTACCCGCTCTTTTCGCTCGCCGCGCTGCTGCCCTGGGGTTACTTTGCCAAAGCTGCCCAGCGCTCGGCCAACAGCCTGGTAGAAAACATGCAGGTGATCTCGAAGGTGTACTTTCCCCGGCTGATAGTTCCCCTTGCAGCCGTGCTTTCTGGATTGATCGAATTCGCCGCGTCTTTCCTGATTTTGCTGGTTGCTATGCTGGTTTACCACACCCCACTGCGCTGGGAAATTTTATGGACAGTGCCGCTGCTGTTAGTTTCCATCCTCTTTGCCCTGGCAGTCGGTTTATGGCTGGCAACGCTTTCGGCGATGTACCGGGATGTTAATTTTGCGGTGGCGTTTATGCTCCAGGCGCTGATGTACGCGTCTCCAGTCATCTACCCGGTCAGCCTGATCCCCGAGCGTTTCCGGCTGTTCTATTACCTGAACCCGATGACCGGGGTGATCGAAGGTTTCCGCTGGGCGCTGCTGGGCAGCGGCAGCCCGCCAGGAGGGATTTTTCTTCTCTCCGTAGGCATTATCCTGCTTTTGTTGGTCAGTGGGGCCTATATCTTTCGACGCACAGAGCGTAACATTGTGGATATCCTATGAGCGACATCGCCATCCAAGTTGAAAACCTTTCCAAGCGCTACCGCATTGGTAAAGCACAGCTGCCTGCAGATGGAAAACGCTCGTTGTTGCGCAAAGCCACAACACCTTTCCGCTACCTGGCATCTACCCTCCGTTCACCTGCCGAAGATGAAATCCTGTGGGCACTCAAAGACATCTCCTTCGAAGTCAGGTACGGTGAGGTAATCGGTATTATCGGGCGCAACGGAGCTGGCAAGAGCACGCTGCTCAAGATCCTCTCGCGCATCACCGAGCCAACTTCAGGGCATGCAATGCTTAATGGTCGCGTGGGCTCACTGCTCGAGGTCGGCACTGGCTTTCACCCCGAACTAACCGGCCGGGAGAACATCTACCTGAATGGTGCCATCCTGGGCATGCAGCGCAAGGAAATCGAGCAAAAATTCGATGAAATTGTGGATTTTGCCGAGATCGAGAAATTCCTGGATACCCCGGTCAAACGCTATTCCTCTGGAATGTATGTGCGACTGGCTTTTGCTGTAGCTGCGCACTTGGAACCGGAAATCCTCCTTGTGGATGAAGTGTTGGCGGTAGGTGATGCAGTTTTCCAAAAAAAATGTATTGGCAAAATGGACGATGTTGCAAAACAAGGACGTACAATTTTGTTTGTTAGTCACAATATAGCGGCTTTATTGAGTTTGTGCCCCACTTCATATCTAATTCATAATGGACAGATTATCACTAATGGGGAAACCACAAAGGTAGTGAATCGGTATCTTGTCAATGCGAAAAGAATTCAGGGGATTGCTTTAGAAGATCGTAAAGATCGTAATGGCAACGGAGTGTCTCGGTTCACATCCATAGGCATCACTAATAGTAAAGATGCTTTGCCAATAAAGTGTAGCGATGGTATTCGCATTACTCTTGGCTATAAGTCATCTTCAATCATCGAACATCCAGCTTTCCTTATTGGAATATACGATCAATTGAACCAGTGCATATTTTTTCTTGATAGCCGACTTAGTGGGTGGTTGCCCGAGCAGTTACCCGATTCGGGACAAATTGTATGTTCGACAGAGCCATTAAATCTAACTCCAGGTATCTGCAAAGTAAATATCGCACTATACAATAATGACATTTTGCTAGATCATGTTGTTGATGCTTATGAACTTAATATCGAGCCTGATGATTTCTATGGTACTGGTAGAATTCCAGAAAGGCAGAGGGCTTTATGTTTGCTACACAATAAGTGGCAATATTTGGAAATGCAAAAATGACTGAAATACCTATAGAGGAAATTGAATTTTCCGGATCAATCTTTGATGACGTAGGAAGGGTCTTTAAATGGCAGGATGAAATATTTCGAGCCATAAAACCAACCTATGCTGCGTTTTTCACAAAAATCATTGAATCAAGGAAATTTACTGATCTTTTTGAAAGAGGGCTCATTTCTAGCAAACTCACAAATTATTCATTGAATGAATACCCCTTAATAATCAAGCACAAGAGAATACAATTTGTATCTTATTGTTCTGAATGGGGATTTGAAATGTTAAAAGATGCAGCACTTCTAGTATGCGATTTAAGCATTGAACTCTGCAACATGGGATTAATATTAAAGGATGTTCACCCATGGAATATCCTTTTTGATGGTTGCAAACCGATTTTTGTAGATCTAGGTTCTATCCAGCCAATAAGTACAACTAGCTTTTGGCCAATCCAGGAATTTCTTGATTGGTATGTCGTACCATTAGAGTTGATGTCGATAGGCTTATCAAAAATCATTCGTCCACACCAAGTCATGGTCGATCCATTATCTGTTGGTAATATGCTTCGTTTGCAAATAGGGAGAATCCCCATAGCTCAATGGATGCAAAAATTTCTTTCTTGGCAGAAACGAAAAAGTAGTGAGTATAAACCCAATGTACCATCCTTATTGGCCTTGAGAAAAGAAATCGAAGCCATTTGCCCGATATACTCAAAAACAGAATGGACAGGTTATGAGGGATGGGATTCGCGATTTACATCATTTGAGCCTACCAATAAATGGCCCGCAAAACTCCGGAGCGTTGAGCGTCTGATCCGAGAATTCCATCCAGAAACAATATTGGATATAGGTAGCAATCGCGGTTGGTTTTCCAATTTGGGATCACATCTTGGTGCCCAGGTAGTCGCCACAGACATCGATGAGGCCAGTATTGACACGCTTTATTCAAGAACCCGCCAGAACCATCTATCAATTTTACCTCTTGTAATGGATATTTGTGCTCCTACCCCAGTTCACGGCTGGTATAACGCCTGCCCTCCCGCTGAAAAACGACTCAAAACAGATATGATTCTTGCACTTGCACTTACTCACCACCTAGTTTTCAAACGATATGCGTCCTTTGAGGCCATACTTTCACTTTTATCAAAGTTTGCAAAGAAGCAAGCTATTATCGAGTTCATACCTCCATCTGATCCTCATATTACAACTTGGCTAAATCCAAGCTTTGATTGGTACAATTTAGATAACTTTGTCAAAGCCTGTCAAAAATTCTTTGGAGAGGTTAGCATAATCGAATCATCTCCAGAACCTCGAATCTTAGTTGTCTGCAACAAACCTTTAGAGTTTTCGTAATCTTGAGAGTATCAACATGCTAAAGAAAATAAGCCCTCGTTACTTGAAACATAAAATGATTCAATGGCTATTTTACCAGCTAGAAGCTGAAGCTAGGATACTTAGACCGTCTAATAAATTCAATGCCATTTTATCTCCAACCACAGTTATTGAGTCAGAAGGGGATATTGTAAATATGTCTGTTGATCCAAAAAGGGTAAACATTGGCGAACATACTCATGTTAGAGCTCGTCTACTAACATTTCCTCAAGGCGGTGAAATCTCTATTGGCAATTGGTGTTATTTGGGACACCGAAGCGAGATCTGGTCCATGGCATCAATAACCATTGGAGATAGAGTGCTAATATCACACAATGTGAATATTATCGATACTACAGCACACTCAAAAGATCCCTCACAAAGACATCAACAATATCAATGCATTTTGAAGAATGGTCACCCAACAAGCTGGGATGAGATCCCAGGAGTACATGCAAATCCCATAATTATTGAGGATGATGTGTGGATAAGTTTTGGGGTCACAATCCTCAAGGGTGTAAAGATAGGCACTGGTAGTATTATCGGTGCAGGCTCCCTTGTCACAAAAGATATTCCTCCAAATGTTTTCTATCGTTGTAAAGTTATTCCAGAAATCACTGAATTAAGTAGATAATTTCACAGACAGAAATCTGCTTCCAAGTCTCGCACACAAAACAAAATACATGGAATTTCTTCAATCATATGCATCCCTAGCAAATACTAACTTAGCGACTGGCGGAGAATTAGATCCAGAAGGGTTAGGAAATATTCAAGATAGCATAGAGCTAGAATCAAGTTCACGCACCAGAAATTATCTACATTGGGGTTGCAATTTATCGCTATTAGTGAATGTAGTGTTATGGGATTCAGGATCCAAATTATCGATTCCCGAGGGAAACAAATGAACTTCTTCAAGAAAATATTTTCACATCAGCCGGTTGCAAATGAAGTCAACAAAGATGTTCCATTTTCGGAGAAGACCTTCTTTCGCTCTGTAGAAGTGAAGGAATGGTACAACCCTATAATCTTAGGACCAAGCACAGTATCTGCCCAGGCTACTGACCCAGCTTGCCTGCGTCAAGTCGCGGAGATCATTCGTAAATTGGAAGATGATGATTATATACATTACTTATTGGAATATTATCTAGCTGGACTTGAGCGATTTGGGAAATACTGGCGTTACGCTGATATTTCAACTGTGTTACTATCGGTCGCACAACTCATTCAACCAAAAAACTATCTTGAAATTGGAGTACGACGTGGGCGCAGCTTAGCAATGGTTGCAGTTACCTGCCCACATTGTGAGATCGTCGGCTTCGATCTGTGGATAGCAGATTATGCAGGAATGCCCAATCCTGGTCCGGACTTTGTTAGAATGGAGATGGAGAAACTGGGCTATTTGGGGAAGCTTACCTTGATCAGCGGAGACAGCCATCAAACTCTTTCACGTTACTTTGCAAAGAACCCCAACTCCTATTTTGATCTGATCACTGTAGATGGCGACCATTCAGAACAAGGCGCAGAGCAGGATCTACTTGATGTAATACCTAGACTTAATATAGGGGGTGCGATTGTTTTTGACGATATTTCTCATCCTAATCACCCCTATTTGGCAGAAGTTTGGAAAAAAGTTGTAAGTAGCAACCCGCGCTTTACCACTTGGGAATATACAGAATTAGGATATGGTGTTGCGGTAGGAATTCGCCAGGCAACCTAAACGGCGATAAGCATGCATTGTGTACTTATTACCGGATCAGCTGGTTTTTTGGGGCGTTATATTTCCCGGCATTTTACTCAAAGTGACTGGAAAGTTATCGGTCTGGATATCATACCGGAAGAGAGCGTCTTGCTAAGTGGTTTGCACCAGTATGTACGACTGAACCTGCCGGACACTGCCAGGTTAGAAAATGTGCTGCGCCAGTGCAAACCTGAGCTTTGTATCCATGCTGCCGGGAGAGCTTCCGTCGGGCTTTCGGTGGCTAACCCGGCGGCAGACTTCCATGCCGGCCCGCCGCTGGTCTTTCACCTGTTAGATAGCCTGCGTGTGTACGCGCCCGAGTGCCGCTTCATATTCCTTTCCAGTGCCGCCGTTTACGGCAACCCCCAGAAGCTACCTGTGGACGAAAACCAGCCCCTAGCCCCACTATCACCCTACGGATACCACAAGTGGCAGAGCGAGCTGCTTTGCCAGGAATTCACTCGCGTCTATGAGATCCCTACAGCCAGCGTGCGCATCTTCTCCGCCTATGGACCTGGATTGCGCCGCCAAGTGGTGTGGGATATCTGCAAAAAAGCCTTATGCCAGCATGAAATAAAATTACAGGGCACTGGGGCAGAAAGCCGTGACTTCATCCATGCCAGTGATGTGGCGCTAGGGATCTACCAGGTTGCCAGAACAGCGCCTATGCAAGGAGAAATCTACAACCTTGCCAACGGGCAAGAGGTGCGCATCCGCCAACTCTGCCAGATGGTGCTGGCAGCACTGGAGATCGATGCTATACCTCTCTTCGATGGCATTGTTCCAGATGGGAATCCGCTGAACTGGTGTGCAGATATTTCCCGTATCCAGGCATTAGACTTCAAGCCTGAAATTTCACTTGAAGATGGGATCCGCGGAGTTGCCCACTGGTGCCGTGCTGAACTAAAGAGCATATAACATAACCGAAACAATGAAACGGAAACTGCGCATTGCTTTTCCCGCTTGGAATAGCACTGACTGGACTGGCGGGCTGAATTATCTAAAAAATCTATTTCAGGCTCTTAGAACATTAGACCCGAAAGAAACCCCCGAAATTATCTTGCTGATTGACAGAGGAGATCATCTCGAACGTCATAAAACTTTGCATCCTTACATCGACCATTTCGTTGTAAAGCCTGAACCACCCTCTTCCCCTGGATTTATCAAACGACAAACCACCCGTTTACAGAAATGGATGGGGATCTGGCATGAACCAGAACACTACCTGGGAACTTTCCTGCGGCAGGAAAAGATCGATCTGCTATTCTCGAGGGATGACCTGGGCCCCAACTTTGGCGTTCCAATACTTGGCTGGATTCCAGATTTCCAGCACCTACATTTACCTGAAATGTTTTCATCTCAAGAGATCAATTCACGAAATTGCCAGTTCAAACGTTTAACTGAGCAAGCCAGCCATATTCTCTTGAGCAGCAACGCTGCCTACAAGGATTTTGAGAGCATATTCCCTGAATTCACTGCGAAAGCCAAAATACTCCCTTTTATATCGCAAATTCCGAAGGAAATTTATACTTCTCATCCACTTAATGTTATAAGTCTCTATAATCTACCTGAACGATTTATTTACCTTCCAAATCAATTTTGGAAACACAAGAATCATTTGTTGGTTTTGGAAGCCTTATCACTCCTCAAACCATCTCATCCAGAAGTTTCAGTGATTTGTACAGGAAATACAGCCGATTATCGTCACCCACTATTCTTCAGTGAATTACTTATAGAAACTTCAAAGCGTGGTCTGCGAGAACAAATGATCTTTCTTGGAATGATACCTCACTATGATCTATATCAACTCATGCGCCAATCACTGACAGTTCTTCAGCCATCGTTGTTTGAAGGGTGGAGCACCGTTGTTGAGGAGGTAAAATCATTGGGGAAATCGATTTTGTTATCTGATATTCCAGTACACCATGAACAAAATGCTCCCCTCGCAACATACTTCAATCCATGTGATGCTATTGATTTAGCAGAACACCTCCAAAGCATATGGGAGACTGCAATTCCCGGTCCAAATTTATTGCTTGAAGCCGAAGCCCGGGCAAACTTAGAAAAAAGAACTGCTGCTTTTGGTCAAGCCTTCATGGGAATTGCGCGCGAAGCTATTAAACTAGCAAACCCCAAATCCAATGTACAGTAAAATAAACTGGCCTTGGGTAAACAATATAACAAAATATTCAACAACAATGCCAGATGGTTCGCCTTGGCCACAAGTGAGTATCGTTACACCCTCGTACAATCAGGGACAATATCTCGAGGAAACAATACGGTCTGTCTTGTTCCAAGGTTATCCTAATCTCGAATATATTATCATCGATGGCGGCAGTACGGATGGCAGCGTGGAAATCATCCACAAATATGAGCCCTGGCTGGCTTATTGGATAAGCGAAAGTGATCAAGGACAAGGTGATGCGCTTCGTAAGGGGTTCGATCAAGCCAGTGGTGAGATTTTCGCCTGGCTGAATTCTGACGATACATACTTACCAGGCTGCCTGGCTAAGACGGCCCTGGCATTTCAGGAAGATCACACGATCGGCGTGGTCTTTGGGGAGTGTCTGTATACGGATGCTGCCAATAAAGGGTTGCGTAGATATGGCACGATGGATATCTCTCCCACGAACCTGTTGCATCGCGGCAACCCGATTGCCCAACCAGCATCTTTCTTTCTTCAGAAAACATACCGGTCTATCGGCGGATTGAATTCAAGTTCAAACGTCATGGATTATGATTTATGGCTGCGCCTCAGCCTCCGAACTAAATTCAAGCGCATTCCAGATTTGCTCGCAACCTACCGGTTATGGGAAAATAGCAAAACCGTGCAACATATGCCTCAATTGCGGATTGAAATGGTGCGCGCTCTTGATAGCTTCTTTGATCGATCCGATTTACCAGAGAGTTTACATATTCACAAGGCATATGCCTATGCCTTTAACTACTTGCACATCAGTACCGCATTTGTTGAAGCTGGAGATGTAAAAAAAGCTAAAGAATACTTGAGATTGAGTTTACAACAAGATACTTCCAGTAACTTGGATCCAGATTGGTCCAGGCTTCCCCTGGTTTGGCTATCATTGCCAAATTTCTTCCGTTTTCTTGAACAAGTAGTCACTACTAGCTTTGCGCTACCCATAAACATCCGCCAACAATGGAGTCAAGCTTGTCTGGAACACTTATTCGCCAACTTGTGGAACGTATCGCTATCTGATCGGCGTAAACTAGTCTATTGGGCTTTTCGGATGTGGCCCAGGTCGGTCTGGAATCGGGGCGTTTGGTCCTTGTTTTTCCGGCAACGCAAGTACAGCAATTCAACTTCGCAAAACCCATGAGCAGCCAAAAGCCACTACGATTCCTGGTGCTCAGCGCATATCTTCCCTGGCACGGACATGGAGGTGGCTTGATTGTGGGGAATCTATTACGACAACTTTCAAGAAAACATTCCGTAACCCTTCTATCTTCTATAACCCCGGAGGAATATAAATACCTACATGAAGTAGAAGCTTCTGTCTCGCGTCTGCATTTGGTGAATACTGCCCCTATCCAGAGAGTTGAGTTAGCCTCATCTGATCAGACTAACAAGGTTGAGAGAAATTCCTGGATACGAAGATACTGGCGAAAACTGCCACAACCGTTACGACAGAAGATTTACTTGCTTCGGCAGGCGCCTGAATACCTGTATAGCCAGCTGAAATCAGTCCCGAGTGAAATTGCCGAATTCCAGAGAGGGCAGTTTCAGAATGCTCTCGAAATTCTACAACATGAGCAATTTGACATCGTACTGGCAGAATGGCCTGAAATGGGGCATTTCGGTTTGCGCCTACCAGGGAACATGCTGCGCGTCTTGGATAGCATTGAATTGCGATCTATCACATATTTCCGATATGCTTCTACCAACACACGTATTACAAAAAAAATCTATTGGTGGGTAGAAGGCCTGAAAATGCGCAGGTATGAGAAGCTACTTTCGCGACATTATGATATTGTCACTGCAGTATCGACACGTGAGGCAAAAATTATCGAATCCCACCGGGGAAAGGCGAACATAATTGTAAATCCTGTGGGTCTGGAACTTCGATCCTATCCTTTCATCGAAGAAAATCGCCAAGATAATCGAATTGTTTTTTTGGGGCGGATGTCTTATGGGCCGAACAAGGATGCTGTGCGATATTTCCTCGATCAGATATACCCTCAAATAAAAAGCCAGGTACAAGATATTGAGTTCTGGGTGATCGGTGGATCCCCGCCCCAAGATATCTTAGATCTATCAGGATCAAACGGCATTTTTGTTACCGGCTATGTACCAAACACGCAGGATTATTTATCAAGAGGAACCATTTTTGTCATTCCGATGCGCCAAGGCAGCGGGATCAAAATAAAAGCACTAGAAGCGATGGCCTGTGGCATCCCTATTGTTGCAACTCCGCTCGGTGTGGAAGGCATCGAAGTAAACGATGAAGCGATTATTTCACATAACCATGAGGAGTTTGCAGATCAAGTCATCGCATTGATCCATGATACCGCAAAGCGAAGACAACTCGCAAGAAAAGCGAGAGCCCTGATTGAAAAACGATACGATTGCGAACTGAATGTGGAAATTTTGGTAGATAAATATGCTCAGATCATGGCACAAAAAAATTTATAAAGCTGTTATCTTTCTACTATGCATCACTGTTCAATTGCATTATTCGAGCAAAGATATATTTGCTATGATGTCTAGTGAAAACGTTGAATGGAAACTACCAAAGCTGGTTTTTGAAACCGACGGAGATATCTCACGCCCTCGTCTTATTCCTGATTTCTTTGGGCGGATGCATCTTGTCTTTTCAGAATCTGAAGCTCGTTTTGGAAATATCCAAACTGAATATGCAGTGTTTTACTCACAATGGCAAGATGGACAGGAATGGTCAACACCTGTTGATATTCTGGCACAAGCGCAAAAGATTCTCTACTTCCCACAGTTTACGATTTCCAAAGATGGAATGGGGTTTCTCTCTGCGCAAGGATACCCAGGGCGCGAATATATACAACTAGCCCAAAACATCTCAGGGAACTTCAGTTCACCTTCCAACTGGCAACAAACAAATACGATCTCATCTTATCCTGTAGCCGCTCACCGTTTGCAGAGTGATCAGTATGGCAGCCTTCACCTGCTTTATGGCGCATCAGGCTCATCGACACAACTATATTATCAACGCTCTGATGACAACGGCCAGTCTTGGGCAAGCCCTATGAGCATCTCTCAGAATCAAGAAAGTGAAGCTGTTGACACGATCGACATATTGATTGGCGATCCTGGTGAATTACATGTTTTTTGGACAAATGTGCTCTACCCGGACGGTTACCCACAAACCGGCACCTTCTATACATATTCCAATGATAATGGGACAACCTGGTCACAACCCACAAAAATCGCGCCAAAGGATGTTTCATTACAGGGATCAGCGATATACGGTAAAGAAATCCACGTATTAGTGATCGGGAGAGCAGGATATTCCGGGCGCTTTGATGTTACCACCAGGGATGCAGGCAAAACCTGGTCAGAACTCATTCAAATCGATTCTGTGGGATCGGGTGTCAGTGGGGGTGGTATAGTAGCAGATAGCGTGGGACACTTTCATGCAGTTTTCGGATCGAGTGTTGATCAAAAGGTGGTGCACAGTTCCTGGGATGGGATTGCCTGGTCGCCACCCGTTGATATTGCACAAGGCATCTCCCCTACGCTAGAAGATATTCACCTGTCTATCTTTGGGGGCAACACACTGGTGGCGCTTTTTGTGGAAAGCCACGCCCGAATCTGGACCGTTGAGGGTAAAATCACCAACGCACCATCTTTGCCCGGAATTCCTATCCCTACAAGATCCCCAACCCAGAGTAGAGAGCCTACCTCTTTAGCATACAAAACTACCCCTATAGCAACAACCACATCGATCATCCTGGATTCGATGAACCATCCTGAAACGAATACATTTTCTCAACAACTCATAATATTGGTGCCTGTTCTTTGTGTACTGGGGCTGATTGTCATCGTTGCAATTACTCGAAGGTATCGTCGACGCTAATGTCTGCTCAAAATCTACAAAATTTTCGGGTAGACATTATTATTCCTGTTTATAACCGCCTATCTTTTTTACCTGAAACAATTGAGAGTGTATTTAGCCAGACATTCTCAAATTGGCATCTGATTATTGTGGATGATGGGTCACAAGAAGACGTTAGCAGCTTGATCGCTGACTACCTTCAGAATGACCGCGTTGAAATTATCCGTCAGAATAATCAAGGTAATGCGGCAGCGAGAAACAACGGCATTTGTACCGGGTCATCATGTTATGTAGCCCTGCTAGACTCAGATGATATTTGGCTTCCCGAGTTTCTAGAAGCTTGTTTGCAAATCCTGGAGAACGAAACCAAAGTCGATGTAGTATTCACGGGATTCATTCATATGGATGCTCTCGGGCAACCTTTCCCAGAAGGCACCATGTTTCATCCCAAATCCGGTAATCTGTTGTTCGAGCTATTGATGGGGATGCCGTTGCTACCTTCTTCCGCCTTGATCAGGAGATCTTGCTTCGAGCGTTGGGGACTCTTCACTCCTGGAATGGATGACTGGGAACTTTGGTTACGATTTGCTTTGCATGGTTGTTTATTTAGGGGGATCGACCAACCGCTGATTCGATATCGCTTACATGATCAAAATTATAATCTGGCCTGGGATGAACGCCGGAAAATTCATTTTCAGATGTTGGAACACTTCTTTCAAACCCCAGGATTGCCGGAAGAAATCCTGGCTTTGAAACCAAATGCGCTGGGTTGGCAGCATTTTATTTTTTCTCTGTTGGCGTGGAAAATCGGCCGGGACTCAGATGCGCTGAACGAATTATCCAGTGCTATGAAATGCTATCCAAAATTGTTCAACCATTTAGATGCTTATGTAAGAGTCGCCTGCGCTCACCAGCCACGCGGATTGGAAGGAACCAAGCATAACTTTTCATTTGCTGAAGCGGAAAGAACATTGTTATGTTGTCTGGGCGAGCTAGGGTTACCAAATGAATTGTCAAGCAAATGTAAGCAGTTCACAAGCCGGGTCTATTTTACACTTGGAATGTTGGCCTACACACACGCTCAGCAATATAAGAACGCGGTTTTCTACATAGGGGCTAGCTTCAAGGCTTACCCACAGATCATCTTTAAGGAACGCGTAGTTGGTTTTTTCCTTCGTTCTATTATTAGATGGGTAAAGAGAGATCTTCGGTGACACCAACATTTAGCGTTATCGTTCCTTGTTACAATCATGCCAACTACCTTGGAGACGCGCTCGAAAGCATTCTGAGCCAGACTTTTCAGTCCTGGGAAGCAATCATTATCGACGATGGCTCCAAAGATCGCACTGCTGAAATTGCCGATCTATTTGCCAAGAGAGATAACCGGATTCGGTATGTTTACCAGGATAACCAGGGATTAGCTGCTGCTCGTAATACCGGCATCCGTGCTGCAAATGGCGAATTGATCGCTCTTTTAGATGCAGATGACAAATATACACTACACTTCCTGGAAAAATCTCTGGCGGCGATAAAAAGCAATGAGCGAATCGGGGCAGTATATTCCGGTTTTCAGTTCATGAGCAAGGAAGGAGAACCTTTCAGAAATTCAGTAGTGAAAGTTCTACCGCCGGAATCGTTTCACGACGCAGTTTTGAAGGACAATTGGCTAAGCCCTTGCAGTGTAGTTACATTTCGGTGTAACTATCTGGATACCGGGCTGTTTGATGAGACTCTGCGCGCTTGTGAAGATGCAGATATGTGGATCCGATTATCCAAAAAGTATCTCTTTGTCGGCATTCCTGATGTATTGGTATGGGTTCGCCGCATGGGTACTAATATGACCGATGATACAGATCGTATGGTAAAGGCACGGTTTGCAGTTTGCGAAAAGCACCTGGGGACTAGTTCTGGAAGCCCTGCAGAATGGTCACCATTGAAGCGTGATGCCTATACAACAATTCATATTTCTGGAGTATATGGATACCTAGCCCAGGGAAGGTTTGCAGATAGCGCCAAGCACCTCAAATGGCTTCTAGAATTTTCACCCCATCTAGCTCAAAGTTTAGATATTTGGTATTCAATGGCATGTGCACACCAAGTGTTTGGCCAATGGGGTGAATTTTCCACCTGGGACGCAGATAGAGCTCAACATGATTTATCTGGTATTTTAGGGTCTTTAGCTAATAACGAAGAAGATTTTCAAACAAACATCTTAGCTGGTCAAGCTCATCTTGCCATGGCTTTGCTAAGTTACGGAAAAGGAGATTTGGAAAGAAGTCGTAAATATTACAAGCAGGGAATAAGGTTCTGGCCCCGATCAATAGTCTCAAAAAAAGTGATGAATCTAGGGATCAGGTTACTGCCGGGCATCCAAACTATTAGCCGATACCTAAAAATCCAGCATTAGAACGAAACATATAGAATGCGCGCATTATACATATGTGCAAATGGGAATATTATCGGGGGAGTGGAATCTAACCTGATAAAGATCATAGAACATGCTCAACTGTGTCAAATTGAACCCGTGGGAGTTCTGGTACCCAATTACGGGAATTTTACAGATGCTCTACAAAAAACGCATATTCCAATCGGAATTATAAGTTATCACCGATGGCAAATAACCCGACCGTGGCGTTATCTGCAGACATTTTGGCAACTCCTGAAATGGACCCGCGACTTACAACCTGACGTGATCCATTTGACCAATCAGTGGCTTGTAGAATATGCTGCTCAATTGAAGAGGATTCAAAGTAAGCCCGTAGTTTGTGATCTGGTAAATATTGAAACTATGGAATTCATCAAGAGAAATTCGAAATTTTTCGCTCGAATTGACCGAATTGTTGCGAAATCAGCCGCTGTGAAAGAAAATTTACTGGCAATTTGCCCAGAATTATCTAAGAGAACCCAAGTTATTTACAATGGGATTTGTATCAAAGATTACACAGTAGGTTCAGATAGTGAAAATCCACGAAAAGCGTTTGAATTACCCGAAAATGCAAATCTTGTTGGTTTCATCGGGCGATTAGTTCCTGAAAAAGGTGTCGAGGATCTGTTGGATGCATGGCACTTAGTGATCCAGAAACATCCTGATTCGTTTTTGCTTATTGTAGGCGAAGATGACAAACAGGGCATTTATTGTTCATCCATTAGAGAAAAAGCTCGTGAAATTGGGATCGGAGATTCGGTTATATTTACAGGTTTTCGCTCTGACATACCCGCTATAATGCAAGATATCGATGTTTTTGTGTTACCTACCCACCAGGAAGCATTTGGCATTGTACTCATCGAGGCAATGGCAGCAGGCTGTAAAGTGATCGCGACCGATGTTGGTGGAATCCCTGAAATTGTGGCTCACGGGATAAATGGGCTGCTTGTGCCTCCAAAGCGCCCTGATAAGCTGGCAGCAGCGATCTTGCAGTTTTTATCAATGGAAGATAGCATAGCCCAAGAGATGTTGAATGCTGCCCGTCGAACCGTGCAAGAACGCTTTAGCATCGACATTCAAATTGAGCAACTGCGTAATTTGTATATGGAGTTATATCCATGAAGGTATTATTGGTCAGCCCTCGATTACCCCAGGGGCACCCACTGTATGGAGGCGATAATGCCTATACAGATACGATTCTTCAAAATCCTCCCCCAGGTGTTGAATACCACCACTATGAGGATTTGATAGGCGCAGGCTCCATCCGTAAAATTGCATTCTGGTACAGCCTGGGCCCCAGGCTGAAGAACTTGTGTATCTTACCGCCTGATCTGTGGGCCGAATATTTACACAGTGAGTTCGTTCCTGACATTGTACATATCGTAGGGTTTTCGGCCGCGGTCGATTTCCAGCCTGGTATCAGGGTGCCCGTTATCCTCGAAGCGCCAAGCGGCAGCGTTAGCGACTTAATCGTCAAGTTGGGGTGGTCTGAAAAGCGAACTCGTTTTGCTCATAGGATAAAGCGACAATATCTGAAACTCGCCAATGCGCATGACTCAAATCTAAATAATGATAATGCCTACAAAGTGATTGTTCAATCGGAACATTCACGCTATCTGCACGAAAAGTATGGTTACGGTGATCCTGAAAAGCTTGTCGTCTTGCGCCCTGCAGTTCCAGAGCCACAAGCACCCATACAGGTACACCCCCGTGAAACGATTACAATGGCTTTCGTTGGAGGGGATTTTGAACGCAAGAATGGCCCCCTGGTAGTAGAAGCATTTAGAATAGTACATGCAAGATATCCAAACACGCGTTTAATCCTAATTGGAAGATCAAAGAACGATCAAATCATTCAATGCGAAGGAATAGAACACCATCTATCTTTATCCAGAATGGCGATTTACCAGCAGATCTATCCACAGGCAGACATCCTCCTTTTTCCAACACAAGCAGAAGGGGGCTTTGGCGTTGTTATCTACGAAGCAATGAGGTTCGGCTTGGCAGTCATTTCAGTAGAAGCCTGGGCTATACCCGAGATCGTTGTCAATGATGAAACTGGTTTACTGATACCTCATCCCCCCTCCCTGGATACACTGGTAGATGCAATCATTGACATTGTCAAAAACCCCGAAAAGCTATTGAATATGCGAAATCAAGCCCTGCAACGCGCACTTTCCAAATATGCCCTGAGTGAGCGGCAAAGACAGTTGGGATCTATTTATTCTGCCGCACTCAACGCCGGCAACAAGCGGTGAGGAATATGCCCCCTAAGGTTTTCATCGTGATCCTAAACTGGAATCAGCGCAATGACACGCTTGAGTGTTTGCAATCACTCAAGCAGCTTATCTATCCAAATTTCGAAATCGTTATTGTAGACAATGGTTCCACAGATGACTCGGTTAAAGAGTTCCATTCCAATTACCCAAATTTACAAATCATATCGCTTTCGGAGAACCGGGGGTGTGCCGGCGGAAGGAATGCCGGGTTAAGGTTCGCTCTGGCCAATGAAGCCGAATATATTCTGTTCCTTGACAATGATACGATAGTTGATCCAGAGTTTCTGACCAAATTGGTGGAAGCAGGGCAAGATGACACTTCAGTTGGGATATTGGGACCTAAGATATTTTATTATGATGATCCCCATAGAATTTGGACGGCAGGAGCGCTAATCGACTGGAAAACGGGTTATTCTACCAGCATCGGTAACGGGGAACTGGACAGCGAAAAATATCGGTCATTGAGAGAAGTCGACTTCGTTGCTGGCTGCGCCTTATTGGCTAAAGCCCATGTATTTACAGATATTGGTGAGTTTGACGAAGATTATTTCATATACTTCGAGGAGACAGATTGGTGTGCAAGAGCCAGGAAAGCTGGACACAAAATCTTATTTATTCCAGGAGCTGTTTTATGGCACAAAGAATCAAAATCCCTCGGTGGAGCGTCTTCTCCAAAAAAATTATATTATCTCACTAGAAACCAAATCCTCTTCATTCGTAAAAACCTTTCAAACGAATTTATTCTGCCAGCATCTACAAGGTTGATTCTCAGAAATATGAGATATGCTTTAGGAGATCTAAAACATGGCCATACCCCACAAGCAAGATCTAGGTTTTTAGGGATCCGAGATGGTCTCCGCAACAGATATAACGATAATAAACGGTATCAAGGATAATAAGATGGGGTATCAGGATGAAATTGAAAAATCCAAAGAGAAAATACCCGAAACTCTGAGGCAAAAATTGCCCCTATGTATTAAGAAACCGATAAGCCAAATTTACTGGCATTGCTACGATCTGCGAGATTTCATTGTAGAACTGGCTGGCTGGATTCCATCTCACTTTATCCGTTTACTCATATATAAAATCTCTGGTGTAAAAATCGGTAGCCGAACCAGCGTTCATCGGATGTGCAGATTCTATTTTCCAGCGGGCATCGAGTTAGGCAATCATACGATTATTAACCGAGATGTTTTACTTGATGGAAGAAAGGGGATCAAGATAGGTAATAATGTGAGTATTTCCGAAGGTGTATTCGTACTTACTCTAGAACACGATCCGAATAGCCTTTTATTTGAAACCCGCGGCGGGTCTGTGAACATAGGAGACCATGTCTTTATCGGTGCCAGGGCTATGATTTTACCTGGCACCACATTAGGTGATGGATCTGTTATTGCCGCCGGTTCTGTGGTAACGCATAACATAGAAGCATATACAATTGTTGCCGGAGTACCCGCTAAAAAAATCGGCGAGCGAAGTACTGATCTCACCTACTCCCTTGATTACAAAAAATTTTTGGGGTAAAGAAAAACCATAGTACAACAGAGTAATGAAAATCCTATTTGTAGCGCCCTGGTTTCCCTATCCACCAGTAAATGGCACTAAAATCCGCTTATATAACCTGTTGCGCCATCTGGGGAGAACGCATATGATTACATTATTGTCTTTTGTGCGCGCAGGGGAAATCGTGGATATTCAAGGCCTGCAAGGTATTTGCCATCAGGTTGAGACGGTTCGCTGTCGCGAGTTCTCTCCCAACCGGCTAAAGGCCCTAGCCGGTTTTTTTTCTCCAAAGCCGCGTTCCATTATAGATACTTACCAACCCAAGATTGCTGACCGGGTAGCTAAAAGTATCGATTCCTTCCAACCTGATTTAGCTATTTTTTCAGAATGGGCTACCGCAATCTACGCACCCCAAAATACAACAATACCTTTACTATTCGAAGATTTGGAGGTTTCGATCCTTCACGATGCCTGGAAATCTACACCTAACCCGCTTCTCCGTTTCAGGCGATGGATGACCTGGGTCAAAGCATTCAATTTCTATCGTGAGCTTGCCAATAGATTTTCTGCAATTACCGCAGTTTCTGTTGCAGAGCGAAGCCATGTGCTGGGGATCGCACCTTCCAGACCGCCCGTACATGTGTTGCCAAACGGAGTCGATCTGGAACTCAACCGCCCAGGGATAGCCGAACCTACTTGGAACAAATTAATTTTCAGCGGAGCGATGACATACTCAGCTAATTATGACGCCGCGCAATATTTTCTAGCAGAAATATTCCCTCACGTTTTATCCAGGATACCGGATGCACACCTGTCCATAACGGGGTCTCTACAAGATGTAAACCTGGAAGGATTAGTATTGAACGACCACGTACAACTTTGTGGGTATGTGCCTGACATCCGGCAAAAGGTTGCCAGTTCGTGGGCCAGTATTGTGCCATTACGGATTGGTGGAGGCACTCGCCTGAAAATCCTGGAATCTATGGCTTTAGGAACGCCGGTGGTCTCGACACCCAAAGGAGCAGAGGGCCTGGATGTCAAGCACGAAGAGAATATCCTGATTGCTGATGCACCGGAGCAATTTGCCGCTGAAACCGTACGAGTGCTTCGAGATCCAGAACTGCGCGAACGGCTTTCGCAAAATGGGCGAAAACTGGTCGAAGAGAAATATGATTGGGAAATCGTCGGACAAAAGCTGGAGCAGATTTGCCAATCATTGCTGTAAACTAATGTGGAGCATAGCTTGAAATTACCCCAGCGGATCTCGGGTCTGCAGCATCATATCTGGTCACCGCGCCTGTTAAACTGGCTGATCATTGCAGCCGTATTATTGCTCAGCGCCAGTTTTGCGCGACCGGGATACGAGCGGCTAGTTAGATTGGTCGCCCTGGCAGGGCTAGGATTTCTCGTTATACTCTTCTTCCTGCGCCAGCCCGCCTGGGGGCTACTGCTGCTGATCGCTGCCGGCCCGCTGGTGCATTTCGAGATCGGCACCGGAACCGAGTCCAGACTGAACGCCACCATGCTCATCCTGGTATTCCTGGTCGGGGTTTGGGTTCTGGATATGCTGGTGATAAAACGCCAACTGGGTTTGGTTTATTCACCGCCTCTAGCGCCGCTCACTGGCCTGGGGATTATTGCCATACTTTCCTTTTTCATTGGGCAGTTAACTCTAGTACCGTTGGCTAATCCCGCATCATTAGCTTCTCAACTGGGCGGGGTGGCGTTGTATCTTTTTGCCATCGCTGCCTTTGTATGGACTTACCATCAGGTAAAAGAAATACACTGGTTGCAAAGAGCAACCTGGATATTCCTGGCCTTGGGTGCAGTTTATATACTGGGTCAGTTGAAATTGCCCTTACTAAACTATGTCTCCCGTTTCTTTCACATTGGTAGTATCGGTAGCCTGTTCTGGGTCTGGCTGGTGGCCTTATCTTTCAGCCAGGCGCTCTTCAATTCCAGGCTGGGGATAAAATGGCGGCTGGCCAACGGCGCTTTAGCGGCTGCCGCTTTATACATCGGCCTTTTCCCCAGCCGTTCCTGGGCTTCTGGTTGGATGCCGCCGTTGATCGCCGTAATAGCAATCTTGTTTGTAGCCCTGCCGCGCCTGCGCTGGTTGTTGCTGGGAGCAGCGGTGTTCGTTTTTGTTCAGTATTCCCAGAGCATCCTGAATTACCTGAATTCCGGGGTAGAGAGTTACAGCTACTCGACGCGCATCGAAGCCTGGCGAGTCCTGGCCGACCTGATCCGCATCAATCCCCTCACCGGCCTGGGGCCATCCAATTACTATTTCTACGTAAAACTCTACGCCCTGCGCGGCTATTACGTCAGCTTCAATTCGCACAACCAGTACGTTGACCTGGTGGCGCAAACCGGCTTGCTCGGCCTGTTCTTCTTCCTGTGGTTCGCCTGGCGCACCTGGCGGCTGGGCTGGAAGCTGATCGATAAAGCCCCGCCCGGCTTTGCCCGGGCTTACGTTTTCGGCGCGTTAGGCGGCCTGGCCGGGACCTTGGCCGCCGGCATGCTGGGCGATTGGGTGATCCCCTTCGTTTACAATATCGGCTTCAGGGGCTTCCGCGCCAGCGTCCTGGGCTGGATCTTCCTGGGAGGCCTGGCCGCCCTCGATCTCATCCTGAAGCAGCCGGCCAGTGAAACTAACGGTATAGAACAGAACCACCTGGCTATCAACGCGCATGCAGCTTTCCATCCTGATCGTTAGCTGGAATACGCGGACTTTGCTGGAAGCCTGCCTGGATTCGGTGCGGCGCGAACTACACGCCAGTCCGGGTCTGGAAAGCGAAATCATAGTGGTCGACAATGCTTCCAGCGATGGCAGCCTGGAAATGATCCAACAGGGCTATCCGGAATGCCCGCTCATTGCCAACAAACACAACCGTGGTTTCGGTGCCGCCAACAACCAGGCCGCCGCGGCAGCACAGGGAGATTTCCTGTTATTGTTGAACCCGGATACGCTCCTGCATCCCGGCCTGATTGCCGGATTGGTCGAACACCTGGAAAAACACCCGGAACTGGGCGCAGTTGGCCCGCGCGTCCTCAACCCGGATGGCTCTCTGCAAAGCTCGGCGCATCCCACGCCGACCTTGTTCCGCGAAGCCTGGCGGCTTTTTCATTTGGATAATCTGGCCCCTATCAGCCAGTACCCGGCCAAATTCTTCGAAACCAGCCTGGCCCGGCCCGTAGACATCTTGAAGGGCGCCTGCATCCTGCTGCGCCGGGCGGCCCTGCAAGGCGAAAAACTTTTCGATGAACGGTTCTTCATGTATTCCGAGGAGGTAGATCTGTGCCTGCGCCTGCGCCAGGCCGGCTGGCAGATCCACTGGCTGCCAACTGTATCGTTGGTACACTACGGCGGGCAGAGCACGCAGCAAATCCCCGAGCAGATGTTCCTGGAGTTGTATCGCAACAAAGTAAAATTCTTTCGCAAACATTACGGCGATGGAACTGCCTGGATTTATAAAACACTGCTATTCCTGGCGGCCCTGCCACGCTGTTCTTTGGGTCTCCTGCCCAGCAGTAACCACAAAGAGTGGAAAACAACTGCACGGCATTACCGCCTTTTGATGCAATCTGTATCCGGATTTTAGCACCCGCCTTCCACAAAAACAATCCTGAACCTTGAAGATTCTCTTTCTAACCCAGGTGCTCCCCTACCCCCTGGACGCCGGCCCAAAAACCAGGTCGTATTTCGTGCTGCAGCACCTGGCGCAGGAACACCGTATTACGTTGGTCTCCTTCGTGCGTTCCAGCGATCCTCCTGAGGCCATCGCTCACCTGGAAGCCCTGTGTGAAAAAGTGATAACCGTTCCCATGCAGCGTTCCACCGGGCGAGACCTGCTGGCGCTGGGGCGCAGTTTGCGCAACGGGATTCCATTCTTGATCACGCGCGACTGGATGCCTGCTATGGTCCAGCGCATCCGGGAGCTGGTCAGCCAGCAATCTTTCGACTACATCCACGCCGACCAGTTCTGGATGGCGCCATACGCTTTGAAGGCGCACCAGGAAGCTCAACGAAAAGGGAAGCATCCGGTTGTAGTCCTCGACCAGCACAACGCCATGTTCTTGATCCCACAGCGCATGGCGGCCAACACGAGGGACCTGCTGGCGCGCGGGCTGCTGCAGCGCGAGGCGCGCCTGATGGCGCGCTACGAGATCGAAATCTGCCGCCAGTTCGACCGCCTGGCATGGGTCACTGAAGAGGACCGGCAGGCCGTGGCCGGCCTGGACTCCGCCGGGCTGCCAGAATCAACTGTGATCCCGATCTGCATCGACCCGCACAGTATTCCTGCGGTTGAAACGCTTTCACCAGATGCAGCGATCCTGTTCGTGGGAGGCATGCACTGGCCGCCCAACGCCGAGGGCGTGCGCTGGTTCGCCAGGGAGGTGCTGCCGGTTGTGCGGGAACGCCTGCCACAGGCACGTTTTTGCGCCATTGGCAAAGCGCCCCCCCAAGAGTTGAAAGGCATCGACGGCATCCTGTCGCCGGGTTACATGAAAGCAGTCGAGCCCTACTGGGCGCAAAGCCGGGTTTTCATCGTGCCGCTGCGCGCCGGCGGCGGCATGCGCGTCAAGATCCTGGACGCCTGGGGGCGCGGCCTGCCGGTCGTGTCCACCCCCATCGGCGCCGAGGGGATCGCCTACCGGGATGGCGAAAGCATCCTGATCGCCGATACCCCCGAAGCTTTCGCCCAGGCCGTCATCCAAACCTTGACCGAGCCGGGACTGGCCGAGCGCCTGGGTCAGAACGGGCGGCGTTGGGTGGAAGAGCGCTACGACTGGCGCAAGATCTACACGGCCTGGGATGCGATCTATGCAGGATAAAGGTCGCTGGCTGCTCCTGATCTTGCTCGTGTCCACGCTGTTACGAGCGGGCGCTGCGTTAGCCCTGGGCGATCAAGTTGAAGTATTACCCGGCATCCACGACCAGCTTTCTTACCACACCCTGGCCGTGCGCCTGCTGGAGGGGCATGGTTTCACCTTCGAACGCCAGTGGTGGCCCATCACCCAGGCCGGGCAGCCCACCGCCCACTGGTCTTACCTGTACACCTTCTATCTGGCAGCCATCTACGCCCTGTTTGGGGTGCACCCACTGGCGGCGCGCCTGCTGCAAAGCATTCTCGCCGGTCTGCTGATGCCCTGGCTGACCTACCGCCTGGCGCGGCGCGTGTTTGCAGGCCAGGGAACCTCAACAAACACTTTAGACAAAGGCCAGGTGATCGCCCTCATCGCCGCCGGCTGGGTGGCCTGCTACGGCTATTTCATTTACTACTCGGCCTCCCTGATGACCGAAAGCTTCTACATGCTCGGCCTGCTGTGGGTCATCGACTGCGCCCTGCGTCTATCCTCCCGTCCAACTTCTAGCTCCTACCATCTAGCTTTCCTCGAACTCGGCCTGGCAATAGCCTTCACCGTTCTGCTGCGCCAGTTGTCCCTGCTCTTCATCCCCTTCCTATTCCTGTGGCTGTGGTGGGCGCTTGGGCGAAGGCAAGGCACCTGGCCCGCCCTGCGCCGGGTTTTCCTGGGCGGGCTGCTCAGCGCCGCCGTGTTGGCTGCCTGCATCGCCCCCTTCACCCTGCTGAACTACCGCCAGTTCGGGCGCTTCGTGCTGCTCAACACCAATGCCGGTTACGCCTTCTTCTGGGGCAACCATCCGGTATACGGCGACCACTTCGTATCGATCCTGACCCCCGAGATGGGCTCTTACCAGGAGCTGATCCCGGAAGAGCTGCGCAGCCTGGATGAAGCCGCCCTGGACCAGGCGCTGCTGCAGCGCGGCCTGGGCTTTGTGAGCACCGACCCGGGGCGCTACCTGCGCCTGTCGCTCAGCCGCATCCCGGCCTACTTTTGGTTCTGGCCTTCGCCTGATTCCAGCCTGCCCAGCAACCTGACACGCGTGTTCTCCTTCGGCCTGGCCCTGCCCTTTATGCTGGTCGGGATTGGTTTGTGGGTGAAGGATTTGCGCAGGAAGCAGGTCAACGCCGCGCCAGGGGCGCTGCTGCTGCTCTTCGCCGGGGTGTATTCGGCCATCCACCTGCTCTCCTGGGCGCTGGTGCGCTACCGCCTGCCGGTGGATGCGGTACTGCTGATCTTCGCAGCCCGGGCGCTGGCCGGGCCGGCAATGAAATGGCTGCCCCTGAAACGCCTGGCATGAACATCCTTTTCCTGGTGCCCTACACCCCCACCCTGGTGCGCACCCGCCCGTACAACCTGCTGCGCGCCCTGGCGCAGCGCGGCCACCGCCTAACTCTGGCGACCCTGTTCGAGAGCACGGAGGAACGCCAGGCTCTGGATACCTGGGTGGAACTGGGCGTGCAGGTGCTGGCCTTTCCGCTGAAAAGATCGCGCAAGGTGTTCAACCTTGCGCAAGGTTTATTGAGCAGCGACCCGCTGCAAGCGAGCTACTGCTGGCAGCCGCAGCTCGCTCAGGCCGTTACGGACCTGCTGTGGCGCGAAGATTTCGATGTTGTGCACATCGAACATCTGCGCGGAGCGCGCTACGGGCTGCACGTAAAGAAGAAAATCCACAATCTGAAAATCCCAATCATATGGGATTCAGTTGATTGCATCAGTTATCTTTTTGAACAGGCTTCCCAAAAAAGTCGCAGTATTTTTGGAAAACTTGTTACACGCTTGGAGCTACCTCGTACACGCTCCCTAGAGGCCAGGCTTCTGGGTCAATTCCAACACATCCTAATCACTTCACCAATAGACAAACAAGCTTTGTTGAACCTTTTGCCGCCCGAAGGCTTTACAGCTCCAATATCCGTTCTTTCAAATGGCGCCGATTTAGAATACTTCGCCCCCGATGCCAACCAGGTAAGAGATACTGCTTCGATCGTTTTCAGCGGCAAGATGAGCTACCATGCCAATATAACTATGGCAGATTTCCTTGTAAACGAAATTATGCCCCTGGTATGGTCAAAATACCCGGATGTCAAGCTCAACATCGTAGGCAAGGATCCACCTGAAAAGGTAAAAAGGTTTGCTCGCAATCCGGCAATAAACATTACGGGTAGCGTGGCGGATATGCGTCCGTATCTCCGCCGCAGCACCCTGGCAATTGTGCCCCTGATTTATGGTGCAGGTTCGCAGCTAAAAATGCTAGAAGCCCTGGCCTGCGGCACGCCGGTGGTGGCCACGCCCCAGGCAGTTTCGGCTTTGCAGGATATCCAACCGGGCGAAGATTTGCTGACAGCCAAAGATGCCGCTGGCCTGGCGCAAGCTATCCTGCGCTTATTGAAAGACGAAGAGCTGCGCCAACGCATTGCGGCCAACGGCCTAGCTTACGTGCGCGCCCATCACGATTGGAACGCCATCGCCGGGCAGTTGGAGGGCATTTACCAGCAGGTGATCCAGTCACCCGACCCAGCATGACTACCGCCCCTCCTGCCCTGGAGCGCGCCTGCCCGCTGTGCCAGCAGCAGGCTTTCCAGCCTCTTTACCGCCCCCGTCGCTCTCCGGGGGCGGTGGTATTGATTTCAATCTGGGCGATATTCTAGGCGTGATTGCGCGCAAAACAGGGTAGAATCGGGCCAGCTATGTCACAGGAGTTGTTGGTATGAAACGGACCCAATCGAATATCTTGCAGGGCGGGCTGCGGCGCTGGCTGCTGGCGACCACCCTGGTGTGCATCCTGCTGCTGCCTGGCGCGGCCCAGGCCAGCACGGATCTGGCGGGCAGCCAGGAATGCGTGCAAATCGAGGCCGCAGCGGTCACGCCCGAAGCGGACACCTACGACCGCGTGTGCGGCAAGCTGGTCTTCCTGATCGATATCAACACCAAGAAGGGGCTGCTGGGCTTTTCCCCTTGCGGCAGTGGAGGCGGTGTGTTGATTTTCTCGCAGCGCCCGCGCGATCTGTACCAATATTATCAATTCAAAAACTTGAAAGTCGTGCGAGGCAGTGTGATCGAGACTGACCGGGGGCGCGTGCGCCGCTATATCACCGGTTTTCACTCTTACATCCCGATCAACGATTGCAGCCAGTGCGGCGTCAATTTGCAGGCCACGCAGTGGAGCAAATCCACCCAGGCGGCCAGCTTCCTCTTCCCGACCCCCTCGCCGGCCACGCTGACGGCCGCCGCGGCGGCCTCGCTGACGCCCGGAGCCACTTTCACCTACACGCCAACCCTGCCGCCCAGCGCCACCCCCACGGCGACCTATACCGCCAGCGCCACGCCAGAGCCAAGCGCTACGGCGACGGCCACGCTCACCCTCGCGCCGCCCAGCGCTACCCCCCAACCCAGCCCAACGCCCGCCCCGCCGGCCCGCGCCAGCACATCAGGCTGGCTGCTGCCCGTGCTGGGTCTCCTGCTGCTCCTGGCCCTGGGGGTGGCCTTCTTCTTCCTGCGCCGCCAGCAGCGTTGACACCCGGCTTTTATCCGCAGATTGCGCAGATGAGGCAGATTTTTTCTATTCTTATCTGCGAAAATCCTGTAATCTGCGGACGGGAATGGCGCTGTACCTGACCATCTGTATTCGGCTTTTATCCGCAGATTGCACAGATTGAACAGATTCTTCTGTTCTTATCTGCGAAAATCCTGTAATCTGCGGATGAAAAAGTCTTTGATTCGATCCTCCGCGTATATCTGTGTCATCCGTGAGTCATCCAGCCTTGCCGCGCCCGGCAGTGTTCCTCGACCGCGATGGGGTGCTCAACTACAACCCTGAATTCTACGTCAAATCCTGGGACGAATTCCGCTTCCTGCCAGGCGTGCTGGAGGCGCTAAGCGCCCTGGCAGCCTGCCCCTGGCCCATCGTGGTGATCACCAATCAATCCGTGGTCGGGCGCGGTATCATCTCTGCCCAGGCGCTGGACGAAATCCATGCCCGCATGCAGCAGGCCATCGCCGCCGCCGGTGGGCGTTTGGATGGGGTCTACGTGTGCACGCACCACCCGGCGCAGGCCTGCACCTGCCGCAAGCCCGCCCCCGGGCTGCTGCTGCAAGCCGCGGCTGAATTGAACCTGGACCTGAGCGCCTCGGTGTTTATCGGCGACAGTCCGGGTGACGTGCAGGCCGCCCTGGCAGCCGGGGTGCTGCCCGTGCTGGTGCGCCAGAACCAGGAGAAACCGCTGGCGCTCGAGGCGCCCGGCATGGCTTCCGGCACAGCCGGGAGTCCGGGCCCCCTGGTAGGGAGCGACCTGCCGGCCGTTGTAGACAGCTTGCAGCGCGTCTGCGCCCTGGCAAAACCGCCTGCGGATGTGATATACTATTGGCCAGATTGGCAGCATTTTTAGCCCCTTCGAGACTTGGGGAACCGGAAGATTTGCCGCGTAATTCTTCATTTTCGATCAGCATTCATTAGCGTTCACTCCGCCCATATGGGGAGGGTTATTATTATGAGTAGTATCCTGGCCAGTGAGAATACTTCTGTGCATGCCCAGGCCGCCCGCAGTCTGCCGCTCAGCCAGGGGCAGCGCCGCCTGGTGATCTTGGTTGGCTTGCTGATCGGCGATGCAGCCACCATCGCAGCCGCCTTTTTCTTTGCCTATTGGATCCGTTTCGAGCTGCTGCCTTACACTGCCGCATACAGCCTGGCCAGCTACGCCCGCCTGGCGTTAATCCTGGTGCCTGCCTGGCTGGTGATTTTCGCCGCCTTCCAGATGTACGACAGCAACAACCTGTTCGGCGGGCTGCGCGAGTACTCCCAGACCTTCAACGCGGTGACCTTCGGGACCGTGCTGATCGTGGCCCTGGCCTACTTTTTCCAGCGTGACACCGAAGAGCTGATCTCACGCGGCTGGGTGGTGATCGCCTGGGTGCTGGCGCTGGCGCTGGTGATCGGCGAACGCTTCAGCCTGCGCCGGGTAGTCTATGCTTTGCGCCAGCGCGGTCACCTGCTGACCCCGGCCCTGGTGGTAGGCGGCAACGCCGAAGGCCGCGCCCTGGCCGAGCAGTTGCGCGATTGGAAGACTTCTGGCCTGTACATCCAGGGCTTTGTCGATGATGAATTGGCTCCCGGCAGCCCGGTGGAGAACGGCTATAAAGTCCTGGGCGGGCTCGACGACCTGGAGCGCCTGGTGGCCGAGGGCGGCGTGCAAGAGCTGATCATCGCGCCCACCGCCCTGAGCCGCGAGCAACTCCTGGCCATTTTTCAACAATTCACCCAGAACCGGGATGTGCGCCTGCGCCTGTCTTCCGGGCTGTTCGAAATCCTGACCACCGGCCTGCGCGTCAAAGAACTGGCTTACGTGCCGCTGATCGAGCTCCAGGATACGCGCATCACCGGGATGGACGCCATCCTGAAAGCCGTGCTGGATTACAGCCTGACCATCCCCGGGCTGATCCTGATCTCTCCGCTTCTGGGGATCCTCGCCCTGGCCGTCAAGCTGACCTCCCCCGGGCCGGTCATCCACCGGCGGCGGGTGATGGGGCTCAACGGGCAGCAGTTCGACGCCTTCAAGTTCCGCACGATGTACGTCAATGGCGACGAAATCCTGGCCGCTCACCCCGAACTGCAGGCCGAGCTGGATGAGAATTTCAAGCTCAAGGATGACCCGCGCCTGACCCCCATCGGCGATTTCCTGCGCAAGTACAGCCTGGACGAACTGCCCCAGTTGTTCAACGTGCTCCTGGGCCAGATGAGCCTGGTGGGACCGCGCATGATCTCGCCGCCCGAGATGGAAAAGTACAACAAATGGGGCATGAACCTGCTGACAGTCAAGCCCGGCATCACCGGCATGTGGCAGGTCAGCGGGCGCTCGGACGTAATTTACGAAGAGCGCGTGCGCATGGATATGTCCTACATCCGCAACTGGACTGTCTGGGCGGACCTGTTCCTGCTCTTCAAAACCCCCCTGGCGGTGCTCCGCAAGAAAGGCGCTTATTAGTTTTGCTCATCACTCAGACCCCTTTACGCATCAGCTTCTTCGGCGGAGGCACTGACTTCGCCGATTTTTATCGCCAGGAAGAAGGCTGCGTGCTCAGCTCGGCCATCGACAAATATATCTTCGTGATCGTCAAGCGCCGCTTCGATAAGATGATCCGCCTGGGCTACACCCGCACCGAGCTGGTCGAGAACGTGGAGGAAATCCAGCACGAGCTGGTGCGCGAGGCCTTGCGCCTGGCGCAGGTCAACTCGCAGCTCGAAATCGGCACGCTGGGAGATATCCCTTCGACCGGCTCGGGACTGGGCTCTTCCAGCACGGTTACAATTGGAGTGCTCAACGCTTTATACAATTTCAGGAACCAGCCGCAAACCCAGGAGAACCTGGCCCAACAGGCCTGCCAGGTCGAGATCGAGCAGCTCGGGAAGCCGATCGGCAAACAAGACCAGTACATCGTGGCCTACGGCGGCCTGCGCTTCATCCGCTTCCTGCCGGACGAGAGCGTGGTCGTGGAAAGCGTCGACATCCCCGAAAATGAGCGCCGCCGCCTGAACCAGCATTTGCTGCTGTTCTATACCAACACAGCGCGCAGCAGCGAAAGTGTGCTGACCGAGCAGCGCGCCCTGATCCAGGACCACATGGAAGTGCTGCGCCAGATCAAAGCCATGGCTTACCAGGGGCGCTCTTTCCTGGAAAGCGGCGATTTCGACTCCTTCGGGCGCTTGCTGGACGACGCCTGGCGGCTGAAAAAGCAGCTTGCCAGCAAGATCAGCAACGGCGAGATCGACGAAATCTACGCCGCCGCCAAAAAGGCCGGGGCGCTGGGCGGCAAGATCACCGGGGCGGGCGGCGGCGGCTTCCTGCTCTTGTACTGCCCGCGCGAGCGCGAGTACCAGGTGCGCGATGCCCTGCGCCCGCTGCAAGAGCTGCCTTTCCACCTGGAAACGGATGGCAGCAAAGTGATTTTCAATTACCGGCGGTATCAGTAAGAAGTACAGGTAAACAGGTATTCGGTGATTAGGAATTAGGATGAAGAAGCGTGTATCACATGACCCCGTAGATGATTATTTGAAACGCCTGGCAGAGACCCTGGAGCGCATTTCGCGCCAGCAGGTCTGGCAGGTGATTGATGCCCTCTTCCAGGCCTGGCAAGCGGGACGCCGCATTTACATTCTGGGCAATGGCGGCAGCGCCGCCACGGCCTCGCACATGGCCAACGATCTCAACAAGTACACCATCGTCGAGGGCCTGCCGCGCATGAAAGCCCAGGCTTTGACCGATAACGTGCCCCTGATGACCGCCTGGGGCAACGACACGGCGTATGAAAACATTTTCTCCCAGCAGTTAATCAACTTCCTCGAGCCGGGCGATGTGGTCATTGCCATCTCAGCCAGTGGTAACTCGCCCAACGTGCTGCGCGCCCTGGAGGTCGCCCGCCAGGGGCAGGCCGTCACGATTGGCTTGACCGGCGACGACGGCGGCAAACTCAAGCACCTGGTGGATCACTGCGTGTGCATCCCTGACGAACTCATCGGGCGCCAGGAGGACGGGCACATGATCCTCGATCACCTGATTGCAAACACGCTACACCAATTGATCCTGGCAGAAAAGGAGAAATCCGCATGAAAGTCCTGGTTACCGGGGGAGCCGGCTTTATCGGCTCAAACGTTGTCGACCAATTGATCGCCGCCGGTCACGATGTGGCTGTGGTAGATGATCTTTCCACAGGCCGCCGCTCGAACCTCAACCCGCAGGCGCGCTTCTACCAGCTCGATATCCGCAGCCCCGAGATGCGCCAGGTGTTCGCCGCCGAGCGCCCCGAAGTCATCAGCCACCACGCCGCCCAGATGGACGTGCGCCGTTCGATGGCCGACCCGCTCTTCGACGCGGATGTCAACATCCTGGGCTCGATCAAGCTGGCCGAACTGGCGCGCCAGTTCGGCGTGCGTAAGTTCATCCACATTTCCAGCGGCGGGGCCGCCTACGGCGAGCCGGTCTCGCTGCCGTGCGTTGAGGGCGATCCGGTGCAGCCGCTGTGCTTCTATGGAGCCAGCAAATACACCTTCGAGCTGTACCTGTACATCTACAAGCAAAGCTTCGGGTTGGATTTCACCGTGCTGCGCTACCCCAACGTGTACGGCCCGCGCCAGGACCCGCACGGCGAGGCCGGGGTGGTGGCGATCTTCTCCGGCCAGATGCTGCGCGGCCAACCCGTGACTATCTACGGCAGCGGCGAGCAGGTGCGCGATTTCGTTTACGTATCCGACTGCGCCCGCGCTAACCTGATGGTGCTGCAAGCCGGCAGTGGGCGCGTCTACAACCTGGGCTGCGGCGCAGGCACTTCGATCAACCAGATCTTTGGCCACCTGAAAACCATCACGGGCTACCCACAGGCAGCCAACTACGGTCCGGCCAAGCCCGGCGAGACCTTCCAAATCTACCTGGACAGCAGCCGCGCCCGCCAGGAACTGGGCTGGCAGCCAACCATCGACCTGCCGGATGGCCTGGAGCGCACCGTCGAATACTTCCGCCAGGTGGAATTAGCCGCTTGATGGCATGCGTACGCGCTATGGCCTGTGGTTTGGGTTAATTCTGGCGCTACTTTGGCAAGCGACGCCAGCCCGACCCTACCAGGCCGCTGCCCCCAACCTGCCAGCCAGCGCTGACCCACCCCCCTACTGGGTCAGGCATTGTGTCGACTGCCCCTATGATGCATTCTACCTGGGCGACCGCGCCCTGGTTTTGGATCACCTGGGGCGCCCCCATGCGGCCTATGCAGGGGATATGGTTTATTATGCCTGGTTCGACGGGGTCCAATGGCAACGCCAAAGCCTGGATGTTGCCACAGAAGTCGATTACAGCGGGCGCCCGCCCCCAGCTCTGGCGCTCGACTCTGCCGGGGGGGCGCACCTGGCTTACCTGAATGCCGGCAACACGGCTGTAATCTATGCCCGGCAGACCTCTCAAGGGTGGGAGAAGCAAATCATCGACACAGCGCCACCTGGCAAGAAAATCGTGTTTGAAGTTGCCCTGGCCTTGGACAGCCAGGATCATCCCCAAATCAGTTACAGTAACAACGGCGTGTTGAAATTTGCTCGTTGGATCGGCAGCCAGTGGCAGATCCAAACAGTCGATTCGGCCGGCTGGACCGAGGTATACATCTCGCTAGCCCTGGACAGCAACGATACCCCCCACTTGAGTTATTTCACCGCCGACGCGCTGGGCACGCGCCTGATGTACGCCCGGCGTGAAACCACAGGCTGGTCGAAGATCGCGCTGGACTGGGCGCAATGGCTGGGCGAATATAACTCACTGGCCCTGGATGGCAACGGCTACCCGCATATCAGCTATCTAGATGTCACTCACAGCAAACTCAAATATGTACATTGGACACCCGAAAACCTGTGGCAGATCGAGGAAGTAGACGATTCTACATGGTGGGGTGGTTTTACTTCGATTGCTGTAGACCAGAATGGCTTCCCACACATGAGCTACACCTACAACCATACCGAAGCCCGCTACGCAAGCTGGGATGGCAGCGCCTGGTCGATCCAGGCCATCGAGGACCCGGTATGGTTCACTTCCCTGGCCCTGGACGCGAATGACCGGCCTGCTGTGCTGTATTATGGCCTGAACCAACGCGATCTCAAACTGGCACATTTGGAAAACGAAGCCTGGCTCAAGCAAAAAGTGGATGGCGTGCCAGATGTAGGCCGTTATTCTTCATTGGCGCTGGATAGCGCCGGTCTGCCACACATCGCCTACATGGATGCAGAATTTGGCCGCCTCAAATTCGCATCGCTGGCGCAAGGTCAATGGACCCTGCAGGACCTTGGCGATATCGGCCTGAGCGGCGGGTACACCCACCTGGCGCTGGACAGCCTGGATCACCCGGCCATCAGCTATTACGCCGGCGACTGCCAGGATCTGGAACTGGCCCAATGGACAGACAGCGCCTGGATCACGCAAACGGTCGACAGCCTCGGAGATGTCGGCCTGTATTCATCCCTGGCTCTGGACGCGCTGGATCAGGCGCACGTCAGCTACTATAACAAGACCAACGGCGACCTGAAATACGCCCGCTCGCAAAGTGACGCCTGGCAGGTGGAATCCGTCGACAGCCAGGGAGATGTCGGCGCCTACTCTTCGCTGGCTCTGGATGAGCAAGGCTACGCCCACATCAGCTATTACGATGCCAGTCACAGCGCTCTAAAATATGCTTATTGGTCGGGCAGCCAGTGGATCACCGCCACCCTGGAGGACACCGGTAATGTGGGGCTGTACACTTCTCTGGCCTTAGACAGCCTAGATCAGCCCGTGATCAGCTATTACGATGCATCCAACCAGGACTTACGCCTCGCTCGCTGGACCGGCAGCCAGTGGCAGTTCGAACTTGTCGATGGCGATGGCAATGTGGGCAAGTACAGTTCGCTGGCCCTGGATGCGAATGACCGCCCGCACATCAGCTACTACCGGGAAGACGGCGGAGGCCTGAAATATGCCCATTGGACCGGCAGCCAGTGGATCACCCAGGATGTTCTACAAGGCTGGAACAAGGGCAAATTTACGTCTCTAGCCCTGGACGGCCTGGGCTTCATCCATATCAGTCTCTTCGATGACGATTACCACGATCTCAATTATCTATTTGGAAGCACCTATGGTTCCATCCTGCCACTCGTGGTCAAATCATCTCATTGAAAGTCAACGCCGTTTCTTGGCTAGACGATCACAGTGAAATATGGTAAAGTAAGCGTTAAGGAAGATTTATTGCCATGGAATTACGTCGGATTCTAGGATTGATTTGGAAGTGGGCCTGGTTGGCAGCTTTGGCAGTCATTATTGCCTCTGTTTCGAGCTATGCCGCCAGCAAAGCGGCCACTCCCCTCTATAGCACCAGGACCACCTTGATGATCGGTCGAGTTTACCAAAGCGCCGATCCCAACACGATGCAGATTTACGTAAGCCAGCAATTGGCTTACACCTACATCCAGCTTGCCCAGCGCGAGCCAGTTCTCAAAGGGGTAATTGAAAAACTGGGCTTGAATATGGACTGGCGCTCGCTTAGAGGCCAGGTCAGCGCCACCAACGTGCCCCAGACCCAATTGCTTGAGATCAGCGTGGTCGACAGCGACCCCTACCGCGCCAAATTGCTGGCCGACGCCGTTGCCCAGCAGTTGATCTTGCTCAGCCCTGGCATGCAACAACAGGGCACCAACGCTGAACAGGCCGAATTTACTCGCCAGCAGCTTGAAGATCTCAAAACCAAGATCGAGGACGGCAAAGTAGAACTGGAGCGCCTGAAGCAAGAACTGGATGCCGCCAACAGCGCTCGCCAGATCCAGGATCTGCAGAGCCAGGTCAGTGTGCTCGAATCGAAGATCAGCGGTTGGCAAAACACCTATTCGCAACTGCTGCTCTCTTATGAGGGTGGAGATGTAAATACGATCAGCATCGTTGAAGAAGCGCCTATTCCCACAGCGCCTTTCAGCCCTAACGTATTCAAGAACGTGCTGGTGGCGGCTGCCATCGGCCTGGCGCTGGCAGTGGCCGGCGCTTTCCTGATCGAATACCTGGACGATACGATCAAGGATCCCGATGACGTGGCGCGCCTCTCGGGTTTGAACACACTGGCCGCCATCCCACCCATCAGCGGCGAGGCTTACCCCGACAAGCTGGTCTCCATCCACCAGCCGCTTTCGCCCATCGTGGAATCCTTCCGCATCCTGCGCACCAACTTGCAGTTCTCGGCGCTCGATCGGCCCCTGCGGACTCTGATGATCACCAGCCCGGGCCCGACGGAGGGCAAGAGCGTTACGCTCTCGAACCTGGCGGTGGTCATGGCCCAATCAGGCTTGCGTGTCATCCTGGTCGATACCGACCTGCGCCGCCCGACTGTTCACCGTATATACAATCTGCCTAACCGCCAGGGACTGACCGACGCTATCCTGCATGTGTCGCCATTGGCCAACAACCAGATGAGCAGGCAAATTGAAGGCGCTCCCCATCCCGGGAACATCGAGCGCATGTTCGAGAACCTGGAAATCGAAGAAAATATTTCGCGAGGGGCTATCCGATCTCTCCAGATTGGTGCTTCGCTGCCCGTTGATCCGGTGGATGAGATTGAACCGGCTGAGCCGCAGCCAGCTCTGGATATCGACCATTTCATCCAGGATACCCCGGTCAAAAACCTGCGGGTGCTCACCACCGGCCCGCTGCCACCCAACCCGGCTGAACTGCTCGGCTCCGGACGCATGCTCAACCTGATCGAAGCGCTCAAAGCCGAGGCTGACCTGGTTATGTTCGACGCTCCGCCCACCCTGGTAGTCGCCGATGCGGCCATCTTGAGCACCCGCCTGGATGGCGTGATCATCGTCAACGATGTGGGCAATACGCGCACCAGCGAATCCCGCCGGGCAGTGGAAGAACTGCGCCGGGTGCACGCCAACATCCTGGGCGTTGTGCTCAACCGCATGTCCAGGCGCAACAGCGGCTACGGCGGCTATTACTATTATTACTATTACTACCAGCATGGCGACAAGAATCGCCACCGCCCAAAGAACTGGATCCAGCAGACCTTCCCGTGGATTTCGAGGAACAACAATCACAAGAGCAACAACCACAAAGAATCCCCGCCGCCCGAAGCATGAACCACAATCAAAACGACCCACGACAGTGTGGGTCGTTTTTCATTTAACCAGCAACCAACCGCAACCAGCTCAACGAGCCTGGAAGCGCATCTCGATTTCGCCCATCTGCAGGATGGCGCCATCCTCCAGCAGGAGGCTTTGCCCGGGCGGCACTGGCTGCTGGTCAACTTTGAAGCTGCGCTGGCTGCCGATGTTTTGAATTTCGAACCCAGAGGCGGTTTTGTTGATCTGCGCCTGGCGTTTCTCCACGTAAACATCCTGCACGTACACATCGCAGGCGTCTGAAGAACCCAGGCTGGCGCTGCCGATAATCTCGACCTCGGTGTTGGCGCGCTGTCCGCTCAGGTAGACGATAATGCCGCGCTCGGCGCGCGCCGCTCCGATCAGGCTGACTGAAAGCGGGATGATGCACCCCAGGCTCATCCCAATCAAGACCAGGGCGATGGCGCTCAGGAAAACCTGCGCTTGGGCACTCTGTGGCAGGAACAGTTGGGTGAAGATCTCGTACAAGGCCCCGCCCACCAGACCGGCCAGCGTGCCGCCGATCAGGCTGTAGAGCACGCGGCGGAGTTGCAGGCTGAAGGCCCCCAGGCCTAATCCCAGGAACAGTCCAAAGATCATCCAGCCCAGGATGCGCGCCAGCAGGCCGCCTTGCGAAAGCACGAAGACCACGCCGCCCAGGTACAGGCCCAGCATGCCGCTGAGCAGTCCGGACAACGTGCCCAGCACTGCACCCAAGATGGTGCGCAGCGCCGAACGCTTGATCACCAGGCCTTCGACGCTGCCCAGGCTGCCGCCGATGAAAAAACCAATCCCGGCCCCCGAGAAAGCGTTCGCCAGGTGCACATCCCAACTCGTGGTGGAGATCAGCCCCACCAGGAGCCAGGCCAGCAGCCCGCCGATGGCTCCGAAGATGGCGTTATAGTAAACCTGCCAGGCCTTGGTCATTGGCTATTCGGACAGCTTGACGGTCTTGCGGCTGGTCAGCTTGATCGTTTTCTTGCCTTCATTCGACATCTCGCCCGATTGCTCCAGGCGCTCCGCCTCCTGCGCCATCTGGTCGGCCAGGTCGGTTTCGCCTTGCGAGAGCAAGATGGTGACCGCCTGGCGCAGCTTGCGCGTCGCGCCGGATACGTTGCCCATCTCGGCCTCATCCAGGGCCTGGGTTTGCAGCTTGAAAGCCTGCACCTTCTCGACGATGTTCATCACGTGCCCATTGACCTGTCCCTGGCCGGCCTCTGGCGAGAATTGGACGATCAGGTCCACCGCCTGGCGCTGTGCCCCCAATCCTGGTACATTGAAAGTTACATCCGTCTGGGCGATGCGCACAGCGCCAGCCGGGCGCGGCGGCAGCATCATCTCCACCAGGAAGGCCGCGCCGCCTTTCTCCAGTTCACCGACCGGGATAACCACCGCCCGGCCCTGGATCGTACCCAGCCCGATATCCTTGATCATCGGCACCACCTGCCAGACCCGGCGCGCCTCCAGGCCCTGCACCATGCGGATGGTGATCTGCGCGTCCTGGGCGACCACCTGCATCGAACGGAAAACCTCGTTGAAAGCCTGGATGGCCTGGTCAGGTGCCTGGATGTATTGCACGCGTCCTGCCATGCTGCCCGGAGTGGCGCCATGACTGCGGTCCGACAGGTCCACAATGAAATCCTCGTTCCAATCCTTGCCAAAGCCCATACCGATCACCGGGATGCCCATCGCCCCCGATTCGTCGCAAATGCCGCGCGAATCGTTCTCATCATCGGTCGCTTCACCATCGGTGAGCAGCACGATGCGGCTGGTGCGGTTCGGGCCATGCATCTGGCGCACCAGGCCGAGCGCCTCCCGCAAGCCAGTGGCCATGTTCGTGCCGCCGCCATCCTTGATCTTATCCACCTGGCGCTTGAGTTCTTCTTTATCGGTGGCTGGCTGGGCCTGAACCAACACCTGGGTGCGGGTTTCAAAGGTAACGATGGAAACAATGTCCGCCGGATCGAGCTGGTCGATAATGTTCTTGACCGCCTCTTTCATCGTGCGCAGCTTCGTGCCGGCCATCGAACCGCTGCGATCCAACACCAGGGCAAAATTCAGCGGCAGGCGCCCATAAGAAGCACTGGCGGCCGGATACAGCTCGGTCAACACGTAAACCAGTTGGGGTTGGTTGAGCACGGGCACCACGGCCCGGCTGCACAGGCTGGTCAGTTGTAACACATCGGTCATGAAACGCTCCTTCTTCACTAAAAAACGGCGATCAAAGCGCCGAGTGCGCTATAAAAATCAATCCTTCGTTTGTTAATCTTAATCCTAACACGATCAGGCTAATTTGTGGCCTGCAATTGGGGAAAAAGGCCCCAAATCCTTTGTGTTTACGCTTCGATCAGAAAAATAAAACGCACCTGGCCGAAGCGTACCAGTGAGCCATTTTGCACGGCGTTGATGCGCCCTGGGAAGACGCGTCTCTCCGCATCGACGCCGTCGCCAAACTTGAAAGTCACCCAGGTTCCATTCTCACTCTTCAAGTCTTCGAGCACGTAGTGCTCCCCCTGGCGAAACAGGCGAGCGTGAAAGCGCGAAACGGTCTCATCTTCGATGACCAGATCATTCTCGGAGTCCCGCCCGATCGTCGCGCCGGGCTTGCCCAGCCCGTTCCAATCCAGCACGTGCATGGGCGTCACTTCGCTCAACGCCACCAGGCCTGTGACGAACTGCGGCTTCCAGCCGTTATCCAGCCGGCGCGTCAGCGACAACGCCGGCGGCTTCCACTGCGTCAGGCTGAGCAGCCTGGGAAAGCGCTGCATCTCCTCCAACGACAGGTTGAAACTGGTCGAGGTGCGCAGGACCAGGTTCTGCATAAAATTTTCCAGGCCATATACCCCGATCGGCTGCGGGCAAACCACCTGGCTGCCTGGCTGCAAATCGGGGGTGATCACAATGGCAGAAAAGAAACCCTTATCATAGGCTGGCACATAACTGCTGCCTTCATGAACAGCCTGGTTATTTTGCTGGCACCATCCCCGAAAAGAGAAATACGCGCTGCGGATTTGCTTGACCGGGTTTGAGCGCAGATCAGTCTCCGTCCCATCTTCAGCGACCACGCTCCACGAGCCATTGGCATCGCCGACCAGCCGTCCCGTAACATGTTTCTGTTCGATGATGAAAATCTGCTTTGGCTTGATGATTACCCAATCGATTTCGTTCCCCTCGCCAGCGTGAAACTGCGTCATCACCAGGAAATGATCCGACTGTGGCTCCAGGAAGCGATACAATCTCAGCAAAGCATCTTGTTCTGGTCCTGTCTCAGGCAAGCGACCGTACCAGATTTCGACTGACATTGGATACCCTCCACAGGTTATGGGATAAGGGCACCGCATGGCACCCAGTCCTGCTCATGGCGCTTCAAAGCCCGCCGTAGCACCTCCGATCTGGCCGGTCAGCATGGCGCGACCGCCGTTCACAGCCAACCTGGCCGCGCCCATGCGAACCCGTAAGATTGCCCCACCTTCCTCCGGCCTAACTGGCCTGGTAGGTCAAGACCAGCTTCCCCAGGCGGATTTCATCGCCCGGGTTCAACGGGTGAGGCTGGTTGGCAGGGAGGCGCGTCCGATTTACGAACGTGCCGTTTACGCTGCTCAAATCAGTGATATACATCTGCCCGGCCTGCAGGGTAAGCTGGGCATGTTTGCGACCCACGCCCATCTCCTGAGCAGAAAAAGGATCCAAATCGATATCCGGGAAGATGTTGCTCACCGGGTCTTCACGCCCAATCAACGCCTGAGAAGCACCAGCCGGGAGAGGCAGTGAGGTCTCGCCCTGGGGGCCCTGCAACACCAGCCGCCCGCTCAGGGTGGCCGAGGTCGGTGGTGGAGCCGCTTCAGGCGGGGGCGCAGCCACGGGCGAAGGTGCAGCCGCGGGTGGCGCAGAACCTAACTGCCCGCCGCAGTTCTCACAAAATGCAGCATCGGCGGGATTGCCATCGTAGCCGCAGTTGGTGCACACCCGGCCAGCTTTGCCAGGCATGGGTGGCTGCGAGGCAGGTGGGGGTGTGTAAGCCGGGGGGGGTGTGTAAGCCGGGGGGGGGGTGTAAGCCGGGGGCGGGGTATAAGCCGGAGGCGGCGTATAAGCCGGAGGCGGCGCAGGCTGCTGCGCGGCCCCACGCAAATCAAAACCGCAATTATCGCAAAACACTGAGCCATCCGGCGCTGGCTCATGGCAGCTTGGGCAAACAACTGGCATTTCAACCTCCTTAACGATGTTCGTAAACGACCAACTAAGTATATCTTAAAAAACCTGTCCGTATAGTCCGTTCGAGGATTTCCTGTTTCTTGCCCGGAGGCGCGCCTATCTCAGGTATAATCGGTGTATGCTACAAATCACACACCTTGATCCTGTTGACTACCTGGTGATTGGGCACCTGACCGTCGACCTGACCCCCAACGGCCTGCGCATGGGCGGCACGGCTGCCTATTCCGCCCTGATGGCTCGCGCCCTGGGCCTGAGAGTGGGTATCGTGACCGCCTGGGCCGGCGAAGTACCTCTGACCGCCCTGGAGGGCATCCCGGTGGCGATCTTCCCCGCCGAACAGAGCACCACTTTCGAGAACATCCAGACGCCCGACGGGCGCATTCAGTACCTGCGCGGCCTGGCCCCGCGCCTGGATTATTACCACGTGCCCGAAGCCTGGCGGCAGGCCGGCATCGTCCACCTGGGGCCGGTAGCCCAGGAAGTCGAACCCGGCCTGGTGCGCAACTTCCCCTCCGAGGCGCTGTGCATCACTCCGCAGGGCTGGCTGCGCAGTTGGGATGGCCAGGGACGCGTGCACGCCAGCGAATGGCCCGAAGCCACCTTCGTCTTGCAGCGCAGCAACGTGGCGGTGATCAGCGTGGAGGATGTCAACGGGGATGAAGAGCGCATCGAAGAAATGGCCGCCAACTGCTCACTGCTGGCGGTCACCGAAGCGCACCAGGGGGCGCGCCTGTTCTGGAACGGCGACGTGCGCCGCTTCCGCACCCCGCAGGTCGAAGAGATCGATCCCACCGGGGCCGGGGATGTCTTCGCCGCGGCCTTCTTCGTGCGCCTGCAGGCCACGCGCGATCCCTGGGAAGCGGCTCGTTTCGCCACCCAGGTCAGCGCCCTGTCGGTCGTCCGCTCTGGCCTGGCGTCGATCCCCACAACCGAAGAAATCAACGCCTGTATGGTGGAGGTATTCTAGTCACAATGGGACGCATCTACACTCTTGCCAACCAGAAAGGCGGCGTTGGGAAAACCACCACCGCCATCAACCTGGGCGCCTACCTGGCTTATTACGGGCAGCGCGTCTTGCTGGTGGACCTGGACCCCCAGGCCAACGCCACTTCCTGCCTGAAGATCGATAAGCACGGCATCAAAGGCGGCACCTACGATGTGCTCATCAGCCAATTGCCGGCGCTGAACTTCGTGATGCACAATCCTCGCCTGAAGCTCTCGCTGCTGCCCGCCTCCCCCGCCCTGGCCGGCGCCGAGGTAGAACTGGTCAACGAAATGGCGCGCGAAAGCCGTCTGGTGCACGGCCTGGAGCCCATCGCAGATCGCTACGATTACATCCTGATCGACTGCCCGCCCTCCCTGGGACTGCTGACCTTGAACGGGCTGGTCGCCGCCCGGGATGGGGTCCTCATCCCGGTGCAGTGTGAATACCTGGCGCTGGAGGGCCTGAGCCAGCTCAATTACACCCTGGAGCGTGTGCGCTCTGCACTCTCGCCCACCCTGCTGGTGCGGGGCGTGGTGCTGACCATGTTCGACGGGCGCACTAACCTGGCCAACGACGTGGTCGCAGAAGTGCGGCGCTTCTTCCCCAACCAGGTATTCCAGACCATCGTGCCGCGCAGCATACGCCTGGCCGAAGCGCCCTCCTACGGGCAGCCCATCTCGATTTACGCGCCGGCCTCCAGCGGCGCGCAGGCCTACGCTGACCTGGCGCGTGAACTGCTGCAGGGCGATGGTATTCATATCCCCGTTATGGAAAACTGAACATGCCTCGTAAGACCGGCCTTGGCCGAGGGCTCGACGCCCTCATCCCTTCCAGCGAGACGCCCACACCCGAAGCGGGCGTCAACGAGATCCGCATCGAGTCGATCTCGCCCAACCCGCGCCAGCCGCGCGGCAACTTCGACCCCGGCGAACTGGCCGAGCTGGCCGAATCGATCCGCACGCACGGCGTGATCCAGCCGCTGGTCGTGACCCTGGGCGACCAGCCAGGGCAATACGTGCTGGTGGCAGGCGAGCGCCGCTTGCAGGCTGCCCGCCAGGCCGGCCTGGAGAGCGTCCCGGTGATCCTGCGCGAGGCCAGCGAGCAGCAGCGCCTGGAGCTGGCCCTGATCGAAAACGTGCAGCGCGCCGACCTGAGCCCATTGGAAGCCGCCGAAGCCTATCGCCAGCTTTCCGAGGATTTCAGCCTGTCGCACGAGCAGATCGCCGAGCGCGTCGCCAAGAGCCGGGTGACCGTCACCAACACCCTGCGCCTGCTTAAGCTGCCGCCCAGCGTCAAAGCAGCCCTGGCGCAAGGGCAGATCAGCGAGGGCCACGCCCGCGCCCTGCTGGCCCTGCCCAGCCCACAGGCGCAGGTCGCCGCCTTGCAGACCATCCTGTCCCACGACCTGACCGTACGCCGCACCGAAGAGCTGGTGCGCAAGTTGAGCGGCGAGCGCCCAAGCGCCCCGTCCCGGCCGGCCCCGCCCCCGGAGGTCAACGACTTGCAAACTCGCCTGGAAAGTTCCTTGGGCACGCGCGTCAGCCTGAACCCGCGCGGCAAGGGCGGCGCGATTGTCATTCGTTACTACTCTAATGAAGAACTCGAAGCTCTGGTGGAGCGCCTGACCGGCGACCATCCCTGAATCACCCCTTTCAAGCTAACCGCATGCAAACCCTCTACAACGCCCGCATTTACACCCTCGACGAACATACCCCTCAGGCAGCCGCCCTGCAAATCGACCAGGGCCGGGTCGTAGCCATCCTGCAGGAGAAACCCACATCGGCCGGCAAAGGGGACACCGACTTGCAGGGCAAGGTGGTCATCCCCGGGTTGATCGACGCCCACCTGCACCTGGAGCACTACGCCCTGGGGCTGCAAAAAGTGGACTGCGAGACGCCCACGCGCGCCGAATGCCTGGGGCGCGTGGCAGAGCGCGCCCGCCACACGCCCCCCGGCGAATGGATCCTGGGGCATGGCTGGAACCAGAACGTCTGGCCGGAGGGCTTTGGCAGCGCCGCCGACCTGGACGAAATCGCCCCGCAGCATCCCGTCTACCTGACGGCCAAGTCGCTGCACGCCGCCTGGGCCAACCACGCCGCCCTGCGCCTGGCCAGGATCAGCGCCGCCACCCCTGACCCGCCAGATGGCCGCCTGGGGCGCGACGCCCAGGGACAGCCGGACGGCATCCTCTTCGAGAGCGCCATGGAGCTGGCAGCCAGCGCCATCCCCGAGCCGGGCGCCGCACAGGTCGAAGAAGCCATCCGCGCCGCCCTGCCGGTGCTGTGGGGCATGGGCCTGACCGGCGTGCACGATTTCGACCGGCGGCGCTGCTTCCTGGCCCTGCAAAGCCTGCACCAGCGCGGCGAGCTGCGCCTGCGCGTGCTCAAGAGCATCCCATTGGAAGACCTGCCCCACGCCGCTGCCCTGGGCCTGCGCTCGGGCTTCGGCGACGACACCCTGCGCATCGGCAGTGTCAAACTCTTCGCCGATGGCGCCCTCGGTCCGCAGACCGCCGCCATGCTGCAAGCTTACCAGGGCGACCCGCAGTCTTACGGCATGTTGTTCCTGGACGCCGAACAGCTCTACGAGCACGGGCGGCTGGCGGTCGACAGCGGCCTGTCGCTGGCGGTGCACGCCATCGGCGACCGCGCCAACCACGAAGTGCTCAACGCCCTGGAGCAGTTGCGCGCTTACGCCCGCGCCCACCAACCCGGGAGCGCCGGGCTGCGCCACCGCATCGAGCACGTGCAGGTGCTGCACCCGGACGACGCCGGGCGGCTGGCCGAGCTGGGCGTGATCGCCTCCATGCAGCCCATCCACGCCACTTCCGACATGGAAATGGCCGATCGTTTCTGGGGGCAGCGCGCCGCCCTGGCCTACGCCTGGCGCACGCAGCTCGAGCACGGCGCCGCCCTGGCCTTCGGCAGCGACGCCCCGGTCGAATCGCCCAACCCCTTCTGGGGCCTGCACGCCGCCGTCACCCGCCAGCGCGCCAACGGCGCCCCGGGGCCGCAGGGCTGGTATCCCGAGCAGCGCCTCAGCCGCGCCGAAGCGCTGGCCGCTTTCACCCTGGGGCCGGCCTACGCCGCCGGCATGGAAAAAAGCCAGGGACGTCTGTCACCTGGCTTCCTGGCCGATCTATTGGTTTTGGACTGCGACCCCTTCACCTGCCCCGCCGGTGACCTGGCTGCCATCCGGCCCGCGGCCACCATGGTAGGTGGTGAGTGGGTGTATCAGCTATAACGCCTTCACATCCAGCAAATCTGCAAACACCACCAGCCGTTTCAGGTAAGTGTACAACTGCGCGTCCCATTCGGTGCAGGTGATCAGGGTGATCTGCGGCTCTGCGGTCTCGTCGATCACGCTCAAATCCCAGTCCTCGACCACCTTGCTCGCGCGCACGCGGTAGGTGTACAGGTTGACCTCGGTGTACAGCACCACCTGATCGCCGGCCTTCAGCTCGCGCAGCCGCCAGAAAGGCCCCGGCGAGCCGTCCACCAGGTCCACGTGCCCGGCCAGGCCGGTGTTGCTGCCCATGCCGGGCCAGGAGGTCTCCCCCATCCAGGCCACCTCCATGCGCAGGCCGCCGATCAGCCAGGTATCGCCGCTGTAGGGCACGAACTTCACCACCGTGTCCACGTTGATGGCCGGGATGACGATGCGCGTGATGGCGCTGGCGTCCGGCAGCAGGCCATCCCGGCTGGGCGTGGGCTGCGCCTCCGGCGTTGGGACGGCGTAATCCGGCAGGGCTTCCGGCGTGGGCGTAGGCTCAGGGAAGACCCACACCACCGGCCCCGGCGCTCCATCCAGCGGCGCCTGCGCCAGCGTGGCCGTCGGCGTGACCTCCTGCACCACGGGCTTGCCCGGGCGAGAGAGCAGCTCCTGGGTGGGCGGCGGCGCTCCTGAGGTAGCCGGGCCGAGCTGCCCGCAGCCGAACAGGCCCACCAGCGCCGCCAGGACCAGCAGCCAGCGCCCGGCGTGCACTGCCCGGCGTCGCAAGAGCTGCGAGCCCAGGAGCAGGATGAACAGCGCCAGCAGGCCCGGCGCCAGCCAGAGCATGAATATATTCCCGGCCGGGCGCGCTCCCAGGGAAGCCGGGGGGCCCCAGCCGGTGCCCGGCAGCACCCCGCCAGGCAGCACGCGGAACTTGGCCGAGGCGTCCACGGTCTGCGTATCCCCGCTGCCGTCCTTGTAGGTCAGGCGCGCCTTGTTGACGTAGCTGGTCTTGGCCACCGCGCTGGTGTTGACCTTGGCGGCCGTCTCCAGCGTGGCCATCTTGCCCGAAGCCAGCTTGTCCAGCGTCCAGGTGACCGTATCGCTGCTGATGCTGACCGTCCCGCGGCTGGCCTCAGTGGTATTGGCGATCGAATCCAGCACCGAGGGCAGCGGGTCAGTGAGAGTCAGGTTGGTGGCGTCCACCGAGGAGTTGTTGTGAATCTGGATGCGGAAGCCGATGTCTTCGCCCACTTTCAGCGAGGTGGGCGCGGCCACCATCGAGATGGTCACTTCGGCCACCGCCGCCACCGTATCCGTATCGTAAGCCGTGTTGTTGGCCGTCCAGCCTTCCGGGGTCAGCGTATCCGCATGCACTGTGTTGACCACGCTGGAGCCAATCGCCACGCCACTATCCAGCTCGGCCGCCACCTTGAAACTTATAACCGCTCCTGGCGCAAGGCCGCCGGCCAGGTTCAACTGCACCGTTTGTGTGGTAGTGATCAGGGTAGACGACTCCAACCCGGTGCGCTTGACCCGCACCAGGCTCATGTTGGGGTCGAGCGTGTCCAGGATGACCACGCCAACCGCATCCAGGCTGCCGGTGTTGGTCAGGCTGATTGTGTAGGTCACCACACTGTCTGCCACCACGCTGGTGATTCCGTTGGTCTTACCAGCCTGCAAGTCAGCTCCCGGTAAAGCATTGATCTGCACCGAGTTGGAAGTGCGGTTGACAACCGGTGAGCTACTCGTAACAGTTGCCAGGTTGGTTATTGTACTTGGAGAATTAATTGTGCTATTTAAACGCACCGTAAGTTGGAACTGAACAAAAGCGCCCGGATTGATTGCATAGATAATCGCCTGAACCGTGTGGGTGCTACTCGAATAATAGCAGTAGCCATCAGCGCTCGATACAAATGCACAACTTACATAGTCAAATGCGTCGTTCAAGTCATCCGTCACCGTGACGAAACTGGCTGGAATGGCAGCGGTAATGTTACTTACGGATATCGTAAATACAACCTGCTGGCCGACGTACACCGGATTGGGGTACGCCGGGCTGACAGACTTGGAGATCTCCAACGGCGTTACGGGCGCTAAAGCCGTGTCGGTATCCGTGGCGGTGTTATTACTTGTATGGCTCTCAGCCGCACCCGTTACCGCAGTCACAGTATTTGCAATAGAAGCGCCTAACGGTGTACTGCTACTGACACGCGCCGTGACCCTGAAAGTAACATAATCTCCAGGGTAAATCGGATCGTTTAACTGCAAAATGACTTGGTTCGAGCCAGGGAACGATGTATTGATATCGTTCCCCATGTCATCCAAGGAGACCCAACTTAAATACGGCCCAAAGTTATCGGTGACAACCACTTGAGTCGCCGTCAGCAACCCCGTATTTTCGACGCGAATAGTGTATGTGGTATTTTGCCCGGCCGGAATGGTGCTGGCCCCGTCACTCTTGGTGATTGCCAAGTCAACTTCCGGCGAGACCGTGACCACAACGGTATCGCTGTTGTTGGCGGTATCCCAATCAGAACGATTGCTACTGGTGGCTGTTCCCTTGAATGTATATTCCCCATTCAACGCCGTGAGATCGGCGGTCGCGGTAAACACACAATTCAGGGGCACGCTGCTTTTCGGCAAAGATCCGATATTCCAGGTCAGGGTGCTAGGTCCCGTTGCGGGCACAGTCAGACATGCCCCTGGAGACGATGAAGAAAGTCGTGTGTAACTAAAATCCGCAGGAAGTGGCAGGCTTACCACCGCATTCGTCCCGGCTGCAGGGCCAGCATTGGTGATCGCTAAAGTAAACGTGATCGTATCGCCCGCATCTATCGTGCTCGCCGGTACGACGGACAACGACACTCCCATATCAACGCTATCCACCACTGTGGTCACCGATGAGATATTATTGGTGCTCACCATATCATCAGCGCTCACCAGCAACGTGGCCGTATTCACAACGGTTGCACCCACGGTAGAAGCAACAACCACTGGCACTTGAAGGGCATCAAAAGTCTCGGGGTTGTTTTGGTCAGAATAGATACAGCTGACACTGGTGGTTGTGCTGCTGCCCACGCAGCTCCACTTGCCGCTATTGGCCGGCGTCCAGGTCACTCCTGGCGGGAGCGTATCATCAATACCAATGACCACCGATGGATCAATCGTATCGCTAATCACCCGAGAGACGCTCAAAACGTACAGATTCCCAGTACCCACCTTGAATGTTGCAGGAAAGTTCGATTTGGTTATTTTTAGGTCAAAAGGTGCTGCCAACGGAGCAGCATCCTGCGCCGAAGGAGCAGATGCTTTCGCCAAACCGGTGGACCGGATACCAAGCAAGAACAAGCTAAGCGCCAGGGCGCTCAACAGCAGAGCGCCCAGCGCCAGCCAGCGGCCGCGCCGCGGCGCGGAGGGGTTGGCTTCGACAGCCAGGGGGGTAGGGCCAGGGTTCATAGTCTCCTCTCCAGGGTCGAAAAAGCAAAGATCACAATCTTATTATACACCCAACGCACGAACGCCGCGCGCCGCGCCTTTTCTTCTCAAAAGTGACAGGACCAAAAGAATTAATAAAATTTTATGTCCCTGCTTCCCTAAAATCGGGTAAACTTCCACCGTACGCAATTCGGGCAAGTAACAATGACCTGGCAGCGTCATAAATTATTGGTGACAAATATCATTAGACCAAATCCGGTAATATTTGTATAATATCGGCGGATTGTGACCTGAAATAAAGTATATGATGGTAGAACTCGAAACAATTTATCGAAAAGCGCCCGATATGGTTTCTCGCCAGGTGGCGGGTGAAGCCATCCTGGTGCCGATCCGGCGCAACGTGGGCGATCTCGAGAGCATTTACACGCTCAACGAGACCGGCGCACGCGCCTGGGCGCTGCTGGACGGGCAGCGCAGCCTGGCGCACATCTGTGAACAAATCATCCTGGAATACGAGGTGGGTGCGGAACAGGCGCAGCAGGATTTGCTCGAACTGGTCTCACAGCTCGAAGCCATCCAGGCCATCCACAAGGTTTGACATGGATTGCCCGCACATCCCCGAACTGGGCTACGGCGATTTCAGCCAGCGCCTGCATCAAGCGGCGCATACGCGGCGCCTGCCATTGGTGGGCTCGATGGAGCTGAACTTCCGCTGCAACCTGCGCTGCCAGCACTGCTACGTGTCCCACGGGCACAACGGTCTGCCCGGGCAGCAGGAGCTCAGCCTGGCCGAAATTCAGCGCATCTTCGGCGAGATCGCCCAGGCGGGCACGCTGTGGTTCTTGCTCACCGGCGGAGAGCCGCTGGTGCGGCGCGACTTCCCCGAAATCTACCTGGCGGCCAAGCGCAGCGGCCTGATCACGACCGTGTTCACCAACGGCACGCTGCTCACGCCGCGCCTGGCCGACCTGCTGGCCGAATACCCGCCCTTCGCCGTGGAGATCACTCTGTACGGCTATACGCAGGAAACCTACGAGCGCGTCACCGGCATCCCCGGCTCGCACGCTCGCTGTTTGCGCGGCATCGACCTGCTGCTGGAACGCGGCCTGCCGCTCCGGCTCAAAACGATGGTGATGCGCCTCAACCAGCACGAGCTGGCCGAGATGCAGGCCTTCGCCAGCCGCCTGGGCCTGCCCTTCCGCTACGACCCAATCCTCAACGCCGGCTTCGATAACTGCGGGCGGGCGCGCCAACTGCGCCTCTCCCCCGAGGAAATCGTGGCCCTCGACCTGGCCGACGAGCAGCGCATGGAAGGCTGGAGGGAGTTCAGCGAGCGCTTCCTGCCAGCGACGGGCCTGAATGCCCAATACTTGTACGCCTGTGGGGCTGGCATCAACACCTATCACATTGACCCTTACGGGCAGCTCAGCGTGTGCATGCTCGCCCGCCAGCGAAGCTTCGACCTGCGCCAGGGCGCGTTCGAACAGGGCTGGCAGTTCCTGCGCGAAGTGCGCAGCCAGCCAGCCGTGGGGCGCTACGAGTGCGGCGACTGCTCTCTGCGCCCGCTGTGCGGCCAGTGCCCTGGCTGGGCTGCCCTGGAAAACGGCGACCCGCAGCAGCGCGTCGATTACCTGTGCCAGATCGCCCACCAGCGCGCTCAAGCCTTCGACTTCATCCCGCTTGAAACGCCGGTTTTTTCTTCTATGTAACCAGCAAGCTTATTCCCGATCATTTTTGGAGAACTCTTATATGTCAAACGCTCAACAAACTCCCCCATCGTCACCTCCTCTCACCCGTAAAGCCTACCAGAAACCGCGCCTGGAACAGGTGCGCTTGGTGCCGGAGGAAGCTGTGTTGTCCGCATGCAAGACGGCGGACGGAGGCGCTGCCTCCGGTGCGATGACCGCCTGTATCAATGGCCCCTTCGTTTGCAGTGAGCTTATCAGCTAGGCCTACATCAATCACCTGCAGGCTCGTGTAATGAAGACCTCCACCCGGCTGAAGTTGGGACATCTTATTTTTGACTTCACCCTGGAACAGGCAGAAGACCAATGGGGATTCGAACGGGCCTACGGCGCTTTTCTGACCCAGGCAGAACCCCAGGTTCACCTGGCAGTGCACCACACGGCGCTGCCCGATCTCTCTAACTGGGAGCTGGTCTTCGATTCGGGCGGCCTGTGGAGCCTGTGGCGCAACGGCGCGCAGCGCGCCCTTCGCATGCGCTCCCCGATGGCGCGCCCGCCCATCTACCAGGTCGCTATCCTGGACGAGTCCTTCACCCGCGGCGAAATCTACGCCGCCCCGCTGGCTTCTGGCCAGTACAACTTCCCTTTCGAGCACATCCTGGCCGAGGTGCTGGCCGTGCAACTGCTGGCCAGGGGGCGCGGCGCGCTCTTGCACGCCTGCGCCCTGCAAGATGGTCCGCACGGGCGCATCTTCGTGGGCAATTCCGGAGCGGGCAAGAGCACCATAGCAGGGATGTGGGCTTCGCTCCCAGATGTGCACATGTTCACCGACGACCGGGTGATCATCCAAAAGCAGGGTGGAGAATACGTTATCCACGGCACGCCCTGGCATGGCACAGCCCAATATGCCTCGCCTGGCTCAGCGCCGCTGCAGCAGATTCACATCCTGCAACAGACTCCACAGAATCAAGCCCGCCGCCTGCCGCCGGCGCAGGCCGCCGCCCAATTGATGGTGCGCGCCTTTACCACCCCGTGGGATAGCCAGGGGACAGCTTTTACATTAGACTTCCTGGCTGAACTGGCCGGGCAGGTGCCCTGCTTCGAACTGGGCTTTACACCCCAGCCGGAGGTGGTGGAGTTCGTGCGATGCCTGTGATCCACCTGCAAGCGGAGCCGTTCGCCGGGCTGGCCGCCGAAATCCTGCAAGATGGCCGCCGCCTGCGTTTCACCGCGCCCGGCCACAGCATGGCCCCATTCGTGCGTCACGACGATATCCTCGAAGTTGCCCCCATCCAGGAGTACGGCTTGCGTCCAGGCGACATCTTGCTCTACCGCCGCCCGAACAGCAGGTTGATCGCCCACCGCGTGGTGCGCCTGGTACGCCGCCAGGGCGGCTTGCAGATCCACACCCAGGGAGACGCCCTGGCGCGCGAGGATGGCCGCATCGCCCCAGAGCAGGTGCTGGGACAGGTGGTCGCCGTCCAGCGCGGCGAGCGAATCATCCGGATGAATTCCTGGGCGCCGCGCCTGGCTGGCCTGCTGTGGCTCAGGCTGGGCCGCGGGCGCGCTTTGCTCTTGCGAGGCTGGAGACTTCTATCCGCAGATTTTCGCAGATTACACTGATTTCTTTTCCGCTCCTTTCCAATTTCCCTAAGAAACCGGGTTTTTGGTTTGCGAGAATGGCCGCAGCAATTGGGCCACATTTGCACAACTTGCCCAATTGAACAGCAAAAAACCCGGTTTCTGATCGCCCACTTATGCTGGTCAGAAAGATGGTGAAGGCGGGAAGAACTGTCAACGGGCTTTATGGAAACAAAACTATGAACTCGAGAAAATTGACTCTCATTCTTCGATTGTGTTTAATCCCCCTGGCGCTCAGCTTGCTGTGGAGTTTTCCGGCGCGTGGCATGCCGCTGGAAGCGCCAACCGCAGAGCCCGGCCCGCGCCTGCTGCACTCCAGCCAGCAGGGCATAACGCTTGAGTTCGATACGCCCGCCTTCGAAGTGCTCCAAAGCCACACCCTGGATGGGCAGCCCTGCCAGCTCCTGCGCCTGCCCGGCTTTGCCAGCAGCGACCCGTCTGGCCAACCCGAGCTGCCGGTGAAAGGCGCCATGCTGGGTATCCCCGCCTGGGCCGAGCCACAGCTCAGCCTGCTCGACTCTGACCCCGTCGTGCTGGCTGGGCAGTATAACCTGTGCCCGGCGGCGCAGCCTGATATCGATGCCGGCGAAGGCTTCGGCGCCACTCCGCCGCAATACAACGGTCAGGTGCGCATTCGCGATGCCCGAGCTTACACCCAACCGGGCTTCGCTCCACTGCAGCCCTTCGAGCTGACCCAGATAGGCTACATCCGCAGCCAGAAAGTAGCCCAGGTACGCTTCCAGCCCTTCCAATACGACCCGGTCAGCGGCGAGCTGCGCTACATCCCGCGCCTGCGCCTGCGCCTGGATTTCGCTGCCGGGGCTGAAGCCGGCGCCGCTCCCAGCGCGAAGACTGGTTCTATTGTTGATGAAGGCGCTTTCGAACCCCTGCTGCGCGAGGCTTTGCTGAACTACGAAACTGCGCGCACCTGGCGCGCACGCCAGCCGGTCGAAGCCAGCCTGCCCACGCACACGCACACGAATGCGCAGATGAAATTGGGCACCCAGACCTATAAGCTGCTGGTCGCTGCAGATGGTCTGTACCGCGTGAGCTACACCGACTTGGCCAACGCCGGGGCAAACCTGTCCGGCCTGGACCCCAGCACGTTTCAGCTATTTCTACAAGGCGTGGAACAGGCCATCCGCGTTGTGGATGGCGGCGACGGGACCTTCGACTCGGGCGATTACCTGTTGTTCTACGGCCAGAAAGTCGACACGCAGTACACCGGCACGAACGTGTACTGGCTCACCTGGGGCGACGCCCCCGGCTTGCACATGGAGGCTCCGGACGGCACGCCCGGCAGCGCCAGCCAGCCGGCCCACTTCCAGACCAGCCAGCGCTTCGAAAACAACGTCTATTACCTGGGCCTCTTCCCCAGCGGCAGCGACGGCGAAGTGTGGTATTGGGATTACGTCAACACCGGCGTGACGCGCAACTACACCCTGGCCGTGAGCAGCCACCTCTCCGCCGACCCCAGCGTCAGCGTGCGCCTGCGCGGCCTGCTGCGCAGCCTGAGCACACTCGATGACCTGACCACCGATCCACAGCATACCAAAATATCTTTGAATGGAACCCTGATCGACGATCACACCTGGCCGGATGGCAGCGACTACACCTTTGACGTCAGTGTCTTGCAAAGCACCCACCTGCTGCCCGGCAATAACACGCTCAGCATCCAGTGTCCGGCGGACTTCAGCGGGCACGTCAACCGCATCCTGGTCAACTGGTTCGAAATCGAGTACTGGCACACCTACCTGGCCGACGGCGACACCTTCAACTTCGCCGCCAGCCAGGCCGGAACCTGGAAGTTCGAGGTGAGCAACTTCACCACCAGCGACCTGGAGCTGTACGATATCAGCGACCCGAATGCCCCGCAGCAAATCACCGGCTACACGGTAACGCCCGATGGCGCCACCTACACACTGTCTTTCGAGCAGACCCTCAGCGAGCCGCGCCGCTACCTGGCCCTGCCGCCCGCCCAGCGCCTGACCCTGAGCACGGATAAAATCGTGTTGGACCACCCCTCGGAGCTGCACAGCGCCAGCAACGGCGCCGATTACCTCATCATCTCGCACGCTAATTTTCTGACCGCCATGCAGCCGCTGGCGGATTACCGCGCCGCCCAGGGCCTGCGCACGATGTTCGTCGATGTGCAGGATATCTACGACGAGTTCAGCAGCGGACTGATCGACGCCCAGGCCATCCACGACTTCCTGGCCTACGCTTACGCCAACTGGACCCCATCTGCCCCGGCCTACGTGCTGCTGGTGGGCGACGGCCACTTCGACCCGCGCAACTACTTTGGGACCGGCGAACCCACTTACATCCCGCCCTACCTGGCCCAGGTCGATCCCTGGCTGGGCGAAACCGCCGCAGAGAACCGCTTCGTCACCCTGGTGGGGGGCGATAACCTACCCGACATGTACCTGGGGCGCTTCCCGGTCAAGACCAGCGCCCAGGCCAGCGCCATCATCGCCAAGATCCTGGATTATGAGGCCTTCCCGCCCGCCAACCGCGTCTACCGCGTCCTGTTCGTGGCCGATAACGAAGACTCGGGCGGCTTCTTCGATGACCTGTCCGAGGAGATCGTCAACAACTCCCTGCCGGGCACGCACACACCAGTCAAAATCTACTGGCAGGTCAACTACACCGACCTGAACGCCGCCCGCACCACCCTGCGCAGCGAGATCGACAAAGGCGTGATGCTGGTCAACTACATCGGGCACGCCTCCCTCGGTGGCTGGGGCAGCGAGCAGTTCATCAGCGTTGCCACCGTGAGCAGCCTGAACAACGCCAGTATGCTGCCCTTCATGCTGCCGATGACCTGCCTGGAAGGCTCCTTCCACTACCCCAGCCCAGCCGGCACCGAGAACAACATCGCCCTGGCCGAAAAGCTGCTGCGCGAGCCGGGCAAGGGCTCGATCGGCGGTTTTTCGCCCACCGGCTACGGCGTGGCCCAGGGGCACGATTTCCTCAACCGCGGCCTGTACCAGGCCATCTTCGACCAGGGCGTGCTGGAAGCCGGGCCAGCCACCACCTACGCCAAGCTGTACCTGTTCGCCAATTCGGGCGGCGAGCACCACGACCTGCTCGACACCTACGCCCTGATCGGCGACCCGGCGCTGCGCTTCGTGACCTACGCTTATTATCTCCCTACGATACCCAACGAATGAAAGACCAGACCTGACAGGTTTTTACATGATCATGGCAGGCCCGGTGTCACTGCGTTGGCAGGCGAGCTTTCCGGCAAGGGCCTGATGAAACCTGTCAGGTCTTTTGACCCGGTTTCTTGACTTCGATAAGAAACATACAAAAGACTCCGTGATCTCTGTGTTGAAATAAAAAGCACCGCCCGGACTTGCAAATCCGGGCGGTGCAGCGTTTCGTGTACCAGGCGTTGTTTAGTGCTTGACGAAGGGCAGGTACAGTCCAAACGCTCCGGTGACCTGGATAGGCTGCGAGGTCACCAGGCTGCCATCGAAGCCGACTGCCACGATCCAGTAGTAATAAGTCACCCCGGCTTCAACCTGCTCGTCCAGGCACTGATAGTCAATCAGGCCCGGCATCCCGCCGAAGCCCAGGCCCTCGATCATCTCAGCGTTGACCTGGGTACGTTCACCGTCCAGGCTGGCAGCACGGTAAATATTGAAACCCTGGAGATCCTTTTCCAACGAGGTCTGCCAGGTGAGGGCGACCTGCCCAGCAACGGCATCCGCAGCGTAATTCTCCATGACCACGGCGGTTGGGCCATAGGGGAAATTGTAATCGTTGACTTCGCCGTTGGTCGCCAGTCCGGTGGATGAAATGTAGACCAGCTCATCCAGATCGTACAGACGGTAGCGCACATTGAGCGGCACAGAGTTGTTGGCTCCTGAAGGCACGGTCAGATAGAACAAATTGTCGCCGTTGACCGTATCCCCGAACTGGATGACTTCGCCTGGATCGTTGAAGTCGCCGTCGCCGTTCCAGTCGTAGAAGCCCACCAGGTAGCCGTTGTCGCCAGTAACATTTACCAGAATAGCCACCTGATTACCCTGGTTCCAGTTGCCGTAGTGCGTGATGCCATCCTCGCTGTCCAGGTTGGCGGCCGTGCTGGGCTGTCCATCGCCTTCGACTGTGGGGGCGCTGCCCAGGTACAGGTCGCCGGTGATGTGCCCGGCCCCCTCGCTACCCAACAGCGTGTGGTAGCTGTTCACCATATCGCCGAAATCGACGCTGGCGTAGAAGCCAAAGTCGATTTGCGTGGCGTTGGGCGTACCGCTGTTGACCGTCACCGGAGCATAAGCATAGGTTGGATTAGGCGTAGCGGCCAACGCCATGCCATCCAACTGCGGCGAGTTGGTATTGACCGAGACAGTGTAAGTGCCAGCGATCAGGGAACCGAAACTGTAAGCGCCGCTGGAATCTGTGGTAGTGGTAGCGACCAGTTTGCCATTGGAGTCCCACAGGTAAACGGTGATGTTGCTGTACGGGGTATCGCCGCTATCGCCGTACTTGTCAGTTAACACAGCCGGGCCGCTGGCATCGAAGAAGACCGTCCCGCTGATAGAATAGCTGCCGTTGTAACGCAGGCCATAATCCAGCTTGAGGTTGCAGTCGTCTGTGCTGCCACAGGCATTGTTACCGCTCCAGGTGGCCACGCCGTTCGTCATGGTGAAGGAAGTGGTGTTGTTGCGGCTGACGCCAATGCCCTCGTCCGGGTCATAAGTGATCGCCATGTTGGCCGGCGTCGTGATGCTCACCTGGTATGTGCCGTTGGTCGTCAGGTTGCCGAAGCTGTAGTAACCATCTGAGTCGGTGGTGGTTGTGGCCGTTCCACCGCCAGGCAAGGTCAGGGTCACCTGCACGCCCCCGATGCCCTGTTCATTGGCATCCTGCACCCCATCACCATCGGCGTCGAACCAGACATAATCGCCGATGCCGCCGAGCGGCTGGTAGCCGAAGTCCTGGGTGCGGTTGATCTGACCAGCGCCCACGAAAGCAGTGCTTTTATTGTCACACGTAACGCAAGGCAATGCGTTATTAGGTTCGTCAGGATCATACGTTTGAACTGCCCCGGTGGGCAAGGTGCTGGTGTCGATCGCTAGTGTATAGGTATAGGCGGGCAGGCTGGTGAACTCGTATAAACCGTCAGCATCCGTGATATCGGTGAACAGAGCCGTGCTGCCATTGCAGGTGGCTTCTGTATAGTAGCACAACCATACCCGCACACCTGAAAGACCGGTTTCACTGGCATCCTGCAAACCATCACCATCGTTATCCTGCCAGATATAGTCGCCCAGGATACCGCCAGCAGTGAAACCGAAGTCAGCATCCGTGTAGTTCTGGCCTGAGGAGAGGGTGACATCCAGAGGATCGTTGTCAGGCCCATTGAGGGTATTCGTGCTGGCAGGGATTTCATCCGTGCTGAGCACGTAACGGTTGCCGCTGCCATCTAGCGGAAGATCGCTGTCAAGCTGATCGACATCTACCAGGTAGTTCCCCGCGGGCAGACGGCTGAAGAGATAGTGACCATTCGAGTCGGTAGCAGTACTGCCCACCAGATGATCGCCAGAATCGATGACACCGTCATTATTAGTGTCCCAGTACAGGCGTACGGTGATATTCGCCAGCCCTGGCTCACTTGCATCTTTGATCCCGTCGCCATCATTATCCCGCCAGACCAGATCGCCAATGGTCGAGTCGCCTTGCAGGCGATAACCGAAATCTTCGTTGAGGTAACTACTGGTCCCATCTACTGTGATGGGATCCTTGTTGTCACAGAACGTGCATGTGCCATCTTGGTCAGGATCTTTGGTTTGGATATAGCCAGCCGGGAGAGTAGTTGGATCCACGACTACCAGGTAGTTGCCAGCTGCCAGGCTGGAGAAATTGTAATAGCCGGTTGAGCCGGTTGTGTATTCTCCAATCTTGGAGTCTGTGGTGGGATCGACCACTCCATTACCGTTAGCATCTTCGTAGATGGATATCTTAACATTGGCAATACCATCCTCGCCCTCGGTGCCATTCGCAGGATTGCCATCACCCTGGATGCCATCTCCATTCCAATCGTAGAAAATGGTATCACCAATGCTTGAGCTGGCGGGTGTGCGCTGGTAGGCAAACTCATACGAGCCATATACCCCCGCGCTGGGAATGGTCAGCTGGTAACTGCTGGAGAAAGGTGCGCCGTTCGGATCAACTGTCTGCGACCAGCTATAGCCGCTCATGGCCCCTGAGTTCGGGTATACGATGAGATAGTATGACGCGCTGGCAACGTTCGAAAACGAATAGCGACCCTGTGAGTCGGTGGTTGTGGATTGATAGATCTGGTTGCTCTTACATGTACCATCCGCCTCCGGCGCCTGGTTGCACAATACAACTGTTACGCCTTGGAAGCCATTCTCGCCTTCGACGCCGTTAGCGGGGTTGCCATCGCCCTGGACAGCGTTCCCGTTGTTGTCTTCCCATACCTTCCCATAAACAACTGATGTAGCGAGAGTGTAACCGAAATCTCTGGTCATCACATCCGTACCGGAGACAGACACAGCAGTAATATTGTTCAACGTGCCATCGAAATCGTAGTTTTGGGTAGCACCTGTGGGCGGATTCACCCGTACATAATAACTACCATCTCTTTGGGTGAACTCATAGTAGCCATTGGCATCCGTGTAAGTACTTACATAGGTAGCACAGGCCGAAGTGGGGCACAGATCGACTCTGACTCCGGGAATACCCTTTTCGCCCGGATCCACCAGGGCGTTCACCACAACATTGTTATTCCACACGGTATCGCCAATCTTAGCCGTGCGATAGATGGTCACGTCAGCGGTATCCTGAACCTGGTTGACTGGCCGCCCATTAGCAAACCTGGCTCCGCTATTGACTTTGGCAGTGTTTGTCGTGCTGGTGGAGACTGCCCCCGGGTCGAGGGCCAGGAAAACCACGCGCACCGTCTTGGTCTGGCCGCCATACAGCGGGCCCAGGTTGCTCCAGTTGATGCGCCCGTCGATCGGTTCCGGGTCATTGGTAACAACACTGCTTTGTACCGGGCTGGCAGAAACGAATTGCAGCAGGTCGGCATCATACGTATCGGTCAGCGGTAAGGTGGCGATGATATCGCCAGCGCCGCCACAGGCTTCATAAGTTGTAACACGGAAACCTAAGGCGTCCATATATAAGGTGGCACCATCCGAGCCGCCAACCCGATCGGCATCGATGATTAGCTCCAGATCACCAGAGAAATCCGCCCAGTCCCATTGACCATCTGGCCCGTAGTTGGTCCAATCATAAGCTCGCAGCGTCTGCTTGGACTTATCCGGACCGAAGGTGGAATTCAGATCTGAAACGCTGATCGTTGCTTCTGCACCGGTCACCAAAGCATTATTCCAGTAGAGGTGCACGGATGCCAGATCAGTCGTTGTGGTACCCTGTAGATAAAGTGAATAGAGCGCTTCAACTTTCTGGATTGCGCCACTTGGCTGGCGGTTGAACGGAAAGGTTGTGCCTGAGAATCTGTCTTCACCGCTACTCCAGGGCGTGTAGGCATAGACTCCATCTGGTCCCTGTGTTCCCAGGGCATTGGGTTCACTGGCTATCACCCAACGTTGAGCACTGTTTCCACCATTCAGAGAGCCCAGAGCAGTTGCCCAAACTGTATAAGTACAGAAACCACCTGAACTGGGAGGACGGGTGTTCGTCAGCATGATATCGTAAGTTACCTGGCTGCCTTCATCGACCGGGCTGGTGGAAACCAGAACTTTATCGATCATCAAAGTTGGTCCCAGACCGAAATCGGCATCGTTGTAGTCGATATCCCCTGCGCTGTTCAGGTTAACAGCGAATACAGTTGGAGTGGAGTTGTTGTAACCCGGAGGGATTTGCGGGTCATTGATATCTACCTGTACCAGGTAGCGGGCATCAGGCAGTTGGGTGAAGTCGTAAGCGCCGCCACCCGAGGTGCTCTGCGTGGCAATCAGGACATCGCCGCTGTCCAATTGTTGATCGTTATTCTTGTCGTAATAGAGATTAACGGTGATATTATCCAAACCAGTTTCACTGGCATCTTTCATGGCATCGCCATCATCGTCTTCCCAAACCAGATCTCCGATGCTGTTATTGCCTTGTACAACCGTAACGACGCAAGCCTCATCAAAGCCTGCACCGCCGCCAAAACTGGATTTGGCGCAGTTTTCAATGAAGTTACTCGGCGGAGATGAAGGTACATTTACCTGAAAGCGGGCGTAACCACTTGTCGAGGGGGGTAAGGGGCTTTTTAACCACCATTGGATCGCGCCGACATCAGCCGCCGATGGTTCTACCGAAGTCCATACCTTTGTGGTTTTGTTATAGAAAACAATAGAAGCTACCAGGCTGCAATCCGTTTCCGTGCCTACACTACAGGTTGCTGAACTGGCAACATACTGGGTTCCAATGGGAATTGTGTCGCTGATCACCAGAGGCGCATTGACCCCCCCACTGGATAAGGTTAATCCTGCACTGGCAGTGATACTGAGATTCTGGAAAGGAATCGTGTAAGTATAGTTGCTGCCAACAGCTACTTTGAAAGGTTGGGTGGTCTTATCAATCGTCACTTCGGGCGGTGTGCTGGAGACCGGTGGCACGCCAGAACCAAAGTCAGCATTGAACTTTTCGTTATCTGCGCCGGAAGCAGCTTCCTGGTAAGGCGTCAGGTCGGCGACGCAGGCGCCGCCCAGAGCCAGGAAAGTGTAATACACGCGCCCGGTAACGTTGGTATTGTCGGTTGGCAAGTTGGTGAAATAGAGCTGGTCCCGGAAGTTGACGATCATGGGCGGGTTGCCGCCGCTGCGCGTCACGGTGATTGTACCCGTTGTGCGGATCAGACGGAAGCAACTCGGATCATAATTGGTGTTACCAAAAGGCTGCATCCAGGCGTTATAGTCATAGGTGTAATCGCCATCGTTATCAAAGCCCTTGTTGATATTGCCGAAAGTGTAATTGACGCCGTTGGTGGTGATAATATCCCCAGGCATCACCGTGTTGGTCTCAGTGTTGTACCACAGTCCATCCGGGTTGGGCTTGATCTTGTTGGCCATGGCTGAAATTTCGTTGCGCATGGTCATGGTCCAGGTGGCATAGGTGGGCGTGGAGGCGCCACGGTAGGTGCCCCAGGCATCGAAGGTCAGCCACAGGTCATCTTCAGGCACAGTGGGCAAGCCCCACACCGGATCCTGGCTGCAGGGCAAGTCGCCATTGTCTTCGCAGTGCGGGTAAGTAAAATGCCAGTACTGCACCGAGCATTCGCCATCTGCCAGAGCGCCGATGTAGCGCACAGCATCGGCTTCTCCACCCAAATGGGTGAAGGAGTAGTCGGAGCCTGGAGAAACACTATCCCACAGTTCCGGATGCAGGTGTTCGAAATCATCTGTAGAGCTGTAGCTATTACGCACCGGGTAAGTACCGGGCGTGCTGGCGGAGGGCGTGGTGGGGTTGTAATCACCAATGGAACCGACCACATCGTTGAGCGTGCCACCGCTGGTATTGCAGTATTTGACTGCCACGGTGGCCACTGAGGGAGCGTAAGTGGAGGGCGATTCGGAGTTCGAATCGACCACCAGGTTGTAACCAGCCAGGATTTGCACAGTCAGGCCGTCGGCAGCCTGGGCAATGAGATTTTGTTGAAGCAACAAGCCCAGTGCGACCAGCACGGGGATGACTAAAAGCAGCGCCCAACGCCACCGGTTTGTTTTCACTGACTCAAGCAAGGTGTTCATAAGCCCTCCAACAAGTAAATTAGGATATACAAGATTTGGTAAGTAAGATTTTTGGCGAGTCACCCATAATGCAAAAAACGCTCAGTATGATTCTATCTCTTACGAAGAGGATGTTCAATCCCTATAATCCGTTTTATGTATATTTTATGAATTCCTTCGGGTTTGCGCACTAAATTTTGCTGTTGAGTAAGGGATTTTCAGGCAGATATGATAAATAGCCTATTGCCGGAGCTGGCGCAAGCTCACTGCCAAAAAATCCGAGTCTCAGCGCCGTAAGCGCCGTACATCCCCCTGGCGCAGTGTCACACCGCTGGCGTCCAGGTGCTCGAGCAAAGCCAGCACGTAGCGCCGGCTGGTGTTGAAATGGTCGCGCACCTGCGCCACCGTAATGCTGCCATATTCAGCCATCAAGCCGCGCACCTCGCTGAGCATGCGCTCGTAGTCCTCCCGCCGGAAGACCACGTCGGGCGCCACCGCTGCCAGGCGGCCCGTCTCCAGCAGGGCGGCGAAGACCTCTTCGCCGACCTGCGCCTGGCATTCCTTGACCGCCGGCGGGGCAAAGGGGGCGGCTGCGAAGCGCCGCAGCAGCGCCTCGATATCCTTCTCCTGCGCCGGGCTGAAGCGGATTTCGTGCCCGGGCAGGGCCAGGCGCGGCCCGCTTTCCACCAGATCGCCCTGCCCCACCAGGCGGCGCACGGCGGCGTTGAACAGGCGCGGCGAGAGGCGCGTCAAATCCTTCAGGCGGCTTTTCAATTCTTCGCGCGGCAGGCCCGGGCGCAGCGGATAGGCGGCGTGATAAGCGCGGGTGTCCTGCAAGATGCGCCCGGCGACCTGCTCCCAGGCGCCCCTGCCGATCACCAGGTCATCGCCAGCAGGCGGTTCATCGCGATCCAGGTTGAGCAGGGCCCCTTCGGCGTAGAGCTTCTCCACCACCTGGGCGACCGCCGCGACGGGCAGATTCGAGCGCTCCGCCACGTCCTTCAGCGCCCCGGCCCCCAGCGCCAGCACAGCCTGCAAGAAGACCTCCGCCGGCGTGCCCTGGGCCAGGGCTTCCAAACGCTCGAGCGTCCCCGCCGCGAAGCGCTTGTGGCGGCCCTTGGGGTGCGGGTCGACCACGCGCCCGCCGCCCAACGTCTCGCCCGGCGAGGGCCGGCGCAGGATGTAGCGGTCGCCGCGCACCACCACCACCGGCTGCTCCAGCTCCAACTGCAGCCAGCCGGCCCCCCCGGGGGGGAGCTCTTCGACTCCCAGCAGGCGCAGGCGCGCCAGCACCTCGGCCGCGCCGCAGAACAGCTTGACCTCGGTGTTATGTCGCAGCGCCTGGCTGGCGTCGGGCAGCAGGCGGAAGTGCACGTCCATGCGCTGGGTGGGACGGTAATCGCCGGGATGCGCCACCACCTGGCCGCGCTGCATCTGCTCCAGGGCCACCCCAGAGACGTTGATTGCCGTGCGGCTGCCGGGCACGGCGGTTTGCTCTTTGCGCTTGTGGGTTTGCAGGCCGCGCACCCGCCCGCGCAGCCCCTGGGGCAGCACTTCGACCTCTTCGCCCACCTTCAGGCTGCCGTCGGTCAGCGTGCCGGTCACCACCGTGCCGAAGCCGGCGATGGTGAAGACCCGGTCGATGGGCAGGCGCGGGCGGTTCAGGTCGGGGCGCGGCGGGCTGTCTGCCAGGCAGGCCCGCAGAGCCGCCTTCAGCGCTTCCAGACCCAACTGTTTGCGGGCCGAGACCCGCACGATCGGGGCCTGCTCCAGCACCGTGCCAGCCAACACCTGGCGCAGGTCCATCTCCACCAGGTCCAGCCAGTCGTCTTCGTCGACCAGGTCGATCTTGGTCAGGGCCACCACGCCAGAGGGAATCTGCAAAATATCCAGGATGGCCAGGTGCTCGCGGGTCTGCGGCATCACGCCTTCGTCGGCAGCCACCACGAACAGGGCCGCGTCGATGCCGCCGATGCCGGCCAGCATATTCTCGATGAAATCGCGGTGGCCGGGCACATCCACGATCCCGATTTCCTCGACCGGCTCGCCCAGGGCCGCGCCGGGCAGCTCCATCCAGGCAAAACCCAGGTCGATGGTCATCTCGCGCTCGCGCTCCTCTTTCAGGCGGTCCGGATGGATGCCGGTGAGCGCCTCCACCAGGGTGGATTTGCCGTGGTCTACGTGGCCGGCTGTGCCGATGACGCGCATACTGGCCTATCTCAGCGCGAGCGGCCCACGCTGCGCTCGTAGGAGGAGACCCACTCGTGCGTCATGGCCAGCATGGCCTGCAAGCGTTTCTCAGTGTGCTCGTTGGCCTGGCCGAGCAAATCCTGGATCTCTTGCAGCACGTCTTCGAGCTGGGTGACTTTATCCGCCAGCTTTTCGTGCTGGCGCTGCACCTCGCCGCGCTGCTCGTCCATGGTCAGGGTATAGTTTGTCCAGCGCTTCTGGTCGTCGGCCTTGAAGGTCACCCACTCCTGGCGGAAGCGCTCCTCGGACAGGCGCTGGATCTCGGTGATCTCGTTGATGCGCCGCTCGACTTTCTGCGAGAGCTCGTCCATCACCTGCTGCGAGCGCTTCACCGAACGGTGGGTGGCGTCCAGGGATTGCAGCATGGTCTCCACGTCGGTCGTCTGCGTTTCGATCACATTGAAACGCGCCTGCCATTCCTTCCACACCCGTTCGCGTTCGACTTCACGCAGGTTTTGGCTCTCCAGGAAGTTGGCGATGGCCTCGCGGCGCTCGACCTCCACCACAGACATCTCGTTGACGCGCGTCTCGGCCTTCTTCAGCGTGGCGGCGTTCAATTCGATCTTGCCGCGGTTGTCATCCACGCGCTTGCGCATGGCGGCCACTTCGCCGCTCAGGTCCGTCAGGCGCTTGGCATCCTGGCGGCGGCCATCGTCCAGCAGGCGGATCGTGCGGGTGTACTCCTCCTCGCTGCGGCGCATGCCTTCCAGGCGGTTGCGCGTCTCGTCGATCAGGCGCGCCAGGCGCGTCTCGCCTTCGATGCGCGCCTGCATGCCGCGTTTCAACTCGGCAACCTGGTCGATATCCTTGCGCAGCTCCGCCAGGCTGGTATCCACCGCCCGCAGCTCGCTGCGCCGCATCCTTTCGGCTTCTTCTTCGCGCTTCTTGGTCGCCTTATCCACTTCTTCGAGCTGGTGCTTGTTCTCCAGCCGCGCCTGGCGCAGCGAATCGTCGAAACTATCCATGCGCGCCAGCAAAGCGTTCAAGCGCGTGATCTCGCCGCTCAGCTCTTTGATCTGGGCGGACATCGGCGGCAGGGAGTTTTCCTGGAGCGCCAGGCGCTCCTCCAGCGAGCCGATGCGCGTCTTGTCCTTGCGGCGTTCTTCATCTAACCAGTCTAACTGTTTCAGGATCTGTTCAACTTCCATGAAATCGTCTCCTCGCCTCGATTATAACAAAAAGAGCGGCGAAGGTGCGTTGCACTTTCAGAGTGCGATGCACCTGGCCTGCCGGGAGAGAACAGGTGCAACGCACGAAGAACACGTGCATCGTACCCGAGTACATCAAAGGTGCGTTGCACTTTCAGAGTGCGATGCACCTGGCCTGCCGGGAGAGAACAGGTGCAACGCACGAAGAACACGTGCATCGCACCAAGGGATGAGCTATGGCAGCGCCAGGCTGGTGAGAGCCGGCATCAGCCACTGCGGGGTCATGCCGATGGCCAGCAACAGCAGGATGCCCAGGATCAAGAGCGTCGCCGGCCAGCCTTCCTCCGCCACGCTCCAGGCCGGCGCGTCGAAACCCGTGACCAGCACGGCCAGGGTGCGCATGCCGGCGGCGAACAGGCAGGCGTTGCCCACCAGGGATAACAGCGCCGCGGGCAGCGAGACGCCGGTCAGCGCCGACCACAGCGCCACGCTGCCGGGGAAGCTGGCCAACAGCGGCAGCCCGGCCAGGGAGAAATTGGCCAGCACCAGGCCCATGCTGGCAATTGGCAGGCGCTGCGCCAGCCCGAGCGCCGAGCGGAAGCGCAGGTCGGGCACCTGGCGGCGCATCACCGCCAGCGCCTGCGACCAGACCGCCAGGCCCAGGCATTGTGCGGCCAATTGGGCGAAGAATAATCCGCCCAGGGGCGCGCCTGGCACCGCCTGGCTGCCCAGGCTGATCGCCAGCAGGCCCATGCCGACCTGCACCAGGGCGGCAAAGCCCATGATGCGCTCCAGGCGGTTCTCGAAGGCCGCCCAGACGCCCGCTACCAGGCACATCAGCGCCCCGGCGGAACGCAGCAGCACCTGGATGGCGGTGAAGTTGCTCAGCGTGCTGTACTGCCTGAGGTAATCCAGCCCGATGAACGCCACCGCACTGGGGATGAAGAAAAAGATGAAAGCTGCCGCGTAAGGGTGCGACTCTTCGGCCAGCATCGGCACCCAGGTGTGGAAGGGGAAGATCGCCGCCGTCAGGGCAAAGCCCAGCCCGAACAGGAGCGTCGCCGGCAGCACCAGCTCGGTCATCTCCGGCTGGCTTTGCAGCCGGTTGAGCAGGTAGTCGGCGAAGAGCACAAAGCTCATCCCCACCGTCTGGAAGATCAAGAAGCGCAGCACGCCGCCGCGCACCGGCTTGCCCGGCGGCGACAGCAGCGGCACGGCCACTAACGCCGCCAGTTGGATGAAGAGCGCCGCGTAGAGTGTCGGCCGCACCGCCAGGGAGGCCACCACCAGGGCGGCGATCGCCAGGCTGAACGGCACGAACAGGCGCGGCGCGGCGGCGGCATATGCCCCACCCAGCCACAGGCTGACCGCCAGGTAGAGCAGCGCCAGCACCGGGCGCATGCCGTTTTCCAACACCAGGCGGCGGCCCAGGACGGTCAGGGTATCGCCCACCACCAGCGGCGCAACACCCGGCAGGCCCAATTCGATCGGCTCGCCCACCGGCAGCCTCCAGGCCAGCAGCGCCAACAGCAGCGCCAGTGCCAGCGCGGCCAGGTGCACTGCTGCCTGCCAGCGGCGCAAAGCGTACAGGATCAGGGTGGCCGCGCCCGGCAGGATGATCCACAGCAGCGGCGCGTTCACCCTGTCTCCTCCATGGAAGGCGCCACCAGCAGGTAAGCGCCTACCAACGCCAGCGCCAGGGTGACCCCAGACAGCAGACCCGCTACCAACAGCGAGGACTGCGCCGCGGCGTACAGAATTTCGAAGCCAGACAGGCTCACCAGCAGGCCCAGGATGACCTGGTAAGGGTTTGTGGTGAAACCCAGCTTGAGCAGCCCCATCCCGACCAGGATCAGGCCGGCCCAGGCGGCCTCCTTGCCTAATCCCGGGATCCACTGCGGCAGCCGCTCCAGGCGGGAGAAAGCCGCCAGGGCCACCAGCACCGCCGCCAGCAGATAGAAGCTGTGGCCCACCGACACGTAGCGCCATGCGGACAACCGCCGCCCGGATGCCGGGGGGGCCGGGCGCAGCGCCTGGTTCAGCTCTGGAGTGCTGTTGATCGCCAGGCCCAGCACCGCCCCGGCCATCCAGCCGGCGATCAGCTTGGTGACGGCCATGGCCGGCGGCCACTGGGTGGCGACCAGGGCGAACACGCCCACGTACTGCACGGCCAGCAGCACCGTGTTCCAGCGCCAGTCGACGACAATGAACAAAGCCAACGAGGTGAACGAGACCAGCAAAGCCGCCGGGAGGGCCAGGGAAGCAATCTGCATCGGTCAGGCTCCCAACCCCATCTGGAAGAACAGGGAAAGCAGCAGGATCAACAGCAGCAGAGCCCACAGGACTCCCGCCTGGCCTTCCAGGTTGGCGCTGGCGAAGAACGCCGCCCGCCGCAGGGCGTAATAAACGCCCCACAACAGCCGGTAGAACCATTGGATCGACAGAAAGCGCCGCGCCCCGCCCAATAAACGCGGCGAGACTTTATGCCCGCGCCTGCGCCACACGCCAAAAACCACCGCCAACGCCGCGCTGGCCCACCCGGGCCAGGAAGCCAGCCAGCCGGGGTAAGCCTCCACCCACAATCCGGGCCGGGCCAGCGGGCCAGCCGGGCGGCCCCACCAGGCCAGGGCCAGGTCCACCAGCACGATCACCAGCATTCCCCAGGGGTACACCAGCCACACCCAGCGCTCCAGGCCCTCCAGCGGCGCAGCCTGGCGCAGTGCGTGGCGCAGGTAACCCGCCGCCAGGGCAGCCTGGGCGATCAAGAAAGTCACCCCCAACCAGGGGAAGGGCGGCGCATACAGGCTCAGGCCGCGCCAGGCCGGGGTGAACGGCAGGGCGGACATGCCCAGCCAGCCCAGGAGCAGGAATGGCAGCAGGGCGCGCCGGCGCGCCGTGGAGAGCAGCAATAAGCCGCCGGGCAGCAGCAGCGCCAGCCCCCAGGCCTGGCAGGCAGCCGGCTGGCCGCGCGCCGCCGCCCCCAGCGCCAGGGCCGACATGCCCAGCAACCAGTAGCCCTGCGCCTGGTGCTCGTCCGCCGCGCCCGCCCAGGACAGGCCGCCGTACAGCGCCGCCAGGCCGGCCACGGCGAAGATCAGCGGCAGCCAGGGCGAAGCCGCGCCCACAATCCCGCTGCGCACCAGCACAGGCAGCACGGCCGCGGCTGGCGCCAGGCGCAGCAGGACCCCTACCGAACGGCGCGGGATCAGGTCTTGCGAGAGCGGCGCGCTGATCGGCAGCACGCCCAGGCGCAGCCCGCTGGCCACCAGCAGAACGGTGCTGATCTGCGCTGGCAGTTCTTCGAAAGACAGGGGCAGGCCCTGCGCCTGCGCCAGCATGCCGGCCCACAGCACCCCTACAGTACCCGCCAGCCGGCCCGAGAATGCCACCACGGCCTGCTCGCGCCCCTCGCTGGAGCGCACCAGCGCCAGCCAGACGGCAATCTCCACCAGGTCGAGCGCCGACCAGGCCAGCAGCACGGAGAGCAAATTGCCCGATAGAGTCGCCAGGATCCCCAGCCCACCCAGGGTCAGGGCGCTGGCCCAGGCGGCCCAATCGGCGATGCCGCCAGCGGTGCGCTCCGGGCGGGCCAGGTCGGTGAGCACGCTTGCCAGGGCCAGGGTCGCCAGGGCCAGTGCGAAGGGCCAGGAGACCGCATCCCAGATCAGCACCGGCGCTGCCGGGAAAAGCTCCTCCGGCCTCCAGGTCACCAGCGGCAGGCTGAACGGCAGCCGGGAAAGCGAGAGCAGCAGCGTCACCCAGGCCGCCAGCCCGGCCAGCGCCGACAGCAGCCAGAAAGCCCGGAAGCGCGGGCGCATCACCCGCAGGATCAAGATCAGCAGCGGTGTGAACAGCAGGAACGGGATGGTCAGGTAAGCGATCACAACCAGCTTCGTTTCGCAGGGTCAGGAGTTCAGGCCCGCCGCGCCGGCGGCAGCCAGGTGAAACTGTGCGCCCGGTCGCCCAGCATCGGGCGCAGGTCGTAATAACGGCCGGCTTCCAGGTCAGCGAACAGCACCTGGGTGTGGCTGCCCTGCACCAGCGCCCCCCGGCCGTCCGGCGACCACGTCACCAGGGTCGTATCGTAAGGCAGCTCCAACAGGCGCTTCAAGCGCCCGTGTTCCAGTTCCAATTCGAACAGCACCGCGGCGTTGGTGGTGCCGGGCACCAGCATGCCCAGGCCGAAAAGCCCATCCGGGCGCGGCGCCAGCCAGCCCAGGCAATATGACACGCCTTTCCCATCTTCAGAAGACAGCGGCGGGAAATCCAGCGAGTGCAGTTCGAAAAACTTAACGGAGATGAACATCTCAGGGCTGGTGGGCACCACCGACCATAACTGTACGAAGGGTGCAGTGCGCTGGGCCGGGTCGCCGCCGTTGGCCAGCAGCAAGCCGCCTTCGGAGGTCCAGGTCAGCCCGACCAGGCGATCGCCCATCTCGTCCGAGCCGGGCACACGCGTCAGGCGGCCCAGGCGCGTGTCCAGCACGCTCTTCCAGCGCACGCCGTTGGCTGACGGCAGGACCTGCACCAACACGTAGCGCCCGGCGGGCGACCAGTCCTCCAGGTTGAAAGCCACCGGCAGGCGCGTGGTCTCGCCCTTGGGGTCGATTACCTCCACCTGGGCGGGGTGCACCAGGCGGCTGGCGCGCTTCTCGACCTCCGCCAGCCACAGGCCGTCGGCGCTGCTCCATAAAATACTGCGGCTGTCGGGGGACCAGACCAGTTGGGCGCACTGCACCTCCTGCGCTTGCTGGCAGGCCCCCAGGTCGAGCGCTTCTCCCGGTGCAGTCCCAGGGATGATCTGCACCTGGCCGCCATCGGGCTGGCTGGTGTAGGCGATCCAGGCCGCGTTGGGCGAGAATGCCAGCCCGTACATCCGGGATACTTGCTGCGCCAGCGAGGTCAGCCGCCCACTGCTGAAGTCCAGCAGGTCCAGGTCGTACAGGGCCACGCCGTTAGCGGCTACGTTGTGGGCGCGCAGCAGGGCCACACGCCGCCCGTCGGCGCTGGCGGTATAAGCCGCCACCCCTTCGGCCAGGGTCACGGCGTATCCGGTGACGTGGTCCCAGCGCATCAGGCGCTCGTCGGATAAATACAGCAGGTCGCTGGTGTGCTCGGGCAGCGGCGTACGCGTCGGCCAGGGCGTGAAGGTCGGCGGCGGCGCCCAGCGCCGGGTGGGCGTGGGCGTGATCGCCACGGAGGGAACCTGCTCGGGCAGTCCTGGCGGGGTGACCGGCGGTGTAGTCGGCCAAAAGCCTACCTCTGTCGCCAGTTCACCTGGCTGGGGCAGCAGTGTGGTTGCCGTAAGCGCGGGGAGCAGCTCCGGGCGCGCTTCCAGGACGGCGTAGTCCGGGACGGTGACCACGCTCGGGCTGCATGCCGCAACCCATAAGAATACCGCCAGGCCGGCCAGGGCCCCGCGGGACAGGAAAGTAAGCGCTTTGAACATGATCTGCACGAGCCGAAGATATTTTACCACCTGGCGTATGATATACTATTTGGATTGGAATAGCAGACCTGACAGGTTTGCCAGGCCCGCCAGGTCTAACCCAACCTTGCGAGGGAAACATGCAAATCAGGAAAGCAGAAGTCACTCCGCTCGAGTTGCAACTGCGCCAGCCTGTTCGCATGGCTGGCCTGCCGGATATCAAACAGATTACCGCCATCTTCGTGCGCCTCGAGACCAACGAAGGGCTCAACGCCTGGGGCTGCGCCGTCAGCCACCCGCACCTGACCGGCGAAAAACCCGAACAGGTGCTGCGCGCCTGCCAGGCTTGCGCCGACATGGCCCCCGACCTGCACCCCACCAATCTGGAATACTCGCTGGCGCAGTTGGCCCCGGCAGCCCGGGCGGCCCCCTCGGCGCTGTGCGCCTTCGACCTGGCCTTCCACGACCTGCTCGGGCTGGTGTCGGGGCTGCCGCTCTACCGCCTGCTGGGCGGATTCCGCAGCCGCATCCCCACCTCCGCCACTGTGCCGCTATCCTCCTTGCAAGACAGCGTGGAAGTCGCCAACGCCCGCGCCCGCCTGGGCTTCCGCATGCTCAAGATCAAGGGCGGCCTGGACCCCGAAGAGGACGTGCGCCGGGTGCGCGCCATCCACCGCGCCCTGCCGCACCACACCCTGCGCCTGGACGCCGACGGCGGCTACACGGTGCGCGACGCCCTGGAGATCGCCAACGCCCTGGAAGACGAGCTGGAAATGCTCGAACAGCCCACCCCGGCCGATGATCTGGAGGCCCTGCGCCAGGTGACGCGCGCCAGCCCGATCCCCATCATCGCCGACCAGAGCCTGTCCGGGCCCGAATCGGCCCTCAAGCTGGCTTCGCAGCGCGCTGCCAACGGCCTGAGCGTCAAGATCGCCACCTGCGGCGGCTTCCGCTGCGCCCAGCAGATCAACGCCATCGCCAGCGCTGCCCGCCTGGCGACCATGGTCGGCTGCGTGGTCGAGCCGGCCCTGCTGACCGCCGCCGGCCTGAGCCTGGCGCTGAGCAGCCCCAACGTGCGCTACTGCGACCTGGACGGCTACCTGGACGTGCAAGCCGACCCGACCCGGCCCGGCTTCCGCCTGGAAGATGGCTGGCTGGAGGCCAGCGACGTGCCGGGGTTAGGATGTACAGTCGCTTTGTAGGGTTGTAGGCCATCTCCGCCTGCGCCTGGTAAGCCTTCCCGCCGCTGCCTGCCCAATCATCGCATCCCCCAACGGGTTAAACTTTGGGGGATTTCCCATTTAACCCCTTGCCTTCCCCGAACATCTGTGCTAAAAACGGTTATGCACCCACCCTCTACCCAATACCTTCTAATTTCTACCTTGCACCTTGCACTTCCTTCCCCGCGCCTTCTAATTCCCACCTTGCAGCTTGCACTTTATAATTTCTACATTCTAACTTGCATCTTGCACCTTGCATCCTACACCTTCGTTCCTCAAAAAAACTGCGATTTAATATTTTTATTCAAAAAATGCCATCCTATGTGACTCGGCCATGCCCTTGTATATCTCGCCCAATATCGGCTACAATAAGGTTGCCTCTTTGGGAACAGCCTTCGATCAGCGCCAGTAGATCGTACCATTGATTTCGGGCGCTGGCGATGAGCGACCCTGACCCTTGTCCTGCTCCATAATGGAGAAATCTCGCAAACATGCACCCACGAATCGAACCCTACATGAGCATCCAGCACACAACCAGCCAGCGCGGCGTGAGCGTCGAGCAGATCGGCGTGAAGCCGCTGGTGGTGGTCACCTGGTGGCGGGAGGTGGTCTTCGCCCTGGCCGAGGCCGCCGGGGCGCTGCCTTCGCCGCACTGGCTGTACGGCGAGCGCCAGCCCTTCTTCACCGGCGCTTACCAGGGCCAGCCGGTGTGCTTCGTGCAAATGCCCGTCGGGGCGCCCGGCACAGTCTTGATCATGGAAGAGATGATCGCCTGCGGGGCAAAAGCCTTCCTCGGCCTGGGGATGGCCGGCGGCTTGCAGCCCTCCTCCCCGCTGGGAGCGCTGATCGTCCCCACCACCTGCATCTCTGAGGAGGGCACTTCGACACACTACCCGCTGGACGGGATGCCCGCCCGCGCTGACCCGCAGCTTTCGGCACATCTGGCCGAGTGCGCCCTCGAGCTGGGCTTGCCAGCCGCGACCGGCCCGCACTGGACCACCGACGCCCCCTTCCGCGAGCTGGTCAGCAAGATCGAGGCCTACCGGGAGCAGGGCGTGCTGGGCGTTGACATGGAAACTTCGGCCATGTTCACCCTGGCGCAGTACCGCCAGGTGCGCGCCGCCAACCTGCTGGTGGTCAGCGACGAAGTCTGGCACGAGTGGCGCCCCGGCTTCGGCGGTGAGACCCTGCGCCAGGCGCTGCTAGACGCCCAACAGGTCATCCTGCGCGCTATTGCCACTCTAAACACGGAGAACACAGAGAAGAACCACGGAGCGCACGGAGATTTCTGATAAAAAAACAATGGAAGAGGAGAAATACTGAGAACACGGAGAAGAACCACAAAGTACACGAAGTTCACAAAGATACATAAAAAAGCTCAATGATCTCCGTGTTTTCTCCGTGATCTCCGTGTTAACAACCTGTCAATCAACGCACACAAACCTGATTATGGAGTAACACACATGGCGCATTCAACCGGAGAAGTGCTCAACAGCCGCTATCGCGTCGTCAAACTGCTCGGGCAGGGCGGTTTTGGGGCGGTGTACCGCGCCTGGGATACCACCTTCCAAACCCAGTGCGCCGTGAAACATAACACCGAGACCAGCAGCGAAGCGCAGCGCCAGTTCGCCCGCGAGGCGCAGATGCTGTACAGCCTGCGCCACCCCAACCTGCCCCAGGTCAAGGATTACTTCCAGGACCCGGGCAAGGGCCAGTACCTGGTGATGGATTTCATCGAAGGCCAGGACTTGCAGGAGAAGCTCGAGCAGGCTGGCGGGCCGCTGCCCGAAGCCCAGGCGCTGGCCTGGATCGAGCAGGTGTGCGAGGCGCTGGTCTACCTGCACGCCCAGCCCCAGCCGGTGATCCACCGCGACATCAAGCCCGCCAACATCAAGATCAACCCGCAGGGCGAGGCGATCCTGGTGGACTTTGGCATCGCCAAGAAGTTCGACCCCAAGCTGCGCACCACCGTGGGAGCGCGGGCCGTCACGCCCGGTTATTCACCCTTCGAGCAGTACGGCAAGGCGCCCACCGATGTGCGCACCGACGTGTACGCCCTGGGAGCCACCCTGTACGCCCTGCTCACCGGGCAGGAGCCGACCGACAGCATCGCCCGCATGGCCGGGCAGGAGCTGCCCACGCCGCGCAGCCTGAACCCCAAGGTGCCGGCCGAGATTGAGAAAGTGATCCTGCACGCCATGCAGATCATGCCCGACCAGCGTTACCAGAGCGTGGCCGCGTTCAAGGCCGAGCTGCACAGGGTCTTCGTGGCCCTGCAGCCCTCTGTGGTCACTCACCCGGCGCAGGATCTGGCGCCTCCGGCTGCCGCCGGCGCGGCGGCCAAAGCCGCCCCTACACCAGCCAGGCCGCCGACCTGGTGGACGCTGGTGGTGCAGGGCAGCCTGGCGGTCCTCACCGGCTTGCTGCTGGTGCTCTCCGCCTACATCGACCCCTACCAGATGGGCCGCACGCTGTCAATCTTCGCCCTGGTGTGCTGCGCGGCCGGCCTGATCTGGGCCTGGGCGGCGCCCGCCTTGCGCTGGCTGCAGCTCTTGCTCGGCGCGGCCGGCATGCTGCTCAACCTGATCCTGCTGACCATCGATTTCTACATCTGGGAGGATTACACTTCCTTCCAAGAGAAACCTTTTCTGATCCTGGGCCTGGCGCTGGCGCTGCCCGGGCTGGCCGAGCTGCTGCGGGCTTTCAAGGGCGGCAGTTGGCGCAACGCTGTGATGGGCGGGTTCCTGCTGGTTTTGAGCCTGGTAGGCGCCAACCTGGAAACGCTGCAAGACAACCTGGACATCTACCTGAGCACCCCGCTGGGTGCACTGCTGCTCCTGGGCGGGGCAGCCGTCATCGCCTTCGCCCTGTTCCGGCAGTATTCACAGCCCTGAGCGCAAACGAATGTCCCCATCACTGCTGCGTGACCTGGGCCTCCTGACCAGCAGCCTGCCCGCCGGGCTGCTCAACGCCATCACGGATGTAACCGGGGTGCGCGTCGGCCACACCACGCTGATCTCCGGGAGCGGGACCTTGCAGCCCGGCCTCGGCCCGGTGCGCACCGGCGTGACGGTGATCCTGCCGCACGGCGAGAACCTCTTCGAAGAGAAGGTGTGCGCCGCGGTGCACACGATCAACGGCTTCGGCAAGCCGGCCGGCTTCGAGCAGGTGCGCGAGCTGGGACGACTGGAAGCCCCCATTGCCCTGACCAACACGCTCAACGTCGGTCTGGTGCTGGACGCCCTGGTGCAGCACGCCATCCGCCAAAACCCCGGGATCGGGGTGCGCACCGGCAGCGTCAACGTGGTGGTGGGCGAGACCAACGACGGCTACCTGAACGACCTGCAGGGCCGCCACGTGCACGCCGAGCACGTCTTTCACGCCCTGGAGAGCGCCAGTCCCGGCCCGGTATTGCAAGGAGCCATCGGGGCAGGCACGGGCACCTGCTGCCTGGGCTGGAAGGGCGGCATCGGCTGCGCCAGCCGCCGCTTGCCAGACGAACTGGGCAGCTTCACCCTGGGGGCGCTGGTGCAGTCCAACTTCGGCGCGCCCGGCGACCTGCTGGTGTGCGGATTGCCGGTCGGGCGCAGGCTGTCCGCTCCAGCCCAGACTCCCCACCCGCCCAAAGACGGCGGCTCGATCATGATCGTGCTGGCCTGCGACGCCCCGCTCAGCGCCCGCCAGTTGGGGCGGCTGTGCGCCCGCGCCACGGCTGGCCTGGCACGCGTGGGCAGTTTCCTGGGCCACGGCTCCGGCGACTTCGTTATTGCCTTCTCCACCGCCCGGCGCTTGCCCCACCAGCCAGAGCGCCTGGTTGCCGAGATGCCCGCCCTGCTGGACGAAGCCCGCCTGATGCCCATCCTCTTCCGGGCAGTGGTCGAGAGCGTCGAAGAAGCCATCCTGAACTCGCTGTGCGCGGCCGAGACGATGGAAGGCCGCGACGGTCATGTGGCGTACGGCCTGCCGATAGCGCAGGTGGCGGAGATAGTGAAAGAGCATTTTCCAGGTTCAGATTCAACCTAAAGGGGATACCAGCCATGTCGCTCAATACCGGTCAAGTCATCAACCAGCGCTACCGCATCGTAAAAACCCTGGGCCAGGGCGGCTTCGGCATGGTTTACAAGGCCTGGGACCTGAACCTCCGGCATCACTGCGCCTTGAAAGAGAACCACGAGACCAGCCAGCAGGCCCAGCGCCAGTTCGAGCGCGAGGCCCGCATGCTCACTGGCCTGCGCCACCCCAACCTGACCCTGGTCACGGACTATTTCTCCATCCCTGAGCAAGGCCAATACCTGGTGATGGATTACATCGAGGGTCAAGACCTGCAAGAGATGCTCGAACAGCAGGCCGGCCCGTTGCCCGAGAGCCAGGTGCTGGGCTGGATTTTGCAGGTCTGCGAAGCCCTGGCCTACCTGCACAGCCAGGTCCCTGCGGTCATCCACCGCGACATCAAGCCCGCTAACATCCGCATCACCCCCCAGGGCAAAGCCGTCCTGGTCGATTTCGGCATCGCCAAAGTTTTCGACCCCCACGCCCATACCACCGTGGGCGCCCGGGCCGTAACGCCCGGCTATTCCCCCATCGAGCAGTACACCAGCAGCGGGCGCACCGACGCCCGTTCGGACATCTACGCCCTAGGCGCTACGCTCTACACGCTGCTGACCGGAGTCATCCCGGTCGAAGCCCCGGAGCGTAACCTGAACATCCCTTTGCAGCCGCCGCGAGCCCTCAACCCTGCCATTCCAGCCCACCTGGAGCAAGCCATCCTGCACGCCATGGCCTTATCCCCCGACCAGCGCTTCCAATCCGTGCCCGAGCTGATCGCCGCCCTGCAGCTCTTCCCAAACCAGGGCGCCGCCATCCCGCCCACCATGCAGTTCGCCCCCAGCCCGGCCGCTCAAAGCGGTTACGCCGGCCAGGCCCCGGTGACCGGCAAGACCGTGCCGATCCCCATGTCGACCATCTGGATCGGGCTGGGCGCCTTGGGCTTTTTCATCCTGGCCGCGTTGCTGACCTTCAGCATTTTGCTCAACACCTCCAAAACGCCCGCCCTTCCCGCCACCGCTACCCAACCGGCGGTAGCCATCCAGCCAACCAGAACGCCGATGCACATGGAGACGCTAACAGAAATCCCAACGAAAATCGTGGAAGTCCCGCCCACTCGCCAGCCCACGCACACGAATGCCCCGGACCAGCAGCAGCCCTCGCCCACTTTCACGTCAACTCTAACGGCTTCACCAACTACGCCGCCCACGGTTACGCCCACCGCCACGCTCCGGCCGGGGATCCTCCGACTGACCTTTTGCGACCGGCCCTGCGACAACCCCGCCGCCCAACCAGTCACCCAGTATCCCGAGCAGACCACGCGTATCTACGCCAAATTCGACTACCAGGGCATGACCCCCGGCCTGCGTTACTCGCGCACCTGGTCAATGACTGACACTTCAACCTGGGTGGCCTACAACTGCTCCTGGCAGGGGCCTGCCAACGGCACCTTCTACCTCAGGCTGTGGGATTCCCAGGGTCTGCGCTCGGGCGTATGGCTGGTCACCATCGCCATCGAAGGCCAGCCCGACTTCCAGGCCTCGGTCAGGGTTGCCGGGAATTACGATTACTGGGAACCGGCAGGGGTGTTGCCCTGCCAGGATTGGTGAGGCAAGGGCTCCAGAGTCGATTAGAACTCCAGAAGCCCCTGAAGAGGGGCTTGGTGGTTTTGGTTGCGGCGACTTGAGTCGCCAGGAAAGATTTGCCCATCCCACCCCCTCACAACTTCTTCACCATCACCAAACATGGGTTGTCCTCATCCCAAATCTCCGGGATCTCCTCCAACGGCCGGAAGCCCATCGCCTGGTAGAAAGCCCTGGTTTTGGCGTAGTTCTCGTCCGGGTCGGACGGTCCCAGCGTCTTGACCTGCAGGTATTCCACGCCCTGCGCGACCAGCCAGGCCTGCGCCCGCTCCAGCAGCGCCCGCCCGATCCCCCGGCGGTGAGCTTCCGGGCGCACGCCCATCACCAGCAGCTCGGCGGAAGCCGGGAAATGCTGCTTGAGGCTCACGAAGCCGGCCACCTGCCCCTCTCGGCGAGCCAGGAAGGTGGGCAGATGCTCGATGTCCGCCAGGTACTGGAGGATGGCCCGCTCGATGCCGAACCAGGCCGGCAGGGCGCGCAGCACCGGCTCGCAGACAGCGGCCTGGCCAAAGCGCGGACCCTCGATGCTGAAAGCAGGCATCTTCTATTCCGCCTGGGCGTTCGCCTGGGCATTCGCCTGGGCGCTCGCCTGCGCAATTGCCAGGGCAATCGCCCCCGACACACCCGAAAAACTGCCCAGGGTGGGAGCGATGATGTAATCGTCGATGTGCTCGATCAACTGCGCCGATTGGACGTAATTGTTCAGGTGCCCCTGAACTTTACAGCGCACGGCCTCGTGCAGGCCAGGGTGCTGAGGGACGCCCCCGCCCAGGACGATGCGCCGCGGCGAAAAGGCATAGATCAGGTTCACCAGCGCCAGGGCGATGTATTCGGCTTCTATCTCCCAGCCCGGGTGGTCATCCGGCAAAGTCTCGGCCCTTTGTCCCCAGCGGCGGGCCATGGAGGGCCCGCTGGCCAGGCCCTCGAAACAGTCGCCGTGATACGGGCAAATCCCCGGGAAGGGGTCCTTCTGCCAGTCGTGCGGGATGGCAAAGTGCCCCGTCTCCGGGTGCACCAGCCCGTGCAGCAGGCGCCCATTGACCAGGATGCCGGCGCCGATCCCGGTGCCTACAGTGATGTAAATAAATGGATCCAGAGAGCGGTTATGCGGGTTCCAGTAATGCTCGCCGAGAGCAGCGGCGTTGACGTCGGTATCGAAGGCCACAGGCAGGCGCAGGGCCTGCTGGATGCGGCCGCGCAGGTCAACGTGGCTCCAACCTGGCTTGGGCGTGGTAGTGATGTAGCCGTAGGTTGGGGAGGCAGGGTCGAGGTCGACCGGGCCGAAGGAGGCGATCCCCACCGCGGCCAGCTCGCCGCGCTGCGCATACGGGGCGAAGAAATCGACCACGCGCTGGATGGTCTCGTCGGGCTGCGCGGTGAGAAAGCGCGCCTCGCCCACCACCTGCTGCGGGCTTTTCCCTACCCGGCAGATAAACTTGGTCCCACCTGCTTCGACGCCGCCGAACACCTGGTTCATCGGACACCCTGTACCTTTCTACAATCGCCTGTGCTCCCTGGAGCTAGTCCGAGGGATGGTACTGCCAGACACCGTTAGCCGCATCCCACTCCCAACCGGAGGACTCTAGGCGCAGCGGCAGGCGCGCCCAGCCGGAGCGCACGCGGGCGAGGGTCTCCTCCCAGGAGCGCAGACCGCTGAGGGCGTCGGCGGCCTCCACATTGCAGGCCCCCACCGCCACGGCCAGGGTGGCTGCTTCCTCGGGGCCCAGGCCGCGCAGCAAAGCCGCCAGGAAACCGGCGATGGTAGCATCGCCGGCGCCGGTGGTGCCAACCACCTGCACCTGGAAGCAGGGCGCCCACAGTTCCCGCTCCACCCAGGCGGATAAATCCTGCGGGCAGGCGCGCCCCATGCCGCTCAGAGCCGGTCCCCCGGCGCAGCGCAAATACAGGCCGCGCTCGCCCAGTTTGATCACCACCAGGCGCACGCCCAGGCCGAGCAGCTCGTCGCTCAGGTCGTGGAGCAGCGCCGGGGTGGCGCGTTCCAGCACGCCGCCTTGCAAAGCGAAGGCTTCGTAGGTCGAGCGGCGCAGCATAAACAGCAGCTCTTCGAAGCTCGGCAGGAACACATCCACGTAGGGCAGGCAAGCCTGCAAGATCGCCCGCCAATCAGCGCGCCCGCCCTCCGAGGCCGGGTCGGGGTAGCACATATCCAGCGAAGTGGTCACACCGGTCTGTCTGGCGCGGCGCAAGAGCGCCACCAACTGGCGACCGCCGTCCTGGTACATCTGGCGCATGATGGGTGGATAGCCGAAGTGGAACAGGGCCGCCTGGCGGACTAAATCGTAATCGATGTCCGCAGAGCCGAAAGCGTGGTTGGCGCCCGGGCTGTGCAGGAAAATACGGTCCACGCCCGGCGGGCTGATGATCAGCGAGTAGGAGGTGGAAGCCTGCGGGTCCACCACCATCCCCGCTGCCAGGCCGGAGCCGTAAGCTTCGACGAGGCTGCACACCACCTGGCCGAAGGGGTCCTGGCCCACCTTGCCGATCAAGCGGGTGGAGACGCCCAGGCGGTGCAGCGCCAGGCCGGTGTTCGAGACCGGCCCGCCCGTACACAGGATCGGCGCGCTGGTTTCGATCAGGCGCCCGGGCCGGAAGGTCTCCAAGAAGCTGCCTTTGGGGAGGGCGCGCATATCGGGGATTACATCCAGGCAGATATGACCTGCCACCACCGCACTCAAAGGGCTGTCCATAAAACCTCAAAATCACCTGCCGCGCGGGTACGAGCCCAAAACGCGCAGCATCAGGGCATACTCATCCAGGTGCTCCAGCGCCCGCCGAGCTGACCGCTCGGCGGTGGAGCCGGCGAAGTCGATGTAGAACAGGTACTCGAAGGGCTGGCCCACCAGCGGGCGCGACTCGATCTTGGTCAGGTCGATGTCGCGCAGGGCGAAGACGCTCAGGCCCTTGAAGAGCGCCCCGGGCTGGTTGCGCAGGGTGAAGACGATGGAGGTCTTGGCCGGTCCCTGCGGTTCGAGCGGCTGGGCGGCAATCTCCAGGAAACGCGTGTAGTTGTGCGGATCGTCTTCGAAGTTGCTAGCCAGCACCGCCAGGCCGTACACCTCGGCAGCGCGACGCGAAGCAATGGCGGCTACAGAGCGGTCGCCTTGATCGCGCACCAGGCGTACGCTGCCAGCCGTGTCGTGTACAGCCACCACATCGACCCCAGGCAGTTCCTTGAGATGGCGCTCACACTGCGCCAGGGCCTGGGGGTGGCTGATGACTTTGCGCACCTCACCCAGGCTGACGCCTGGCAGGGCGATCAGGCAGTGCTGCACGTTGAGGTAGTATTCGCCCACGATGGACAGCGAGTGGCGCAGCAGCAGATCGTAGTTGCGGTGGATGCTGCCCGCCAGCGAGTTCTCGATGGGCACCAGGCCGCGCTCGCAATCCCCACTCTCCACGGCGGCGAAGACGGCGTCGAAGCTCTCACAAGACACCGGTTCGATCTCAGTCTTGAAATGGGCCAGGGCGGCGGCTTCGGAATAGGCGCCCGGCTCTCCTTGGTAAGCGACTTTCATAAGCGACTCCTGTTGCGGCGCGCCAGGAACCCTTCGAAGGTGAAAATCGCCAGGGCCAGCCAGATGATGCCGAAACCGACCAGGCGCGCCGGGGTGAAGGGCTCGTGGTAGATCAGCACGCCCACCAGGAACTGGCAGGTGGGGGCGATGTACTGCAGCAAGCCCAGGGTGGAAAGCGGGATGCTCTGGGCGGCAGCCCCGAACATCAGCAGTGGGATGGTGGTGACCGGGCCGGCCCCGGCCATGAGCAGGTCCTGGGTCAGTCCCAGCGAACCGAAAGCCCCCGCGCCGCGCCCTGCGAGGACCAGCAGGAAAGCCAGGGTGGGCACGAAGAGCACACCGGTCTCCACCGTCAGGCCGCGCAGCGAGCCCAGGGGCGATAATTTCTTCACCAGCCCGTACAGGCCGAAGGAAAAAGCCAGCGCCAGGGCGATCCAGGGCAGTGAGCCGTAGCTGATCGCCAGGTAGGCAACGCCGGCCGCTGCCAGGCCGATCGGCAGCCACTGGGCCGGGCGCAGCTTCTCGCGCAGGAAGATCACCCCCAGGAGCACGCTGACCAACGGGTTGATGAAGTATCCCAGGCTGGTCTCGACGATATAACCGGCGTTGACCCCCCAAATGTAGATCAGCCAGTTGGTTGAGAGCAGGCAGGCAGCCACAAAGAACACCAGCAGTGTCCTGGGCCGGCGCAGCGCCGACAGGATGGGCTGCCATTCACGCCGGGCGGAGATGATCAACACCAGGAGCACGAACGACCAGGCCAGGCGGTGCGCCAGGATCTGCGTGGCGGGCACCTGCTGCAGCCACTTCCAATAGATGGGGAAAACGCCCCATATAAAATAAGCCCCTACGCCGTACAGAACGCCTTTGTTGTGCATGATTCACTCCCCAGCGGGATCGCGCCACATCAGGTAATTGTGCACGCCCAGCATGTCGGCTTCGCGGATCACCCGGAAGCCCAGTTTCTGGTGCGAGCTGACCACGTTCAGATTATCCGTCTCCAGGTAGGCCGCTCCGTGGCGCTCGTCGATGATTTGCAGGGTGCGGCGGATCAGTTTGCCGCCAACACCCTGCCCCTGTACCTCGGGCAAAACGCCCACCGGGCCCAGGTGCCAGTGCGGCCTGTGCGGGTCGAGGCGCGCCGCGGTGATTTGCATACGCAAGGCGCGAAACACGCCCCCATTCACCACGCCGAGCATGCGCGGCGTCAGGCGCAGGCATTCCAGAACGCCTGGCTGGCAGTCCGGCCAGGGCAGCATGCTCAGCGCCCCAATGATACGCCCATCCAGCCAGGCTACGACCGTCACCGACCTGGGATGCTCTAAATTGACGATCCGCACGGCTTCTTCGATGCGATGGCGGTGGCGTTCGCTCTGCCCGCCCCACAGGGCGATCGAATTGGGGCTGGAGAGCAAAGCGCGGCTGACGACATAGGCCACAGTGCGGATATCCTGCGGCTGGATGAATTCAAGGGTGATCGGCATCGGACAATTATAACTGCTACACTACCCAAAATTCATAGGAAAACAGTATGGCAAACAGGGCTATCAGCAGTAGGCTGCTGCTGTAGCCCTAGTAAGAGGAAAATCACCTTTTTTGAAGGGGATGATTCAGCAGAGTACGATGTCAGTCCGCGTGCGCTGCCAGGAAGGCCTCGGCGGGCGAGTAGACTCGCTCAATCTGGCTGAACTCCTGCGGGTGATTCAAGCCCTCCACCAGTTCGAGCTGCACCGGCGAGCCCTGCAGCGCCGGGCGGTTGGCCTCCAGCCAGTCCATCACGGCGGTGTTCTTCGTGCCCGACAGGAGCAGCGCCGGGCAATTCATCTGCCCCGGCTCGATGGGCGGCCAGGCGCGCATGGCCGGGAAACAGGCCAGCCAGACCGGGATGTGGCCCTTGATCTTGGACTTGCCCGGCTTCCCGCCTGTTGACTGTTCGGCGCGCGCCAGCGGCTCCCATTTCTGGACGAACTCGTCGATATAAGCATCGAAAGCGCGATCCACAGCCGGGCCGAAGGGCACGCCGGTGATCACCACGGCCTTGACGCGCTGCGACCAGGCGCCCAGGTAGCGGGCAATGTTGCCGCCGAAACTATAACCCCAGGCCAGGAACTGTTCACAGCCGCAGGCATCCGCTACAGCGTAAACATCATCCAATAATTTCTCGATGGTGTAATCGGCCATCTGCGTGCGGAAATCACTGTCGCCGCTGCCGCGCAGGTCCATAGCGATCACGGTAAAGCGCTTCTCCAGGCGCTCAATATAGCCCACCTTGCGCCAGTCGCGGCGAGTTTTGCCGGCCCCGTGCAAGAGCAAGAGCGGGAAGCCCTGCCCGCTGAGATCAAAAGCCAGGCGTGTGCCGTCGGGTGAAGTCGTCCATTGTGTCGTCATTGCCGGTTCTCCTGAGTATTCGTTTTCAGGCAAGGTTTCTCACCTCGCCAGCCCGGATGATAACCCAGGAGCAGGCGTTTGGCTTGACGTTTTTTGCTGTGATACGCTCTCAGCGCCGAAGCGGAAACCCCATTCGAGCAGCTCGCCCCGCAACTGCTCCCCAGACTGGAAGTGAATCGTTTTGAAGCCCAACTGGCGCGCCGCGGCGATGTTGGCAGGCGAATCGTCGATCACCAGGCATTCACCCGGCAGGCGCTGGATCTTATCTAACAGCAGTTGGTAAATGCGTAAGTCCGGCTTGACCAGCCTGACCTCCCCGGAAATGATGACCGTCTCGAACCAGTTAAGGAAGTCATACCGGCCACGCACCAGGTTGTATTTCTCCACCGACCAGTTGCTCAGGGCATGCAGCGTGTAACCGGCGTCTTTCAAGTCGCGCAAGACCTCCACGCTGGGTTGGATCGGGCCGCCGAGCGACTCGACCCAGCGCTCATCATAGGCGCGGATCAGGTCGCAGTATTCGGGGTACTGCTGGCACAGCACTTCAACGGCCACGGCAAAGGGCCGCCCGGCGTCCTGCTCCCGGTTCCAGGACTCGAAGTGGATGTGCTCCAGGAAGCGGTCGATGGCCTGGTCATCGCCATCGAAAAGCTTGCGATACAGGTAATGTGGGCTCCAGTCCAGCAGCACACCGCCGAAGTCGAAGACGATCGCCAGGTGGTGGTTGTCAGGTGAGTTCATTTACACAGCCTCCAAAGGGGCAAGTATACCCGAAAAACGAGCGGCGCACCTGCTTGGTGCGCCGCTCAGCGATTCGCAGGCAGGCGTGCCATCCGGCTATTCCTCCAGGGTGCTCACGTCGCCCTCGGGCATGCCCATGGCCCGGGCGCGCAGCAGGCGGCGCATGATCTTGCCGCTGCGCGTCTTGGGCAGGCTGTCGACGAAGGTGATCGCCTCCGGCCTGGCGATGGGCCCGATCTCGTGGGCCACGTGGTTGCGCAGTTCTTCGCCCAGCTTGTCGCTCTTTTCGACGCCCGCCCGCAGGATTACAAAGGCATGAATAGCATTGCCTTTCAACTCGTGGGGCAGGCCGATGGCGGCGGCTTCGGCCACGGCCGAGTGGCTGACCAGGGCGCTCTCCACTTCGGCGGTGCCCAGGCGGTAGCCGCTCACCTTGATCACATCATCCATACGGCCGATGATCCAGATGTAGCCATCGGCGTCCTTGCGCGCCGAGTCGCCGGTCTGGTACATGCTCCCAAACTTGGACCAGTACTGCGCCTGGTAGCGCTCAGGGTCGCGGTAAATCGTGCGCAGCATGCCAGGCCAGGGCTTCTTCACCACCAGGTAGCCCTCCTCGCCGGCCGGGACCGGGGCGCCTTCTTCGTTGACCACGTCCACGTCGATGCCAAACAAGGGCCGCGTGGCCGAGCCAGGCTTGAGCGGCGTGATCGGCAGGGGCGAGATCATAAATCCTCCCGTCTCCGTCTGCCACCAGGTGTCCATAATCGGGCATTTGCCCTTGCCGATCACATTGTAATACCAGCGCCAGGCCTCGGGGTTGATCGGCTCACCCACGCTGCCCAGCAGGCGCAAGCTGCTCAGGTCGTGGCGGCTGGCCCAGGCATCCCCGAAGCGCATCAGGCCGCGGATGGCAGTCGGCGCCGTGTACAGGATGGTGATGCCGTAGTGCTCCACCATGCGCCACCAGCGGTTCGGATAAGGATGGTTTGGAGCGCCTTCGTACATGAAGCTGGTGGCGCCGTTGAGCAGCGGCGCATACACGATGTAGCTGTGCCCGGTGATCCAGCCCGGGTCGGCGGCGCACCACCAGCGGTCTTCATCCTTGATGTCGAACACGTACTTCAGGGTAGTGTAAGTGTAGACCATGTAACCGCCGTGGGTGTGCACCACACCCTTGGGCCGCCCGGTGGTGCCCGAGGTGTATAGAATGAACAGCGGGTCTTCAGCATCCATCGGCTCAGTGTAGCAGGTCGGGCTCGAGATCGGCAGGCTGATCAGGTCGTGATACCAGTAATCGCGGCCCGGCTCCATATAAATATCCTGCCCGGTGCGCTTGACCACGATGCAGCTCTCGATGGTCGGCTGGCGGGCGATGGCCTCGTCGGCGATGTCCTTGAGCGGCACGATCTTGCCGCGCAGCCAGCCGCCATCGGCGGTGATCAGCACACGGCTCTGGGCGTCTTCGATGCGCTCGGCCAGGGCTTCCACGCTGAAGCCGCCGTACACCACGCTGTGCGGCGCGCCGATCTTGGCGCAGGCCAGCATGGCGATCACTTGCTCGGGGACGCGCGGCAGGTAGATGGTGACGATATCGCCCTTCTTCACCCCCATGCTGCGCAGCACGTTGGCGAATTTGCACACCTCGCGGTGCAGGGCAAAATAGGAATAGGTGCGCTTGTCGCCCGGCTCCCCCTCCCAGATCAGGGCCAGCTTGTTCTTACGATAAGTTAGCAAGTGCCGGTCGAGAGCGTTGTGCACAATGTTGACCTTCCCACCCACGAACCATTTGAAGAAGGGCGGATTGCTGTCGTCCAGCACCTGGTCCCACTTCTGGTACCACTCCAGTTCGGCGGCACGCGCCCCCCAAAATTCCTGGGGATCCTGGATGGAATGCTTGTAAAGATTCTCATATTCCTGAACGTGCGCGCTGGCAACAATCTCCGGCGCAGGGGTAAAAATTACATCGGCCTGTTTCTGGTTGGCATTCGGCTGTTCCACGTCTCCTCCTTTGGCGATTGTGACAAAACGAACAATATGCGTATATAGGTTGTATTTGTCCAGTTTGGGCGCTTTTTATTCTACAAGTTCAGCGCCCGCCTGTCAACCCATAAAGCCCCGATTCAGGCGCAAATGGTAAAATTGCCCCTGCGTATGAAAGCTTTCTCGCGCATATTCGTGATCCTGCTGCTCGTCTCCATGCTGGGCGCGGCGCCGCCCCCGGAGCGCCCGTGGGGCTCGCGCCCCCTGCTGAGCTACTTCGCCCTGACCGCCAGCCTGGTCGAGCCCATGCAGCGCGGCGCCGGGCTGGATACAGCCCAGATGCAGACCGTACAGCGCGTCGCCCGCCAGGAGGCCTACCAGCTACGCCAACTGCTCGAGAGCACCCAGGTCCTGGTAGCGGATCCCGGCCTGCCCCTGTGGGCCAAGCGCCTGGGCATCTGGCTGGTGGGCTACAACTCGCAGGTCGAGGCGGTCATCGCCCAAAGCGACCAGGCCCTGCGCCAGGAGTTAGCGCCGCCAGCCTACCGGCGATTGGTAAGCTGGATCGAGCAGCGCTGGCCCATCGAACAGGCCCTGCACGGCGCGGCAGCGCCTGCCGCCGGGGCGCGCTCGGCCAACGTCTTTGCCACCCGCTACGATTCGGGCGGCGCCTATCGCGTCGCCTTGCCGGACAAGTGCCTGAAGTTTTCCAACGGCGGCAACCACATTTGCGACGACAAGGGCTATGCCGTGAACCAGGGCTACACGGTGATCCTGGCTTATAAGAAGAGTGTGGGCGTGGTGGTGGGCGAATCCGGCCCGTGGAACGTGGACGACAACTACTGGTCCGGCTGGGCCGACCCGCAGCCGCGGCGCATGTTCTCCGACCTGGCCATCGGCATGCCCGAAGCCCAGGCGGCCTTCTTCAACGGCTACAACGGCGGCAAAGACCAGTTCGGGCGTAAGGTCACGGCGCCCTTCGGCATCGACCTGGCCCGCCAGGTGAGCATCGACATCGGCCTGCAGCCGGGCGTCAACGATTGGATTACGATCTCGTTCATGTGGACACAGGGCTGGGATGGCAGCGGCGCAGGCGGCACGCCGGTGGCCATCGCCTCGGTGGAGGTTGCCACGCCCAACCCGGACGGCTCGATCATCCACGAAGTCAAGTTCGGGCAGACGCTGTGGGATATCGCCATGGCCTACCAGGTAACGCTGCGCACGCTCTACACGCTCAACAACCTGGACGAGAAATCGGTGATCATCCCCGGGCAAAAACTGATCCTCCGCGAGGCCGGCGCGTTCACACCCGCCCCCACGGATACATCTGACCCGGGGCAGCCCACAGCGACCGCCACCATCACCTTACAACCGACCCTGTCGCGCGCCGAGCGCACCAAGACCGCCCGGGCCGCCATCACCCCCAGCGCCAGCCCCACCCTCACCCCCCAGGTTGCCAGCCTGCCCGCCTTGGGCAGCGCCTTGCCGATCCTCGGCGTAGGCCTGGCTGTGCTCGGATTGGCGCTCCTGCTGATCGGCAGGCTGATCAACCGCCGTTCTGACTGAGGTTATTAACATGACCATCCACTGGGAAACCCCCCGCCTGATCTTACGCGCCTTCGAAGACCGCGACCAGCATGCCTTCGCCGCCTACCGCTCTGACCCGCAGGTGGCCGAATACCAGGGCTGGGAAGCGCCCTACAGCCTGGAGCAGGCGGGCGAATTCATCGCCGATATGCGCCAGGTAGCGCCCGGCACGCCGGGCAAATGGCTGCAAGTCGCCATCGAGATCAAATCCAGCGGCGCGCTGGCGGGCGATGTCGCCTTTCACCTGTCCGAAGACTCTCGCCAGGCCATGATCGGTTGCACGTTGGCAGCCGCTTCCCAGGGGCAGGGCTACGCCAGGGAAGCCGTCACCCGCCTGCTGGATTACCTGTTCGGCGAGCTGAAGCTGCATCGCGTGGTCGCCACCACCGACGAGCTCAACGCCGCTTCCGTTCACCTGCTCGAAGCGCTGGGCTTGCGCCGCGAGGTGCACTTCATTGAAAACCTGTGGTTCAAGGGGCGCTGGTCGAGCGAATATTATTACGCTATCCTGCAAGAGGAATGGCTATCCAAATACACTGATTTCCCCGATTAATCAAGCATCGGCAGGCCCCGCCAGAGAGGAGACGCGCATGATCAAGGGATCGAAAATCAACCTGCGACCGCTGCAAGCATCCGATTGCCCATCGTCGAGAAGTGGGGGCAAAGCCGGGAGGCGCTTTAGCGAGGGTTATGGAGAACATGCCCTAAGGCATTGGCGTCAGGGTCTGCATGAGTTCTTCAATGCCGGGTACGGCCGCCATTGAAAACATAAAGCCGATCAGGCACGAGCACAACAAGATGATGACCGGCGCAGCGATCACCGTGACGCAAGACGAGCCCCAGGTGAAGCGGTTGACCGCCTTGATAGCCGCCAGTGTCAGGTAGAGGCTGTACAGGCTCACGATGAACCCCAGGATTCCCGCAATTGCCTGAGGCAGCGCGCTGAACAGGGCGCTCACCAGGTACATGGGAGCAGCGATGGCGCACATGACGTACACCATCTCTTTGAAAGTGCCCTTGCCACCCATGACTTGGGCTACGAGCTGGTAAATCGCCGCCCCGATGATGATCGCCAATATGCTCATCCCGCCAGCTAACGGTGATAATACCAGCATACCGATCAGGATATAGCCGACCGCGGCCTGGGCATTCCCACCCAACTGGCTGGTAGCGGCCATCTGCCGGAGGAGTTGATCGAAACGCAGGCTGAACACCACAACCGAGAAAAGGAAGCCGATCGTGCCCGTGGTGAAGACCCACAAGTAGCCACGCCCTGGGCGCGCTTCGGGGTCATCCAGGACCATGCGCAAGATGCCTTCATGGGGCTTGATCAGCACCGACAGCCACACCTGGAACCAGGCGAAATGCTGGCCTTTTTGCGCGGCGGCCTTGCTGGCTGCTCTTGTCGCCACGGGCACAGCCGGCGGGTCATTGATACTTGGTACCCCCGGCAGACTCGCCTGCACTCCGCTCTGCGGCCAGGTATAAGCGCTTTCAGAAGCAGGCGCGGCGGCAGATGTTGCCCGCGGCGCATTCGCGTGCGTTGGCGTAGGCGCTGGCGTTCCATGCAATTTCGCCAACGCCCGTTGTGCTTTTTCGTGACCAGGGTCGAGAGACAGAACCTTCTTCAGGCAGTAGACCTGTTTCTCACGATCATCGAAACAGGCCGCCAACCACAACCAGCCATCCGCCAGGGATGGCTCTTGCTGCACCAGCCTCCCCAGGATACTCTGCGCCTGCGACTTCCGGCCTGCTTTCAGATGAGCAATGGCTTCAGCCAGACTTTGATGTGCATCCATGCATTCATTTTACATTAACTTCGCCCCCTGCGCAAATAAACTCCGGGGAAATCAGGCCGTTTCCGGCACGCCGGACAACTGCTCGACGGCCTCCACGATCAGGCGCGCTGCCAGCTCGGTTCCCATACGGCGCGTGTTGATCACCAGGTCGTACAGCAGCGGGTCGGACCAATCCACGCCGTAGATGCGCTTCAGGTAATCCGCCGAGGCCATGTCCCTGGCCGCGATCAGATCCTGGGCGGCGCGGCGCTCCTCCAAAGAAGTGCTGAAGCGGCGGTTGGACTCCCGCAGGCGGGCGCGCACGCGCTGGATGCGCTCCTCCAACGGGGCTGCCACGCGCACGTGCAGCACATCCAGCTTGTTCCTCAAGATCACCTGCCCGCCGCGCCCCACGATCACCATATTGCCCATCTGGTAAGCCTTCTCCACCGCGCTGCGCACCAGCCGCAGGGCGCTCTGCTCATCCAATTCCATCAATTCCACCGTGCGCACGCCGTCCAGGTCCTCTTTCCACATGCGCACCTGTGCGACGGCCTGCGGCCGGCCGAACAGGCGCTCGAAGAAGCGCCTGGCCTCGTACTGGTCTTCCGAGTAATCGATCACTTCAGCTTCCGACAGCCCTGCCTCCTGCGCCGCCTTTACCAGGATGTGCTTGTCGAACAGGCGATAACCGGTTTGCTTACAGATCGCCTCGGCGATCTCATCTCCACCACAGCCGAACTGGCGCGAAATCGTAATCACAGACATGATGCACCTCCTCTCAAACAGGTTCAGGCAAAAATTTAGAAAGCCCGCCACTATCCGGGCGGGCTGCGAAAGGCCATCTTGGAATGCCGGGGTCCCGCCTTCGAGGTACAGGCCTTTGGAACCGAAACGCGTCTTTTTCTGACTATAGCATAGCATAAATTCGAGCCAGATTCAAGCTGCAATTCAGGCCAGGCCGCCCTGGAAGCGGCGCGCAAAATGGAGCAACCGCTGGTCTTCATCTTCCTGGATATCGATCACTTCCTGGAGGTCAACCAGAGCCTGGGGCACATGGCTGGCGACGGCGTGCTGGCGACTGTAGCAGAAACGATGCGCCAGACCTTCGGCGAGACGGCCATCCTGGGGCGCTACGGCGGCGATAAGTTCGTCATCCTGCTGCCCAGCGTGGAGCGCGAGGCGGCCTTCCTGGCCCTGGAGAAGCTGCGCCAGGCGGTCGAGGCGCGCTCGACCTACGAGTATGAGGGCAAAAGCTGGCAGATCCAGGTGACGATCAGCGCCGGGCTGGCTGCCTTCCCAATCGACGGGCGCTCGGGCTACGAGCTGTTACGCAAGGCCGACCAGGCACTCTACCGGGCTAAGGCTGCGCGCAACCAGGTGCGCCTGGCGATCGAAGAGAAGCTGGCGCCCAAGACCAGCCACTATACCCAGACTCAACTGGAGCGGCTGACACAATTGGCCCAGGGCCAGGGCTTCACTGAGGCCGAACTGCTGCGCGAGGCCATGGACGATCTGCTGATCAAGTACGGGGTGAACGACATTCTGTCATAAGGCGCCCCCCACTCTCAATGCGCGGCCATGTCTGCCAGGCAAGACGCGTCAGGGGCTCGCGTAGGATCTTCCCAGAAGGCCAGCAGCATGCGCCGCGGGCAGCCGGGCAAATGCCCAGCGCCGTGGCCCAGGCCGGGGAACTCGAAGAAGTAGCCGTTGGAGAGGCTCTCGGCGGCGTGCCGGCCCCAGGCCGGTGGGGTAACCGGATCGAACTCGCCGCTCATCAGCAAGGTGGGCAGATCGCTGCTGACGGGCTGGTTGGCGCTGGAGTCGGCCTGGCCCGCCTCCCACAGGGGGCAGATGCGGTAGGCCAGGCCGCCCAGGATAGAGTTGCGGTACATGCCAGCCAGCTCAGGGTAGCGCTCCATCTCGGCCTGGAAATCAGCATAGGAGCTGAAGGCCAGTTCCTCGTGACACTGCACCGAGAACATCATGCCCCGGCTGGAGATGCTCTGCATGCCAAACAAAGCGCCGCGCAGGCGGTCGAAGAAGGTGAAATCGTCCTGGCTGGCGGCGTAAATGTAGCCGGGCAATAAGAAACGCAACTGGCTGTCGTACAGCGCCTGGAAAGTGAGCGCCAGGAGCGTGTCGCCGCTCATCGGGGCAGTGTAGGATTCGCCGGTGAAAGGATTCTCGAGCGGGCGCTGGACGGGACTGGCGTTCAGGCGGGCGACGGTGGCGTAAAAGAAGTTTTCCAAATCCGGGTAGGCCGCCTGGCAGACCGGGTTGGCAGTGCAAGCGGCGAACAGGCGCTCCAGAGAGCGGCGGAAGTTGGCCGGGGCCTCCAGGTACAGGTCGGCGTCCGGCGGGTAAACTGCATCCAGCACAACGCTGCGCAGGCCGTGAGGATAGCGGCGCATGACCTCCAGGGCCAGGCGCGTGCCGTAAGAGCCGCCCCACAGGTTGACCTGCTCATAGCCGAGAGCCAGGCGCAGGTCTTCGACGTCGGCGGCGCTGGCGGCGCTGTGATAGGCGCCCAGGTCGGCCACCTGGTTCAAAGCGGCGCGGCAAGCCGACACTTCGCTCAGCAGCAGGCTTTCGGTCTCGGCCTGGTCCGCCGGGCGTCCATCCAACTGGCGCTCGAGCAAGTCCAGCATGTACTCTTCGAGCTGCGGGCAGTCGAGCGCCGGGCGCGAGCGGCCGACGCCGCGCTGGTCGAAGACGATCAGGTCGCGCCCGGCGGCGAAGGCCGGGGCGGTCAGTTCCTCGTAACCGTAGCGCAGCGTCTCGAGCGTGCTGCCGCCCGGCCCCCCGGAGAGATAGATCAGCGGGTCGGGGTGCTGCACCCCGCCGGGCGGGTGGAAGATCGCTACCGCCAGGCGAATCAGGCGAGGTGCATCCCCCACTTTGTGGGTATCATCCCCTGGCTGGCGGGTTTCCCCCTCTACCGGGCGCTGCTCGAGCACCGACAGGTAGCCGCAGTCCACCTCCTGGCCCTGGCGCACCTCCGGCGGTAGGGCGAAGAGGCAGGCGGAGGGCTGGAATTGGCCAGTCGCCGCGGGGGTAGACAGGAAAACTGGCAACACCACGGCCGGCTTCTCCGTCGCGGCGGGTATAGCCGTTGGCGATACAGGCCCTGCCTGGCAGGCAGCCAGGCAGATACATACAATCAAACAAATCCGGGTTTTTTTCACACTAAGCGCGTTCCAATCGCCGCGCCAGCCAGGCGACCAGCGCCAGGAGCAGGCCCGCCAGGCCAGCCAGCGCCAGGGCCGACTGACTCACCTGTCCGGGTGAGACGTTTCCAGCCATGGAAAACAGGTACAGGTCCATCATCAAAGAACCAGGCTGCCAGGCGAGCAGGGAGTGCAGCCCATCTGGCAGGCGGTTTCCGGCGATCAGGTAAACCACAGGCGGCACGATCAGGGTGAGCAAGGCCAGCGCCGCCCACATGCCAGTGGTCGTCGGGCTGTCGGAGAACATGCCCACCAGCAGGCCCACGGCGACGGCGAAGGCCGCCCCCAGGAGCAACGCCAGGAGCAAAACGTCCCAGTGCACAAAGAAACGCAGGTTAAAGAGCACCACCACCAGCGCCGCCAGCAGGCAGTAGAAACTGCCCGCCAGAGCCTTGCCGATCACCAGGTGGGAGAAGCGTACGGGCGAGACCAGCAAGGCAGCCAGGGTGTGGGTATCCTTTTCTTCGACCATCAGCAGGGAAACCAGGGCCATGCCGATGGAAAGCAGCATGGTGACGATCAGCGTGGCGATCATCGAGACGTAGCCGCGGGCGTCAGACAGGGGGTAAAGCGGCGGGAGCAGGTTGATTTGCACCGTGCTCCAGGTGGCGCGGCCGAGCTGTTCTTCGAACACACCCAACCAGCGTTGGACGAGCTGCGGGTCGGCCCAGTGGGCGGCGTAAGCCTGCAGTTGGATCGGCTGGCTGCCGCCGGCAAGCTGGTCAAAATCGGCGGGCAGCACCAAACCCAGGCGCACTTCCTGGGCTTCGCTGACGGCGCGCTGCATCTCCTCCTGCGAGTCAACGATGCCCAGGCGGTAATCTTCACGCCCGGTCAGGCCGCGCACAAGCGTAGAGCGGCCCTGGTCGTAGACCACGGCGGTGGGCTTATCATTGAGCGGCAGCAGCAGGGGGAAAATCGTGTTCCAGGCGGCCATGATCGACACGCCCAGGATGATCGACAGGGCCACGCGGTTGCGCAAGGCCTCGCGGATGTCCTTGGCAGCGATAGCCCACACCAGGCGCAAGCCGGAGGGAGTCGTCATAAGAGACGAATCAACTGGCGACTGCACCTGTGGACGTTCCTTCGGCTGCACGTCGATGTGCGCCTGAGGGGAGCGGGCGGGCAGCCTGGAGCGCAGGCGCGCCAGGCCGGCGCTTAGCCAGGGCAGCCAAACCGCTTCACGGGCGCGATCCCGCCGGGCGACGAGCCAGACCACACCGGCCAGGGCCAGCGCAGTACAGGCCGCTACCCAGGCCAACTGCAGCAGCACGGCTCCCAACGAGAAGGAGCCGGCGAAGGATGCCCGCAGCAGGTTGAAGCCCACCACGGAGGGGATAGCGCGCGAGACCTGCACCACGGCCTCCGGCAAAAGCTCAGCCAGGAGGGAGAGGATGATGGGAATGAACAGGGGCGCGATCAGGAACCAGGCCCACAGGGTTAGCTGGCCGCGGTTCTCGATGACCACGCCCAGGCTCAGACCCAGGGAGATGGCAAAGAGCAGGACGAGCAGGATCGTCAGCAGCGCCAATCCCCAATGCACGATCAGGCTGGCGTAAAACGCCAGCCCAACGCCTGCGCCTAACAGGCCGTAAACCAGGCCAGTGATGGCTTTGGCGGCCACCACGTGCGCCGCGCCAGCCGGCGAGACCAGCAGGGCATCCAGGGTGCGCGACTGCTTTTCCTCCAGGAACAGGTGGGGCACGAAGGAAGCGCCGATCATGATGCCGACGAAGATGATCGAGAGCGCCGCCCAATTCCCCAGCCCATCCGAATCAGGCTGGAGCGGGACGGGATCGCCGAGGCGGACGCTGGCCGGTTGTCCCAGCAAGCGGGTGATCTCGGCCTGCACCTGGTCTCTCAACTGCCACGCATCTGCCTGGCTGACCCAATTCACGACGTAACCTTGCAGTTCAGGGGCAGCTTCCCCGGCTTCCAGGGCCTGGTCGAAGCCAGCCGGGATAACCAGGCCCAGTTCGGGGAAATCGCCGTCGGTCAGGACGCGTTTCATCTTCTTCTCGGAAGTGTACGTGTACACTTCCACCGCCGGGCTGTTCTCCAGCAAGGCCACCAGGGCCGAATCGCCCGCGTCGTAAATCAGCAGGTTGGGCGGCGCGCCGTGGCTTTCCAGGCTGGGAATGAAGCGGTACATGACCACCACGAACAGGGCAGAAATGATGGCACTGAGCGTGTTCTTGTTCCTCAGCGCTTCCAGCAAGTCTTTGGCAGTGATCGCCCACACCAGGCGGGCGTTTTCGATCCAACGGTTTCTCGGGGCGTTCATATCAGCCTCACAATTCAACAAACGGCGGCCGTTGTGGCAGCCACCACAACTGCGGCATCTTCAATTATACAGCAGCCCAGGTACAGGCCCAGGCACAGCAGCAGGTCTAGCTGCGGGGTAGATGGCGGCGCTGCCAGGCGCACCCGGGCCAGGCGCTTGAACCAGCGCATGCCGAACTCGATTTCGTAGACGAGCTGGCCGGGCTCGCTCACCAGGGCCCAGGCTTGGCGGAAGGCGTAGGTGCGATAAAACTCATAGGCGCGCCCATCCGCCAGTTGCAGGCGGGCATCCTTGAGCCAGTCGAACTCGGCCCGGGCGACCTCCTGAGCGGAGCCAGCCGGGCAGGCTACCACCGTCTGGCGGAAGAAATCCGGGCGGTCCAGCTCCCAACTGGCAGCCGCACAGCGGGCCACCGCCAGGTCCGAGAGCCAGCGCGGCCAGGAGATTGTGGCCAACAGTCCAGGCCCGGCGCGCAGCTCGTAGTGATCCATGCCGAACTTGGGCTGCCGCCAGAGCAGGTCGGAGGTGGCCAGGGTGTGAAGAGGGTACACGGAAAATCTCCATTCAAGAACCTTCAAATCAAGATACTACCAACGAGCGGCCGGTCAGGTGCAGGAAAACATCTTCCAGGGTAGATTGGCCGTTCTGGCCATAGGCAGCTTTGAGGCGTTCCGGGGCGTCCAGGGCCACCAGGCGGCCTTTATCCAGGATGGCGACGCGCTGGCAAAGCTGGTCGGCCTCTTCCATGTAGTGGGTGGTCAGGAAGACGGTTATGCCAGCGCGGGCCAGGTCGGCGACCAGGCTGCGGATGCCGCGCGCCATGCCAGGGTCCAGGCCGCGCGTGGGCTCATCCAGGAACAGCACCTTGGGCTGGTGCAGCAGGGCGCGGGCGATGAGCAGGCGCTGCTGCATGCCGTTGGAATATTTCTTCAGACTGTCGCCGGCGCGTTCGCTCAGGCCAACCTGCTCCAACACCTGCTCGACGCGGCTTTTGGGCGCGCCGTACAGATTGGCAGAGAAGTTGAGGTTGTCGCGCGCCGACAGGCGCTGGTACAGGTTCTGGGTTTCGAACACCACGCCGATCTGCGGCTTGAGGGCCTGGCGCTGGGCGACCACGTCGCAGCCCACCACCCAGGCCTGGCCGGAGGTCGGGCGTAGCTGCCCGGTGAGGATGCGCAGGGTGGTGGTCTTGCCGGCGCCATTGGGCCCGAGGAAGCCGAAGACTTCGCCGGGTTCGACCGAGAAGTTCAGGCCATCCAGAGCGCGCAGGCTGCCGAACAGGCGGGTGAGATTTTGTACTTCGATCGCTTTCATCAGATCAGGCTCCTGGTTGTTGGGCGGGTTCGCTCGCCCTATCTTTGCCCCTAGTATAGGGAATTAACCTAGGGAATGCAACAAAAACGCGCCGAGAGGCGCATTTGAGAGGTTGGGGGGCTGAATCTGGGGGTTGAATGGAGCCGGGGCCAGGCGTAAAATGCGGCTTCTCAATAGCCTAAAAGATCTTTGAGTTCGCTGGCAGCGGACTTGCTCAGGGGGATTTCAGTGCTGGCCGGGTCGTCCAGGCGCAGGCTGAAGCTGTTGCGCGTGTAGGGGATGACTTCTTTAACGTGCTGCAAATTGACCAGGTAAGCGCGGTGGGCACGGAAGAAACCGCTGCGCGCCAGGCGCTCCTCCAGCTCGGTGAGGGTGAACTGGGTGGACAGGCGGCCTTCCAGGGTATGCAGGTCGGCGCGGCCGCCTTCGGCGTCGGCATACAGGATGTCAGCCGGGTTGACCAAGATAACCTTATCTTCGAAGCGCACCGGCACTTTGAAAGGCGCGCCAGGGCGAGCGAATTCCTGGGAGGGGTAAGCCTCGGCCAGGCGACCGCCTTCCAGCAGGTACAGTGCATCGGACAGGTTCTGCAGGTAGGTTACGTCGCTGGCAAGCACCAACTGCGCCACGCCCTGGGCGGCCTGGTCGCGCATCAACTGGCTGATGAAGGCGATGGAAGCCTCGTCGCACTGGTTGAAAGGTTCGGCCAGCACCAGCGCCTGCGGAGCATGGATCAGGGCGCGCCCAAAAGCCAGGCGGCGGGCCAGGCCGGAGGCCAGCTTGCTGGCGCGCACGCTGGCGTGGTCGGCCAGCCCCACCTGGGCCAGGACGGTCTCGGCGCGCCCATCCGGCAGACCGTACAGGCGGCAGTAAAAAGACAGGTTAGCCAGGCAGGTGTGCTGCTGGTACAGGCCGTTCTCGGGGAAGAGCACGCCCACCTGGCGGCTGAGCGCCAGGCGCTCGCTCCAGGGCAACAGGCCAGCCAGGCGCACCTCGCCGGAGGTGGGACGCGTGCGCCCGGTGAGCAGGTCGAGCAGGATATCTTTGCCACTGCCCGCCGGGCCCACCAGGGAGACGAGCTGGCCCGCCCCCACGCGCAGCTCGGGGATGTCCAGCAGCGTGCGCCCGTCGATCACTTTTTGCAGATTATGAATGGTGATCATGCCTGGTAAATCATATCATAATCCGGTAGAATCAAGCCATGCAGCGCTTACAGCAAACCCCCGCAGAAGCACAAACCGAGAAGGTGATCGTTGCCGGCAGGCCCTTCGGCACGCCTATTGAGCTGGCCGGCTGGGATTGGCTGCCCGTGACGCCGCTGGTGACCTGGCTGGTGATGGCGCGCCTGGCCGGGCAGCGCCAGCCCGGGCGCAGCCGGGGGCAGCGCCTGGCAGTGGGCGCGCTGAACACAGTGGCACTGTTGGGCAGCGAGTGGTGCCACAACCTGGCGCACGCCGCCGCCGCCCGCCTGGTGGGTAAGCCGATGGACGCCCTGCGCGTGGTGGGCGGCATGCCGCTGGTGGTCTACCATCACCCGCACGACCCCAGCATCACACCGCGCCAGCACATCCTGCGCTCGCTGGGCGGGCCGCTCTTCAACGCCGCCCTGTTGGGCGTGGCCTGGCTGCTGCGCCGCTGTATGCCCCCGGGCTCGGCCTGGCGCGAAGCAGCCGACACGGCCGTGGGGATGAACAAATTCCTGTGCACGCTGTCGCTGCTGCCGGTGCCCAACTTCGACGGCGAGCCGGTGTTGAAGTGGTCGCTGGTGGCTGCCGGGCGCAGCCTGCCCGAGGCGGAGCAGATCGTGCAGCAGGCCAACGCCGTCACGGCGCCAGCGCTGGGCGTGGCCACTGCACTGGCGCTGAAGAAACGCCGCCGGGTTTGGGCCAGTATGTTCGCCATGTTCGGGCTGTTCTCGGCCGCGGCTGCTCTGGGAAAACTCAAGGAAGGCAACCCCCTCGGTGGAACGAACATAGGAGATTAACATGCCAAAACACGAACTGCCGCCCGCCGACCTGGACGCCACCGCCCAGATCCTGATCGCCGAACACCAGCGCCTGTCTGACCTGTACCTGTACAACACCGATATGGGCGAGCGGCGCACTTCGATGTACATCTCGGTCATCTCGCTGGGCGCAGCCGGTTTGATCGGCCTGGCGCAACTGGTCGATTCAACCATCCTGTACTGGCCGGCCACGGTGCTGCTGGTGGGCATGCTGGTGCTGGGCTTGCTGACTTTCCACCGCCTGATCGAGCGGCGCATGCGCGGCGTGGAGAACCTGCGCGCCATCAACCGCATCCACCGCTACTTCGTGGAGAAGCAGCCCGAAGTGGCGCAGTATTTCTATTGGGCGCCGTGCGACGACCTGCCGTCTTTCCGCGGCAAGGGCGGGGCCTTCGCCGGACTGCGCGACATCGTGGCGCTCTTGAACAGCCTGTTCGGGGGCTTCCTGGGCGGTGAAATCCTGGCCGCAATCTGGCAGGGCCTGCCTCTGTGGGCGTCCTTGCTGCTGGGCGGCGCGCTCACCCTGGCGCTGTGGGTGCTGCACCAGCGCTACGAGGATTCCCAATTGAAGCGCGCCGAGGAACGGGCGCTGGCGCGCGACGTGCACTTCCCCCGGGCGGCATTTGAAAACAAAGCCAAGCGCGAATAACCACTTCAACACTGAGACCACGGAGTAAACACAGAGACCACTGAGTCGCTTTTTTTACTCCGCGAACTCTGTGAACTCCGTGGTAAATTATTCACCATCTATTGCAGCCCACATCACTTTAGAAAAGAGTCTATCACATCGATGAACATCGCACAACAGATCGCGTTGTGGGCCGACAGGCTGCGGGATATCTCAGCCATGGGCCTGCGCTTCTCCAAGAATATTTACGACCAGGGGCATTACCGCGCCGTGCAGGACATTTCCCTGGAGATGCTGGGGCTGGCGACCGGCAAGACTCCCGAGCAGATCGAGCCCCTGCGAGCCAGCCTGTTCGCCCGCCCCACCCCGCTGGCAGTGGGCGACGCGGCAGTGATCGACGCCCAGGGGCGCATCCTGCTGATCCAGCGCGCCGACAACCACCTGTGGGCCATGCCCGGCGGAGCGCTGGAGGTAGGCGAGACGCCCGCCCAGGGCGTGGTGCGCGAGGCGCTGGAAGAGACCGGCGTGCGCTGCCAGGCCGTGGCGCTGGTGGGCGTGTTCGACTCGCGCCTGTGCGGCACGACCAGCGCCCACCACCTGTACCAGTTCACCTTTTTATGCCGCCCGCTCAACGGCGGCCAGGCCGGAACGCCCTCGCACGCCAACGAGACGCTGACAACTGGCTGGTTCGGCGAGCACGAGTTGCCCGCCGAGACCGACCCGGGTCACGTCAGCCGGATTCCGCAGGCCTTCCGCGCCTGGCGCGGCGAGACAGCGGCCTTCTTCGACGGTTAGGCTCCCCATTTGAGAGGGAAGCGAGCAAGACGCCCTGCCAATGCGCCGCCTGGGGCAGGTCCGGCAGGAAGGCCAGCAGGTCATCCAGGTCTTGCACGGCCTTGCGGATGCGGAAAGCCGGAGGATGGTTATCCAGCACTTCCTGGTACAGCTCCCCGGCGCTTTCGGTATCCTCGTCCAGCAGGCAGAACAGCGCCAGGTTGAGGGCATTCTCCCAGGTGAACAAATCGTGGTGCAGCCGTTCGGCCTCCTGGATGGCCTCGCCCAGGAAATCCCCGGCCTGTTCGAAAGAACCCTGTAAGCGGTACGCCACGGCCAGCCAGAAGAAGCTGTAGGGCATGGCGCTGCCCTGGCTGAGGTTGCAGGCTTGCAGCAGGTCATCCAGGGCCGGGGCGTAGCGACCCTGCGCCAGGTGCAGCAAGCCGCGGGCGTGCAGGCTGTCCTGATCCTGCGGCTCCAGCGCCAGGGCGCTGTTCAGGTCCGCCAGGGCAGGCTCGAACTGGCCCAGGCGGCGCAGGGCGTCGCCGCGCAGCGGCAGCAGCCAGGCCGGGTCGCCGCCCAGTTCCAGGGCGCGCGTACAGTCGGCCACAGCCAGTTCATACTGGCGCGTGCGGCAATGACACTCGCCGCGCACCGCCCAGGCCAGGCCGGCCTGGGAATTGGCCTGGATGGCGCGGGTGCAGTCCGCAACGGCCTGGAGGTAATCGTCCCGGAAGTAATGGGCGTAAGCGCGGCCCTGCCAGGCCAGCCAAACGCCTTCCCAGGCGGTGTACTCCAGGGCCTGCGAATAAGCCTGGATGGCCTTCAAATTGGCGCCTTCCTGGAAGAGCTGCTCGGCCAGGCGCAGATAAGCCTGTGCCTGGCTGGCCAGCACCTGCCCGCGCAGTTCCAGGGCGGCTTCCCGCTGCTGCGGCGCAGCATATTCCACGGCCTCTGACAGGCAGGCCAGGGCCTCGTCGAAGCGCTCGTCTTCGAGCAGCAGTTCAGCCCAGGAAGCCTGGCACTGCGCCAGAAATTGCTGCGCTTCTGTGCGCGTGACCTCCAGCGATTGAGGCCACGCTTCGTAGGCCAGGGCGCGCCCATATTCCTGGACGGCCCGCTCGGGGTCGCCCGCCAGGCGGGCCACCTCGGCCTCTTGCAGGCAGGCCTGAAGCTCCACCACCGCCGAGGCGTCCAGGGCGGCGAAATAGTCCAGCAAGGCCGGCTGGATGAAAGCGTAGCCGCTGCCCTCCGGGCAGAGCAGGTGGCACTCGGCGGCGCCGTAAAGGAAATCTTCCAGGTCAGCGGAGAGCAGACCCTGGCCCCTGAGCAGGCGCATCAGCGTGTTGTACTGGAAAACAGCCCGCCCTCCGAAAGCATAGCCAGCATTGGCAACGCTCACCACGTATCCGATAAAAAGGGACAGGCCAACTAGCACCAGGTTCACGTTTTCTTGCGGCCTGGCAAGAAAGCCCAGGAATATTAGCAGCAAGGGCGAGCAGAGCAAGAGGGCCAGAATAACATGCAGCGAGGCGATCCCGGACGAATACGAAATGCCTGCGAAACGCCAATCCCGCCGGGGCAAACGCAGCCGCTGGAGCCCGTTGACGACCACAATGGCCGGGAAGAAATTCATGTACCCTGTATAAGCAGTGATCCACAGTGCTTTCAACGCTCCCGACCAGGACCAGGTCAGATAGCCAGGCGGGCGGATGCGGGCATATTCCCCGCGGTCGAACAGGCCTTGAGCCACCCCAAAAACGAACAGGGAAGCGAGCAACAACAATAGACCCGCCGACACCAAGATGAGGACGTTCATATCAGAATCTGGGAAAATTAGCGGGAGCATCCCGAGCGCCGCCAGGGCATATCCGCCAACGATCAGCCTGGCCGGCCAGCGCACAGTTGCCGCGTAGCGCGTTTGCAGCGCGCCGGGGGGCAGCCAGTCGGGCTGCAAGCTCTCCTGGAACAAAGTGCGCTGGCGGCGCTGGCGCAGGTTGCGGGCGATCCAGGCCAGCCAGCGCTGCGCATCCTCCCGTGTAGCGCCTTCCGGCAGGGCGAAATCCTCCAGGGCCTTGCCGGCGTAGTTCTCCAGCAGGCGCTGGCGCAGTTCCTCGGGGGAGGCCACATCCACCAAAGTTTCAGCAGCGCCGTTGGCGACAGCCAGCAGGAACAGGTCGAGCAGCAGCGGGCTTTGCAGGGCCGCCTGCATTGCGGGCCGCTCCGCCCAGGCCCGGTAGCACGCCAGGGCCCCGCGTCCGGCCAGGCGCAGGCTGGCTTCCACCTGCGCTGCTTCCAGCGGCAGCAGGCGCAGCGCCAGGTGCGCCTCCAGGTGCGGCGCCAGTTCAGCGTAGGCCTGCGGGTCGCAGCTTACCACTACCCCGGCCTGGCTGTACCCGAAGGCGAAGCGCTGGATGGCCTGCACGCACTCCAGGCGGGCTTCGGGCGGGACCTGCTCCAGGCCGTCCAGCAGCAGCACCAGGGCCGAGGATTCCAGCCAGCGCAGGCTCAACTTGACGGGCACCTGGTAGCGCCGTTCCAGTTCTGCGGCCGCCCAGCGCGCCAGCGAACGCTCCTGCGGCTTCCAGGTGGACAGGTTGAGCACCACCGGCACGGGCCGCGCCTGGTTACGGGAGGCGCGCCCGCCTAATCGATGGACCAGCTCGTGCAGCACGCTGGTCTTGCCGGAGCCGGGCTGGCCCAGCACCCACATCCAGCGCCCGCACTGCTCGAAGAGCGGGATAAGCTGCGGGCCGAGCGGCAGCGCCTGCGTGGACTGGCCCTCCGCCCCAGAAACCTGCACGCGCAGCTCGGCCAACGCTCCAGGCTGGTCTTGCAGCTCCAATTGCTCTACCACCCGGCGCTGGAGCGAACAGCCCTGCCAGTTCTCGATCCACTCCTGGCGGATTTTCTCCAGCAGCACATCCCGCTCGGCCAGATCAGCGGCTGTGGGGCGCGGCTCGGGGGGCGGCACGCCGATGCCATCCCGCACGGTCAGCACGCCGTCCTGTGACTGGACCTCGAGCCCGTACAGCGAAAGTTTCTTACCTGGCTTGAATGGTTTCGATGCGCTCACTGGCTGGCGACCCTCCTGGCATGCTGCATGATGACTGGTGCGCGGCTGTTGACAAAAGGATTCTACCAGGGTTGGCGCGGGTTGAGAAGCCGACTGGCAGACACCTTGCGCACGTAAGGATATGCGGTAAACTATGCCTGTGAGCAGCCCGGCGCCGCCCGCCGAGGCTTTCCAGGCATACCCTCTGCAACTTGGGGAAAGGGATCAACATGATCGATAAAATCCTGGTCGGTTTGTTCATCGCCGGCGTTCTATTGGTATGGGCCAATCTACAAACCCTGTGGCTGCGACGGCGCGCCCTCGCCAGCCAGAAGCCCCTGCTGCTCTCGAGCGCCGCGGATACCTGGGCATGGCTGGGCTTGCTGGCCCTGATGGGGAATTACTTGCTCCTGCCGCCCGCTAACCTGTATCGATTGGAAGGCGGCTGGCCTGACTTGCTGGTCTTCCTCCTGCCATATGGGCTCAGTGTACTTGTCTGCGCTCTGCTGATCTACGCCTGGTGGAAGTCGCGCCGGTACACCGTCATCGGTATGGGTTCGCCAGCGTTCAGCCAGGCCCTGGCCGAGACGCTCACCCGGCTGCAAATGCCTTTCGAAACGATGGCTGCCGGCTTTCGCCTGAGCGAACTAAACGGCGAGATCACCATCAGGCCCGGGCTGCAAGGCTACCTGCACATCTACGCCAAGGGGCGGGCCGCCCAGCGCGCCCTGCCCAAAATCGCCAGCGCGCTGGGGCAGGCCTTCGAGCAGACCGGGTTGCGCCTCGATCCCCGTGACATTCCCAATTACAGTACGACTCTCATGCTGACCCTGGTAGTGGCTGCCATGATCGCCGTTGCTTATCTGGACAATGCGAAAGAATCGGTGCTGCTCAGCCCGTGCGGCCTGGCGGGTAAGCTGCGCGGCAGCGCCTGCCTGGCGATCTACGCCAGCCCGGGCAGCGACAAACATGCCTTCTTCCTGGATAACGACACGCTGCTGCGCGATTCTTACGTGGACGTGCTCATCCATCCACTCGAAACCGGCGGCTGGCTGCGCCACACTGTCCACCTGAAGCACGATGCGCAAGTATCTCAGCCCAGCCCGTCCGCCGACCGCACCCGGCTGGCAACCTGCGTGGAGCGCACGCCCGCCGAAATCTGGGTGTGGGACCTACCGGCAAAGATCGTAACCCACAAAATCACCCTGGGTAACCGCCAGTGCCAGTACTTGCAGCTATCCTTTGCCCCGGACAGCCACTCCCTGCTGCTGACCTACCCCCTGGCCGGCCAGGTCGAAGTGCTGGATTTCGCCGCCAACCAGCGGCAGGCTTTCCCGGCGGAAGCGGCCGTGTACCTGCCCGACAGCCGCATCGCCATCGTGCAGCGCCAGGGAAGCAAACTATCCCTGGCCGGGCTGCTCGACCAGGAGTTGCTCGGCGCTTATCTGCTTCCCATTGAGACCTACGAAACGCGAGATGTAGCCATCTCCCCAGATGGCAGATGGCTGGCCGCGGCCTACCGGGAAACGCAACGCGACGACGCCGGTGTGCTCATATGGGATGCACTCAGCGGCCGGCTGGCCTATCAAGAGGCCCTGCCCGGCGATCCCGCCTGCGTCCCGGTCTTCTCCCCAGACAGCCGCTGGCTGGCAGCCTGCGCCGTGCTCGACCGCGAATCGACCGGCTCCTTCATCGTATTAGACCTAAGCGACGGCCGCCTGGTGCAGCAGTCGCAGACCGGCAGCGCCCGCCCGTTCTGGCCGAGCGCCGCCAGCTTCTCCCCGGACGGGCGGCGGCTGGCGGTCAGCGCCGAGGATTACGTTATGGTCTTCCAGGTAGAGGGACAGCCATGAAAGAGGTCACGCAAACCATCCCAGCGCTGCTGGCGGCCACACCCTCGCGCCTGGCGGCGTGCAGCGCCGGGGTAGAAACGGGGTAAGCTGGCGAGGACCGGCCAGTTCGCAATTACGAGAGACGCTTTATGAGAAAAACTCTTGTGATGTTCTTGTTCGCCGGGCTGGTAGTGCTCACGAGTTGCAAAGCGAATACGCCCACGCCTGCGCCCACAGGCGTAAACCCAACGCAAATCACTGCGCCGGTGGAAACATTAGCAGGAAGCCCCTACCCTCCCCCAACTGCCGAGCTGCCCATCCAGCCCACCTTCCCCTATCCAGCGCCCTTTGTGGACCTGTCCGGCACGATCACGCCAATCCCCTCCCCGCTGCCCACCCAGGCCGCTCCGGCGAACATTACCCAAACCATCCAGCCCGTGATCTACGACCTGGAGCACCCGATCCCAGGGGGCGGCCTTTCGGTCTCTTTCATCGACGAGCTGCACGGCTGGCTGGCGGCATCCCCCGGCCCGGGAAATTTCCGCGACCCGCGCGTCGGGCACACGGCCTTGTTCGTCACCCGGGATGGCGGGCAGCAGTGGAACTGGCTGGCCGATGCCAGCGTCGGCGACCTGGACTTCGTCTCGGCGCAGCGCGGTTGGGGGCGGGGCGGGCAGGGCCTGCTGACCACCACCGACGGCGGTTCGACCTGGGAGGAGTTTCCCTTGCCCGGCGAGTGGTTCGGCCAGGACTGGCATCTTCACACCTCCGATTTTTCCAGCCCGCAGCGTGGCTGGGTGGTGCTGGCCCAGGATGCTTCCAAGCCGCTGTACGTGGGACAACACAGCCAGTACAACATCTTTCGCACGACGGATGGCGGTTCGACCTGGGAAAGCGCCAGCCTGCCATGTGCACAACGCTACGCCGGTGCGACGGCCTATTGGGAGCGGATAACAGTCCACCTGGCCGGCGAGCAGGACGCCTGGCTGGTGTGCGGCGGCAACCCGGTGCAGGGCGCGCCGTTGGGGAACTGGCGAGAACTATATGGCTGGCTGTGGCACAGCCAGGACGATGGGCGCACCTGGAAAGCCTCCATCCAGGTGAGCTTATGGGCGCTTTACAACCAGCGCCCGCATGGGATCGCCGGAAGCGGCCAGCCAAGCATCGCCTTCGCCGATGAGCAGCTTGGCTGGGTCGGCACGGGCGATTTCGGGCTGATCCGCACCAGCGATGGCGGTTACACCTGGCACGACACAGCCATGCACTTCGAAGATCCACCCTTTCGAGATGTGCACGTTTTCTCCTCTCTGCATGGATTGGTGGTCTGGTCGAACAGTTTTTCGGGCAAACTGGCCGAGACCCGTGATGGCGGGCAGACCTGGCAGGTGCTCTTCCCGCCCGCCCTGCCGCGCCTGTTTCAATTCTCCGATCCGCAAAACGGGGTTGGCCAGGGCACTTTCCCCCTGCAAAGTAACCTGATCTTCCGCACCCAGGACGGCGGACGCACCTGGCAGCCCACCGGGCAGGAAGTGGATCCCACCCACCCCATGCAAGGCAACCGGCCAAAAGGCCGGGTTTATTCACCCACAAACCCGCTGGAAGCCGCCCTCGTCGATCGGGAAAGGCTGTATTGGAGCGGCGACGGTGAGCGCACCTGGAAGGCTATCCAGTTCGACGACCGCATTTTTGAGCTGGACCTGCTACCGGACGGCGCCATCTGGCTGCTGGGCCTCGAGCACACAACTCACGGCCGGGGCGATGGCATTTACCTGTGGTTCAGCCCCGACCAGGGGACAAGCTGGCGGCAGATCAATTTTGGCGAGGACGACCCGCGCAGCCATCCATCTTTCGATTTCGTCGACGCACAGCACGGCTGGCTGCGCACCTCCGACCATCTGTACGCCACCCAGGATGGCGGCTTTACCTGGAAAATGCTGCAATGAAAATCGCTGTGCTCACGGACGTTCACAGCAACTTCCACAGCCTAAGCGCCGTCCTGGAGGATCTCACCCGTGAAAAGCCCGACCGGATCGTTGGCGCGGGCGATATGGTCGGGTGCAGCGCCTATGCTGGGGCCGCGGCGGTGTGGCAGGCGCTCCACGAGGCGCAGGTGCCCCTGGTGCTGGGGAATGAAGAAGCCCGCATCCTGGACTATCACAGCCCGGCCCCCCATAACCATTGGAAGCACTCGATCCAGTTCAGGCCGCTGCAGTACCGGGCCACGCAGTTCGCCCCAGGGGACATCGAAGCGATGCGGCGTCTGCCAGTCAGCATCTTGCTGGACGGCCCCGGCGGGCAGGATGTGCTGGTCTGCCACGCCTCGCCCGGCGACCTGCACCACAGCCCGATGCAGGGCATCGACTCCCGGATGGAAAAAGCGCTGGAAGAAGCCCCGGCCAGGGTGATCGTCGTCGGGCACTACCACAGGCAGTGGCAGCAGGCCTGGCGCGAGAAACTGCTGGTGATGGCTGGCAGCGCCGGCCTGCCCTTGCGCGGCAGGCTGGACGAGGTTGACTACCTGGTGCTGACCTTCCGAAACGGCGCCTGGCATTTCCGCTACAAGACCGTCCAATACGACCACCAGGCCGCCCTGCGCGCCGCCATCGAAAGCCCGTTCCTCGAACAGGCCGGCCCCATCGGCTGGCTGATGTTCGCCGAAATCCTGACGCAAGAGGACCACCTGACACCCTTTCTGAGTGATTACTGCCCGGAGCACCGGCCCGATAACCTGGAAAGCTGGGCAAAACTGGCGCGCGGCTACCTGGCCCAGGTTGATCACTGGCAGATGGTCGAGCCATACCTGCAACCTCTGCTATAACCAGAAACCGGGTTTTTCATCGCTCAAGCAGCGTAATTCTGCAACTTGAGTGCAACCCTTGCAGGAACTATTCCCGCAAACAAAAACCCGGTTTCTTCCTACGAAGGAGACTTTACCATGCCATTCACCCAGCGTTCCTACTCCGGCGAAGCGGACAAGCTCCACATGGCCGCCCTGGCACGCCAACACGCCCAGGAGCACCTGCACGTGGTCGACCTGCCCTACCGGCTGAGCTCGTGGGCCCTCAACGACCCCCAGAACGCCGTCCTGTGGTATGACCAGGACCAGCAACTGGCCGCCTGGGCCGTGCTGCAAACCCCCTTCTGGACCGTCGATTACGCCTGCCGCCCCTCTGCCGAGGCCGAGCTGCACCCGCAAATCCTGCGCTGGGCCGACCAGCGCGCCCGGGAAATCGCAAACACCGCCTTCGGGGTCCCGGCCTGGTTCGTGGTGGTCTTCGCTGACCAGGCGGGGCGCATCGCCGATTTGGAACAGGCCGGTTTCGCCTGCCAGGCGGACGTAGGCGAGGACTCCTGGTCGAAAGTCCTGCTGCGCCGCCCGGCGCAGGAGCCCGTGAAAGTCTACCAGCCTCCGGCGGGCTACACCGTCCGCCCGCTGGCGGGCGTCGGCGAAGTGCCGGGCTACGTCGCCCTGCACCAGGCCGTCTTCGAGAGCAAGAACATGCGCTCCGAGTGGCGCGCCCACACCTTGCAGCACCCCGCCTACCAGCCCGACCTGGACCTGGTGGTGCAGGCCCCCGACGGGCGACTGGCGGCCTTCTGCATCGGCTGGCTGGACGAAACCAGCGGCGCCGGGCAGGTCGAGCCGCTGGGCTGCCACGCCGACTTCCGCCGCTACGCCCTGGGGCGGGTGGCGCTTTCCCACGTTTTGCAGCGCCTGCAAGCGCGTGGGGCGCGTGAAATCTTCGTCGAGACCGACAACTACCGCAACACCGCCTTCCGCCTGTACGAGTCCTTCGGGTTCGCAGTGATCCAGGACGTGCTCGTCTATCGCAAAGATTATCCGGCTGAATGAGGTGCTATTTTCATCCGCAGATTGCACAGATTTTCGCAGATTAAAAAAATCAGTATATTTGCGAAGACAGCGCGTGCGCTCTACGCCAATCGTAGAATAGTAATCAAGTTAAATACACAATAGCCTGATCCCTGGATGTTCGCTGAGGGTATTATCTATAAATCACCCAGGCAGGAGGCTTTATGGACAGCAGTCAATTCGTTATCGATTCAAGCACGCTCGCCGAAATCGTTCAGAACCTCTCAACGAAATTGAGGGCTTACTACGTTTTCCCTGAGGTCGCCGAACAAATCTGCGCCCGCCTGCAAGAGGGCCTGGCGCAGGGTGCATTCGCCGAGTTCACCGACGGCGAGAGCCTGGCTTTAGCCCTGACCTTGCGCTTGCAAGAAGTCAACCAGGACAGGCACCTGGGGGTCGAATACCACCCGCAGCCGCTGCCGGAGCAGGAAGGCGCTCTGTACCAGAACCAGGCGATGGTGGACGAGTGGCGCAAAGAGGACGAGCAGGATAATTTCGGCCTGCACAAAGCCGAGAGGCTGCCCGGCAACGTCGGTTACCTGGACATCCGCGCCTTCAGCCGGACAGACTGGGGCGGCGAGACCGCCGCGGCGGCGATGACCTTCCTGGCGCACACCAACGCCCTGATCATCGACCTGCGCCAGTGCCGGGGCGGCGACCCGGACATGGTCGCCCTGATCAGCACCTACCTCTTCGGCGAAGAGCGCCTGCACCTGAACAGTCTGTACTGGCGCGAGGGGGATGTCACCCAGCAGTTCTGGACCCTGCCCTACGTGCCCGGCAGGCGCTTCGGCGACAAACCCGTCTACGTGCTGACCAGTAAAAATACCTTTTCGGGCGGCGAGGAGTTCGCCTACAACCTGCAGACGCGCCAGCGCGCCACCCTGGTAGGCGAGACCACCGGCGGCGGCGCCAACCCGGGCGCGGCTTATCGCCTGCACGCGCACTTCGCCGTGTTCATCCCCAACGGGCGCGCCATCAACCCGGTCACCGGGACCAACTGGGAGGGCTGCGGCGTCACCCCGGACGTTCAAACGCCGCCGGAGCAAGCCTTCAACAAGGCTTACCAACTGGCGCTGGAAGGCATCCTCCAGAGCGTTGGCGAAGGGCGCGGCCTGCCAGCCGCTTTGCTCGCAGAAGCGCAGGCGGCGCTGCAAAGCCTGAAAAACGCATCCCTTGAACCGAATACTTAGGACAAATGTACTATAATCAGACCAACGCCTAGGAGGATGCTGATGGATGCCGAAACCCCCACCCAACACAAGTTTCAAGAAGACTCGCACATGACCTACGAAGAAGTCTTCGACTTCGCCTACAAGGGCCTGGTGCCGGTGCTGCAAGGCCTGGCCAAAGAGCTGGGCGAAGAGCGCTTCTGGGAGGCCCTCAAGAAGACGGCTTTCGATGCCAAGCTGAAAGAAGCGCAGGACTACGCCAGCCAGCTTCCCAGCAACGACCTGGACGCTTACTCAGCCTCGGCCCGCGAGCCCAGCCGCTTCGCCAGGCACATCCTGACCGTTGAGTTCATCGAAGACACGCCGCAGGCCGCCGAGATCAAAGTCACCGAGTGCCTGTGGGCCAAGACCTTCCGGGAGCTGGGCGCGGCGGAGATCGGCTACATGCTCACCTGCGGCACCGACGATGCGCACTGCCAGGGCTTCAACCCCAGGATCCGCATGATCCACTCCAAGACGCTCATGCAGGGGGATGAATATTGTAACCACCGCTTTGTGTGGGAAGAGTGAGCCCATGCACAAATTCCTCTCCGCACTCCTCTTGCTCGCCCTGCTGTGCGCCTGCGTCCCCGCCGCGCCGCCCCAGCCCACCCCCCTGCTGACCGAGATCGACCCCGAAGAATACGCCTTGTTCTCGGCGCTGATCGAGGGCAGCGCGATCGGCGCTAAGGCAGGCGAGGCGATCGTCATCCGTGAACAGACTGATCCAGATCTCCAAAACCTGGATATGGCCCTGAAAGCACCCCAACAGCCGCCTGAGGAACTGGTGGAGGCTTACCGGCTGCGCAACGCTCAGGTCTATACGCTGAGCCGCAGCTTCAGCCTGCAGCAAACCTACGAACTGCTGCCCCAGGCCACGTACGATGACTTGATCCACCGGCGGTTGGCGTGGACCGATTTCCAGGCGCAGCACCCCCTGGCGAACGGTGTGTACTTCTTCTCACGCGCCGGCCTGAACGCCGGGCGCGACATGGCGCTGGTCAGCTTCAGCTTCTACTGCGGCAGCCTGTGCGGCCAGGGCGGGGTCTTCTGGCTGGTCAAAGAGAACGGCGACTGGAAAGTCAAGGAGCAGTTGCTGACCTGGATGTCGTGAGAGTCTGCATCGCCGCCACCCCGCCCAGGATCAGCAGCACGCCGGCGACCGTCACCCAGGTGATCTGGTAACCCGGCAGCAGCAAGGCCTGCCAGGCCACCGGCAGGCCGATATAGGCGGCGTTGAAAGCCGGCACCAGCAGGCTGGCGCGCACTTTGCGGGCAAATCCAACCTGGGTGACGACAAAGGCCAGGAAACCGATCACGAACGAGGCAGCGAAGAAGACCGTCCCGGTCAGATTGGACGGCAGCAGGCCCGGCTGCCCGCCGTAGTTCTGCCCCACGCCCTTGAAGAACGGGTCCAGGCTGCCCAGCCCGCCCGCCAGCGAGCCGAAGGCCAGGGCCACCAGGCCCAGGTTGGCGCTGCGCAGGGAGACGGCGGCAAAAGCCAGGGCCAGGAACAGCCAAATGCCCAGGGCGGCGAGCAGGGTCTCCAGGTTCATGTTGAAGCGGTCCAGGCCCGGCCGGGAGAGGTTCTCGAAGCCGATCACCAGCGTCCCGGCCACGATCGCCAGCGCCCCGACCAGCTCCCGGCAGGTGATCTTCTCTTTCATAACCAGGGCAGCGTAGCCCATCAGGAAGACCAATCCCACGCCGAACATGCTGCTGAACAGGGCCGGCGGGCCGTAGGGCTGGGCCAGGATGGCCCACACGAACAGAGTCTGGTTGAGCACGAAGCCAATCGTGTAGATGAGCGGCTTCTTCAACCCGCCTTCCACCGGTTGGCCGCTTTTCTGCAGCCTGGCCTGCACCTGCTCGAAGACCTCGATGCCCTGGCGCTCGAGGGCCTTGGCCAGGTGGGTCTGGATGGTGGAGAGTATGCCGAGCAGCAGCACAAGGGGCAGGTTGGTCATAGCCGGGCGGATTTACCAGGGAAGTTTATCATAGCCGGTAACAAGAAACCGGGTTTTTCACTGCCCAGATCGGAAAGTTTTATTTATACGGGATTACTCCTGCAAATCAAAAACCCGGTTTCTTCTGGCGATAAGAGTAAGGGAATCTTCATCAATACAAGCAATTCTCTTGTACAACCAATTTTCAATATCAAACCGAGCCTGTTTTCAAGTACAATATGCTTGAGGAGAAAACCAATGGGTGAGAAACTGAAAAACCCGCCGCTGGTCGAAGCGCTGTGTGAGTTTCGCTTCGCTGAAAACACAACCTGGGATTGGATCGTACCCGGTCAACTGTACGATAGAATCCAGACTGACTTCCCTGAACGCTCTCAAATACAAAGCGTCGGCTTTCAATTTCCAGCATCTCCAAACATAAACTCGGTGGCGTCTATTCATCAACTACCTGGTCGAGTGCAATTGAAGCGTGCGGATGGCTCTGCAATGGTTCAAGTAGGCCATAATCTGCTTGCAATCAATCAGTTGAAACCTTATCCATCTTGGGAAGAATTTTCCTCACTCATCCTGTCTATTCTTGAGGAATACCGAAAAGTTGTCGGGAACCTTGTATTGGAAAGGATCGGGTTACGTTATATTAACCATCTGATTGTTCCTGATCAACTGGCGGCTATCAGCGATATGATTACTTTGACACCACCGCTCAGCGGGAGTCTTGCTCGCCCAATTCGTTCTTTTTACCAGCGCTATGAGACCGAACAGGATAATCCGAAAGGCTTGTTGATCCATCAGACTGGTACGCAGCAAGATGAACAGGCGAACCCGGTTTTCGTGCTAGACCTGGATTTCGGTTCAACCCAGGTTCAGGGATTGAAGAGCGCGCAAGATGTAAAAGCCTGGCTGGATCTGGCGCACGAGCGTTTATATGAGGCTTTTATTGCATCGCTGAATCCAAAACTTTACGCCGAGTTCAAAGGATAACCAGGATGTTTACTGTATCAAGTACATCTGCTCCTATAATGCCGACAAGATTGCTCTATCAGGCAAATAGGGATATGTCTGCTCACCCAATCTGGTATGCTGCATCATCTGGATTGGAGTTTTCTCTCTGGCGAATCATCGAACACTCCGAGATGAGCAGCGCTTCCACTGGAAACGCGCTCAAACTACCTGACGATGTTTTGCCAATCAAAGCCTTGCCCAATCCAGTGAGCGTGTTTACACCTAAAACCGAATTAGCAAGCCGTCTGTGGGAGATCCGCAAACGCATCACTGCCACTGGCGAGCCACTTTTAGATTGGGATGACATACAGAAAGAAGTTTCGCTGCGCCGCTCTGAACGTGGTTAGAAATGAAACGCCTGGTTTTTGTCGATTCTGGAGTGCTCATTGCTGCCAGCCGTGGCAAGGGTGAAATCGCTCAAAAGGCGTTCGAAATTTTTAACGACCCGGATGTCGAGTTTGCTTCCAGTATATTCGTCCAATTGGAAACAATGCCGAAGCCATCCTATTTCCAGAAAAAGAGGGTTAGTTTTTCCATACCGCCAAGACTGTGTATTCAGAGTACTTCGACATCCAGCCATTAGCCGAAGGCGTCTACGCCGCCATCGGCCAGGACAGCCCTGCAGCCGCCAGCAACGCCGGCATCATCGACCTGGGCGACCAGGTGCTGGTGTTCGATACCTTCACCACCTCCCGGGCCGGGCATGCCCTGCGCCAGGCCGCCGAGGCGCTGACCGGCAAGCCGGTGCGCTGCGTGCTGCTCAGCCACTTCCACTACGATCACTGGTGCGGCAACCAGGCCTTCGAGGCGCGCACCGTGCTGCTCTCCACCCATGAGACGCGCCGCCTGATGGGGCCGCTGGCAGAACAAATCCTGGAGCAGAAGAAAAACCCCTCCCCTTTCAGGAAGCGCATCGCCGCCGAAGAACAGCGCCTGGCGCAGGAAAGCGACCCCTGCTGGCAAGCCACCCTGCAAGCCAGCCTGGCGCGCAGCCGCCTGGCCCTGCAGGACCTGGCCGACTTGCAGCCGCGCCTGCCCGAGCACACCTTCGACGGGCGGCTGGGCTTCTATGGGACGCGGGGCTACGCCGAGCTGGTCGACTGCGGGCTGGGGCACACCCGCAGCGACGCCTGCCTGGTTTTACCCAAAGCGCGCCTGGCCTTCATCGGCGACCTGGGCTCCTTCGCCCAGCAGCCCTCCATGCACTACGGCGATGCTCCCGCCTGGAAGGCCCACCTGCAAAACCTCGAGGCTTCCGAGCTGGAAATCTTCGTGCCGGGCCACGGCCCGGTAGGCGGCAAAGCCGACCTGCGCCGCTTGCGCGAGTATATGGATACTTTGGAAAGCCTGGTGCGCCAGGTGGTGCAATCTGGCGGATCGCTAGAAAACGCTGTGAAAATCAGCCTGCCAACGCCCTTCGACGCCTGGCTGCTGGGCGGCATGCACCGCTTCGAAAAGAACGTCAAATACTTCTACAACCGCCTGAGCAAAGCGAACTAGACAGGCGATCATGAAACCCTTCCACTTGGCCCTCCTCCTGGCAATCCTGCTGGCAGCCTGCGCCCTGCCCGCCAGGCAAACCCCGCTACAAACTGCCAGCAGCCCGCCTCCCGCGCACACACCCCTGCCCACCGCGCCCCAGGCCCTGCCCGCGCCAACCCAGGCGCCTTCGCCCACTCCCCCGCCGCCGACGCCGATCAGCGCACCGACTGAAGCGCCCACCGCCCTGCCCACATTTACGCCCACCGCCGCCCACAGCGAGCTGCGCCTGGCGCACCTGCCAGGGCTGGGCCTGTATTACAACCCACTGGCCTGGCAAGAGAGCGTTGACGACATCGGCCGCATGGGGCTGCAATCCGTGGCCGTGCCCGGCTGCAAGCTGCGCGAGCAGGGCCCTACGGAGGCCCCGGCCATCACCGCATCGATGGACATTGGCCAGGTGCACTACGACCTGGCTGAATTCGAGGCGCAGGGCGTGCATTACACCTGGTACCTGGCGCGTGCCGGCTTCAAGAATCCCATCTCCTATACCATCCCGGTGATCGTCCTGGAAGCGCCGATCGAGAACGCCAGCGCTTGCGCCGGAGCTGCCCAGCCTGTGCTGGCGACGCTGCACCCTGTGGAGAACTGACATGGACTTACGCAACAAAGTGTTGGCAGCCCTGAACTTCCAGGAAATCCAGCCGCCACCCTACACGCTGCCGGCCGAAGCCGAGGTGGTTGCCCGCCTGGACGCCCACTTCGGCGGTCTGGCCTGGCGCCAGCGCGTCCAGGATCACATCGCCGTGGTGCGCCTGCCGGCGCTGGGCACGCCGGCCGAGGGCATTGGTCGCTACACCGATGCCTTCGGGGTCGCCTGGCGCACCGACCAGCGCCCGGCCCACCTGGAGCGGCCGGCGCTGGCAGGGCCCGAACTGGCGGGCTACCATTGGCCGGAGATCGATACATTGTGGGACGAAGCGCTCCTGTGGGAACAGATCCGGGCGGCGCAGAGCCGCGGCCAGTTCATCGTGGCCGCCACCGGCTTCGGCCTGTTCGAGCGCTCGTGGACGCTGCGCGGCTTCGAGAACGCTCTGACCGACATGCTGCTCAACCCGGATTTCTACGCCGAGCTGCTGGATGGCATCCTGGCGGTGCACTTGCAGGTGGTCGAGCGCCTGGCGCGCCTGCCCATCGACGGCATCATGCTCTCGGACGACTGGGGCGAGCAGCGCGGCGTGATCATGGGACCGAAGCTGTGGCGCAAGTTCATCCAGCCGCGGGCGGCGCAGTACTTCGCCGCTGTGCACGCCGGGGGTAAGTGGACCTTCCAGCACTGCTGCGGCAACGTCTTCGACATCCTGCCGGAGATGATCGCCAGTGGGCTGGATGTGCTCGAGTCGGTCCAACCGGAGGCCATGGACGTGTACGAGATCAAGCGGCGCTACGGGCGCGAGCTGCGCCTGTGGGGCGGGCTGGGCACGCAGAAGCTGCTGCCCTTCGGCACGCCCGCCGAAATCCGCGCCGAAGTGACCCGCCTGCAAGCCGAGCTTGGCCAGGGCGGCGGCTACATCCTGGCCCCGGCCAAGCCGCTGATGGCCGAAGTACCCCTGGAGAATACCCTGGCGGCGTTGGAGGCGTTTACGCAGTGAAAAATTTTACCTTAGCCGCCTAAGCGGAGAAAGAATAGTAGTTCTTTCCACAATAATTATTCACCACCTAAGATAGCATGCCAACGAAGCTTGACCTCCTAAATTGATCTATTCATTACATTACAAAAATCCTGATATTGTCTGGCTGATCATTGGGATTAGTCAAAGTTACTCGAACTACCCGAGCCATATTGCCGAGTAGTGGGTCTGTACCTAATGTGTTTACAAAATGGAGATATAATAAGACAAAATCATCAGGGAGTGTAATCAATGCCACTATCCACTGGAGAAATTTTGGAAAGCAGGTATCGTATTGTGAGTTTATTGGGGCAAGGGGGTATGGGGGCTGTTTATAAAGCATGGGATATGCGATTAGAGAAACCAGTCGCTATCAAAGAAAATTTAGATGCATCCAAGGAATCCCAAAAGCAATTTAGTCGAGAGGCCAAAATATTAGCCCAATTGGATCACCCAAACCTTCCTAATGTAGCAGATTTTTTCTCTGTTCCAGAAAGAGGCCAATACCTTGTTATGGATTATGTTGAAGGCGAGGATTTACAAGTCAAGCTGAATCGGGCTCACAAACCATTAGATGAAGAAGATGTATTATTTTGGGTGTTGCAAATTTGGGTATTGTCCCTCATTTGACTTGATGGATTTCATCTGGCAAGGCAAACAAGGGTTTGATCGTTGACAATTGATCCAAGAAGTGAGCTGGAACACGAAAGGATAACAACTCTTGTGTTGTC